>DMOI01000016.1 GCA_003452395.1 Clostridiales bacterium
GAGGGTTCACTCTACTTGAATTATTAGCAGTATTAGTTATATTAGCGGCACTTGCCACTATAGCTATACCGATATTTATAAATAAAAGTGATGAGTCGAAACAGACTGCACATAAACAAAACCTTACTATACTCCAAAAGCAGGGTAATGCATATTTGTTATCCCTAATGACAATGCCGGAAGATGGGGAAGATTTGATTGATGAATTAGAAACATATGGGTATATAAAAGAAATACCCACTAATCCGATAACAGAGTCTAAAGATTATCATGTTATTTATCATGGAAATGGGCTAGTAGATGTAAATACAAGTGGAGTACAGGTATTTGCAGAGGTATTTGCAAATGAGGATAATATAGGTGTAGGTACCACTGCAGACTGGATTAGTGGAACACTTGCAGTTTCGAGTGAATCACAGGTATTGAGTGCTATAAATAATCTAGGTGGAACTAGTGGGGATCAGTTTAATAAAATAATTAAAGATAATCAAGGGAATTATATATGTGTCGGATATAGTCTGAGTAATCTAAGCTCTATATCAGGAGAAACAGAAAGTGATTCAAATACAGTAGGAGCATCTGATTTTGTAATAGCAAAATTTAATAGTAATCTGCAACTAATGGCTATAAATAATTTTGGTGGTGCAGTTGATGATACTTTTAATGACATTATACAAGATAGCAATGGTGATTATGTATGTGTAGGAATAACAAGGAGTGATTTAACAACTATTGATGGAGAAAGTGTTGGAGGATCGACTTGTGAAGGAAATTATGACTTTGTAATAGCGAAATTTAATAGTAATCTACAGTTAACAACTATAAATAACCTTGGTGGAATAGAAGATGATCTATTTAATGGAGTTATTCAAGATAATCAAGGTAATTATATATGTACTGGAACCAGTGATAGTAATTTGATTGGTATAAATGGGGGGATTGTGGGTGGAGCAAATACAAGCGGGGGACGAGATTTTGTAATAACAAAATTTGACAATAATTTACAAATAACGACAATGAATAATTTAGGAGGAACATTAGGAGACGAGTTCTATGATATTATTAAAGATAATGATAATAATTATGTGTGTGTAGGAGCTAGTAGAAGTAATCTAGGTAGTATAAATGGAGAAAGTGTAAGTGGATTCAATACTCAAGGAACTGATGACTTTGTAATAGCAAAATTCAATAGTAGTTTACAATTGATGGCCATAAACAATTTAGGTGGGACTAATGAAGATATCTATAGAGGCATAATTCAAAATATTACAGGAGATTACGTGTGTGTAGGGTATAGTTTTAGTGATTTAAGTAGTATAAGCGGAGAGACAGTAAGTGGGACTAATACTCAAGGGAATGAAGATTTTGTAATATCAAAATTTAATAACGATCTGCAACTAACAGCAATAAATAACCTGGGAGGGACAGGTTATGATTATTTATGTGGTTTAATACAAGATAATAGTGGTAAATATGTTAGTATTGGGTTTACTAGTAGTAATTTAGGTAGTATATCAGGGGAAACAGCTAGCGGAGATGCTAACCAAGGTGGATACGATTTTGTTATAAATAAATTTGATGATAATCTTGATTTGATTTCGATTAATAATCTAGGAGGAACATTAAACGAAGTAATTTATGGTATAGTGCAAGACTCAATAGGAGACTATATATGTGCAGGGTATAGCACAAGTAATCTGTCTACAATATCAGGAGAGAGTGTAAGTGGAACCAATACAGCTGGAGGTACGGATTTTGTGCTTACTAAATTTACAAATGATATTACATATAACCCAGCAAGTAATGTTCTAGTCTCAAATGAAATGTCACTAGGCAGTGCACTCGACAACATCAAAATAAAAGTCGATGCCACAGTACCAGATGGTACAAGCTATGCATTTAGCTATAGCACAAATGGCACAGATTTTACAGTAGTTGGCAATGCAAGTTTAAACGGAAATACAAATATAAATATAGGTGGTAGCAGTAGCCTGTGGTGGAAGATAGTACTAACGGGCGATGCATCAAGTAGTCCACAGATCACAGGAGTAACAGTATACAAGTAGATATAATAAAAAAATATATAGGAGTATTTTTAAAACAAGCAGTATTCATTTATAAGAGAATGAAACTGCTTGTTTATATATAAGATAGAAAATATATACTATTTTGTTAATTAGTATTGAAATAATGCTAATAGTTTAATATAATCTCATCTTTGACAGTTTGAAAATATAAAAAACTCTGTATCTCTTGATATATAAGGGTTATATAGTCTTTGCTGTTTACTAAAAAGTGAGTAATGTTTTTATTTTTTCGTGTTTGTAGGAGTGTACAAATAGGGTCAGGGCTGAATTATTCACTTGTTTTGAATAACAAAATATAAAAGTATTGAAAAAAGATGGTATAAGTGATATTATACTAATATGTGTAAAAAACAGAAAGGTACATATACATTATACCTAAAATATACCTAAAATATACCTAAAATATACCAAAAATATAATAAAATAAAAAGAGGAAATCAATAGTTGTTTATCTCCTTAGAAAGGATATTTTATGAAAACAAAAGAAGAGTTTGAAGAGTATTTTAATACCACAATTAAGTCAGTGATAGAACCATTAGAAATTGAAAGATTAAATTTGAAAACAGAGTATGATAAAAACACAAAAAAGCTACAAAAGACAGCAATTACTATAATAGCTATAGCTATAGCCATTTCTATTATTTTACCTGGTTTACATATGCTAATTATGTTTGGAGGTATGGGGTTTATAGGTGTATTGTATTTTAAAATATTTAAAATACAATTAGGACTATATAATCCCAAAACAACATTAGAAATCAAAAGGACTTTAGTGGAAAGTTTCATGAGTTTTTATGGCAATGATTTTAAGTATTATGATACAAAAGACATAAGTAAAGATTTAGTCGATTGCAGACTTTTAGATGGAGCTAATACTAAAACCTATTGTGCAGAATACTATGTTGATAGTTTGATTAAAGATGAAATTTTACCTGATGAAGGAACCAAAGTAGAGTTGATAGGTCTAAGCTATGGAAACTTAGATTCTAGTGGAAAAAGTATAAAGCTACCTATAGGTCAGTTCATAATTATTGATTTTAATAAAAATTTTAATGGTGAATTTATAATTTTAGAAGGCAAATCCTTAGTTGATAAATTTGGCGGAATGAGCAGGATAAAACTAGAAGATAATGAATTCGAGGGTAAGTTTGACTTTTTTGGTACCGACCAGATAGAAGGAAGATATATTTTAACGCCATCACTAATCCAAAGAATAAAATGTTATCAAGGAAAGATGAATTCAATAAAAATATCATTCGTAAAAAATAAAATATACATAATTAAGGTAATGAAAACTCCCATATTTGATGTAAAAATGGATAGAAGCTTATATGACATGGAACCGATGCTAGAGTATTATAATGTTTTAAATATGATATACGGTATAGTAGATGAGCTGAATTTAAATACAAGAATATGGACAAGATGATTTTGCACCTGAAATAGAGAATAGAAATGCATAACTTAGTAACTTGAGAGTATTTTTGGAAAGAGATAACGAATGTTTCATAAAATTGTTGATGTTGGTAGAAAAAAGTGGTACAATATGTAAAAAGAGGTTGTAATATACCTCGTAGAACCTGATGTGATATTAGTTACTTATTCAGGTTTAATAACCCACAAGGAGGAATTTTGATGATTCGGAAAGTTATATTTGGGACTGTAATAGGTATGATGTTGGCTACGCCTGTATTTGCACAAGATGGAGCTATATGGGAATGGGTAGTTGAGCCACAGTATTACAGAGCAGAACCATTTAAAGATGGTCTTGCATCAGTTTCGAAGGGTAAGATTGCAGAATATGCAAATGGTGGACCAAAGATGGGTCTTATAAACACAAAAGGGGATTTAGTTGTACCTATGGAATACTCTTGGATAGGTGAGCAAGATGGACAACGGGTAGTTTCAAAAACTATTGTGAGAGAAGAAGGAGACGAAGATGGGGTTAATATTGGATGGGATGCAGACGGTACTCCTATCATAACTAAATCATGGAGCTTTGATAAAAAGGGAAAACTTAAAATTGTAAAGCCTAAAGAAGATCGTTTTGCTTGGACGTGGGAAGTATTTGCAGGGAAAGACGCAACATGGTTTAGAAATGATGATCAAGAGTCTTACATTGGTGTAAAAAACAAAACAACAGGTGAGGTTATCATTCCAGCTATGTATGATCAATTAACTCCTTTTAGTGAAGGTTATGCTATTGCCAGAAATTATGATGAAGGAATGGGAATTATAGATGATAAAAATAATATTATAATTCCACTCGAGTATGCTATATGGAATTCATTTATAAATGATCAGTTATTAGGACCAAATGAACCAGATTATATGTTAGAGATTACGGGTAATAATTTGACAAGGGGCATATCAAAAGATGGTAAATGGGGACTAATAGATAAAAAGGGTGAATGGGTTGTTCCGTTAACATATGATTCTCAAAAAACAAACTTGTCAGACTTTGGAGATATAGAAGTAGGAGTTGCTGATTTTTCGGGTGGAATTGCTACGGTACAAAAAGATGGCAAATGGGGAGTTATAGATACACAGGGTAATAGTATTACTCCTATCCAATATGAAAAAGCCTTTGTTTGGAATGGCTTCGCAGGAGTTAGACAAAATGGCAAATGGGGTAGTGTAGATAAAGCAGGAAATGTAGTAGTTCCTTTTGAGTATGATGGAATTGGGGCATTTTCTGAAGGTAGAATAACTGTAGAAAAAAGCGGCTCATGGGGAGCAGTTGATATTAATGGAAATATTGTAGTTCCATTAATATATGATAGATTAGATTCTTTTAATGATGGTTACGCAGTAGTAGAGGATAATGGCAAAAAAGGCTTTGTAAACAAAAATGGAAATGTTATAGTTCCAATTATATATGATGATGCTTGGGGATTTACAGATGGTCTAGCTTGTGTAAAGTTAGGAGATAAATGGGGATATGCTAAGCCAGTAGAAAAAGTAGAAGAAGACATTCAAGTTTTAACTAAAGTAGCTATGGCTGATCAAAAATATATAAATATGCAAATTGGGAATCCAAATGCTAATGACTCTGCGTTTTTGACTCAGATTGATAAAGAAGATAAAAATGTCGTTCCAATTATAAGAGATAATAGAACCCTTCTACCTATCAGATTTATATCTGAAAGCTTAAATGGAAAAATTGAATGGTTCGAAGATGAACAAAAAATAATTATTGAAAAAAATGATAAAATAATAGAATTAGTAATAGGTAGTAATATTGCTAAAATTAATGGACAACAAGTTACATTAGAAGTTGCACCAATAATTGAAAATTCTAGAACTCTATTACCAATTAGGTTCATAGCTGAAACATTAGATTGTGAAGTTAAATGGGATGAAGAAAATCAAGTAGTAACTATTATAGAATAATATAGCAATAAAGGTGTTCAGAGCGCTACTCTGAGGCACCTTTATTTTGTTATCTTATCTTATTTGTTTTTACATAAAAAAATACAAAATGGATGGGGAAAACATGCAAAAAAATTGACATATAAAAAATATAAGATATAATGATATATATAATTATTGAATATATTAGATGTGTAATAATAAGTGAATAATTCAAAGGGATGTGAGATATATGTTGCAAAGTATAGCGCTCGTGGTTGCCTATGATGGGACAAACTACTGCGGGTGGCAGAGTCAAACAAATGGGCTGTCAGTGCAAGAGGCGATAGAGAAAGCATGCAAGGAAAAGTTTAAGCATAAGGTGACAGTGAGGGGGTGTAGCAGGACGGATGCTGGCGTACATGCGGAGCATCAGGTGGTGGCAATACAGGTGGATACAGATATCCTAGTAGAAAAGATACCCTTTGTGCTGAATTCGAGCTTACCAGATGACATCGTCGTAAAATCTGCAAAGTATGTGTTGCTCGATTTTCATCCAATCCGGGATGCAAAATATAAAATCTATAGATACAGTATACTAAACACCGATATAAGGGTGCCCAAAATGATGAGGTATGTAGCTTATTACTATAAGGCGTTAGATATAAGGTTGATGAGGCAAGCTGCAAAATTTATGATAGGAACGCATGACTTTAAAGCTTTTTGCTCGTCAGAAAAAGCAACAAAAACTACAGTGAGAACGATATACGACATACAAATTAAACGTGAAAAAAATAATATAATTAACATATACGTTAAAGGCAATGGCTTTCTACATCATATGGTGAGGATTATTGCAGGAACATTGATTAGAGTTGGCGAAAAAACAATTGATAAAAACGAAATAAAAAATATAATAGATAGTCTGGAAAGAAAAAACGCAGGACCGACAGCTGTGGCTGGAGGGCTGACACTGGAATATGTAAGTTACGATGATATAGTGCACAGTTAAAAACAAGAATGGAAAAGCAAGAAAGGAAAAAAGGTGACTAAGTAGTTCTAATATAATTAGGAATACTTATTTTTTTGTAAAATATTGAAACACATATTGACTATTATGTAAAAATATGGTAACATATATTATATTATGTAGTATACACTAAAGAAAAATGAACTGAATGGAGGATATAAAATATGTTTTTGAGAGTAGATGCATTAAAGAATATATGCCGTAGTGCCAAATTTGAAGGAATGTCAGTAAAGAAGTATAATGAAAATATGAATTATTGGTTTATTTATAATTCTTGCGCTATGGAAGGCAATTCGTATTCATTGACGGATGTAATGATATTACTTAAAGACAATGTGACAATAGGCGGAAAAACGATTAGAGAGCATAATGAAATAATGAATAATCAAAGAGTTCTGGAATATATGGATAAAGCTCTGAATTATAAACTAGAGATGGACGAATATAGATTAAAAGACATACATAAGGTATTGACGCAAAACATTATAGAGGGTGGTTTTTATAGGAACTGCGAGATTCTAATAAGAGGAAGGCAGCATATGCCACCTGTTCCAGAAGAAGCGATGATCCAGATAAAGAGCCTTTTAAAAGGTTATAAAGCCAAAAAAGAGGAAATGCATCCGATTGAACTTGCATGTTATATGTATGCAGAAGTCGAGAGGATATATCCGTTTGTGGAAGAAAATGGTACTACAGCGAGAATAGTGTTAAACTACATACTACTACAACATGGATATAGACCTGTAATAATGAAACGTGATGATAAGTCTGATATAAATATGGCATTAGATGAGTATAATAAAACCAAAGAGTTAAAGTCATTAATGAAAATAATAATGGAGTATGAGGAAGAAGAACTGAAATTTTATTTACAACTAAGAGATGAAGAACATTTTAAAAGCTTCGCAAGCTAAATAACTGGCTTGTAAAATAAGTTTAGTAGGTAACAAAAAATAAGGCACTCAGATTATATTTTGAATGCCTTATTTTTTGTTTAGGAAACCTCTACATTTTTTTAAATTATAATATATCTTATGCTATTTTTAAAGCTTTTTAGGTAAAGAAACTATATAGTTTAGTCTTTAGATAAGAGCTAATGAAAAACAGAAAAAGCTATTGACAGATAATGAAAACTTTCGTATTTGGCGGGTTCAAAGAGGAATAGATTATTTCTAAATAGCATAGGATTTATGATAGTATATTCGAAATAAAGCGCTATGCTTGTAATGTTGCATCTTTATTTATTTCTTGGGGTTCTAATATCTCCATTCCAAGAACATCATCCAAAAATCCATAATATTTTTCTGTTTGCCCATAAAAAAGTTCTTTACTAATAATTTCACCAGATATCCCCATATAATTCTTCACTTTGTTTGTTACAGCCGAAGTTATTTGCCAATTGTAAGTGTCTAACTCATACATTTCAAAGGCTGTTAATCTATGTATACCGTCCGAGCTTTTCATTTTATCAGTTAGGTTTAAGTACCTTATTTCATTTAAATCATCTGGTAACGATACCTCACTGTTTTTGTATTCATTTTGTGCTTCACTATTAGTTATTTCATTATTATAGTTTAATTCTTCTAAACATAACTTCAATTCACCTGGTTTTAATCGAAGTATATTCCATTCAGTTCTACAATTTCCGAAAAATTCTTGTGCTTCCTTTTTTGATATAAATCCTATATCCTGCTTCTTTTTAGTAGAACCTGCATCATATGTTAATTTATATCCAAACGATGCAATTCTATTAATAATTTCTGCGGTCAGGACTTCATATGGTTCAGCACTAGCAAAATATTCTTTTAATAATTGCCTTTTCAAACCTTTTTCAAAGTCGTTTTTCGAATCTTCTTCGGATTTATACAAATTAGCCCTTCGTGCAATATAGTTTTGTTGTCCTACTTGCATCTTATAAAGCTTTTTTTTAAGTCTTCAACTTCCTTTTCTTCATATGTCATATTTTCAATCCTCCATTTATTTTTCCTACAGATTGTACCATATTTTTACACAAATGTCAATTATTTTTTACTTTGAAATATACATAAAATATTGACAAATAAATTTTCAAAGCATATAATATGTATATATCCGAAAAAACGAATACATACTAAAATGGGGTGGAAAAGTGAAAGAGATATTGAGTGTAACAAGTGCATTGTCAGATGAGATAAGACTTAGGATAATAAATATATTATTCCAGTCGGATTTATATGTTTGTGAAATGGTAGATATATTAGAGTTGCCACAGTCAACTGTTTCTAGACATCTCACAATACTGAAGAATGCTAACATAGTAGAAGATACTAAGAATGGTTTGTGGGTTAAGTACGCTTTAATCAAAAACAGAATGTATGACAATATTATAAAAGCTTTGGTGAAAGAAGAGCTTTTAAATACTCAAAAATGCAAAGATGATTTAGCAAAAGTAAAAGCCAGAATTGAGAAAGACAGAGGATGTAAAGGAAACTGCAAGGGGGTATAGCATGAATATATTTAGTTTTCTAAATGATCAAGTTTTAAAAATGCAATGGCTAAGTGATATGGCAAAGTTTTTAGTGGAAAATGTGTTTAATCTTGGAGTGCAAACTAAATTAGGTGGAGCTGTACACTTTTTCGTATATGATGTAGTAAAGATATTTATTTTGTTATCAGTGTTAATATTTATCATGTCATATATACAGAGCTACTTTCCACCAGAGCGTACTAAAAAAATACTAGGCAAATTCAAAGGAATTACAGGAAATATCATGGGTGCACTACTCGGGACTATTACTCCGTTTTGTAGTTGTTCGAGTATACCTATATTTATAGGATTTACATCAGCAGGGTTACCGCTTGGGGTAACATTTTCCTTTCTTATATCATCACCACTTGTAGATATAGCATCTTTTTTAATACTGTTATCATTTTTTGGAATAAAGATTGCACTTGCATATGTTGTAGTAGGGATTGTACTTGCGGTTATCGCAGGTACGATTATAGAAAAGTTAAATCTAGAAGATCAAATACAAGATTATGTTAGAAAAATTAAGAGTGGTGACATGCTTGAAGAAAAGCTAACAAAAAAGCAAAGGTCACAGTTTTCTATAGGAGAAGTAAAAAACATAGTTAAAAAGGTTTGGATATATATATTATTAGGTGTTGGTATTGGTGCGGTTATTCATAATTTCATACCACAAGAAGTAATAGATAATGTAGTGGGGTCTAATAATCCTTTTGCAGTAATACTAGCAACACTTGTAGGGATACCAATGTATGCTGACATCTTTGGTACCATACCGATTGCTGAAGCACTTGTGCTTAAAAGTGTAAACATAGGTACAGTACTTGCCTTTATGATGGCAGTAACTGCGTTATCACTACCATCTATGGTGATGATCAGTAGGGTTGTAAAGCCAAAGCTACTTACGATATTTATAACAATCGTTACAGTAGGTATCATACTTATCGGTTATTTGTTTAATATATTTTCATATTTATTAGTATAATTTAAAACAAGGGAGGGGTAATGAAAATGTCAAAGACGTGGTATCCAGTAATCAACAAAGAAAAATGTACAGAATGCTTAATATGTGTTAATCACTGTAAACATGGAGCTTATGAAGAAAGGGATGGGAAACCATATGTAATTAACCCAGAAAACTGTGTTCATGGTTGTCATGGTTGTGGAAATAAGTGTCCAGTAGGTGCAATCGAGTATGTAGGAGATACTACTGATTGGATACCGCCAAATGGTAAAAAAGATAATATTAGCGACTGTGGTTGTGGAGGGGGTTATTGTTGTGGTTGATAAAATGAAGAAAGTATTTAATAAAAAAAACTTAATTAAAATTATTTTTACAGTATGTATTTTACTCGTTGTAGGAGGTATTTGGATTGCAAAAAGCAATGAGAAAACAACTCTGAAAAATGAGCAAACAGAAGTGAAGGCAGAAGCAAGTAGTGAACAAGCAAAAATTGAAGATGAGGAGTTAATTGTAAAAAATGAACAACCAATAGCCATTAAGAATAACTCTGATTTTGTACTTCACGCTGTCGATGAACTAGACATAGAAAAACTAAAATCTTATGGGCTCCCAATTGTTATTGACTTTGGTGCAGATTCTTGTATTCCATGTAAAGAAATGGCACCAGTGCTAAAGGAACTAAACATAGAGCTTCAAGGGAAAGCTATTATTAAGTTTGTTGACGTGTGGAAATATCAAAAGCTAGCAGAAGGGTATCCAATCAGTGTTATTCCAACTCAAATATTTTTTAATAAAGAGGGAAAACCATATGTTCCATCTGATCCAGAAAAGATGCAAATGATGATGTATTCTGATAAAGTAACAAATGAACATGTTTTTACAACACATGAGGGTGGCATGACAAAAGAACAATTGCTATCGGCTTTAAAGGAGATGGGCATAGAGTGATTGACGGGTGGTTAGAAATGCTATCAACATTAATAAAAAACAATATATGGTTTGCACCGTTACTTGCTCTAATTGCAGGAGCACTAACATCTGTTACACCTTGTGCACTCACAAGTGTACCTCTTGTAATTGGATATGTTGGTGGAACAGGAAATAATGACCCTAAAAGAGCATTTAAACTATCACTTACATTTGCGTTTGGTATGGCAGTAACTTTTACTGTTCTTGGAACACTAGCAGCCCTCCTTGGAAAACTGATGGGAACATCATCGCCGTGGTGGTACATTGCCTTAGGTGTCTTGATGTTACTTATGGCATTACAAACATTTGAAATATATAATTTCATACCATCAACGTATCTTGTTTCAAAGAATACAAAAAAAGGTTACATAGGAGCATTTATAGCTGGAGTGCTAGGAGGAATATTTTCATCTCCATGTGCAACACCTGTGCTTGTTGTGTTACTTGGAATAGTTGCAAGAAGTGGAAATATTGCATGGGGAGTATTACTCTTACTACTATATTCTATAGGGCATAGTATACTTGTCCTTATAGCAGGAACAACTATAGGATTTGTAAAAAAGCTTACAGCAAATAAAAAGTATGGTGCGTTTAGTGTAATACTGAAGTATGTAATGGGAACAGCAATATTATTTATTGGTTTTTATATGTTTTACTTAGGCTTTTAAATAAAAATCATAAAATATTCTAAACTATAGGAGGAATCGAATATGAATATAAAAATATTAGGAATGGGATGTGCAAATTGTAAAAAACTGTACCAATCAGCAGAAGAAGCAGTAAAGGAATTAAATACAGATGCTAATATAGAAAAGGTAGAAGATATACAAAAGATAATGGAATATGGGGTTATGAGAACACCAGCAATAGTCATTAATGAAAAGGTAAAGGCTTTTGGAAGGGTTCCAAGTAAGGATGAAATAAAGGAATATATAAAAGAAGAGAATTAAAATAAAAATATCCTTGGGAGGTTTTGAAAATGAAGACACTTAAAATTGAATGGTTACATCTTGATGTAGAAGGTGAAACTTGCAATCGCTGTTATGACACAGGTGAAAATCTTAATCAAGAAGTAAAAAGGTTGAAAAGAGCATTACAACCACAAGGGATAGAAGTAGAATTTGTTGAAACAAAACTTAATGGCGAACAAGTTCCACAATCTAATACAATACTTTTTAATGGAATACCTATTGAAGATATTTTAAATATTGAAGTATCAAACAACTATTGTGATTCGTGTACATCATTGCTAGGAACAGAAACATTCTGCAGAACAGTCAAATATGAAGGCGAGGAATATGAAGATATACCTGCAAAGGCAATTCGTCAGGCTGCATATAGGGTTCTAGGAATAAATGAAGAACCAACGTCGGGTAATTCGGGCTGTGGTTGTGGTTGCAGTGGTGGTTGTTGTTAACTAAACTATGGTATTTTTATTATATGGGAAAACAAATAGAATAGTGTTAGTCAGTATGGATTTAACACTATTACCTGTTATAATAATTTTTGACATAAATCATTCCTCCAAAAGTGGAATAGTACTTGAGTGAAATCGGAGAAAAGTTTAAAGCTGTACTTGATATGCTTGAAACATGGGGATATGAGTATATGAATATTTAAATAACAGAAGGTGGTAGAAAAAGTAGAAAGTGGAAGCAATGCAGCACGAGAGGGGGAACAAATAGTAGAAAAAATGAATGGAAGCTTTGAAAAGATAAAGGAAGCATTTGGGGAAATCGATGCAAAAGTTACAAGTGAATTAAAGGTAATCGAAAATACGTCAGCAATATTTAATAAAATACGAAATGAGATACAGAGTATAGCAAGCATATCAGAAGAACACTCAGCAGCGTCAGAAGAAATGTTTGCAACAATGGAAGAACAGAACGCAAACATAGAAATTATATATAATTTGATGAGAAACATAAAAGATTCAAGTGAAAACTTACGAAATTCGATTAAGACGGTATGAAATAAATAACTAAAAAATCAAAAAGCTACTAAAACGAGCAAATGCTTGTAAATAGTAGCTTTTCTTATGGTCTGCCGAAAATGGGAATCGAACCCGTACGGTATTGCTACCACTGGACTTTGAGTTTGAGTTCCTGGAAATTAAGTAAAACATTTCCATAACTCTCTCTAGGACTTTGATTCAAAACTCGCACATCGGACTATTTTTCATTTCACACACTGGACTCGTAACTGATGACTATTATAGCGTGCACAAATGATGATTGCAAGGCCTGGAGAGAAAAAAGATGAAAAAAGTTTGAATTTACTTTAAAATTAACACAAAAACATTGAAAAAACTATGCTATTGTACAAAATTTAAAGTAGATACAAAATAACTAATAAAATTTGCGTCAAATACTTTAAAAAATATGCAAAATATAGTAAAATATAAATAATAGGTAGGTTAGTGAGAGATTATTTATAAGCTTATGGTATAAGTTGTTTATAGAGGGAGTGGCAAAATGCTAGATAGAATAAGTGAAAGCAAGTTTTTATTATATGAAACAGATGATGGGAAAATCAATGTTGATGTTGTGCTAAAAGATGAAAACATATGGCTTTCACAAAGAGGAATGGCTGAACTCTTTGACGTGGAGCAACCTGCAATAGCAAAGCATTTAATAAATATATATGCTGATGAAGAATTGACTAAAGATTCAACTTATTCCAAAATGGAATTAGTTCAAAAAGAGGGCAATCGTAGTGTTAAAAGAAGCATAGAAATATATAATCTTGATGCTATCTGATAGGCTATATGAAAAGTATTTAGAAGAGAAGCATGACAAATAATGACTTTAAAATTAACCAATGTATTTATTTGCAAAAAAACACGAAAGTTAGAAAAAATCGATTATTGGTTTAAAAAGTAACCAAAAGGTTTTTTGATGAAAAAACACGAAGGTGAGTAAACATAACGAAAGTGGGTGGCGATATTGAAACTAGTAGAAACGCAGCATATAGAGTAGAAACGTGAGATGCCAACTGACCTGGCAAGTGAGATTATTGCATTTGCTAATGCAGATGGTGGTAAGATATATATAGGTGTTGAAGATGATGGGACAGTAGTCGGGGTGAGTGACCCGGATGATGTGTCGCAAAGAATATCAAACATACTTTCAGATGCGATAGAGAAGGATTTAAAAGGTTATGTGAGCATAGAAAATGAAGTTATCGACGGAAAAAATGTGGTTGTAATTCATATAGCTAGAGGTGTTGACAGACCTTATTACATAAAAAGTGCAGGTCTTATGCCAAAAGGTGTATATGTAAGGGTTGGAACTACCAAGAAACAAGCATCTGATGAACTTATTAAGCGTATGATTTATGAAAGTATGGATATGAGCTATGAAGGCAAGGCTTCACCAGAACAAGAGCGTGCGTACTGATAAGTTGTTATTGTACAATTGGTGGAAATCCAATCGGGAAAGTGCGAGTCGGTACACCCGTACTTAGCCTTGGGGACTGTAAAAGAATGAACACACGCGGCAACGCACAGTCTTAAGCGTAGGCAAAGGAGAAAGCGAACCAAAATCAATAGATGAAGCGTAACACAGACCCGGAAATAGGGGTGTAAGTCGGAGAGGTCGATGGTAAGTTCGAGCCCGCAGACAAAATCTACTATATGCAAA
>DMOI01000059.1 GCA_003452395.1 Clostridiales bacterium
GGAACACCAGGAGCATTCGCAGGAAGTGGGGCAGTATACACACTAAACGTCATAGATGGGGTATCAGGACAAACACAAACAGTGAATGTACCAGATGGAGCAGCGATAGCCACAATAGGAGGACTAGCAAGTACAGCCGACAGCAAAGAAATAGTACTAGCAAAGACAGGAGCAGACCTAGTAGTAGGAAACTACATCAAGTTTGGAAGCTACACAGCAGAAAACAGCACAACCCATGCCATAACAAATACTCCAATAATATGGAGAGTAATAAACAAAACAGACATAAACAGTGATGGAACACAAGACCTGATGCTGCTGAGCGATAGGATAATAACAATGAAACCATACGATGCACTAGATGCAGCAGAAGCAGACGCAAACAGGAAACTAAACGGAAGTAATAGTTGGCTCAAAAGTAACATAAGAGAATGGCTAAATAGCACAGCGGGAGCAAATAGTGTAGCATATAGCACACAAAAACCAGACGCAGCACATGTATGGGTAAGTGGAACAGCAGTAAACCCATATAGTGCAGAAGCAGGGTTCCTAAACACAAATAACTTTACAGCAACAGAGACAGGAAAAATATTATCAGTACCAAACAAAAGCATAATAGATTTTAATACAGATGCACCAGCAGATGGAGGAAGTGTAGAACATGGATATGTAACTACAGGAGTAGATGAATCGGTAGCAGCAGGAACAAACTATACAACAGCATACTATAAAAACACAACAGACAAAGTATTCCTACCAAGTCTAGGAGAACTAGCAACATATGTAGATGGAGAGACAAGTCTAGGAACAGATTACCAAATAGGGTATACAACGCAGCAAGCGAGAGACCAAAGTAACTATGAAAGTGATCCAGCAAATGATACAACAGCATGGTACTACTGGACGAGGGACGCATATACAGCCGGCTCGTACGACGTTCGGGACGTGCGCCCGGATGGCGCGGTGGATGCCGGCAGCGCCTTTGTCGGGTACCACGGAGTTCGCCCAGCTTTGTACTTAAGCGAGTCGAGTATGACGTTAGATGGAGCGAGCGGGCTCAGTGCGGAGAACGCAATGACGATAACGTGGAACTAAAGGCGTGGGAGCGATGTAGATAAGCACAAGCCGTGGAATAAGCGGTGTACACGATAACGAGCTTCAAATATAAAAGCCCTCGACGGGCTTTTATATTTGGTATAAGTTTTATTTTGGGGAGCAGATTGTGTGAGGGAGATACTTTTTTAATATTTGCGCCGTAAGGCGCCGAATTTTGGTAGAATAGAAAATCAAACCTTCAAACCCCTTTAAATCACCACGGGGTCGGTTCCTTCTTTTTAGGAACTGTCCCCGTAGAAAAAACAAAAACAGAATGATACATTAACTTATCCAAGTAATAGGGTATTACACTATAAAGCTACTAATTCCAAATAAAATAATAGGGACAGTTCCTAAAAAGAAGGAACCGACCCTGAAAGATTTAAAACGGGACATCCAAATTTAAAACACCCAGAATAATAAAAAAAATAATAGAAAGAGAGGAGACGATACGAATGGCATATGAAACACTCGAAAAAATAAGCGAAGACGAAAAGGAAAGAGACAAATACCTAAGAAGAGAAATGTGGCTACACGATGAGGCTATGTGGAAAGGGGAAAGACGAAGACTAGAAGAAAAGTCGAAAAGAGAGGGAAGAGAAGAAGGAATAAAAGAAGGGATGGAGAAAGGAATAGAGAAAGGAATAGCGGTTGTTTTTTGCATTTTCGAGATAATATTGTATATCTCTCAAAAAATAGAAAAAGTTATAGAAATTTAAAAATAGTTTATTGACAAATGTTGTATATTGTTATAACAGTATTTAATGCATATTCATTTAGGTAAGCATCGTAAAAATTTTTTCATTATATTGACTAATTTTAACATTGACTAATTGCAATATGGCGGGACACAAAGCACCCGCCCTACATGTAAACAAATACGAACTGTAACCATCAAGAGCTGAGACCTTAATATTTTTATTGATTTAATATAAAAATTGTGTTATAATTTCAAAGTAATAAGATTAAATTTAATTTTTATAAACTTATATACAAAAAGGAGAGATTAAAAGTATGAAAAAGGTAGTAATGACTTTATTAGTATTATTGTTTTTACCAATGGGTATGTTAAGTCATGCAGAGGGTAATATTAAGGTAATGCTCGATGGCAATGAGATAGTGTTTGCAGATCAGGTGCCAGTAATAGTTAATGGCAGGACACTAGTACCGGCAAGAGCGGTATTCGAGGCATTAGGGCTTACTGTAAATTGGGAGGATGCAACACAAAAGGTAACCGGAGAAAAAGAAGGCAAAAAGATAGAACTATACATAAATAATACGGAAGCAGCTATAAATGGAGTAAGTGCCAAATTAGATGTGCCAGCACAAATAATAAATGGAAGAACAATGGTACCGATAAGATTTATAGCTGAAAGCTGCAATGCTGATGTAAATTGGGATGCTGCTAACAATACGGTTGAGATAAGTATTGATATAGCTAAAATAATGAGCAAGACAACTTTAGGGGGATTAAAGTATGGAATGAATTCTAATGAGGTTGTAAAATTAATAGGAAATCCAGAAGAAAAATCGCAGGAATTCTATCAACAATATTCAGGACGTTATTATGAACAATGGATGTACGAGAATAAAGGTATTGAAATATTAATGGTAAAGATAGATGCAGACACTAAGATTATTAATAAGATAACTATATCTGGACCATGCAATTTTGAAACTAATAAGGGTATAAAAATAGGAAGCACTAAAGAAGAAGTTATAACTAAATATAAAAGTATAATTAATTCACAAGATAGTGCAGATGATTGGATTGTTGTGGGATCAGTATATGGAGGAGTAATGTTTGAAATAAAAGAAGGAAAGGTTTCAAAAATGTATATGGGTGCATCAGCCGAATAAATACATGACTAATATAATTCAAATATTTACTCTTAAAAAGCTTGTATAAAATGATATAACAGTATCTTTTTATAGCATGGATATAGATGGATTATATATAAAAGTTTAATGTATTTTCCAAAAACTAGTTGACAACAAGCCCTTTTTTATGGTAAAATACTTACGTTAACATCAAACACATGTTTTGATATTTTGAGAGGGTGCCAATAGTTTGGTTTCTCGAGATGATGAAGGACATGGAAGAATATAAAAAACCAGGAGGGCAAAAAAATGTCAGTAATTTCAATGAAAAGCTTATTAGAAGCAGGTGTTCATTTTGGACATCAAACAAGAAGATGGAATCCTAAGATGGCTGAGTACATCTTTACATCAAGAAATGGTATATACATTATCGACTTACAAAAATCATCAAAAAAGATTGATAATGCTTATGCTTTTATCAAAAAAACAGTAGAAAAAGGTGGAACAGTTCTTTTTATAGGAACTAAGAAACAAGCACAAGATGCTGTTAAAGAAGCAGCTGAAAAATCAGAAATGTTTCATGTAACTAACAGATGGTTAGGTGGAATGCTTACTAACTTTAAAACAATAAAGACAAGAATTAAAAAGTTAAAAGATCTTGAAAAAATGGAAGCAGACGGAACATTTGAGGTTCTTCCTAAAAAAGAAGTTATAAAACTTAAAAAAGAAATGGAACTATTAGAAAAGAACATAGGTGGTATAAAAGAAATGAAAAAACTACCAAGCGTGTTATTTATAGTGGATCCTAAAAAGGAAAGAACAGCAATTCTTGAAGCGAGAGCTCTCGATATACCTACAGTAGGTATTGTTGACACAAACTGTGACCCAGATGATGTTGACTATGTAATACCAGGAAACGATGACGCTATAAGAGCGGTTAAGCTTATTGTTGATAAAATGGCTTCTGCTGCAATAGAGGGAAGAATGATGTGTAAGGATGAGAATAATGCGAATGGGGAAAACTCAGAAGAAGAATTTTCATTTGACGAAGAAATAGAAGAAACAGTAAGATAATAAATTAAAGGTTAATATTAAAATATATATAAGCTTGTATGGACAGTTTTTACCTTAGTGGTGATATTCTGTCCGTACCTTTTATTTTTATTATACAGGAGGGGTATTAATGGATGTTTCAACAAGTGAGATAAAAGAACTAAGAGAGAGAACAAGTGCAGGTATGATGGATTGCAAGAAGGCTCTAATGGAAACTGGCGCAGATATGGAAAAAGCTATAGAATGGTTAAGAGAAAAAGGATTATCTAAAGCTGCAAAAAAAGCAGGACGTATAGCAGCAGAAGGTATGGTAGAAGTTTGTATAACTGACAAAATTGCAGCTATGGTAGAAGTAAATAGTGAAACAGATTTTGTTTCTAAGAATGAAGATTTTAGATCTTATGTTAAAGATGTAGCTGAACAAGTTGCAAAAACAGAAGCAAATGCTACAGAAGAGTTGTTAAATGAAAAATGGTTGAAAGATAATAATAAAACGGTTAATGATGTGTTAACTGAAAAAATAGCTACAATAGGTGAAAATCTGAGTATTAGAAGATTTAAGAAACTAAATACTACTGATGGAGTAGTTGTTCCGTATATACATGGTGCAGGAAAAATAGGTGTTTTTGTAAAACTTAATACTACTAATAACTCTGATGCAGTTATAGAAGCAGGAAAAAACATAGCAATGCAAGTAGCAGCTATAAATCCTTTATACCTATCTTCTAGTGAAATACCAGCTGATTATGTAGAAAGCGAAAAAGCAATCCTTAGGGAGCAAGCTTTAAGCGAAGGTAAGCCAGCTGAAATAGTTGAAAAAATGATAGCAGGAAGATTAAATAAGCAATTACAAGAAGTTTGTCTTCTAGAACAAAATTATGTAAAAGACCCAGAAATAACAATAACAAAGTATTTAGAAGCGGTATCAAAGCAAGTTGGTACAGAAGTAAAAGTTACATCATTTGTTAGATTTGAAACAGGTGAAGGTATACAAAAGAAAGAAGAAAATTTTGCTGATGAAGTTGCAAAACAAGTAGAGAGTATGAAATAAAAAGTGTTTAATACGAGTTTAAAAAGGAAAAAGATTTGACTTGAATTTACTAATGTAAAGTTCAGGTCAAATCTTTTTTTAATGAGCTTAATGATAAGCCATAGCAAGCTAGGATTATTTATTATTCAAATTATCAATGTATGTTTTCATTTGGTCTTCGGTCATTGCGCCTATCCTTTTATCTTGAATATTACCCTCTTTATCTATAAAATATGAAACAGGTATTGAAGTAATATTATATAACTCAGCTACACTTTGCTCTCTATCTAGCAAAACATTAAAACTATAGTTATTATTATTTATGAATTCATAGACTGTATTTTTATCTTCACCTAAATTTACAGTTATAATAGCCAAATCCTTATCTTTATACGCTTGATATATCTTTTCTATTTCGGGCATTTCAAGCCTACAGGGAGGACACCAGGTTGCCCAGAAATTTAAGAAAACATTTTTTTGACCTTTGTAGTCACTCAAAGATACTTTGTTTCCGTTTAAATCTTCTAGTGTAAAATCGATAGCTTGAGTAGCTATTGATTTTTTTGTAGTAACTGGAGCTTCGTTATTAGAGGAAGTAGAGTTAGTAGACTCAACATTGGTAGGATTATTTGATTTATTTTCATTATAATTATTGGTAATATATATTGCTGTTGCGAGGAGCACTATAGCAAGGCTCCATATAATAATACTTGTTTTCATATATAACTCCTTTCTAATAAAAATTAATAAAATCTAAGTATCTACTTAAAATAGTCAGGTTATTAGTAAATACTAAAATTCCCATAGTTATAATCAAAAGACCACTTACAATAGAAACAATTGGCATAAACCTTGAAAATCTGGCAAAGTATTTTGAAAAATTGTTTATAGCTAAAGCTGTAAGCAAAAATGGTATTGCAAGACCCAGAGAATAGAAGAATAAAAGAGCAGTTCCTTTTTCTAGGGTATCCATGCTACCTGCATAAATCAGTATAGAGGAAAGTATAGGACCAATGCAAGGAGTCCAACCAGCAGCAAAAGCCATGCCAATTAATACAGAACTCAAATTTTTAGTAGTTGTATTTAATTTGATAAATCTCTTTTCTATATAAAGGGACTTGAATTTTAAAATTCCAATGGTGTGAAGTCCTAATAATATAATTATAATTCCTGCAACTTTTCTAAAGGTGAGCTGGTTATCGATAAAAAGTTTTCCAAGTGAGCTAATAGTTAATCCCATAATAAAGAAGATGATTGTAAAACCTAGTATAAATCCAAGGGATTTTCTAATGATTGTTAGTTTCTCTGGATATGTATTATTGTTTGATACGTTAGTACCAGTAAGGTAACTTATATATCCAGGTATAAGGGGTAATATGCATGGAGATAGGAAAGAAAGAAATCCTGCAGAAAATGCAAGTAAAAATGATATGTCATCCAATATACATCACCTCGATAGAGTAAATCTTCACAATAATAGTATGCATTATTAAGAAGATTTTATCAATAATTATAGAGTATAAAATCCAAGAAATATTTATAAATTATCTAACTGTTGAAATTATATTATAGGAAATGATTTAAATAAAAAACGACCAAATTATTGGTCGTTATAGTAGCATGTAAGTAAATGTTAGTTATTTACATTTTGTTACATTCATCTGCACACATAACACAAACGCTTGCACATTCTTTGCAATGCGCATCTTCAAACATATCGCACTCGCTTGCACATTTACTGCAAATAGAAGCACAAACCTTACAATGGTCAGTTACAAATTGTGCATCCATAGACATAAGAGAAGCAGACATTTGACACATCATAGCACATTCTACAAGAACCTTTATGCAATTTGCTCTTTCCTGTACATTGTCTTCTTTTAAACATGCATCAAAACATTCATAACAAGCCTGAGCACATTTTACACATGCTGCTATACAAGCTTGATATTTATCAGTTGTTGCGGTTACTATACCCAATATAATCGCCTCCTTTCTTGGAACATATATACAAAAGTATTATTATCCCAAAGTTCGTTTATTATACAATCAATCAACGATTGGTTTAAAATGTAGAAATCTGACGAAATATGCATGGAAACCAGAGAAGACTAGAATAATTCACAAGTTGAAAATTCAAGTCTTTTTTCTTGAAAAATTTATATAGTAATAGTGCAGCAAATAAAAACAAGCAAAAGTGTCATAAAAAGAGAGTGCAAAATCTTATATCTTCATAAAACCTTCATAATTATGTGATAAAATGTTAGTAGAGATTAAATAGAATGAAGGGAGAGGGTTTGTGATGAAATTAGAGGGCAAAATATTAAAAATAGAGGGTATGACTTGTGTTAGCTGTGAGAGGAAAATAGAGAAAGAGCTACAGAAGTTAGATGGGATAATAGAGGTAAAAGCTAGTTATGAAAATTCAAGTGTTATAACTAAATTTGATTCTAATGTTATTAACTTACATAAGATAACGGATACTATAGAAAAAGCAGGCTATAAATTAAAAGCTGGAGAACAAAAAATGTCTATGGAACAACTATTGGGTATAGGTATAATAATATTTGCTATATACATGATTATTAATAGTACTATTGGATTTAATTTTATACCAGAAGTAAGCCAAAATATGAGTTATGGTATATTATTTGTAGTTGGACTTTTAACTTCCTTGCATTGTATAGCTATGTGTGGAGGCATTAATTTATCTCAGTGCGTGTCATACAAAGTTACAGAGGAAAAGTCTAAGTTTTCTAAGCTTAAACCAAGCTTTTTATACAATGTAGGGAGAGTTATGTCTTATACAATAATAGGTGGAATTGTAGGTATGCTAGGGGGTATTATTAGTTTCTCAGGTTCAGCAAAAGGTTTAGTTGCGATAATGGCAGGTGTGTTTATGGTCGTTATGGGACTTAATATGTTAAATATATTTCCATGGTTTAGAAAGATAAACATAAGGATGCCTAAAATATTTGCAAATAAGATTCATAGTAGCAAAGGGCATGGACCATTTTATGTTGGATTACTAAATGGACTAATGCCTTGCGGACCACTTCAAACAATGCAGTTATATGCACTCGGAACTGGTAGCTTTATAGCTGGAGCTACATCGATGTTTGTGTTTAGTTTGGGGACTGTTCCTTTGATGTTTGGATTTGGAGCTATTAGTTCAATACTTAGCAAGAGGTTTACCCAAAATATGCTAAAGGTTAGTGCAGTCCTTGTAATGATTTTGGGTATAATAATGGTAGATAGGGGACTGAATTTGTCAGGGCTCGACTTAGCTATTGCAGCTCCACAGGAGGTAAGTAGTAGAAGTGATAACATAGCAAAAGTGGAGGAAAATGTTCAGTACGTAAGCACGACTATGGATGGAGGGGACTATACACACATTGTAGTACAAAAAGGTATACCTGTAAAATGGACGATAACAGCAACAAGTGATGATTTAAATGGATGTAATAATCCTATGACTATTCCAAAATATAATATAGTAAAAAAACTAGTTCCAGGTGAAAACATAATAGAGTTTACCCCAGAAGAGGAAGGAAATATAGTATATACTTGCTGGATGGGTATGGTTAGAAGTACGATAAAGGTTGTGGGAGATGTTAATAAAGTAGATATATGGGAAACAGAGCAAGAAGTGGATGAGTACGGAACTGGAGCAGGTCTTGGCGGTTGTTGTGGGGGTTGACAAACTTAGGAAAATATGTTAAAAATATAATAAGGTGGTGCGACTAATGAAAAAGCAAATATATAAAATATCAGGAATGACATGTGCATCTTGTGTGGCAAGAATCGAAAAAAAGCTAAGTAAATTAGATGGCGTACAGAGCGCAGGTATTAATCTTGCTACAGAAAAGGCAACAGTTGATTATGATAACTCTAAAATAAAAGATATTGACGTTATTAATACTATTATACAGCTTGGATATGGAGCCCAGTTAGATGAAGATTTAACACGTGATAAGGAAAAAGAGCAAAGAGAAGCAGAAGTAAAAAGACTAAAAATGGAGTTGTTAATATCAGCATTACTCAGTTCTCCACTTATTGTGGCAATGATTTTGGCATTACTTAATATAAGGGTGGACTTTTTACACAATGAATATTTCCAACTAGTTATAGCGACACCAGTCCAGTTTATAATAGGATTTAGGTTTTATAAAAATGCGTATCATGCTATTAAATCAAAAAGTAGCAATATGGATGTTTTAATATCTATGGGAACATCAGCTGCATATTTTCTTAGCGTATACAATGTGTTTTTTCAAACTTTGGAACAAGGTACTATGATGAAGGATTTATATTTTGAGGCTTCAGCGGTAATTATTACACTTGTTTTATTAGGCAAATATTTAGAAGCAGTTGCGAAAGGTAAAACGTCTGAGGCGATAAAAAAGCTTATCGGTTTACAGCCTAAAACAGCAAGAGTAATAAGAAATGGTGAAGAGATAGATATTTCTATAGAAGAGGTTAAAGTTTACGAAATAATTATTGTAAGACCGGGAGAAAAAATACCAGTTGATGGGAAAATTATAGAAGGAAACTCAGCAGTTGATGAGTCAATGCTAACTGGGGAGAGTATGCCGACAAATAAGAAGGAAGGCGATACTGTAATAGGTGCAACAATTAATAAATTTGGTGCGTTTAAATTTGAGGCAACCAAGGTAGGTAAGGACACCGCTCTCGCACAAATAATTAAGCTAGTTGAAGATGCTCAAGGCTCAAAAGCACCGATACAAAAAATCGCTGATCAAGTTTCAGGTATATTTGTACCAGTGGTGATAGGCATTGCTGCGATCACATTTTTAATATGGTTTTTAGCATTTGGTGAATTTACGATGGGAGTGGTTAGCGCGGTTGCTGTACTTGTTATAGCATGTCCTTGTGCACTCGGACTTGCAACACCTACAGCCATTATGGTTGGGACAGGTAAAGGTGCAGAAAATGGTATATTAATCAAATCTGGTGAGCATTTAGAAACTGCACATAAAATAAATGCTATAGTACTAGATAAGACAGGTACGATAACAAAAGGGACACCAGACATAACTGATATAATATCTTTAGGCAAATTCAAAAAACAGGATATATTGAGGCTTAGTGCGATATCAGAAAAGAAATCGGAGCATCCACTTGGAGTCGCAATATATAAAAATGGAAAAGAAGAGTTTAAGGAAATAAAAGATCCTGATAAGTTTGAAGCAATACCAGGACAAGGTGTTTATAGTGAAATAGAAGGTAGACAATTATATATAGGAAATAGAAGACTTATGAAAGATAAAAGCATTGATATTTCAAGTATTGAAAATGAAATCACTAAGCTTGAAAGTGAAGGTAAAACAGCAATGCTTATTGTGATAGATAATATTATATCGGGTATAATTGCTGTAGCGGATACAGTAAAAGAAACATCAAAAGCGGCAATAGAGGAACTAAAGGGTATGGGGATAGAAGTGTATATGATTACTGGAGATAACAGACGAACAGCAGAAGCTATAGCAAAACAAGTGGGCATTAAGAATGTTTTAGCAGAGGTGTTACCTGAAAATAAAGCTCTTGAGATAGAGAAATTAAAGGAACAAGGAAAAATAGTAGCAATGGTTGGAGATGGAATAAATGATGCCCCTGCACTTGCGACTGCGGATATAGGAATGGCAATAGGTACAGGAACTGATGTTGCTATTGAAGCGGCAGATATAACACTTATGAGTGGAGACTTGAGAGCTATACCGGCAGCAATTAGATTATCAAGTAAAACAATAAAAAAGATAAAACAAAATCTGTTTTGGGCATTTGTCTACAATATAATTGGAATTCCATTTGCAGCATTTGGCCTGTTAAATCCAATTATTGCAGGTGGAGCAATGGCATTTAGCTCAGTGTCGGTAGTAACGAATTCTTTAAGCTTGAAAAGGTTTAAAGTTGTTAATAGATAAGCTATAAGGAAGTGACTAAGTGAACAAGCAAGATATAAAAATTCTTATAGTAGATGATGAACCAAAGATTATAGAGGTTGTTAGGTCTTACCTTGAAAAGTCAGATTATATAACTTTTGAAGCTTGCAATGGGAAGAAAGCACTTGAAACTTTCGAGAAAGTCAGACCCTCATTAGTGATACTCGACTTGATGCTACCTGATATCTCAGGGGAAGACGTGTGTAAGGCACTAAGAAGGATTTCAAAGGTTCCTATAATAATGCTAACTGCGAAGGTTGAAGAGGAAAGTATTTTAAGAGGGTTAGACGTAGGTGCTGATGATTATATAACTAAACCATTTAGCCCTAAGCAATTGGTCGCTAGGGTTATAACTTTACTAAGAAGAAGTGGTGAGGGCAGTAACCTTTTTGCAAATATTATATCTTGGAATAATGAAGAACTAGAAGTAAATATTCTAAGTCATGAAGTTAAAAAAGATGGAAATATAGTGAACCTAACACCTAATGAATATAAAGTATTTATTACACTTATTAAATACCCTAAAAAAGTATTTACGAGGGAGGAGCTTGTTATAAGTGCTTTAGGTGAAATGTACGATGGATATGATAGAACAATAGATACGCATATAAAAAACTTGAGACAGAAGCTAGAAGCTGACCCGAAAAATTTAAAATATATTTTGACTGTTCATGGTGTAGGATACAAATTTGGGGGTGAGTGATATTAAATATAAATTAAGAACTAAATTATCACTATCGTATTTACTTATTACTTTGTTTTGTGTAGGAGCAATTAGTATATTTGCAAATATTTTTTTAGAGAAGCAGTTTAGAGAATACGTAATAAAAAATCAAGATTCAAAAAATAAGGAAATCTTGAATATGATTACAAATGAATATTTTAAAAATGGGAAATGGAATTACGATGATATATCAAGTATAGGAATGAATGCACTTGAAGGTGGGGTAATAATAAAGGTAAAAGACGTGCAAAGCAAAACAATATGGGATGCAACTGTTCATAATAGTGGATTGTGTAATCAGATGATAACACATATGTCTCAAAATATGAATAGTAGGTACGGCGATTTTGAAGGTAAATATACAGAAACAACATATCCTATTATGAATATACTTAAACAAGTAGGAACTCTGCAAATAGGTTATTATGGACCATTTTATTTTGATGATAATGATTTGAGGTTTATTAATACTTTAAATTACTTTCTTATTGGTATAGCTTTATTTTCTTTTGTTATTTCTCTATTACTTGGAACGATAATGTCAAGAAGACTAAGTAGTCCGATATCAAGAGTGATAAGTTCATCGAAAATGATATCGAATGGATATTTTGAGGATAGGATAACACAGAAGTCTAATATTATAGAGATACACGATTTAATATCGACTATTAACAATCTAGCAGAGACCTTTAAAAATCAAGATAAATTAAGAAAAAGACTTACTTCTGATATGGCACATGAACTAAGAACTCCTCTCACTACACTCCAAAGTCATTTTGAAGCCATGATAGATGGAGTATGGGAGCCTAATGTTGAAAGAATCAAGAGCTGTCATGAAGAGATACTTCGTATAAACAGGATGGTTGGTGATTTAGAAAACCTAGCAAAGATTGAAAGCGAGAATATAGTATTAGACAAAACAGAGTTCGACTTATCAGAACTTACTCAAAAAATAATAATGAATTTTGAGAGTGACTTTGCAAAAAAGAATATAGAGATTATATATAAAGGCAAAGAACAATTTATAAACGCGGATAAAGATAAAATTAGTCAAGTATTAATAAACTTGCTATCTAATGTATTAAAATATACAGGAGAAGGTGGAAGGGTCAATGTAACTATCAGTGGTATCAAAAATAAAGTTAAAATAACAGTAAAGGATACAGGAGAAGGAATATCAGAAGAAGACTTACCGTATATCTTTGAACGATTTTATAGAGTTGACAAATCTAGAAATAGATTAACAGGTGGCTCGGGAATTGGACTCACCATAGTTAAAGCAATAGTAGATGCACATAATGGAAGTATTAAAGTCAATAGTAAAATTGGTGAAGGTACAGAATTTATAGTTGAGTTATTAAAAGATTAAGGAGCATTTCATAGTGAGATGCTCCTTTTTGGTTACTAGGAAACTCCTCCGATTTTGTCATTGCGAGGAACGAAGCAATCCCATGTTTTATGGAACAAATTAATAGTTCACTTTAGTATTTCGTAAAGAGCAGGGATTGCTTCGTCGAAAGAACCTCCTCGCAATGACACACGCGCGGAGCGCTTTTCTTGTTTACGAGGTTGTAATTTGATGAAAAATAAGAAGTTTAAGTATTGAAAAAAATAAATTAAAATGATATAGTAAGTATAAAAGCGAAAACTTATATAAGGAGCGTATAAAAATGAATGCAATAGAAGTAAGTAACTTGAGTAAATCCTATGATGGTAATACGTATGCACTTAATGATGTGAGCTTAGCTATCTCTCAAGGTGAAATTTTTGGATTTTTAGGGCCTAATGGTTCTGGTAAAACTACGACTATAAGATTATTAAATGGAATACTAGCAAAGACAAGTGGAAACGCATCAATTCTGGGGCATGATACCTCAAGTGAATGTTCAGAAATTCATAAACTTTGTGGAGTGATGACAGAGACTGCACTTATGTATGAAAATTTGACTGGGTTTGAAAACTTAAATTTTTTTGGGAATATGCATAATATGCCGGCTACAAATATAAAAGATAAAAGTATAGAGCTTTTGAAAGCTTTTGAGTTGGCTGATGCGAAAGACAAAAAGGTGAAGACATATAGCACAGGGATGAAGAGAAGATTATCACTTGCTAGAGCATTACTACATAGTCCTAAAATATTGTTTCTTGACGAGCCAACTTCGGGGCTCGACCCTGAGTCTGCCAAACATGTGACAAAAATGATACATCAACTTGCTACCGAGCAAGGCGTAACTATATTTTTGTGTACGCATCAACTTAAATATGCTGAGGAAATATGTACACTATATGGATTTATAGATAAAGGAATTATGCTAGGATTCGGTAGTTTTGATTCATTACTGAAACAAAAAAACAGTAAAAAATATTTAGAAATAAGAGGAACTAATATTCCAGATATAAATGCATCAATAAAAACAGAAGAAGGTAATATAAAAATTCCAGTGAGCTCAGATCAGGAAGTGTCGCAAATAATTTCTGATATATTATCAAGAGGTGGAAAAGTTTACGATGCAAGGCAAATTGGTTGGAATCTCGAAGATTTATATTTTAGTTTTCAAGAGGAGGTCTTAAAATGAAAGCTTCACAAAAAGCAATGATTTATAAAGATGTAAAAGAGATAATGGCGAGCAGACAGATGTTCATACCTATGATGAGCGTGCCTATAATAATGATGGTTATTATACCTATCATATATTTGATAGGCGCAAAATATAGTACGGCAGGTTGGAGCGGAATGGATTCTTTAATGAATATACTGGCTACTAAGTTCAGCAATCTAACTAATCCACAGCTATTGATTCAACTAGGTCTCAACTACATGTTTCCTGTATTCTTCTTGCTGATTCCAATTATGGCTTCAAGTATCATCGGGGCAAGTAGCTTTGTTGGAGAAAAAGAGAGGAAAACGATGGAATCTCTATTTTATACCCCTCTTACTATACGCGAATTATTTGTTGCTAAAGTAATAGGAACATTTATTCCTTCTTATTTGCTATCACTTATTTCCGGTGTGTTATTTGGAATAGTAATGAATGTGGGTGGGTGGTTTTATTTTGAAGAGCTGATTTTTCCTAATATTAAATGGACAATTCTTATATTTTGGCTTACACCAGCAGTTACATTACTTGGAATAAACTTGATGGTATTTATTTCTGCAAAGGCAAATACATTTCAGGAAGCACATCAAATGGGCACATTTTTAATACTTCCTGTAATTTTTGTAATAGCAGGACAAATGTCAGGGTTATTTATACTAAGTAATTTTAGTATAATCACTGCAGGAGTTGTAGTATATATAATAGATTATTTACTCATGAAAACGGGAAGTAAAAAATTTGTACCAGAGAAACTCATATGATTTGGTACTTTTAGTAAAATGCACTGTTAAAAATATCTGTTTTTATTGTACTTTTTGATAAAAAGTGATAAAATATAAATATATTAAAATGAGGAGGAGGTAAATAATATGGTTATAATTGAAAGAATGAACGAAATAATGTCCAGGACATTAGAAGTTTATAGTTCTAATGCTATGGTAAGAATAAGTGTATTGGTTGTAATTTTATCGGTAATATTTTTATGTAGGAACTTATTTACTAGAATAATTTTATATATTGTTAAAAAAGCAATGCATAAGTTAAACAACCCTAATGTTGAAAAGTTTGTTAAAGTATTAGAGAAGCCACTTATGATAAGTATAACTACCTTGTTTATGTATATCGCTATTATAAATATCCTTGAGTTATCTGTTTTTACAAATGGAGTATTAATTCAGATTGTCAAAACTATAATAGCTATAAGTGTTTTTGTAACAGTATATAAAATGGATGATATTGTTGTAAACATCATGAATAAGGCATATTTTAAATTTGCTAAAAAAGAAAGAGAAAATGAAAGTGAAAATGCAAATGTAAATGAAAATGTAAATGAAAGTGAAAATAATATACTGATACCTTTTTTGAAGAATGTTTATAAAGTATTAATTTTTATTGTAGGGTTTATTATAGTTATACAAGAATGGTATGATATTGGAATTATAGTAGCAGGACTTGGTGTTGGAGGAATCGCAATTGCTTTAGCTGGAAAAGAAATGGTTGCTAATCTTTTTGGGAGTATAGTAATAATAGTTGAAAAAATATTTGATAAAGGTGATTATATAGAAACAAAAAGGGGGCAAGGAATAGTTGAGGAAGTGGGATTCAGAAGTACTACGATACGTACTCTTGAGGATTCACTGATTACGATACCTAATTTTATTGTGAGTACAGAAGAGCTGATTAATTGGTCAAAAAGGAATAAAAGAAGAGTTAAATTCATTCTTGGTATTACATATGACACGACGCCAGATCAAATTAAAATTTTGATACAAGATATAAAGCACGTTTTAATAAAAGATAATGGTGTTGAGAATGATACATTTAATGTTGTATTTAATTCATTTGGTGATAGTTCACTCAATATACTAATACAATACTTTGCAAGTACTATAGATTATAATGAGTATTTAGAAACAAATGAAAGGGTAAATTTTGAGATAATGAATCTACTAGAAAAAAATAATGTATCTGTAGCATTCCCATCTCGGAGTCTTTATATTGAAAAAGGTAATGTGTAGATTATTATAAAAAGGTAATCTCGGATAATGAGATTACATATTAATCAAAAAATATAGTATAGTACTCGAACTTTGGAGGTTTTCCAAAGTTTATAAAACAAAAAAGGAATGCTGTAAATTTTTATTTATAGCATTCCTTTTTTATTATACCGTCACCTTAACTACATTATATAGAGAATCTAATATCATCCAATTTTGTTTATAAAATCTATTTATAGTCCAATAGCTAACACCAGCTAAATTATATTCATTTACTAAAAGTAATTTCTGATATATACTTCGGGCATCTTCAAACCATACAATATGTTCTTTTTTATTTTTATCGTAGTAGGTGTAATATGGACTTTGTGATTTTTGGTCGTATTTAATTTCGGCATTTATACTCCTAGCGAAATTGACTGCTGCAGTATTCCCAACGGTTCTTGCGGCAGTTCCACGGACCCATGGAAGGGTCCAATCGTATCCATAATTAGGTACACCCATGAGGATTTTACTAGGTGGAATTGCAGTTACAGCATAATCAAGTACTCTTTTTACTTGGTCGAGAGGAGCAACTGCCATAGGGGCACCATACGTGTAGCCCCATTCGTAAGTCATGAGTATTACTCTATCAACTAAGTTACCATGATATCTATAATCATGAGCAGTATATAAAAGACCTGTTTGAGTTTCACTAGTTTTTGGGGCTAGGGATGTAAAAACCTTATATCCGAGTGGGCGAAGTAGAGTTACAGCTCTATTTAAAAACCTATTATATGTATATCTATCGTACTCATAAATATACTCGAAGTCGAAATTTATGCCATAATATCCTTTAGAATTTAAAGCATAGACGATATTATTTAATAATGTTGTTTGCAGATCGTAATTATTAAAAATTTGATGTGCTACCTCACTACTAAAATCTCTATTATTTACAACCATAATAGGAGCAACACCTTGGTCCTTAGCAAGTTTAATCAAAGGCGTATCATTTATTACTTCGATAGTGCCATTTGCATTAACATCATTACTAAAAATACTTAAATAAGTGAGATAGGGTAAGGTTCTATTTAATACATTTACATCTATATCCGGATAGGTGTATGCATTTACTTCAATATTACCCAGTTTAGTAGTAGGAGTGTCGATGACTAGCGTTTGACCTACAATAAGTGGAACTGACACACTTATATCATTATCAGTAGCTAATTTGGTATATGGAATATTATATTGCTGAGATATGGTATATAGAGAATCTCCTTTTTTTACAGTATATATATTCATTTAACTCAGCCTCCTTTATACATTTTATGAGTGAGTTAAAGAATTATGTTTTGAAAATTTTAAAATTGAATAGATACCAGTTTAAAATAAATGATATATATGATATAATCAATAATATCAATTCACATTATTTATCAAGGGGGAATAAAATTGAATACACAAGATATTATATTAAAAACTTTAACAGAGTCTGAAAATCCACTAAAAGCAGGAGAAATAGCGGAGCTTTCAGGTGTTGATAAGAAAGAAGTAGACAAGGCGATTAAAATATTAAAAGATGAGGAGAAAATAATATCTCCAAAAAAATGCTATTATGGTGTAAATAAATAGGGAAATGAAGCTAAATAAAATGCAAGTATANNTATACTTGCATTTTATTTAGCTTTAGTGATAAACATTTGTGTAAACATTTTACCATAAGTTCCACCATCTTTTATTCCTATACCAATGTGAGTAAAGCTTGCATTTAAAATATTGGCTTTGTGTCCTGGTGAATTCATCAATGAATCGTGTGCATTTTGAACAGTTTGATTACCTGCGATATTTTCACCTGCGCCAGAGTAAACTATGCCAAAGCTTTTCATCATGTCGAATGGACTACCATATGTCGGTGAATTATGATCAAAATAATTATTATTTATCATATCTTGTGCTTTGGTTCTAGCAACATCAGTTAACTTAATGTCTACAGTTAATGCAGGTACATTATTTTGAGTTCTAGCAGCATTTACAAGGCTAACCATTTGCTGTTCGTCACTAGTTAAGGATGTGGTTGTAGTGCCTGTAGCTGGAGGTGGAGTAATGTTTGTATCGGTAGCAGTATTTGTAGTAGGTGTTGTGGGTGTAGGTGAAGGAGTAGTGACTCCAGCTCCAGTATTTTTAGAGGTTGTGTTGATAAGAGGAGCATTATCAGCTGTTATAGTTTTACATTGATTTGTAGGTATAAAACCAATTTTGTTTCCGGGTAGCCTTACTGCATAACGATCAGAAACTTGATTTATTACATCTAAAGTTGCATTTTTATTTACTGTTTGAAGTACCGGTGAGCTATCATCGACACCTACTCTTACATTTGCTTGGTTGGTAAGTACTTTTACTTTTTTTACATTAGCAACTCCAGAAATCGAAGATTCTATACTTTTTGAAACCTGATTAGAGCATGCAGTAAAAACGAGTAATAAGACTAGGGATAAGAATAAATAAAGTCTTTTCATAATTTTAAGCCTCCTGATTTGAAAATAAATAAGTATACATAATATAGTATTGCATATATTTGGGTTTTTATTTAATAACTTTAGAAATAATGTGTATTATAAAAATTCCTGAATAAATGCATACAGATTAATTAAAAATGTATATATTTACAAAATTCACTTGACATATGTAATAATATGGAATATAATAGTAAATATTTTACATAAGATAATATTATTATAAAAGGAGTGGTAAAAATAAGATGGCGAATGAAATGTTAACTGCAAAGAGTGAAGTAATGAAAATTGAGGAGGCGGCTGAGAATACTTTAACTAAATTAAAACTTTTAGGTGTTCTGGGACTTTTAGGAGGTGCAGGAGTTTTAGCAGCTCCAGTTATAGGGACGAGTTCCACACTTTTAGCAGCTTTTGGTGTAGGTAAATTTGCATCTGGATTTGCATTAGCCTCAAAATTTGCGGTTGCTATTGGAGTGTCAGGTGTAGCTGGTTGTATTGATGGATTAATACGTAAAGGTAAAAAAATTGATAAATTGAATAATAATATTGCAGTAGAAGAAAAAAAGGAAGCAAATAAGGCTAAAAGAGAAGAAGAGAAAATGAAAATAGATTTGTTAAATGCACAAGCTACCATTGCGTTGGCCGGGGAGATTAAAAGATCTAATGATGTTGCAGAACATAATATGGGAACAGGTATAAATTATGGAAGAAGGCTTGCAACACATAAACAAATCGAGAGTATAGATATTAATAATAAATTAACATCAGTAGAATCTTACATGCTGATGTCAGGAGAACCCCAAATAATTGAGGGAGAATGTAAAGTCTTACAATAAAAAACACAAAAATATCAGAACTAAACAAAAAGATGAACGAATTCCTAATCGTATAGGTGTGTTCATTTTTTTGTTATATTTTATTTTGAAAAATAGTTTGATAATATATTGATATATGGTATAATATAGTGAAATGTTTATTCATATTAATTACGGTTATATTTAACACTACCAAAATAAAACAGGAGGTAGAAAGATGAAAAAGATATTAATTGGCGGGAGTATGAAGTTTAGAGATACAATAAAAAATACAATGAAAGAACTAGAAAATATAGGGTTTGAGCCATTATTTCCTAATATTGATTATACAGAAGAAAGTAGAGATGTTGCTGAAACTATTGAGGAAAAATCAAAACTGGTTTGGGATCATCTTAAAGCAGTAGAGCAGGCAGATGCACTATATTTTATAGTACCTAATGGTTATATGGGAACGAGTTGTAAAATAGAGTTAGGATATGCACTTGCACTTAAAAAGCCGATATATTTTTCTGAAACAACTAATGATATGGGACTTGATTGTTATACGGAGGGATTTATAAAGCTTGAAGAATTACATGAGTGGAGGAGTATATTATGTACGAGCTAGTTAAGATTGGTGAGAATACATATTATATAGATTGTCCTTCTAAAATCGGAATTTACAAGTCAGGTGACAGTGTATATCTTATAGATAGTGGCGAGGATAAGGATATAGGAAGAAAAATATACGATATATTACAACACAATAAGTGGGATTTGGCAGGGATAATAAATACTCATTCTAATATTGATCATGTAGCTGGAAATAAGTATTTGCAGGATAGAACTGGATGCGATATAATTTCTACTCGCATAGAGAATGTATTTATAGAAAAACCAATGTTAGAGTTTTCTTTTGCATATGGTGGGTACCCAATTAGTAGTCTTATAAGTAAGGTGATACCTACTGAAATATCAAAACCTACAAAATCCATAGATATGGGACTACCGAGAGGATTAGAGGCTATAAGATTACCGGGTCATCATTTTGATATGATAGGTATAAGAACATCAGACAATGTGTTTTTTGTAGCTGATAGCTTAGTTAGTGAAGAAATGTTGTCTAAATATCATATTATATTTATTTATGATGTAAAAGCTTTTTTAGAAACCTTAGATATGTTAGAAAGAGTGGAAGCGAGGATGATTATACCCTCACATGCGGAAGCAGTATCCGATATTGGACCACTTGTTAGGGCCAATAGAAATAAAGTAATTGATATTATAGAATTCATACTAAAAATATGCAAAAAAAATCAGACTTTTGAAGATGTGCTAAAAGGTGTTATGGATAATTATAATAGACATCTTAATTTTATTCAGTATTGTTTGGTTGGAAGTACTGTAAAATCATATCTTACCTATTTATATGACCAAGAAAAACTGGATTGTGTGTTTAAGGAGAATAAAATGTATTGGGTGGTAAAATAACGGGTATTTGAAGACTAAGAAAATAGTAATTTTAATAAATAGACATGATAAAATTATCTAGAAAGTAGGTTCAACTATGTGGTTTGTTTTAGCAATTTCTGTAGCAATAATTTGGGGTTTTGCCGAGCTATACTTTAAAAAATCTACCCAAACTGAAAGTAACACATTATTATTTTTCTGGCAGTATGTTTTACAAGGTATAGTTTATATGTTAGTTTGCTTTGTCCTGGGAGAAGGGTTATTTGAAAATTTTAGGCTAGAATTACTATTAAAGATATTACCTATTGCTTTAGTTAGTTGGGTGTCGATGTTTATTTATATTAAAGCAATAGCAAATTCTAAATTATCTATTGTATCTCCAATTATGTCATCCAACTATATTTTAGCAGTAATACTGGGTATAGTATTTTTGAATGAAAGAGTTACCTACTTGCAGATAATTAGTATAGTACTCATATTAATATCAATGTTTTTACTTGTTAGGTGTAAAAATACGGATAAAAATTGTGAGGTTAGTAATAAAAAATATATATATGGAATAATCTTAGCGCTAATATATTTTATTGCAATAGGGGGAAATAGTTTTGCTGAAAAAGCATACTTAAACTTTTATGTTACGGCAATAGAATTTATATTTTACTATGGAATACTGTGCTTAATAATGACTATCATTATGTTTTTTACTATTAAAGGTGTAAAAAAAGATTTTATATTCAAAAAACCTAACAAAGATACATGGAAAGGAATAATTTATAGTAATTTGGGTGGAGTTATATATACATATACACTGTCAATGAATAATATTTCACTTGTGATACCAATAATCTCGTCATATGTCGTAGTCACTGAAATATTGGCCGCAGTTATATTAAGAGAAAAGGTTAGTATTAAGCAGAGAATATATATTGTTTTAATAATATTAGGAGTAATAATGATAAGTTTGTAAGGGTTAAACAATAAATAATGGAAATATATAATACAAATGTATATAATAATGCTTTTTATTTATACTATACTTGAGGTGATATATATGTCTAAGAATACACTTAAAAATAAGGTTAAATGTAGTGTTGAAAATTGTTCTTATAATGAAGAGAGAGCATGTAGCGCTGAAGCTCTTGAAGTTAATTCAATGACAGGCAAAGATAAGGCACATATAAGTGATGAAACTTGTTGTACAACATTTAAAGATAAATAATAATAAAATAAGATTCAAAATAGATACTAAATAAAGGTAACGATTCATTTTATAGTGAATTGTTATTTTTTTTTGATAATAATACTAGGTGTTAGGAATTAATAATTACATGCATATGAAATATAAGGTTAGACTAATAAGAAATGCTCAAGGGGTGATATTAAACGAAAAATCTAATTATATTCATGGTTGTTATAGTTTTATTCTTGGGATTTAGACATGTAGAGGCATCACCTAATTATAATAATATAGACACAATGATAAAGAATTACATGAGAGATTTTAATATTCCTGGGATTGCAGTTATAGTTACTAAGGGCGATAATGTTGTCTATTTAAAGTCATTTGGAATAGGACATGATAATAAGTCATTAGGTAAAGATACGAAAATGTACATTGGATCATTAAGTAAATCATTTACAGCTTTAGCAATTATGCAACTAGAGGAGTCAGGAAAAATTGATATAGATAAACCAGTTAAGACATACTTACCATATTTTAAGGTGAACAATAATTATTCCACGGAGAACATTACTGTTAGGCATTTATTAAATCAAACAAGTGGAATGTCCGAGATAAATAATATATCTAAACTCAAAAATACAACTTCGCTTAGAGAAGGGGTACTTGATTTGAAAAAGGCAAGACCTGTATCAAAACCTGGGGATGAGTTTCATTATTTTAATCCCAACTATGTGATACTAGGAGCAATCGTTGAAGAAGTGACAGGAGAAAAGTACGAAAAATATATGAAGGAAAATATACTGGGCCCTTTAGGGATGAAAAATACAGTACTTGATATTAAAAATGGTGTTACAAATCTATCCAATGGATTTGGAGCTTTTGCTGGTTTTCCTGTTAAGAGGAGAGAAGAATTTATAAAATCAGCAATTTCAGCAGGGTTTATTATTTCAACACCTGAGGATATTTCTAAATATATCATTTTTCAAAATAAAACCAATAAGACTTTTAGAAATGTTTTATCATATAGAAATATAGACGAAATGCATAAACCAGCTTTGAGAACAAAACCGTATTATGGTATGGGATGGTTTATAAATGAGAAATATAATAATACTAAAGTAGTTGAGCATAATGGAGAACTTAAAAATTTTCACGCAGATATAGTTTTATTACCCGAACTTGATTATGGGATATCGGTTATGACAAATCAAAACCATGTTTTATATGATATTTTTGTATATCCAGAACTACGAGAAAATCTAACCAAATTAGTGCTGGGGACGAGCTATAAAAATAGTAGTACATTTACGGTTGTCTATTTACTATTAATTACTGTTGGGATAATTACAATTATAGTTAGTATCTATATAATAATTAGAACAAAGAAATTATTTCAAAAAACTATAGAAAAGGGTTTGAAAAGAGTATATATTAGTATTATTATTGACGTAATAATGCCAATAATTTTTTTAGTGATGTTCTCATATTTTTTTAGCAAAATGGTTCAAACCGGATTCAGCTTTGAAATGATATGGGGGCTCACACATGACTTGGTCATATGGTTCTTAGTTATTTGCATATTAGCGTTTATTAGGGCTTTATATAAAATATTAATTTTGCATGAAGCAATAAAAAAAGGAATCATTAAGCTATAAAGGAATAAAAGGACGGTGTGCATAATACAAATATAATAGTAAATTGCATTTTAAAAAGGAGGAAGATATGAAAAAAATTAGTAATGCTTTATTATTAATATTAGTTTGTATAGTTATTGTAGCTGTTTCAAGTTGTAAGAATGCAGAAGATACCAACAATAATACACAAAAAACAGGAGAAAAAATAAACACATCGGAAGAACAAAGTTTAGAAAAAGAACCTTCTAAAGAAACTGCAGCAAATGTTATCACAGAAAATAAATATTTAGAGGTGGAGTATCCTACACCAAATGCAGAAATACCAAATCCAGTAACAGTTAAAGGTAAGTCCAATTTTTTTGAAGCAAATACTAGAATAAGGATTAAAGATGAAAAAGGTGTAACACTAGCTGATAGTTTTACAACCGCAGAAGGCTGGATGGATAAATTGTATCCTTTTTCAAAAGAAATTTCATATAAACAAACAACTGCTAAAAGTGGATTTGTAGAAGTATTTGAATCTTCTCCTAAAGACGGCAGTGAAATTAACAAATTAGCAATACCTGTAATATTTAGTGCAAAAGCTCCCGTGAAATAGGGAGTTTTTTAAGTTACTAATGTAATTAAGTATAACAAGGTTAATTCCCAATACCTAGGTTAGTAATCGAAGTATGGAATTGAGGTTCTCCCCTTGCGAAGGGGGAGTTAGAGGGGGTCAGAGAGTTGGTATTAAACCAATGTGACCCCACCTAACCTCCCCTTCGCAGGGGAGGAACCAAAAACAATAAATTAAGCGGGACAAAATACATTTTACAATAATTGTAATAGTATTATAATGGAAGCATTTAACCATAAGGGGGGAATTCTAATGAATTACAATAATGAAAAATATGAAGTACCAACATATTATAAAACAATAAATGAAGCATTGAAACTAGCGAAGGACGCCGTTGAAGGTGAAAGGGAAGATGAGTTATTTTATGATTATATAATTTCAATTGCACCTACTAGGGAAGAAAAAGACATAATAGCGAGTATTAGAGATGATGAGATGAAACATAATAAAATGTTTAGAGAAATATATAAATATTATACAGGTCAAGATATAGTAACTCCAAGAGATGTAAGGTTTGAAAAGCCGAAATCATATGAGGATGGACTAAAAAAGGCATTGTTTGGAGAACTATCGGCGGTAGAAAAATATAGAGATATAAGAGCGGGCTTACCGAATGAATATTATAGAGATATGGTTTTTGAAATATTAACTGATGAACAAAAACATGCAGATAAGTATAACTATTTGCTTAACTTGAACAATAGTGAAGAGAAAATGGAAGAAAGTTACACACCTGATGAATGGGTAGGCTATATTGAACCTCTGGTAGAACATGCATTGGATGAGGTAAAAGAGGGTATAAACCCTAGACATTTATTCCAAGAATTCATTCTTATGGGTGTGCTTGTAGGGATGGGAGAAGAAACAGAAGACGCATATAAACAAGTGGAAATGTGGGAAAAAACAGGAGCATCGAAGCTGCTTGTAAAAAGTAAAAAGATAGGTGGAAGCTATGAAAGAAATAATCGTACCATATAATAGAGAAGCAGTGGTGCAATATGCACATAAATGGTCAGATAAGCGTAACCCAGCGTACGTAGATTTTCAAAAGATGGGAGGAGATTGTACAAACTTTGTTTCTCAAGCGGTTTTTGCAGGAAGCAAAGTAATGAATTATACACCTACCTTTGGCTGGTATTATATAAACTCACAAAGGCGGTCACCATCATGGACAGGAGTAAATTTCTTATATAATTTTCTTATAAAAAATAAAGGTGTAGGACCATTTGCTGATGAAGTTAGTATGCAGGGTATTATGATAGGTGATATAATACAACTAGCACTTAATGACAACAAAAATTATAAACATTCCCTCGTTGTAGTTGGGATAGGAACACCAATAAATTTAAGTAACATACTTACAGCTACACATACAATAGATAGGGATAATTATGCCTTAAATAATTATACATGGGCAAATAGTATGAGATTTATACACATAAAGGGTGTTAGGAAATAAACAACAGGGACGGTTATTCTNNAGAATAACCGTCCCTGTTGTTTAAAAACAAAGTAATATTTTACAAATATTAGGGAATAATAATATTAATCAAGCTTATAAATAAAGGAGGTACATATGCAAAGTATATACTGGTATTACAGTCTAGCCATAATTGGTATTGTGGTTGCCATCTTTACAATATATAAAAAGAGACGAGTTACGGAAATTAGTACATTTATTATGTTTTATATATTTGTTACATGTATTACTTGGATAGGTGAATTTACTGCACTTGGTTTATTTAACGGTTACATACATTGAAGCCTTTGACGAAAATGAGATAAATGAATATTAGATGAGGTGAATTGATGTTTGACAAGTATCTGTTATTACAGTATAGTGACTATCCTCTTTGGAAAGAAATAGTGGAAAAACGAATTGAACTTAAAGACCTCAATGTTAGATTTTATTTGGAACATTGTTTATTTTCATTAAACTGGTGGTTAGAATTAATTGTAGTTTTTATTGTATGGTCTTTATGGTGGAAATTTGTAGATAAAACAAGGTTACTTGAGATAACTACCTATGGTATTATGGTATCAATCTTAGCAACATCGACGGATTTAGTTGGTATGAATTTAGTACTTTGGGGATATCCAATAACGCTAACACCACTCGGGCAACTACTATCTGCAGCAAATCTAAGTATGTTGCCTGTAATATATATGTTAGTGTATCAATATTTCCGTAGTTGGAAGTTATTTATTATTGCTGTATTTATTATGTCAATACTGTTATCTTTCGTTGTAGAACCATTGGTTGTATGGATGGGCATTTATGAAATGAACAATTGGAGTTACTTTTACTCTGTTCCAATATATATTATTTCAGCTATCTTATTAAAATGGGTTATAAACATGATATTAGCAAAAGAAAAAAGTGCAAAGGTATAGAATAAATGGGATTAGTATTACAACTTGAAAGCTGTAATACTAATCCCGTTTATGTTAAATAGATAATACTTTATTCGAAACTATAAACTTTTGTGAGCCAGTGACTAACGGGAGAGAAATCAAACTCGAAGATTTGGTACATAACTGTTATAATAAGGGCAGAAAGAAAAAACATAGAGAAGACGTAAAGTTCCTTCCATTGTCTTTCTTTTATTAAGCTCGGTAGCTCAATTACAGCTACAATTCCGAAAATGAGTAGTATCACTAATGATTTACCTAACATATTACTTATCACTCCTTATCGTGAGTATATTTCAAGCTATTTAGTGTTTGACCTGTATTGTTTAAGTTAGCTTTAACTTGCACTTTTATATCTATCTTTTGAAATATATTATTCCAGTTATCTTTATGTTTTAGCCAATAATCAGGATATTTTCTATATATTTTATCTCCAAATCCAAATATATCAGATGATAGTTCTTTTTGAGTCTTTTTAAAGGTAGCTTCTACATTTTTCTTTACGTATGATTCTACTTGTTTATTAAGACTATCAGTTTTTTTTGTATCAACTTTTGTAGAGGTATTGATTTGTGCAATAGTATAATAGATATTAAGTTTAAGAGTAATGCTTGGTGTGTTTTTATGCATGTTGGGTATTATTTCAGGTATACTATGAATAGAACGTATGGTGAATTCATCTTCTTTACCTTCTTTTGATGGAGGTATCGTGATTCGGCTAATGTCTTCCATACCATAAATTAAAACAGCTCCTTTGGTTTCATCATCGTCGAGAAACCCAACTAATTTATCATCTTTACATATACCTAATTTTGTATAATCTAATCCAATTTCTTTTTCCTTACTTTTATCTGTCGTTTCCTCAGCATCTTTTATAATTGATACTTCAGGGATAACGGGGTCCATTCCACCGCTCAAATAAGCCATTATAAAGTCTCTTAGTGTGATTGGTTTTATTTGTGAACTTTGTTTACTAAGTAGTCTAATTCCAGCTAATGGGGCAGCCATAGATGTTTCGATTTTAGGTTTTGATTCTAATAATTCTTTTAAGTCTTCCTTAGTTACTATTAAATAACTATTTAAGTGTACTTGCTGAAAACGACTTAATAAATCTAATTCATCAATAATACCGTGTTTAGCCATTTTATCTGTAATAACAACAACAGTAATATGTTTCCACGAAAGATTCTGTGAGCCTTGACTAGTGATATCAGCCATCGCATCTAGCAGGGTAGTTCCATGTCCTTCTAAGACCATATATGTTTTAGATGCTTGTTGTTCGCCATCGGTACTAGTCGTAGCAGTAGAAAGAAGTTGAGCATAAATTTTTATTTCGTTATTTTTCTCGTCAAAATCAATTCCAAGAGCAACTGGAAAATTTATTCTGTCTATTTCCATTTTATTTGAGCAACCAGATAATATGGTGAGTAAAAACAATATAAAAATTATTTTTTTTGTTATTGAAGAAAATACGTTCAAATCAAACACTCCTTTTTCCTCTAATTAATGAAACAATTAATAAAAGTATGGGAATACCTAATTCGATTGGAAGAGAAAAGGCCCCCCAAGCCTTGCTCAAGAATTCAACTAAATCTACGTTGCTTTTGAATATGACTATAGACATCGAAAATAGTAGTAGTCCTACCGGAAGGACTAGTGTATTTAAGTTTTCAATCTTAAACCATTTTGATATAATAAAAACAGTTACGTAATAAAAAAAAGAAAGTTTAACTATGTTTGCAAGTATCCAAGGTATTAAAAAAATAATTTCAGCACGCTCTAGATAATCTTCTAGATTAATCACATTAACTGCTTCTAGGGTTGAAAATGTAAGGTTAGCTGATAGCTTTGCACCAAATACCATAATAACAAGTGCAACAAAAAAGGATAAAGTGATTATTGCCCATAGTACTCCGATTATTGAATTTACACGAGTTTCATCAGGCTTATTTATAAATGGCATTAAAAATGCTATACATACTACTTCACAAAACCAACCAGCAACTGAAACAGAGTCTTTTAGTATTGGCGATATTCCTTTACTAAATACAGGGGTTAATAATTCAATGTTCATATCTTTTAGTAAAAGAGAGAAGCATATAAACATAGCTAAAAAAGTAACCATAAGAATCAAAACATTGACCCTAGTGATAACTTCTAACCCCTTTTTTACTGCATAAGCGCTAATAATAAATAAAATAATTGTAATACTTTCTAAGGTGGAATTAGTAAGAATATTTGAATTTATAGTTAAAGATATCTCTCTAATAATAACAGCTGTTGTATATAAAAAAAATAGGATAAATATAAGACCAATAATTTTACCAATCCATTTTCCTAATATAAGTTCACTATATTCAATAAGTGTTAATCTAGGATATCCCATTCCTAAATGTGTGATTATAAGCACAACTATAATACCAACTGAGCCACCTATTATTACTGAAATCCACCCATCTTGACCTGCATTATGTGTAACAAAAGCAGGGAGGAAAAGAGTGGCTGTAGCTGTAACAAAAGTAAAAACCAAAGCCGTAAGCTGTCTGCCAGATATTACTTCCTTGTTCATGTTTCTCCCTCCTCTTTTTTTCCCTCTCCCTTTGTTGTAGGGAGAGGGTAGGGTCAATGCTGTCAAGCTATAGTTC
>DMOI01000005.1 GCA_003452395.1 Clostridiales bacterium
CAGCCCTGACCCCACCCTGCTCCTACAAGAATTATTGATACCTATTTAATAATTTTATTATACCCTAAATTTGCTTATTTGTCAAATTTTGATAACTTCCAACCCTCATCCAGCAAGTGTTATCTCGTGTACCAGTTTATACGTACCCTGAGCCACTAATGCATCATTTTTCTATATTTTTCTCCACCTCATAATTCCAAAAGCCGAGTTGACCTTTAACATTAGTTTTATCCTTAAATTCTACTATATTATCTAACTTAAAACCATAGCCTTCCCATCCATTAAATCCCCAATAAATATTGTTATCTTTTTTCTCAAGTTTTTCTGCCATTTCAGGGGTTATTTTTACGCAATCTGTTAATGTCACTTTACCAAGAATAACTCCTGTAGGCATATCTTCTAAATTATAATCTTTAGATAATTTTTTTAATGCTACTCTATCTACAGTTTGCCCTGCATGTATAAGGAACTCTCCACGATATTTCGTTTCCCAAGTGCGAAATTCATACTCTTTATAACCTTTAATAATTAAGCTCGCATATGGTTGCTTTATAGTTAATACTTTCACATTAATCCCTCCGTATGTTGACTTATAACCTATATTCAGCTATAAGATCTTTAAATTTTTCATATTTATTTTTAACACAACTTGTCAGCTCAATATATGTTTTATTTTCTTCTGGAAATGTATGTATTGCACAATGGCTTTCAGCAAGTATCCATACAGCTGTATAACCATATGGTGCAAATGTATACTCACAGAAATTCAGTATATTAAACTTACTTTTAAGAAGCATATTCTCTACATCGGTCTTTAACTTTTGCGAGTCTATAATGTCAACCCAGCCTTTATAATTATACATTTTTGCCTTCATATACATTTTGCACTCCCTTACCTCATTATTTTTACAAGCAAGTCAATATAGCGACCGCGACCTCTCATTCTTGCCTGGCTGATGTATTACTACATCCCTCATCGAGATTTGTTAAATCTCTTAACGGTCTTTTTATTATAATATAATTTCTTTATAGCATTTTTTAAAGCCTATTATTGAAGCATTTTTGATTCCTACTGCACTTCCCATTTCCTTTTTAGTCATGTCGACATGTTTTAGATAGTTAAACTGATAGTACTCTAATATCGTCTCTATTCTTTTTTTATAATTTTCATCTAAATCTTTTGCTAGAAATATTACCCCAATGCTATCCTTTTGCAATGCCCTTTCAACTTCACCTTCTCCTATAACTAAGGTCCCTTGGGCCTTGTTTTTTTCAATATTCTGTTTAAAGGTCTCTTCACCAATTGTTTTCTCTTGCCATGTATTTATCTTCCACAACACACATTTACCTATCTGTTTTATTAATAATTGTATTTCATGCGCTTTATCTGTTGGTAATAGTAATACAAGTGAATGCTTATCTCCCGATGACATTTCCTTATAATCTACTTGCTCAACTTTCTGCAAACTTATCTTTAATTCTTGTATTTTCTCAGTAGTATTGCCATCTATCACTTCTACAATTATGTACATATATTCCCCTTGATTTTTTTCTCCAGAACTTTTTATATTCATAAAGACAATCTTTGATCTTGTAAATCAATACAAGATTCTACCCATTGTTTTGCTGCATCAATAGGCATATGATTTTGAGCATTATCTAAAAATAATAAGGGAATATTGTAATGTTCAGCCACTTTTAATGCCTCTACTTTATTTGTTTCTTGTTGCTTGTTTATTAACTCTACTTGCTCAACGACTCTGTGCCGTGTATTATCCGACAATCTCCTCTGAGCAATAATATTAGGGTCTGATTCTAAAACACAAATTCCTGCCAAGTTATACCTTCTATAGTCATTTACATCAAACGTTTTTATATCTCCATTTTGAATGATGGATAAATGATTCTCCATCAGCTGAATTCCCTTTTGTGAACTTTTTAAGAACATATTTTCAATATAGATTTCTACTTGCCTATACACACTATTTCTATCTTCCCAACTCATAGTCTGCAAGTCATCTTTTGTCATACTATTGTCATTTAATACCTGTAACATAAAGTCTGCATAATCTGTTTCCTTTAAACATAATTCTTCGGATAGTTTTCCTGTCATTGTTGTCTTTCCTACACCTGCAACACCTGCTATCATTATACTTTTCATGCACTAGCCTCCTTAGAATCTTTATTTTATCATCATTGCATCTCCATATGTGTAGAAAAGATAATCACTCTCCAATGCTTCACTATATAAATGCTTTAACTTTTGCAAACCACACATGCTTGCTGGTATTGTCATAATAGGAGTTTTAGGATAAGCAAAGTTTGTAATTAACCAATTTACTAACTTAAAGTTGTATGGAGGATATATAAATATTTCTGAATCTCCTTCTAAATCTTTAAAATTTCCATCACAATTTATTATAGTGTCAGCTACTGTTTCCAATGTTCTAACAGATGTTGTGCCCACTGCCAAAATTGGAGTTTTTTGTTTAACTGCATCGTATATTAATTTCATGTTTTCTTTGGTAATTATATAATGCTCTGAATCCATTTTATGGTCTTTTATGTTATCGTATTTAAAGCTCTTCCATGTACCATATCCTACATGTAACGTTATCTCTGCAAATTTTATCCCTTTCGCTTTTAACTTTTTTATTAAGTCTTCATTAAAATGTAGCCCTGCTGTAGGACAGGCAACTGATCCATCCACTTTTGCATATATATTTTGATAATCATCAATATCCGAAACTTCTAGTCGCCTTTTTGCATTTATATATATAGGAATTGGAACTTCCCCATACTTATCTATAAAATCAGGTAAAGTCTTTATCTGTGTGTCGTGTGGAATAATTTCAGTAGTTCGTATATCTCTATTTTCATCTGCAAATCCAGTAATTTTAACTATCCCGCCATTCACACTGACCATATCACCCGTATGCGGTTTCCACGGACACAGCATTTCTACATTGCTTAAGCTTTCATGCAACGGATTTAATATGTGAAGATATCTCCCATCATCTGATAAATATCGTAAAGCTGCTTTAACAACTTTTGAGTTATTAATAACAATCAAAGCATTAGCTGGTAATTCATCAACTAATTTATCAAAAAAGCAATGCTTTATTGTATCAGTTTTTCTATCATATATTAGTAGTTTATGTTCTCCTACAGGTCTAGGCTTGTTCGCGATTTTTTCTTCTGGTAAATTGAATTGAAATGCCGATGATAATAAATTATTTTGATTATCCAATTCAACATCTAAGTTGTTATATTTTTTATCCATCCATTTGGCAAACTGTGTAAAAACAGACTTGTTCTCCCATTCCTTAAAAATTCTTTCCCTTTCATCTCCAGTCAATGCATTTAAAGTCTTTGTCGCACCACTAGGGATAAAGATTTTCCATAAATCTGACCATGCTTCTTCACAGTCCGTATTATTCACTTCATGTGCTATCGTGCCTCCATCTCCATCATCTTTAAACGTCCTAGGGACCCCCTGATCGTCTATAAAAGTTAATACGCTTTTAAATGTACATCTCCTATTTTCTTTTTCCTTCATCATATCTAATATTCCATTTATTCCTATTGTGTTTAAAATATATTTAATGTACACTCCTGGAAATCCATTAAAGCATTCTATAAAAAACCCGCTATCTTCCACTATTACAGGCTTTTTTAATATATTAAATGCTTGTTGTGCTTTATGTACAGATATATCTTCCACATTATCAGATTGTATTTCTTCCATCTTTAATTTATATTGCTCTACTTTTATACCATATTTCCCTACGTGATTTTGCATGCTTATAACTTTTCCTTTGTTCCCAGTAACAAAATATATTGTGTCCATTATAATACCTCCTTGTTATCTATTATTCAATATTGCTTACATTTGTCCTTTTTGTATAAAATCTTGCCTTTGTTAAGTGATCAATTTTATTTAACAATATATGCGGATCCGTATTTCGCATCTTCTTTACAACCATAAAACTCGATATAACATCACTTGTCTCATATGTGCAGAACCCAGGCCAAAGTTCTTCAATTAGCATACCATTATCTATTAATTCCTTTTGAACAAGCATCATTAAGTCCCACGTCCATCTTTCATTTGACAAATATGGCATGGCTATAAAGATTTTACCACCTAATTTTAAGAGTGCCATTCCTAAATATATAAACGACAGCATTCCATCGTCTGCATACGGGGGATCCGTAACAACTATTTCGCATGTTTCAAAATGATTTTTCAGCCTTTCATACTTAAGCTTTGTTATATTACTTTCAATTAAATCATATTTTATCTGTGGTTTATTTTTTAGCTCAGCATCAATAACATTTAAAAGTCTTTTATCAATATCCACTATTACTATTTCCTCTGGATTCGCTACTTTTGCCAACAATATAGATGCCAAATCATCATCTCCAACAAACCCATACTTAGTGCTTTCTGGCTTAGCTTTTTCTAGTATTAAGTGCACTCTTCTCCCTAAATCCTTATCCTTAAGATGACATTGGTCTATTTCTACCCTTGAACTAGGTCTAATTGTATCTATTTGTTTTATATATTTTTCTATATCTTCTTCTATACTTATACCCGTCCCTTTACAACTCGGACATTTGTCCAATTGGTTTTTATCTAAATTATTTAATGTCCCTGCGTAATATGTATCAATTACAGACTCTCTTACCAGTATTTGTCTGCTCAGTTCTTGCTTTTCAGAAATCTTTGGAATTATATAATTTAGAATGTTCTCAATATTAGTCATTTGAGCTCGCCTCCTGACTTTTTATTATCCTAATAGGTAAATTTGTTTCCCCATTTAGGCTAGTAGGAAAAGCCACAAAGGCTCGATTATTATCAAATACAATCTTATCATATCTTATCTCATGTCTATTTAATATTTCCCTTATTCCTGCTAAGTTGTAGTTATTGATGTCTATATACATGTGGAAACCATGATTACCACTATCTGTAACAAAGCTTGGATGTATATCATTTTCAGCGAATTTTGCATACGCTATTTTCATCTCTTTCTTTGTTATCTTATAGCAGTGCATACAATTGGGAGTACATGCGGATAATTCGCAATCAAAAAAGGCACTATGCATTTTTTGACCATCTAAATCAATAACAACAAATCCGCCTAAGTTCACTAACTTGTTATTTCTAAAATATAAGTCTTTTGGTATTGTCCATTTTTGGGTAGACCACAAAACCTTAACAGGTGGTGACGATAATCGTTCTATCTCTTTTTTTATGTCATATATACATGTTATTCTGCTTGACACTTGATTCACAACTATTCTTTTCCCTGTATTGGTCTTTGATAGTATAAATCTAAAGCTATGCCTGCCAGAACTAAGTGAGCCCTCCAATTGAGGAGGAAGAGAACTATTCCAATCCTTATACCATTTATCAATAGATTGCAGATCTGGAGAGTATTTTTCTAAAATTAATTCCTCAAACTTACTCTGGCTGCAAGTAAGTTGTATAGCTTCCTTAGTATAATCTGGAGATATAATAATTAACCTCCTAAAACCTAAAAGTTTATACTTATACATTATTTCTACTAAGTCTTCTTGATTTATAATAAAACTTTTAGCTTCTATGGCGTATAATTTATGATCTTTTTCAAGTATACCATCTATTTCTGGCAAGTTTTTAATTGGTCCCGTATTCGCAGAATACCTGAAATTCCGACATATATTTTTATCAAACATCTTACTTAAATGTATCATTGCTTTATTCTCATAAAATTTTGGTTCGAACATTTTTATCTCTCCATATCTGAATCATAGCTTTCTGTCACATTAAAGTGTACCCATACAGGTTCATATCCCTTATCTAATTCCTTTGAAAACCAATCTGTATATTCATTTATAAATTCTTCTCGTGGTCTATTGCTCCAATCATACCCTATCTGAACAAGATCGTCTTCTGTAACGGATTCAAATGGTCTAACCTCTACATCTTCTATTTTTGCTTTTGCAAATACAGTTGGAGCTCCAAACCTTGGTCCGTATGTCAAATATGCATACTCCGAGTTTTGAGCCTTTTTTAAAAAGCTAAGGCTCCGCGGTCTCACTTCTAGTGTCTTCTTCCCTACTAATATTTCAGGTATAATGTCCTTATAGAACTTAATATAAAAATTTTTATCTGCCATTTTATCGCCTCCATTCAATTTTACTTATTTTATTTTATAAAATAATACCATATTCTTAATTATCCGTCAATATGTTCCAAATTTTCTATAAAATATTTCTAATTTTATACACATATATTTAAATGCCCTCGGGTCTTTGACAGTTGTAACTAAATAAAATACCTACAAACCTTTTAAAAAGGTTATTTTTTTGTCAATTTTTCCACAAATTACTTGAGTATTTTTGAGTATTGTGATATAATATAAAGAAAACGGAGGTTTTCTTTAT
>DMOI01000012.1:0-6989 GCA_003452395.1 Clostridiales bacterium
AGCTGTAAGTATTGAAGGAATTATCTTGTTCATAGTTTTTGCACTCCTTTACTAATGTTACTATATCACTTTCTATTACTCTTATATCTACTCTCTTCTACTTTTATATCCTTTTCCTTTAGTTCACTATATATATTCAAATATCCACCATATCTTTCTTTTGATATTTTACCCTCAAGGAGTGCATTTTTCACTTCGCAGTTTGGCTCGGATATATGCACGCATGTCCTGTACTTACATTTTCCTTCATATTCACTGATTTCCTTGTAATAGTATCTCAACTCTTCTGCTTTTGTATCTTCTAGTTCGAGAGATGTAAATCCTGGGGTGTCTAATACAAATCCTCCAATTTCTAATTCAATAAGTTCTACCGATCTTGTTGTATGTTTACCTCTCATTGTTTTTTCACTTATCTCCCCAGTTTGTAGCTTTAATCCAGCTTGTATTGTATTTAATATACTTGACTTTCCTACCCCCGAGGGTCCTGCAAATACATTGATTTTATCCTTCATAATAGCTTTAAGCTGCTCTATGCCTGTACCTTCTTTGGCGCTCACAAATACAACACCATACCCCGCTAGTGTGTATATATCCTTTATTTTCTCTATTTCTTCTTCTTTTGCCGTATCTATCTTGTTTATGCATATACAAACCTCTATATCCTTTTTTTCTACCATAACCAAAAATTTATCTAGAATGCTATAATTTATATCTGGGCTATTTATTGAAAAAGTCAAAATTACTTGATCTATGTTTGATACCGCTGGCCTAGCAAAAAAGTTCCTTCTATCCTCTATTTCTTTTATAACTCCTACATTGTCACCCTCTACTTCTATATTTACAATATCACCAACAATAGGAGTTATATTTTGGTTTCTGAATTTTCCTCTTGCCTTGCACTCATATACTTTTTTATCAACCATTATCATATAACTACCAGCGATACCTCTAATAATTTGACCTCTCATAAAACACCCCTTTATTTACTTTTTTTGTTCCTCCCCTGCTAAGGGGAGGTTAGGTGGGGTCACATTAGTTTGTTTCTTATTCTATGACCCCCTCTAACTCCCCCTTCGCAGGGGGAGGACTTTTACACCCCTTTTTATTTAATCACGTCTTCTATTTGCACTTTACCATCGATATATACTTGAACTATGTCTCCTGCTTTCCCTTCTGCAGTAAATTTGAAAGGAAAATCAGCTATATTGCATACTCTGTTATATTTTAAATTTGATTTTGTATCACTTATTAGTAATATCATTACAGGTACTTCTACCTTATCTATTGGTATTATTGGCTTTATTTCTAATTCGATTTTCTTTTTGTTCTCATCATTTGCTATTATTACTGAAGGTACTTCGATTATTACAGGAGTCTCAGTTATAGGATTAGTTTGATTTTGGTTTTCGCTCGTTCCAAATATACTTGTAACATTATCTGAATTACTGAGCACTAAGTCAACCTTTGTACCTGATTTTGTTTTTATTCCTGGCTTTAAACCTTGACTTATAACCATATCTTTTGCAAGGGTAGTACTTGGTTTATATGTAATTTTACCAACTACTAGGTTTGAATCTTCTATAACTTTTTTTGCTGTTTCGAGTGATATATCTATAACTGTTGGCACAACTACCTCACTCTGGTCTTTTCCTAATGCAACCTTTAGTACGACTATACCTGTTCTTTTTAGTTTTTCACCTGCTGCTGGTTCTTGTTCTAATACTATTCCTGCTTCTTTTTCCGAGTTAAGTACTGTGTCAATCTTTACTTTAAATCCTTGCTCTTCTAATTTTAATTGTGCAGTTCCGAATTCTTTACCCACCACACTATCTACTATTATGATTTCAACTCCTTTACTTACTGTCACATCTATGCTAGAGTTTTTTTGTATTTTATGATTTGGTTCAAGACTTTGGGTTATTATTATTCCCTCATCACTATCTGAATATGTTTCACTCTTCTTATTTAAAACTATACCATTTTCTTCTGCTTCTTTCTCCGCAACGTTAAAATCTTTGCCTATAAAATTAGGTACTTCTATAATTAAAGACTTTTCAAAGTTTTTTACAAACATAAATCCTGTGTAGGCAATAATAGAAATTATAATAAGGGATGTTATCGCAGCACCTATATACACTGTCTTATCACCTTTATCATAATAGTTATCAATTATTTCATTTGGTAAGTCTTCTTCCATTTTCTTTTCAATTTTGTTTTGTACTTTGTTTTCCAACAAATTTTCCTTTGTAATGTTTTTCCAGTCTTTTAATGTTTCTTTATTATTTTTAATAAAATTATCTTGCATCAATTCTATTTCTTTTTCTCTTTCTGCTATTGGTTCCTCCGATTTATTTACTGATAAATCTTCTATATAAGTTTCTCTTTTTACACCTTCATTTTCATCTTGTTTAGCCACATTTCTGTTTTGTTCTAGTTCCTGTGAAACTACCCCAGCACTAAATATTTCTTCTGCATTATTATCCTCGTTTTGATCTCCTCGTAATTCTACATATTCTTTTTTCAAATCCACTATAAGTTCTGTTAAATCTGAATATCTATCATTTGGATTTTTCTGAGTACATTTTAATATAATACGCTCTAGATTATTACTTATATTTGGTTCAACATCCCTTGGGTTTGGCATTTCCTCTAATACGTGTTTTATGGCTACCACAACAGGTGTTTCTCCTTCAAAAGGCATGCTTCTAGTAAATATTTCGAACAGTACTATACCAAAAGAGTATATATCACTTCTTGCATCTACTTTTTCTCCCTTAGCTTGTTCAGGTGAGAAATAATGTACCGAACCAATCGCATTACTAGTAACTGCTAGTGTTGATGATGTCGTAGCGGTAGCTATACCAAAGTCTGCAACTTTAACTTGCCCATCTTTTGTTATAATTATATTTTGAGTTTTTATATCTCTATGTATAATACCATTCTGATGAGCGTTGTTTAGGGCATCCGCAACCTTTATCATTATTTTCATATTCTTTTCAAAATCAATGTTTCTTGTGCTATTTATTATTTTTTTCAAAGTATCTCCATCCACATATTCCATAACAATGTAGTATACTTCATCTTCAACTCCCACATCATATATATCAACTATATTTGGATGTACCAATTTACTAGCTTGCTGTGCTTCTGCTTTAAACTTTTTGATAAAGTTTTGTTCTTCAATGTACTCTTCTCTCAAAACCTTTACGGCCACATACCTGTCTAATTCTCTACATCTGGCTTTATATACAATAGCCATACCACCCGCACCTATTTTTTCAATTATTTCATACCTTCCCGCTAGAACAGTTCCTCTTGCTAACATATAATAACCCCCCCTTTTTTCAACTTATCAACCTATTCCTATTACTGAAATGTTGTCTTGACCACCTTTTTGGTTGGCTTCCTTAATTAATAAATTAATGTAACTTTTCACATCTTGTGTTGTATTATATATATCTAATATTTCTATATCACCAAGCATCTTATACAAACCATCAGAACACATAATAACATTTGTATCTTTTGTGTATTCAACCTCATATGTATCTACGTTTAGACTACCTAGCTGTCCTACTGCTCTAGATAAAATATTTTTATTTATTTTCAATGTTTCTATTTCTAATATATTTTTCATTTCGTTATAGTATGAATTATCTTCTGTTATTTGGGTTATAGTATTTTTGCTTAATAAATATAATCTACAATCTCCGATATTTATTGCGTAAATTTTATCGTTAATTATTGTCGCTGCTAAGAATGTAGTAGCCATACCTTGAAACTCATAGCTATTAGTTGATTTATAATGTATATATTTATTAACTTCTACTATACCTTTGGCTAATATCTCGAGCGGACTATCATCATCTTTATTTTCTATTATACATTGACAAAACTTTTCTGTTGCAAACGAACTAGCTATTTCCCCTGCTATAGTTCCCCCAACTCCATCGGCAACTATAAATAAGTTTGGCAGTTTGCCTATCGGTTTATCAGTATAAAATATCCTATCCTCATTTTTATTCCTTGTCTTACCTTTATCACTAATACCATATACTTGCATAATGTCACCGTCCTTGTCATCTGTCCTCTTCCATCTGTTTATTCCTCAGCTGTCCGCATGCTGCATCTATGTCTGAGCCTAGTTCTCGTCTTACTGTAGTTTGAATTCCACATTTATCTAGTTCTCGTGCAAAATTGTTAACCACACTCATGTTTGCTTTTTTATATTCATTCTCTGCTATCTCATTTACGGGTATCAAGTTTACATAACATAGCAAACCCTTGAGCACATGAGCAAGCTCTCTTGCATCTTTCAAACTATCATTTACACCTTGCATCATAGCATACTCTATATTTACTCTTCTATTACTTACTTTAACATAGTATTTGCAAGCCTCCATTATTTCCTTTATACTGTACTTTTTAGCTATCGGCATTATTTGTTTTCTTATGTCATCATTTGGAGCATGTAGTGAGATTGCTAAATTAACTTGCGTTTTTTCATCTGCAAATTTATATATCTTATCGACTAATCCACATGTTGAAACTGATATATGCCTTTGACCTATGTTTAGACCGTTTGGGTTTGTTATATTTTTTATAAATTTGATGACATTATCATAATTTTCAAATGGCTCTCCACTACCCATTATTACTACATTTGAAACTCTTTCATTTGTATCTTTTTCCACTATATATATTTGTTTTAGCATCTCTCCAGCCGTTAGGTTCCTTACGAGTCCATTAACTGTTGATGCACAAAAGCTACAACCCATGTGACAGCCTATTTGAGAGGAGATACAGACCGAATTACCAAACTTATATTTCATAAATACACTCTCTATAAAATTACCATCAGTAAGCTTAAATAAGTACTTTGTTGTTTCATCTATATTTGACACTTGCTTTTTGACTAATTCCATGCTTGTTAAATAACTTGTTTCTTTTAGTTTCTGTAAACACTCCTTTGATATATTTGTCATATCGTCGAAATCATCTACTTTTTTATTATGCAACCAATCAAAAATCTGTTTAGCACGAAACTTTTTTTCGGCATTTTCTACTAAATAATTTTCTAACTCTTCATATGTTAAAGATAATAAATCTATTTTTTCCATAATCTTTCTCCATTTTTCTTGTTTTATATATATATCACTCATTTTATACTATATTTGTAAATATTTCAACTATATTTTTATATTTTTTATATTTTAAAACAAACTACCCAATTGTAGTTTGTTTTTTATCTACTTTACCTCTTCCAACACTTCCACAACATTTTCATTTTCTGCAAGTCCTTCTACTACTTCTATATAGTCTCCTTCTTTAATTCCTGTTTTTATTTTTTGTTTTTGTGTTTCGTTATTTACATATATATCAACATATTTTTCCCCATCTATCTCATATACACTCTCTTCTTTTATTACTAATACTCCATTCTTCACATTCTTTATTATTTTTACATCAACATCATATCCCTGTTTTATTTGTTCACTTACACTTCCTAGCTCTATTTCTACAGTTACTCTTTTTTGTTCAATACCTAAATCTGAAGTTTTTGTGTGTGCTTTAGGATATATTTTGCTAACCTTACAGTCTGCGATATTGAGTCCTAGATCCTCATTATAAACAGTCGCTTTATCTCCTATGTCTATCCCCTTTAGTTCGCTTACTAATATATTCGTTTCTACATATAAATCATTCATATTAGATACTTCCAGTAGTTCCATTCCAGGCATAGCGAGGCCACCTTCTTTTAAGGTTTTTTCTGTTATAACTCCATCAATAGGTGAGTACACAGTATAATCAGCTTTTGTGTTTTGCAAGCTTTTTATATTTTCTTTTATTTCTGATATTTGTCCCTCAAACTCCGCACGTATATTTAATGAAACAGCTTTTGTAATAAGTGATAGCTCATTTTGAGCCGCTATTAACTCGTTTTGCATGGTAGTTAATTGTTTTTCCGATTCTCTTTTTTCATCATTTGATATTACACCCTGAGAATACAAATCATTATTTTTCTTCACCGTTGCTTCTAAATCTGCAATGCTTACCTCTATATTTCTGATTTTAGCTTCTAAGATTTTTACTCTTTCCTTGTCTGCTGGTTTTACAGACTCCCTATAGTTTGCCTGTACCTGGCTTAGCCTTGCATTTGCTATGGCTATTTGCGAGTTTATTTGTGTTTGGTCAAACGTTATTAGCTCCTGCCCTTTCTTAACACTATCCCCAACTTCAAAACTTATCTTTACTGGTTTTGCCTGTACTTTAGAATATATCTTCCTCTCGCCATAAGAATTCACGATACCCGTTTCCTCTACTATCTCACTTATATCCCTCTTTTCTACGGGGTATGTTTTCACCTCTTCTTTAGTGGCAGATTTTGCATAAAATGAGTATCCTACTACTGCTATTATTACTAATACAACAAGTCCTATTACAACCTTTTTTTTCATAATCATTCCCTCCATTTTTTGTACTCAACGGGTCACCACACAGGGATGACNNTATTTCATATAATTCCTTTTCATGCCTTATCACATGCTCATAGTAATTTCTTTGCCAAAGCTTACCATCAAATCTTTCCCAATCATTTTCTTTTACATTTTTTATATATTGATTGGTAGTCATGGTTTTAAACCATCCTATTATATTTTGTAAAGGTTCTTCGTATTTTTTAATCTGTATCAATCCGTGAATGTGGTTAGGCATTATTATGTATTCTTCCAAATTTATGTTTTGATACTTATTATTCATTTCATTCCAGAATCTCTCTATCATAAATCCCTTATCATTTTTTACTAATTTCCCATCTTTGATTTCTCCAAATAAGTTTTTTTTGTTATTTAAGCATATAGTTATAAAATATATTCCTTCTGTACTATAGTCATAATTCGGTAATCTGACATTTTTTCTTATTTTCAATTCTCCATTCATTTTTTTCACCTACACTTATTTTTTAGATTATTCAAGTATTTGCGGGTCAC
>DMOI01000012.1:7016-7137 GCA_003452395.1 Clostridiales bacterium
TTCATATTTTATATCGTAGGGGCTGTGCCTATGTGCCAGCCCGTTTATGTTTTTAACACTATCTCACGTTTTGTTATATTGTTTACCATACATTTGTTTATCAGTTATTCAAGTATTTGCG
>DMOI01000035.1 GCA_003452395.1 Clostridiales bacterium
GTCGTTGTATGTATATGTCGCTACTACATTTGTTCCGTTTTTTACTGTTTCTAGTCTACCTTTGTTGTCGTATATATTAGTTGTTTCGTTGCCTTTTTGGTCTGTTATTGTTTCTGATACTTTTCCGTTTGTTTCTTGTATGTCGTATTTGTATGTTACTATTACTATGTCTGTTTGTGCTTTTGTTGTTGGTCTGTTTTGTTGGTCATATGTGTATGTTGTTGTTCCGTTTGTGTTTGTTGCTGTGAGTAGGTTTCCGTTATTGTCATATGTATGGTTTATTATTGTTGTTCCTGCTTGTTCTTCTGTCAGTTGTCCGTGAATGTTGTATGTGTAGGTTTCTTCTAGTCCTGCTCCGTCTGTTGTTGTTATTACTTTGTTTTGTGCGTTGTATTCGTATGTGGTTGTTCTTGCTTCTCCGTCTGTTTGTGTTAGTAGGTTGCCATTTGTATCATATGTGTATGTTGTATTTTCGTTTAGTGCATTTGTTACTTTTATTAGCCTGTTTTGTTCATCATAGTTATAGGTTGTGGTGTAGTTTCTTTCATCTTTTTTGATTTTTAGGTTGCTTAGGTCATCATAGGTTTGTACTATTTCTTTTAGTAGTGGGTCTATTGTTTTGGTTTTTCTATTTAGTAGGTTATATGTTGTTGTTTTTGTGTTATCTCGCCAGTCGGTTATGGCTGTTTGGTTTCCGTATGCATCGTACTACACCAACGTTTATTTTCCTATATCTCACAATATATCATAGTATCTCACAGTCCTTTGAACAGTAGGCGGATGTGGGATACTTTTTATTTTTTTGTATCTAGGTGTCCTATATAGTATTTTCCCGTATCTTCCTCGTGGTTATCAAATGGTTATCATGGTCTTAGGTATACGCTTATCATTTAGTTATCAAAATCTGAGTTGATTTCATATTATAAGCACATCTTTACTTCCAACGTCTTATTACGTGATATATTCTTTTGTAGCTCATAAATTATCTTTTTATTTAGTAATTCATTACCTTGTAATTCTTCGATGAATACGTCATTCTCAGAAATAATACCACACTGATGAAACGCTCCTATAACAAGATATTTATCATTATCATCATAAATATATCTCTTCTGTATATCCAATGTCTCAGTATCATATACTTTCCCATTTAATCTAACAAAACCTGATTGCGTGTCGTCCACTGGTACCATTGTTTCCTTATTTATTACCGCAACTCCACTATGTAATTTTCCATTTATTGTATATAGTTCCGACTTTCCTAACTCAATTATTAATATATCATTATATACTGTATCAGTAACGCATCCCCAAACTTTTTTAATATTTATTTCCCTTGAATCAAGAAGAAAATCCCCATTGTCCAACTCAATAAATTCGCTTATAGTATTGTTACCTGTTCCTGTATTAAATTCAAACGGTCTATTAATTTTTGCACTGTTAAGCATTTTAATCAATTCACTTATATACTCTTTATTGTCCGTAAACCCTGCATTATTGTAAAATTCAGGTATAATACACCTTATTATTTTGCTTAATTCATGCATATCATCAAAAACATTTATTTCTTGGACCCTACATCTCATTTCATTAAAGTAACTTTTTATTTCACTTATATTTTGAAATCTATCTTTGGGATTATTACTTAAACATTTATTTACAATGTTATTCAAATATATAGCATCTTTCTCTTTAAATACTTCTTGAAATGCTCTTCCACCTGTACCTCTATTAACTGTATTGAAAACAAACCAATACAAAAGTTGTGCAAACGAATAAATATCTGTTGCAAACGTTACTTCTGTTCCGTTAATTTGCTCTGGTGCTGAAAACTCAAAATTAGCTAATCGATCTCCCTTTTGTGTTATTCTATTAATAGGAAACTTTTCTTTTTCAAAATGAGCGATTCCAAAATCGGAAATAATGTAATTACCATTCTCATCAATCAATATGTTTTCTGGTTTTAAATCTCTATGAACAATATTACATTTTTGAATAGTTTCCAATGACGCACATAATCCATCGTGTAACTTAAGTAAATCCGAAAATTCAATCTTAGCTAACTTTTTACGGTACTCCTTTAGGGACTCCATATACCTTTTCATAAAAATATATGGTATTTCTTTATCTCCAATACTAAGGTTATCGTAATGCAAATTATTTACAACCCCATTTAATTTATCTTTTGTTATATTAATATTAATATACTCTCCTTTAAACCTCTCAATCTTTTTAGTATTGTAATTAATTAGAAACTTAACCGCTATTTCAATATTATTAATTTTTGCTGCGTAGACAATACCATTTCCACCTTGTCCTAATCTCTCCTCAATATTTATATCAACATGTCCAAATAAACAATCAAATCCTTTATTATTTTTAATATAATCAGATAACAATTTTTCATCATTTACAAGTTTTTCTATCTTTTCCTTCATTGCTTTAGCCATATGCCCTCCTATTATCAATTCTAAACTATATTAATTTATCTTGTTTCTTTAAATTTATGGTATCCTATGAAACCAGACTGCATCAAATAAAACATCAGCATTTTGACAAAACCACTCTGTCCAGTTTTCAGGGTTTGGTTCTATGTTTCTATTCCTATTTTCATATTGAAAAAACTTCACTAATACATTTTGTACGCTTCTAAATATATTATCAATATCATCCTCATAAATTTCACTAAAATCCCACCACTTAGATTGGGCAGGATGGGCAGAAAATTTGCATCTCAACAGATATAATCTTTCTAGGTCTTCGCACACTTTATTGTTTACACCCATTTCTTTTTGTAAATCTTTAATCATTATGTTTCTATGTAACGTAGGAATTTTCTTTTTAAATTTTAAATATTGTATAATTATATCTACTGTGTTATCAAGACAGGTTATGGCTTCTTCAAAAAAATTTCTATTTCTTAAGTCAATTGCTCTAACATAATAGTAATTAGCCTTGTTTACCCAAGGATCTAGTGAATTAATTATTTTAAGGTAATGCACTAATCTTACAGTGCGTGTTGTTTCATCTTTTAAACTACTTCTTGTGAATTCTAAATACTCTTCATTTGAAAATGGTAATTGCATTTGTCTCAACTCTCTACCCCTAAAGTCGCATGCCCTACCATATACAATTGCAATAGCCACTATGAGATTAATCTCATAACTTCTATGTATATATTGTTTTGCAAAGTAGAAAAAATCACTAATTTGTTCCGACACAAATCCGTTCTCTGATATATTTCTCCAACCATTATCCCAATTAGGCGATACTGTTCCTACAACTAATTTTTTTTCCTCGTCTTGCTTGCAGTATAGGTTTTCAAAAGAGAGATTTATATTCAAACCTGTTGAGTTTGTGAAATCACGTATTTGAAAATTTCTCTGATTTTCCCTTTCTGGTAGTTCTTGCTCAATAGCTTTTTTGTAAGCTTCCTTAAATAGGGTTATTTCTCCCCTTGTGTTTTCAAATTGACTATAGTAAGATGTCAAATCGTTAATAAACCTGTCATATCCATCTAAGTTATTCTGTTTCATCTGTTTCATCCCCTACAATGTCTATAAAAATGTCTTTCTTAAAATCTTTAAAGCACACTCTAAACCAATCCTGTATATCATCATATAATTCAAAAACAATATTAAAAATTATTTTTCCATTCTTTGCATTTTCGTTTATATCACTTAAATCTCTCTTTTTTGTTATCCCATGAACAATATTATTTCTAATCTTATTAAACTCCATGCACTTAGAAATAAACAGTTGCTTGTTTTCAAATTCCAGTGTAGATTTCAATTCCTTTATGTACGCGCCCATCATTTTATCCTTCTCAATTTTATGTTTATATTCTAGAGGATAAACACTCAACTGAATAAAAAAGCAACAATCCTCTAACAGATGTATAATCATTGATTCTATAATTTGATGGTATATTAATATTGCGGAAATATATCCCTCAAAAGTTTCTGTATTAAAAGTACTATCTGCTATTTCATTTAGAACTTCTAATTGATCAGAGTTTTCTATACACGGCCATTGACTACTATCCATAATCCTTTTTACTATTTCATCCTCCATTTTTCAAACACCTCCAATATTTCGAATAGTAACATTATCCTCATGAATTACTTAAAACATTACAGCACTAAGTGTTCTGTTTGAAAATAGTTTCCCAAAGATATATAAGCTTACTCCAATCTTGATTATCATGATTAGGGTTTCTAAGTTTATCTTCCATTTTTACAATAATTTCACTTTTATTAGTTATCGAACCCTGATACCTCCGCAATCTATCGTTATAATTTGTCCATTGTATTGGATGAAATTCATTGTTTTCCTTAATAATATCTTCTCCAAAAAACAACTCAATACTTACTGCGAAACCGTTGACGTTAGCATTATTTATTCCTGTAGGTCCAATAGTCGGATAATTATCACAGAAATCAAGCGTAGGCAGTTTCATTATTCTTATATTTTTTGATATAGGTATATCTGTAAGGGCTTGTATTTCAACTTCTGCTGCTGTATCATTATCAAAAATAGCAATAATTCTATTATTAATTTTAGCTGCTGAAAATGATTTTAAAAGTTTTGATAGATAAGAAGTTCCTCCATCTGCTCTAAAGTTATCAAAATCAAAGAAAGTAAATAAATATTTGTACTCAGGAAATAAAAATTCCAAACTTTTTGATAACACTTTAATATCGGTTTTCCCCTCAGGAATAATAATTGTAGTATCCTTAAAATTATCATAAAACTCCTGTATTTTAGATTCTTCAATATAGCCACTATAAGTAGCATCCGTTAGATCATATTCAACTATGGAGTCCTCGTTGCAACTGATTAAGCATATATAAATATCAAGTATTTCATCGATTAAATACCCTTCATTTTCATATATCCAATCCCAGAAAAACGGATTTAGATATCGTCCTGTCGATAAGCTAGTTATAATTTTAATTGTTATAGAATTATTATCTATATTTGTATGTTTTTCAAATATATTTGCATCACGAATATCTAAATTAGAAGTTTCCAATATAGCTTTCAAATTTCTAGTATATTCTTCTAATGTCAAATCTCTATAATACTCTTCCTCTAATGTATAATTCTCTTCTTCATCTTCTTCAAAATTTGATAATTGATATTCAAGATTATCAATAAAATATTTTTCTAGCCTACCTAAATTACACCCCAGTATTTCTAATCGGGTCTTAGCCTTTTTAACTGTAGTCCTAAGTAATATCCGTTCAACTTCCTCTCCATCCAAAATCTCCTTATATTTTGTAAATTCTAACGGGGAAAAAAGTTTTAAATGTGATTCACTAAACTTATTTTTTTGATAATAAATATTTATTCCATTTATAGATAAGGAACAATAAGAACCCATATACGCGTCGAGTAGACGCTCGACTTCCACCTCTTTTCACTTAAATTTCTTTTATCTCAGTGAGGTTTCTGTCTATCGCCCCTCACAGAACCCAACGTGCCCTATTAAGGCATTAGGCTCTTCATATAATCCTTACAGTACTACCATATGTTTACATATATCTTTGGCTTTGCTATTGGGAAGTTTTCAAGTAGCATTTTGTATCTTCTTGGATTTATCCATTGTCTTTGACTTCTTCTAGTTAGTGCCTTGTAAAACGATGCTACTATAAACCTATAGAAGTTAAGAAGACTTTGGTAATTTCCTGATATTCCGTAATATGCATAGTGTCCCACTATTTTCTTGTTTATCTTCTTTATTACTTCTGCTGGTTCTCCATGCATATTTTCTTTTATCCATTCTTTTATGTCTGTCTTCTTGATTTTGATTTTCTTACTGCTGCTTCTATGCGTTACTGTGTACTTTCCTGTTCTAGTTTTACCATTTATATGTGTGAATCCAAGAAAGTCAAATGTTTCTGTTTTGCTATTTTCATTATTTTGTTTCGCAAACCTTCCAAACTTTATTATTTTACTCTTTTCTTTTGATAATTCTAGTCCAAATTTATTTAGCCTTTCTTCTAAATCTTTGTAAAACTTCTCGGCTTCTTCTTTATATTGAAAGAAACATATGAAGTCGTCCGCATATCTTATTATACTTACTTCTCCTCTGCATTGTTTCTTTACTGCTATTTCAAACCATTTATCTAGTACGTAGTGTAAATAGATATTTGCCAGTACTGGTGATATTATTCCTCCTTGCGGCGTTCCTTTGTCACTTTCATAATAGTTTAATTCTTCTATTATTCCTGCTTTTAGGAATCTTTTGATATATCTTAGGTAGTTCTTGTCTTCTATATCGTTTTCTAGAAATTTCATTAGCCATTCATGGTCTACATTGTCAAAGAATCCTTTAATATCTGCATCAACTATGTAGCTTGTTTTATTTGTCATTATAGTTTTGTTTACTTCTGTTATTGCTTGATGACAGTTTCTGTTCTTTCTAAATCCATATGAGAAGTCATAAAACTTTCCTTCGTATATCTCATCTAGGATTTTTCTCATTACCCCTTGTACTAACTTATCTTCATACGATGGTATTCCTAATGGTCTAAGTTTATCGCTTCCTGCTTTTGGTATGTATGTTCTTCTAACTGCTTTCGGCTTGTATCCAAATGTTTTCATCCTTTTGATTAGGTTTTCTACATTTTCCTCTAGCTTCTCATCGTATATTTCTTTGTTTATTCCATCTATACCTGTTGCTTTTCCACTTTGTTGATTGTTGTGTTCATTTATTATAGTTTGCTTGTTTATATAATGCATTAGCGTTTGTACTTTCCTGTATTTCTTGGCTTGTACTGCTATTTCTTCGAATTCTTTTGCCATCTTTACTTCACCTCGATGTGTGTTTGATGTTTCGTTCTTAAAACGGTTTATATGTTAGTCCCTTCCCTCTATTATCGTTACTAATTTCATCAGTACTATGAACTAATCCGACTCCTTATATATCTATCTATTACCTTAGATGAAATGCTCCTTGTGTATTAGATTTTCTCTTTTCAGGATATACAAGGTCTCACAGGTATGTCGTGTGTATATGTTCCTTTTACTCGCCATGCTCTAGGACCCCGGTGAAACTCATTTATTCTCGCCTTTAGCGAATAAACGGTATTGCTTGCTGTCGGAGTGACTACATCAGCTTTCACTTAATAATCTAACGAGGCTCAATCACTTCACGCTTTCGCATTACGGCTCGATTAGTTTTCTTGTCTACGCTTAAACCTTATCTCACGATTTCGGCTCCAAGACTAGATACTAGCGATTGGCTAAATCTTACTAGGTTGGGTTTCCACCAACTCTACACACGGCACCGAACTGTCGCACCACTCTCCTTATTATCTTTTTAGTCTCCACATCTGACACAATCAGAAACCATTTATCATATTGTATCTCATAATATCTCATTATCATCTTTGCCCTTGTAACATTTTAACTTTTCACAAAACAATCCTATATTTTTGGGGTTTATCGTCATTCTTGATAACCACTTTTATATTGGTTATCATTTGGTTATCAAATAGGTGATTTTAACTCCGCATACCGAAACTGTTTTATTTTTCCAATCGCTACATCCCTTATTCCGTATGCCTTTCGCATTTTGATATTTTTAAACTCTCACCAATTTCACCACAGTCTCCACATGCATCGTATGTGGAAAGTGTTGTTTTTGTTGTTTTTGAATTATCTACATCTGTTACTGTGATGCTTGTTATTTTTCCATTTGTATCTGTATTTTAGGGAGTCACAGGACTGAAATATTCATTTTTTTAATATTTTAAGCTAATAAGTGAATATTTCAGTCCTAACCCCATTTGTTTTTTATCCTTTCGTTGAAGGATTAATGCTCCTATCACTTAAGTATTGTTTCATATCTTTATAATTATAAGAAAATAGTGTGGTATTTGTAAAACTTCCATATACTTCAAATTTAGGTACATCATATGGGGAAACAGTATTTGATAGACTAGTATCTAGCGTGTGCAAATTATTACAATTATTAATTAACATATTCTTTTTATATTCTTCATACATATTTGGATTAAACTTTTCTCTTGACGTATACCCAAACAAAAATAAATTCATTCATGTTTAAACTCCTTCTGTTTTCTAAAACTTACCTCTATTACTTTTTCTCCATTTGAGTTATTGAAATTTTCAAAGTGATCATGATAATCTGGATCAAATGTTTTATATTTCGATAGAGCAATTAGATATATGCCTAATTCTTCAAGAGCTCTGCTACTTCCAGAAATATCAACTTTTAAGTTGCCATTTTCTACAAAATCTTCAAGTACTTCGTCAAATTTTTCAGCCTCAGAAATATCAATTATTATCTCATCTAGATATTGGGGTGTTTGGACTCCCCCCGCAAATATCCCTTTTTTAATATCTTGCTTTCCTGATAAATATTTTAATTCTATTTCCACTTTTTCTTTATATATTTTTATATTTTTCATAATACCCCCTTGATTATTTTACTTTTTTAAACCACTCAAAAGATTTCTTAATCCATTTGTTTACTCCTGCATTCTTTTTAATTGATTTTGGAAGTTTATCTATATCATCTACTGTATCTAAAAACGTTTTCTTATCACCCACATGAATATGAATATTTCCAGAACTTTTACTTGAAGGTTTCTCTATGTCAATTCTTACCTTTTTACCTTTAATATCTGTTTGATACATTGTTTTCGAGTTACCACCTGTAAAACCTTTAGACATTAGCATTACTGTAACATAACTATCACTTGAATACATTTTATCAAAACTTTGATCTTCAAAATCCCCCACATCAACAGGTTTTCCATTAATATCCCCTAATATAAAATCGAAAACTACAAATTCTGTTGCCTTTTCTATGCCTGATTTAATTGGGTAGTCTTCATCATACCTTGCCTTATTTGCATTTCTTTCGGAATAATCTTGTATTGACTTCTTCTCAAATTTATCTATTATTCCCAACTTATATGCTGCATTTGCATTCTCCCACATCATACTATAAATAGCAATTTCTGATATGACTGTATCTGAGTATTTTTCATCCCCCTCTTTCCAATGTCCAGTTGGATCATAATACATCATTGGCTCATTATTACAGTATGTATATATATTCAAGCTTAGTGGGTCATTTCTATCTCCCTTGTAGCTATCCTCCTGCAAAAACCTCGCCGTACTTGGGTCGTACATCCTCGCATTCAAATAGTATAGTCCTGTCTCATCATCATACTTATACCCACCATACCTATATGGGTTGCTTGTCGTGCCTGTCTGGTCTTTTATATTCCCAAACTCGTCATAGTAGTATGTCGCTTGTATTGTTCCATCGCCATCTACTAGACTTGTTACATCCGCATGTCCGTTATACATATAGTATACCGTATTTGTTCCATTTTGTCTACTTATTGGATTTATTCCGTGGATGTTTCTTGCCGTTTGTTCGTCATCTTCGTCTAGTTCTAAAATTATATTATTATCTAAATCAAGTAAGAAGTTTGTAGTTGCTCCGTCTACTGTTTTAGATATTCTGTTACCTCCCACGTTATACATATTTTGTACTGTCTTGCCTGCTTTTACTGTTTGTATTAGTTGGTTTAGTTTGTCGTAGGTATTCGTAGTCGTATCTGTTCCATTGCTTTCTGTTAGTTGGTTTCCGTTATTATCATATGTGTATTCTACTGTTTCAGTAGCTACTCCATCTATTGTTGTTTCTACTTGTGTCAAACGATTCTGATTGTTATATGTGTAGGTCTTTACAGTTGTTATTGCTGTGCTTGTAGTAGTCATTTCATTTATCACTATTTCTGATAGTATTTCGCTTGGTGTGTCATTTATTATTGCGACTGGTTCTTCTGCTTGATTATCTTCTGTTGGGGTTGTTTGTATTTCTTCATCTACAGGTGTTTCTTCTGTTTCTGTTTCTATTTCTGTTTCTATTGTTGTTATTGGATTTTCCTCAACAGTCGGTGTTGGGTCTTCTACTACTGGTTCTTCCACTATAGGTGTTTCTAGTATATCTTGATTTTCTATTGTTTCGTTTACTATTAGTTCTTGTATTTCTGGCTCTACATTTATTTCTTCTTGTACTACCATTTGCTCCTGTAATTCTACTGTTTCTACTGTCGTTTCTGTTTTTCTGTTTCCTGATTTGTCATATGTGTATGCTGTTGTTCTGCCACTTGGTTCTGTTATTGTTTTTAGTCTGTTTAGCTCATCATATGTGTAGGTTGTTGTTCCTTTACTTACTCCCCCTATTATTTCTGTTTTGGTTAGTTGGTTGCTGTGGTTGTCATATGTGTATGTGTATTCATCCATTACTACATAGCTTCCGCTTTCTGTTTTGTAGTTGGTTAGTTTTGTTAGTTTATTGTTTGTGTTATATTCGTATGTTGTTTTGTTGCCATTTGGATATACGATGCTTGCTCGGTTTCCGTTGTCGTTGTATGTATATGTCGCTATTACATTTGTTCCGTTCTTTACTGTTTCTAGTCTTCCTTTGTTGTCGTATATATTAGTTGTCTCGTTGCCTTTTTGGTCTGTTATTGTTTCTGATACTTTTCCGTTTGTTTCTTGTATGTCGTATTTGTATGTTACTGTTCCTATGTCTGTTTGTGCTTTTGTTGTTGGTCTGTTTTGTTGGTCATATGTGTATGTTGTTGTTCCGTTTGTGTTTGTTGCTGTGAGTATGTTTCCGTTATTGTCATATGTATGGTTGATTGTTGTTGTTCCTGCTTGTTCTTCTGTCAGTTGTCCGTGAATGTTGTATGTGTAGGTGAATTGGTTGCCATTTCTGTCCGTTTTTGTTGCTAGTAGTCCATTTTGGTTGTATGTGTAGGTTTCTTCTAGTCCTGCTCCGTCTGTTGTTGTTATTACTTTGTTTTGTGCGTTGTATTCGTATGTGGTTGTTCTTGCTTCTCCGTCTGTTTGTGTTAGTAAGTTGCCGTTTGTATCATATATGTAGGTTGTGTTTTCGTTTAGTGCATTTGTTACTTTTATTAGCCTGTTTTGTTCATCATAGTTATAGGTTGTGGTGTAGTTTCTTTCGTCTTTTTTGGTTTTTAGGTTGCCTAGGTCATCATAGGTTTGTACTATTTCTTTTAGTAGTGGGTCTATTGTTTTTGTTAGTTTGTTGTTTTTGTTGTATTGATATTGTGTTTTGTTGTTTTGTGCGTCGTATGATTCTATTTGTATGTGGTTTGCGTTGTATTTTAGTTTTTGTATTGTTATATTGTTTGGGTCTATTATTTTGATTTTTCTGTTTAGTGGGTCATAGGTTGTTGTGGTTGTGTTCTCTCGCCAGTCGGTTACTATTGTTTGGTTTCCATTTGCGTCGTATGTGTAGGTTGTTGTTTTTGTTGTTGCTACATTGTCTATATCTGTTACCGTTATGCTTTCTGTTGTCTTTCTGTTTAGTTCGTCGTATGTGATTTGTGTTGTGTTGCCTCTTGGATCTGTTGTGTTTCTTAGGTTTCCATTTAGGTCATATTTGTTTGTTATTATTCTTGTTTCTGTTTGGTCAGTTTTTTGTACTGTTTGTGTTAAGACTTTTCCTGCGTGGTTGTATGTGCTTAGTTTTTCTTGTCCTGCTGTGTCTAGTGTTCGTGCTAGTCTGCCCATGCTGTCGTATTGATTTGTGATTGTGTTTGCTGGTATGCTTGTGTCTGTTGGTGTTGTTATTTTTCTTATTTGGTTTAGATTATTGTATTGATATGTTGTGACGTTGCTATTTGAGTCTGTGCTTGTTAGTTTGTTACCTGCGTAGTCATATGTGGCAGTTGCTTGTGTTACTGCTAGGTCGTTTATTGTTTTTTGGATTGTTTGTTGTTGTAGGTTTCCGTTGTCGTCGTATGTGTAGTTTGTTATTACTCCATTTACATTTGTTTCTTTTGTTTTTCTGCCTAGTGTGTCGTATTCATATTTGTTTAGATATGTTTTTCCGATGTCTCTGTTTACTGGGTCTAGTTCTGTGGCTACTTTGTTGTCTAGTGTGTAGGTGTAGTTTGTTTGGTAGCTTAGTCCATCTGTTTCTTTTGTTTTGTTTCCATTTGCGTCATATTGATAGCTGTTTGTTATTGTTACCCACTGACTTGTTTCTGGGTCTATATATTTATCGTATTTGTATGTTACTCTGTCCATGTTGTCGTATGTGTATTCTGTTCTGTTCATTTGCGTTAATGTTTTTGTTGGATCATAGTTTTTTGCAGTTACTTCTGCTGTTAGCCTTCCTGATAGGTCATAGTAGTTTTTTCTTGTTTCGTTTTTTGCATTTGTTGTTGTTTCTTGAAAGCCTTGTTTTGTGTATGTGTAGGTTGTTGTGTTTCCTTCTGGGTCTGTAGCTGTTACAGGTTTTCCTTCGTGGTTGTATGTTGTTGTGGTTACTATCGTTGCTTGGTTATTTGTTTCGTTTAGTCCTTGATAGCTTGTGCTTGTTCGATTGTTGTTGTTATCGTATGTGTAGGTTTCTGTTACGTTGTCTGGTGTTGTTTGTGTTAGTGTGTTTCCGTTTTTGTCATATGTGTATGTTGTTGTTAGTTCTTGTGTTGTTTCGTCGTTTAGTGCATTGCCCGCTATATCTTTTGCTATTACTTGTTGTGTTTTTGTTACTACTTTATTTAGATGGTTGTGTTCATATGTTGTTGTGTTTTTATCTGTGGCACTTGTGTATGCTTCTTCTTTTGTGATATTGCCGTCTTGGTCATATTCGTATGCTATTTTTTTGCCTGTGTTGTTTTCTACTGTTTTTAATTTTTTGTCAGTATAGTATGTATATGTGGTAGTTATTATATCTTGTGCGTTTGCTTGTGCATATAGCTCTACAGGAGTTTTTCCTGTACTCTCTTCTGTTTTGTTTCCTGCTTTGTCGTAGGTTGTTTTGGTGTATTTGTATTTTGTTGTTCCATCTAATTTTACTGGTGTCCATACTTCTGTGTTTCTGTTTAGTCCATCGTATTTGAGGTATGTCTTGCTTCCTTTTTTGTCTTCTATGTTGTTTATTGTTCCGTTTGTGTTATATATTATTTTTATAGAGCCGTCTGCAAATGTTTGTTGTTTTTCTCTTCCTGCATAATCGTAGATTTTTGTTTCTGTTTTATATATACTTGACGTAAAGTATGTTCTTTCTTCTACCTTTGTAGTTTTGTCTGTTTGTATTGTGTATATGTATTCTTTTAGCTTTTGTCTTGAAGACGTGCTTGTTTCTTTGTAGTATATGTATTTTATTCTGTTTATTGTGTCATATTCATTCTCATATATACTTCCATTTGGTTTTTCTTCTGTTTTTATATTTCCATATATATCGTATGTGTATGTTGTTATGTTGTTTTCTGGGTCTTTTGAGGTTTCTAGTAATCCGTTTGCATAGTATGTATACCTATTACCTACGTCTGCTGAATACGTGTGATTTATTAGGTCGTCATATGATGGGTTGTATTGGTTTGGTGTTATTTCTTTTGTTTTTCTTCCTAATCCATCATATGTTATTCTTGTTGTTTCATTGTTTATGCTTTGGATTGTTTGTTTTTCTAGGTTTCCATTTTTGTTATATGTGTAGGTTGTTATGTTTCCTTTTGGAGTTTGTTGCGATGTTTTTAGACCTACTTGGTCATACACATATGTCGTTGTATTGCTTTTGGGGTCTGTTATCGTTTGTATATTGCCGTAGGCATCATATGTGTAAGTTGTAACGTATCCATTCGGATCTGTTTCTGTTTTGAGTAATGCTTTGAAGTTATATCCTAGTGTTTGTCTTTCTGTTTCTGTATAGTATTCATATGTTGTGATGGCAAAGCTTTCTTCATTTTGTCCTACTATGTATGTGTCTGTTCCGTTTAGTGGTTGTACCTTTTTTAGTAAATTTATTTGTTCTTGATCATAAATGTAGTAGGTTTTATTTCCTATCTCATCTGTTTGTTTTGTTATGTTGTTTTTATTGTCATATTCATACGTTTTGTAACTACTGTCTGGATTTGTTATCTTTGTTATATTGCCTTCGTTGTCTATTTCGTATTCTGTTTTATTGCCATTTCGATCAGTAGTAGATTTTACTTCTCCTAAAATATCTACTCCGTTTGCATCTGTAAAGTATTCGATTTTAGTTTCTTTGTTTTCTGCATCTGTTTTTACATGTGTATTGTATTTGCAGTTATATTGTTCTTTGGTACTATAACCATTTATATCTGTTATAGTTGTAACTCCAAAAATATAGTCATAGGTATATGTAAATTCATTGCCTTTATTGTCATTTACTTTTATAACTCTATGATTGTTTTTCGTATCTGTATGCTTATATGTTATTTCTTCCACGATGTTATTGCTGTTATTGATTATTTTATTTAAATAACCTTCCGCATCATACTCATATGTTGTGACTATACCCATAGGGTCGGTTACTGTATGTAGCTTTCCATTTTGATATGTGTATGTTACTGTTCTACTTTCTGGTGCTGTTATTTGTTCTATAAGCCCATTGTTATATATGATGCTTATGCTTCTTCCTGCTGGGTCTGTGATACTTGTTATCTTTCCAGTTGTATCTGTATTTATGTTTAGTGAATTACCATTTTTATCTTTTATTTCTGATAAATATCCGTTTGAAAATATTATTTGTGTCTGATCTTTTGTTGTTAGTTTATATACATTGCTTGTTACTTTTTCCAGCTTATTTCTTGTATTGGTAGCTGTATATGTGTCATTACCATTATCTACAAATCTTTCCTTACTTCCGCTTGGTAGCTTGACCTCTATATAGTCTTGACCGTTTTCTGATATGCTTTGTAAGTATCCTTCAAAATTCAAAGTCCACCCCCGTCCAAACGCACTTGTTGTCTCCCCATCAAGCGAATTATAAGTACGCCCTAACGATAGATCAAATCCATTTGTAGGGATGTTTATATCCGTGAATGATTTTGAGTAATTACCTGTAGGTGCATATACTCCCATTATACTAGATATTGTTTCTCCGTAGTGTGCTTCTGCCCTGTCTTCTGGGTATTCCTCCATCCAACCTGGTGTTACGTAGTATAGAATAATCCATACTGGAGTGTAGTTAAATACGTAGCCTGTTTCAATTGGCTTTGATAATACCAATTTGCTGAATTTTGAAATAGTAGGGTTTGCAAAGCTTATATTTTGTACTCCATCACTATTTAAGAATGTTACATGGTTAGAGGTTGTTTTAAAGTTATATTGTGATCCTGATTTTTGCTCAAAGTTTCCTCTTAACTCTAGTGCTCCATTTGTTAAGTAACCATTATGACTTGCCGTAGATTGTGTTATAAAGCTTCCTTTTACTAACACGTAACTAACTGAACTAGTCATACTTAATAAGCCTGCACTGTTACCGTATGTATATGTTCCATCTACATTTTTTGTTCTGCTTTGTATTCTATAATCACCTTCGACTTCTAGTCTTCCCCCATTTGTGTACATTGTTCCTGCTGATTGTATTAGGCTACCGTTTATTGTTAGTCGATACCCACTTAAGCTAAATGTTCCATATCCAAGCTCCACATCTGATGGTATTATTGTATTTCTTTTTAATGTCCATCCTTTTATCGGGGTTCTAAATATTACTCCACCTACTGTTAAGTTTGTTATTTCTAGGTCATTAAAATATGAATTATAATAATCTTCAAATCTGACTTCTTGCACTCCTGTACCGCTTAATAATACTTTATGATAGCCCGTTGATGCAAAGTTATAACTAGCAGACGTTGAATATTTCTTTTGTTCAAAGTTACCTTTTATCTCTAGTACTCCATTTGTTAAGTAACCAGTATGACTTGCCGTAGATTGTGTTATAAAGCTTCCTTTTACTAACACGTAACTGACTGAACTAGTCATACTTAATAAGCCTGCACTGTTACCGTATGTATATGTCCCATCTGCATTTTTTACCCTGCTTTGTATTCTATAATCACCTTCGACTTCTAGTTTTCCCCCATTTGTGTACATTGTTCCTGCAGGTTGTATCAGGCTACCGGTTATTGTTAGTCGATGTCCACTTAAGTTAAATGTTTCATATCCAAGCTCCACATCTGATGGTATTATTGTATCTCTTTTTAATGTCCATCCTTTTATCGGGGTTTTAAATGTTACTCCATTTGCTATTAAATTTGTTATTTCTAAATCGTTAAAATATGAATTTTGATAATCTTCAAAACTTATTTCTTGCACTCCTGTACCGCTTAATATTACTTTATGATAACCGGTTGTATAAAAATTATAACTAGCAGCCGTTGAATATTTCTTTTGTTCAAAGTTACCTTTTATCTCTAGTACTCCGTTTGTCAAGTAACCATTATGACTTGCCGCAGATTGTGTTACAAAGTTTCCGTTGACTAACACATAATCATTTACATTTGTCATTGTTAACAAACCAGTACTTGAGCTATAGCTTTCATCAGCATTTTTAGTTTGTATTCTATAATCTCCATTTACTTCTAATCTTCCACCGCTTACGATCAACGTACCTGCTGATTGTATTAGGTTTCCTTCTACTATTAGAGTATTTCCATTTAAATTTAATACTCCACCCGTCAAATAAACGTTGTTATAAGTTTGATTTTGTGTAAGTGTCGTATTCGTTATTATCGTAATATCATCCGATGCAAATGTTTGGGTATTTGCTAACCCTAAAAAAATTAAACATAGAAAACTAAACATTAAAATTTTAAACTGCGTATTAAAATTTGCCACTTTCATCCTCTTCCTCCTATAATTTTTGATTTTCTTTCGACTATACCACACTTTTTTCTACATTGCAAATCATTGAATAAACGGTATGTTTTCGTAAATGAACGGCATGAATTTTTTGCAATTTACAGTTTATTATGGAAATCGTACACTTCAGTTTAAGTTCAACTTTTTTCCCGTGTCTTTACGACTATTTTATAGCTTTATATCTACTTGAAAATAATAGATTTGAGCCATATATGCAATAAAAACAGAGGTGTAATGATTGTGCCATACACCTCTGTTTTTATTATAATTTATATTGCTATTTATTCTTCTAAATTTGATATTTTCATTATTAGGTCATTTCTTATTTCATCTATCTTACTAAAGTCCATAGCATCACTATAAATTGCTTCAAATCTATCATTTAATTCTTTAGCTTCTTTTAAGAAATTATTTGCTTCTGTCATATATCCCTTATATCTTAATATAATCTTATCTAATTTCTTTTTATATTTTTCATCTGTACCTTGAACTACAAGCTCTTTGTATACATCTATTATCTCATCATTATCTTTTGTAGGAAAATATTCGTGGGGAGATGTAGAGTCAAAAATGCATACATCAAGTTCTCTTAGTATAATCATGTCTAGACTATCTGGATCGAAACCACAATGATATACCTCTACATCTGCACCTCTATCGCTTGCAGCTTTAGCAATTTTTTTTAGAATAGTCGATTTACCCGTTCCTGGTCTACCTTTTAAAAAATATCTTTTAGAAATATTACTAGTTAGATTTTCTATAAAATCTTTAGGACCCTCTGGTGTTGCTGCACCTAAAAACCTGTCTTTTACGCTAGCTTTCTTATCAGACACAAAATCTTTTAGTAATAAATCTATTATTTCATCTGTAAAACTATCAGCCCTTTCAAAATTCATATTATCAATATAAACCTTTTCCCATTCATCATGAAGTTTGAGTGCGTTTTCAAAATTCGCATAAGCTTTTTTATGGCAATCCCTAACTTTAAAATTAATATTTACTATGTCAACTACATTAGACTCTATCTTATTTAAATCAAGTTCTGTTCCTAGTTTTATATATTCTATACTCGCACCTAGTGCTATAGGCTCAACCACGTTCGGATCTCCATCAGCAACAAGTCCTACCTTGATAGTAGAGTTTATTACACCATCTATCGAATCATTATCAGATGGACAATGTAAATATTCGATGTCATGACCCTCGTTTATCCACCTCTCGGCAATTTTTTTCATCAAGGTTGACTTTCCGGTACCCGGTCCACCTTTCAAAATAAATAATTTGTTCAGATTAACTAAATTACTTTCAATAAGACTATAAAACCCTTTTGCAGTATTCCCACTAGCATAATAATTAATTATATTCCCCATTAAAAAATCCCCTTTTCAGTTAACATCTAACACATAGTATATAATATGCTGGGATTTCTTTTTTAGGAATGTATCTTCTTTATCATCAATGTATTGCTGATTTTTGTATTTGCCTAAGTAGTGCGAGTTTATATTTTATCTTTTCATTTTTAGGATTATCTTTTAGTATGTATTCACATAAATTTAGTGCGCTTGAGTATTTTTTCAGCTTTTCATATGTAGAAATTAAGTTGTTAAATATTGCTTCATCCTTCGAATTTATTTCAAATGCTTTTAAATAATACTTCTCTGCCTTCTTTATATTATTGCTTTTTTCACAAAAGAAAGCATAGTTATTATACAGATTACTACATTTATTTTCAATTTGCAGTGCTACTTTATACCATCTTTCAGCATCTTTTTTCATATTTAAATCAATATCATATGTATATGCCAGGTTTATTATAGCTTCCCTACTTTTTTCATTCATATTTATCACATCTTTATATACTTTTATTGCCTCTTCCCACCTTTTTGTGTTTCTTAGTACTCCCGCTAATGCCAAATACGGCTCTATTATTTTTGGATTTAGGTTTATTGCTCTTCTATAATATTCTTCTGCAACATCATAATTCTTCCTACGAAAGTTAATCACTCCTAAGTCATTATGAGCCTGAGATAAATTAAAATTTATTTCTAAAACGTTTTTGTATATCTTTTCTGCTAAAACATCATTCCCAGAATTAAGAATTTCACTTGCAAATCTTCCAAGCTTGTATGGATCATTCCCTACTCTCTTCTTCATTACCTCATCGTAATAATGTTTCCCTTTTTCATCATCCTTATAATACTTTTCATACATTGCAAAAAGTCTCATATATATGAAATCTTTATTTTCGCCTTTTTTAATAAGACTTTCATATGTTTTTATTGCTTCATCGTAACTTTTATTTAAGAAATTTTTGTATATCAAATCTGCATAGTCATATAAACCCTTTATGAAATTTTCATTGAGCTTAATAGCTTTTTTATAATACTCTTTTGCACTTTTTAAATCATACAAGTATCTTATATGTATAGCTCCAAGATTATGATATACATAACAATCATCATGATTTACTTTCAGAGAACTTTTATACGTTTTTATTGCATCATTTATTTTACCTTTTTTTTCATAAAGAATTGCGAGTCCAATATATAATCTCATAACTTCTTGCTTGTTATTACTAGTAACCTTTCTCTTTAGTGCCTTCTTATATATATTGATTCCCTTATCTACATCCCCTAAAGGTTCTCCTATTATTCGCCCTATCATATAAATCGCATACAAGTTTTTCTTTTTAAGCTTTGCAGTCTTCTCAAAAACCTGCAATGATTCCTTATATTGTCTTTCCCAAAACAGAGTTTCACCAACATTTAGTCCACAAACATAATCACCTTTTTCAAAACCGCATTTCCACATTATTTTAGCATCTTTTATTTTCCCAAGCTTATGATATAATATCCCCATTCTATTAATATTCTCAATATTCGTATTATTAAGTTTAAATGCCTTTCTTCTATATACTAATGCTCTTTTATAGTCATTAAAACCTTTCTCATACAAATTTGCTAAATTGAAATAAACCTCTGTATCATCAGATTTCAATTTTTTAATTTTTAAAATTGTTTTCAACGCTTCTTCATAGTTTTTACTATCAAATTGGCTAATATATTTCTCTTTTAATTTCTTAAATTCTTTCAATCATATCACTCCTAAGCAATATTTTTTATAAGTATTTACTCACATAATAGGAAAGGTATCCGGTTTAAATTATTCACTTATTTCACATGCCTCAATATAAATGACTAAAATCTTTCTTCCCAACTAGGCCCTTTTGTATCTTTCGTCATAAAAACACAAATATATTTTATCGTCATATTATCTTCTATTGCTTCGTTATATCTGTAATATCCGTCTGTTACAGACATATCAACAAGTAATGGCATACTAACATTATCAACAATAATTATTTGCATCGTATCAACATATGTTTGTTGTTTAAAATCATTGGGGTCATCAATCCAATCATCAATTTGAATAATTATGCCTTCCCAAATATCTTTTAATTGCTCGTTACTCAATTCAATATTATGCATCTTTAATGTTTCATTAATCAAGCTAATATGTTTTATATTTTGACTCACGCACTCACCCTCCACCTTTTTTTGTTTATTATAACATACTACAAAAAATATCTCAACACAAAAAAGAAGTAGAAAAACTTCCCTCTTTGGATCGTTAAATTTTAGTTAAGTTTACAAAATGTTTTTGGTTTGCTATATGATAAAAAGTAAGTTCACTCAAGGCTTGACATTTAACATTTTCTAAATAAATACCCAAATGTCAAAACCTAAAATATTCTGTATACTTGTATTAGATGTTTACAAATATCTTCTATAATTATAAATATATGTTATTAAAGTCACGTTAAAAATCTACCCCTTACTAATTCCTTTTTATCAAACTACTTGCTTCCAAAATATTATTTGTATCAGCTTCTTTGACTATTTTATAACATAAATATTTTATCAATGATGTTGCTTCATCTAAAGAAGATACTACAAATTTATCCTCTGTATTAATTTCAATACCAAGCATATCCCCTATATATCTTCTTTTTGTAGAATCTTCTATATTTTTCACTCTATCTTCATTCATTGATATAAATGTACGAGAATTAGATTGTTGTAAATAGTTAGCAAAACAATCATTATCCGAAATTGACTCAGTAGCAATAATTTTTTGTATTGCAGAATCTTTTACATTATGTAAAGTCTGCTCAATATTAAATAATTTTTCAAATGAGTGATTAAAATTATATAAGCTATCATTTATTACTAAACTATCAGCATTAAAATATAGACGACAAATATCATCTGTAATAGTATCTAGTTCATTATTATCATTATTTTTAAATACAAGAGACTTTTTTGTTTCTAATTTAATCAATGGATTTGCAACTTTAATAAATGTAACGGATTTCAAATTGTTATTTGCATCATTTTCTTGTGGACATCCAACAAGTACATAACCATTATATCTATCTTTATCATTAAGTCTATCATCATTAGAAGTAGCTATACTGGTCTCAAAGGAGTTCCAACTATCTCTAATTAAATCATTATTAATTAACAATTTATCACATGAAACCTTAGTATTAAATCCATTATATTCTTCTACCCCATCAATTTTATCAATATAAAAACTCAACATACAATCAAGTAGTTGTTGTGCATAGTTTGAAAGATAACTACTATACCTGAATCTAATTTTATATGATTCATATTGGTTACTTCTCCGTCTATCAATTTTAAAGAAATATAGTTCCCAAGCATATGTATTATTCTTCGCTTCCGATAAGCATTCTTGCAATATAGCCTTACTCATACTGGTTCCTCCTCGTATAATTATAAAATATTAATATAAATGTAGTTATCAAAATCATAATAAGCTATTTCGGCATCAATTTTACTTGTAAGATTATTTTTGCTAATCACTAGACAATCAGTATATAGATGTGGATTTGTTTGGCTTATAATTTTATATTCTATATCACATTCATACATCTTGTAACCTTTAAATTCAAATAAAATATTTGTGTAAACATTATTATTTCTAATACATAGAAACGCTAATACCGCAAAATATATCACAAAAAGGACTATATCTTTGATATCAGTATAGTCAAATGCTATCAAAGGTAATATATATGCTAATAAAAATTCTGATGACAGTTTATTAGCTCTTCGTGCTTTCTTTATAGTACAATAACGTTTTACCTCTGTTCTTTTTATATCATTCAAAAAGAAATTAATCCCAAAAAAACTAATTGATATAATTACGAGGATTACCACTATTGATATTAATTCAAGTAATTTATTTGAAAACAGGTTATATAATGCATTGCAAAAGGCAAGTTCTGGTATGCCAAACTGTTTTATTGCTTCCATACTAATACTCCACACATCTAAAATAATAATTGATATCCATAGTGGAATAAAAGAGGTAATAAACATGTGCCATTTGAATCCCTTTTCCATAAACAATACATCCCCTTTACCTTTCCCTTAGTTAGGTTTTCTGAACACAAATAAATATTCGTGTGCTATAAGTAAGAAGTTGTGCTTTATACTACTTGTATACCAAAATCCTGTTGCTTGACAATTATGTTGTTGTTTTATTATGTTTTCTTTAAGTACAAATCCTGCATTTTGAAATACCTCCATAGTTTTAAAACCTAGTGGTATCATATGCTTGTTTTTTCTTGTATCTCCCATTAATATGGCACAATACTTGTCCTTTTTTAGAACTCTATAACTTTCTTCTGCTACTTTCTTCATTTCACATAAGAATTCTTCAACATCACAATTAGAAATATCCCCATCTATTCCATCGCTATACTTGATTATATTAGCATAAGGTGGATGGGTACAAACTAAGTCTATGCTTTCGTCTCCAATAAAGTGTAGATTCCTTGCATCTCCCAAATGAGTTTTAACTTCTCCTGTATCTTCCTTTTCAAAATGTATATTGCCGTGAGCAATTTCAAGTGCATTGGGATTTATATCAACACCTATACCTTTTCTTTTTAATAATTTAGTTTCAACTAAAGTCGTGCCACTTCCTAAAAATTGGTCTAAAACTATATCTCCTTCTTTAGAGTATCTTTCTATAAAATTCTATAGTTTCCCCTACTTGTAAAATCAATTATTCCTTTATCTCTAAGCATTTGCAATTGTTGTCTAATCTTTGCTTGAATATTATTATTCTGTAAATGCTTATCCTTTAAAATATTCTCATATTTATATATTTCATTTAGTGTAAAGTCTTTTTTATTTATCTTTTCTACACACATCAAAACATCTAGTATCCATCCTTTTGATTTCAAGTCCCTATTTTCTTTCATAAAATTGGTTTTTCTCCACTTTTCTGTAACTTGTTTTTTCTCTATTTCTATACCATTTTTAATATAAAATATTTTTCCTAAGTCTGGTATCTGATTAATCAAAATATTGCATCCTGTCCATCCTGCCCTTTTCGCAGTGTCGCTCAAAGGTTTCCTTTTTTCTATTATTTCTTTCGTAAATATATATCTAGGTACTACCAAAAAGTCTTTTAGCTCATATGAAACTTTATTGTAAGTTAAAAAGAAGAAATTAGGGTTATTACTACTTTCTATTCTTTCTATCATAGTGCTATATGCACCATCTACGATTTTATTAGCCAAACTTCCATTCTTCGATTTCAATTCATACTCTTCTTTACACGAATTACAATAAAAATCTGCTACTGGTCTGTTGTTTTCAAAACTTATTATCTCTTTCCCACAGTTAGGACAAAATATTTTGTCTCTAACCCAATTTTCTGTTATTACTCTAGCAATTTGGCTATTGCTATGATAGACTCTCTTTATCTCATCAGTTATATCTAGTCTCATTTTTTTAGCCTATATTCTTTTCTTGTATTCTCATAATTATCAGCCAATTTGTAACAGAAAATTTCATCAAAACTAGTTTTACTTAAGCACTCCTTTTCATTCTTTAAATTCATAAACGCCTCTCTTGAATCAATTCCATTAGCTATTCCAACAACTTGCAAATTTTCTATATCAGGTTCTATACTCTCCGAATTTGGTTGAAATGTACTGCCTTCACTTGTTAAAAAAATATAATTTGTCATTTTAACACCATCCTTTATTCTCTCTATATAAACCATTGAAGCATGTCTTATTTAAAAATATAAATAATCCTGCCATTTCTACATCGTATTCCCCTTTTTTAATCTTTTCATTATATGCTTTTCTATTATTTAAATATATCGCCTTTCTTTGCTCGTCAGCTAATTCTAAATATTCTCTTCCAAAACTATGCAAAACTTCTAATGAACTACCCCGCAGCAAAGA
>DMOI01000004.1 GCA_003452395.1 Clostridiales bacterium
CCGTGTATGCCGTACCTACCCCATGCAGAGTACCATATGGCACTCGGGAGGTAACTACTTGTCGGGTATAATGAAAATTCCACGGAAATTCGTGGAATTTTTTACTTTTACACAATATATTAGCATTTTGGATTTGCATAAATTTCTATTAGGCTTTTTTTCGAGAGAGGTCTTTTTTGATGATTAAAATAAAAAATATTTAATAGTATAAAATGTATAATTATGTAAAATAACATTGACTAATATGAGTTATTGGTATATACTGTAAAAAGTATAAATATAATCATACACTTGGAAGGATAGATGTTTAGATGCTAGATGTTAAAGAAAAATACATAATACTAACAGATATATTCACTGAGCATATAAAAGTAGCTGAAGAAAACTATGCACTCAGAAGCATAATAACAGATATTGCTTATAAGTACAATGTATCTGAACGAACTATCATTGTGGATGTGTTAGGAAAATCAGAAAGTATATATAAAAATCTAGTGAACGGAAAATATGAAAACATGATTCTTCCTAAGCAGTATCAAGATTTCAAAAGTGAATATTTAGAAAACAATAATATACAGGGAAAAGTAATCTCTTATATTATTTCTACACTGAAAACGGAAGAACTTACCCATGAACAAATAAATGAACTTTCTAGGCAATATAATATAAGCAAAAGGTGCATTTATGTAGATGTACTTGGTTTTAATCCAGAATCTTTTTATTTATGGAGAGAAAATGAACAAGCAAATGTACTAATTTCAAAGTCAAAGGCATTTAGCAAACATAAAGCATGGATGATATCTGAAATTAAAACTAAAGTACTAATGGAACTTGTAAGCGATTCAATTGAAACTACAGGATCCATGTTTGTGAATATAGAGAAGATGGGGCAAATCGTAGATAAATATGGAATATCCTTAAAAGTATTAATTATGGATATTTTAAATAGCACGAGACAAAGCTATGATGAGTGTAGATTAGGCAGGCAAATGACACTGCAGTTACCAAAGGAGTGCAACAAGCTAAAGGAAAAATACTTAGTAGAACATGACATCGTAAATAAATTAGTAAAAGCTTTAATTCATAATTATAAGTCGGAAACCATAGATGCACAATCATTTAAAGAGTTAGCAGCGGAGCTAAATATAAGTGAAAAATTTTTATATAGAGAAGTACTAGGTTTTAATAGAACTGCTTTTTTACAACTATGTAATGGAAAAAGTAGTCAAGTACAAGTATATAGGTCAAATAATTACATACTTAAAAAAGAAGAATATTTAGAAACAATGAAAGTAGAGATACTAACTCAATTACTAGAGAAGGAATTCGAAGAAAGTTCAACACTGACGATACGACCAGAAACGATAAACACGATGTGTGAACTATATAATGTAAGCCATAGAACCTTGTTGGTAGATATTCTAGGGGTGTCTGAAACAGTAAATTCGAACTTCAAAACAGAAAAATATGATTGCATAAAATTACCGGAAACTTGTACCAAGAAGCTACATGAACTATTAAATGAGAAGAAAAAACAATTTGAAAATTCATATAAACAAAAGCTTACAACTATAAAGTATCAAATGACTGATATTGAGGATTTATCCAAGAAATTAAAGCTACATCCTAAATTAGTTGTGCGACATATACTTGATAAAAATGAAGATACTGTTTATAGGTTTTTTAATGGAGAGGTTAAGAATATTATATATAGGTCTTATGATAATGAAGAACTAGCTAACAAGATAGATGAATTTACAAGTGAAAACGTAATTGAAACTAAGTATACAAAGGAACAACTTCTAGAAATATGTGAAGAATTGCATTTGGAGCCGGAAACCTTTGTAAAATACATATTAGGTAAAAAGGTTCAAAATTATAGACAGTTACTTAGAGAAGAGACTAAATTCATGACAGTTGATTCAAGTAAAGGGCATATTCCGAATGAGGTTCAAAAAAAGAGGCAGGAGTTTGTTAAAAACTCTAGGATTAATCATGCATATACAAGAGAAGAAATTGTTAAGTTGTGTGATGAATTGAAAATAGATCCTAAATTATTTGTTGTACAAATACTAGGGAAAAAAGCAAGCACTTATACAACCCTATTTAACGAAAAAACAGACTATGTAAGGACAGAGAGTAATGTCTCACACATTGAGGATGAAATAGAACGAAAAAGGAGTATATTTAAAGAAAAGTTTGAAGTGCAAAGAACCAAGAAATATTATTCACTTGAGGATATTGAAGTGATGAGTGATGAATTAAACATGAGCCCTCAAATGTTTGTTAGATATATTCTGGGAAAAGATAAAAATGCATATTTTAGATTGTTAAATGGTAAAGCAAAAACGATCACTTATGGAGAATACGAAAAAAAGGTTATGCCCGATAAATATTTTGAGATAAATTCTGAGGAAATTATAGAAAAAATAAGTATTGCAGCGAACAAAGCTATAAAGAACTTTAGAATAGATTCATACATGATTCGGGATATGAGGGATGAAATCATCCAAGAGGTACTATTTAAAGTATACCAAAATGCAAATATTTATTTACCAGAATACGACAAATATATGATAGAAGATAATGATATCGAAATGACAGATTTACATCGAGCTATGATCAGTGCATATAGCTATTATCAATCAATGAACTGTATAAATCATATTCTGGATGGCATATATAAAAGTAAGAGGGTTGTAGATAATACAATGGGAAAAAGTGATGATAACTCTATCAATGAAGTCACGGACAATAATCTTGAGGAACAAATTGCAAAATATATTATTTTAACGGGTGATTTAGAAGAGGTAAGAGAAAAACTTATAGCAACTGGAATTTCTGAAGAAGTATACGATGAGGCTTTTAACGCACTAAAACAAAGACTTGCTGAAGAGAATAACATAGATATGGAAGCCGATAATATGGATATGTGATAGGGAAAAACAAAAATAGACAATGCAAAAAGTCAGTTAAGAATATTTGAATACTCTTAACTGACTTTATTTATAAAGCTTATTGAAGATCTAGTAAATAATATAACAAATATTAGTAAAAGTATTTACAAGCTTCAAAGAAAATGATAAAATGCACTTATACATAGGCTTATACAAAGAATGAGCATAGGTGGAGGTGCGTATGAGAAAAATAGAAGAACTAAAAGAATTGTTTATAAGTAAAAAAGGCGTGCTTACTACTGAAGAAATGAACAGCATAGGTTTGAGTGAGGAATGGAGCAGGGTGGGGTCAGGGCTG
>DMOI01000027.1 GCA_003452395.1 Clostridiales bacterium
TAATATAATTTGTAAATCTACACCCATCTACAACAAAGTCAGCTACAAGTTCTTTTACTTGCTTTGTAAAGGTATTTGCTTCATACACAGTCATCCCACCCTTTCACTAGCTCTTCACTTCTATTTTAAAAATATCCCCGTACTTGCCAGCGTAATCAATATATCGAGTGCCATCTATTACGCATTCGACTATAACAGAATATAACCATCTTCCTTTGTCCATGTCTCGGCTTTTTAGTATTAGCTGTATCTCAAAATCTTTCCTGCTAAACTTTATGATATACTTCTCGACTCCACTGTCTCTATCAACTCTTTGCATACTCACTGTTGAGGTTTCAGATAATGTGACGTTTGCTTCCGCTATGATGGTTTCTTTGACTTGTAGTATTATCTTGTAGTTGCCTAGTAGCTTTGTCTTTATACAAATGTCACTCCAGAGATACGACCAAACTATAGTCATTTCTTTTATCTTGTCTAGTATTAACCTTGGTAGTACTGGCTCCACAGTGTTAAGTCCATCTACAAGTGGCATTTGTTCCCTCATAAACTTAACTGCTTCTTCCAAGTTTTTATTTACGTGTTGCTTCTTTTGCTCCCTGCTGTTTATATCTTTTGGCATCGTTAGCCCTCCCTTACTTTATAATATACAAAAAGAGTCATTCATACGAATGCTCTCTTTGTTAGTGATTGATGTACAGTACTCCTTCTCTGGATTTTTTCAATATATTACCGACTAATATAGTATATATTCATCCGTACGCTGGTTTTCAAGTAAGGGGGAGTGAGTGATTATGTTCCTCCCTCACTTACTGTGTTTTTGCATTTCGCCTATTGCCTGAATATCGTTGTCGTTATTTTTTATGTATCCCCGCTTCATTATATTTTACCTTCAAACCCACGTTATTTTGTAACTCCACGTTCAAAATCAATCTAAAATATTTTTTATTATTCCTTTACACCCAATGCCATCATCGAAAAATCGCTAATGCATATCTAGTTTTTTCATATGAGCATGTACAATTCCTTAACTTTAATTATCTGATTACTTCCAAACATATATTTCATAAAATGCTGCAAAGCGTTAAATGTTCAGGATTTTTATATATCGCTTCTATTAGTTTTCACTCCATGCTACTCGACTACGTAGACCATATTCTTTTTATAAGTAGCATTTATAAATCTCAATCGTAAAAAAATAACCGTCAGGTTATGACGATTATCTTTAGCTTACAAACTGATTTTTCTTTAACTACTGTGTGTTATCAAAAATATTTCCTTGTATTTATTCATATCATCAATGTAGCGAGTATTATTTATTGTACACTCAACAGTACAAGTGGATGATTTGTATTTTTCATCGATATTCTGGCTCTTTAAGTTCAACCCCATTTTGAATTTATCACTGATAAACCAAACGCCATATTTTTCATCATCATCCATATCTAATCTTCTGATTATGAACTCCGAATTTTCATTTAAAGTAGCTACCACTACAGTCATTGGTACTTCGTTTGACTCTAATACCACCCTGTAGTTTCCCAACAGTTTTGTCCTAATACGGATAGTATCAAATAAGTATGACCAAGTTATTTGCATGTTTTGGATTATATCTATTGCTTCCTGAGATATAACCCTGTCAGTAATACCCCGTCCGTCAACGCTTGGTATTTGACTCTTTAGTAGCTGCTCTGCCCAATCTTGTTTGCCATTTTCATTTTTCGTTTCTTCATCTTTACCTTCAACGCACATACTAAATCCCACCCTTTCGTTTTTATATTTAACTTCAATTATATTTGATTTTTGGGTTGAGTTATTGGTTACTGGTATTAAAAAAGCAGGTACCACCCTATGCTTGGTGGTACCTGCTTTATCTATTTTCCTACCAATTTTCGACCTTTCTCTCTACGGCTTGTTTTAAACCCCATCTAATTCCTTTCCATATCCTAATACCAAAACTCATTTTCATTAGCTTTTAGACCCATCTCGTAAACCTTGGATACTATCTAACCAATATCTACTCCCAAATAAACCACATCTTATCATTTCCCCATCATCATCAACAAAAATAATAAAATTAACTGTATATTTAACATTTACGAGTGAATTCACGTTGTTTACTTGCTACTAATTTTTACAACTTGTAAATCTTATCCATTAGTACGTCTACATCTTCGTCCATGCTGCATTTTCAAGTATCTTTAAGAAGTATACACTAAACATTTTATCGCTGCTTATCTTATATAATTTTTTCTATGATTTGTCATATATTCAGATAATCCACCTACAAACAAGTCCAATCATGAAAACTGTCATCCAGATTAAGCTCTCTAAACTTTTTCTCCACTTCTTTTTCAATCTTTCTTCTTGAAATTTCTCTTTCTATACTCGCTTTCTCTGCATCCTCCATCTTTTCGGCTTCGCTGACCAAAGGTGGCATATTGTTCTCTATTATATCCATTACTGGATGTGTAGCTGTTTCTTCTTCTATCCACCCTATTGTATCCTTTTGTATCGCGTCAGCTATATCTTCGTTGTTATCGAAGTCCATCTCCCATGATTTTCTTACTGCACCTTTACGCCTAATATGTGACCCTTCCACATGTATATTTCCCGCCTCATCAATTCCTACTGTTCTCGATGTTTCAGCTCCTGTTGCATGATCTTTTGTCCAACCTTGTATTGTTTGGGTTCCATCTTCATTTTTATTTAAAGAATCTGTTGTTTCTTTTATTACTATACCATATTTATTATAAAGCATGCTACTTTTTTCTTGTGTTCCATCAGAAGTAATTACTGTCGAAAAAATATTTTTTTGTTGACTTTGAGTAGGATAATGATATAAACTCTTCGTTTCTTGTGTGCGTATCGCTTTCAACGTTGCCCCTGTACTCACTGGCCAACTAAAATTATCCGTTTCAAAATTTAAAGTTATTTCCCTATTCGCATCATGCCTTTTTTGCAAAATAACAACTTTTCCGCCATTCGGATCTATTAATATACTTTCACCTGCATCTGGAAATTGGTATTCTATTTCAGATTCATTGCAAGAGCCCTTTAGATGAGACCCTTTAGAATCTTCTTCTTTTTGCTCCACCAATGCTCCTTCTAAAAATTCCTTAATATCAATGTTTTTCCCCAAAGCTCCATAACCTCTATCTTTTAACATAGACATCCCACCAATAAATTGGCTAGCCGGTTCTGCTTTATTAAAATTGCCGCTTTTTAAATTTACACCGTATTTTTCCTCAATACCTTTAGCTATTTCGCTATACCTTTTTAGACCTTTCTCACTTAATAAGTACTCATAATCTGTGTTAAACATATCCGCTATTATTTCCCTCTCATTCATTAAATCCTTTATCTCGTTTTCATCAGTTAAACTCTGGACTCTTTCATTTGATAAATCTTTTTTTAATAGCAACTCCTTTTCCTCTCTCATTTTTGCTTCGTTCAACTCTACTTTTTCCTTTTTTATTTCATCTATTACAAATTTCACAATAGCGGGTGTCATTAGTACCAGTGGTACTCCTATCCCCCCCACAGTTGCTCCTGTAATCCCTCCTATCTCCGCTCCCTTAATCACTCCTAGAGCCATTCCTGCAAACCCAGTCAATCCCGCTAGTAAAGAAATTACTTGTCCTCGTGCATTCCCTTCTTCAACATCTTTCATTAATTTTTGCCAAAGGACTTCTGCTTTATCGCCCACCTTTCTAATAAATTCCTTAATTGGGCCCGTTCTTTGTTCTTCTTTTGTTTTATCTTTTTGTTCTTTTATCATACAAACACACCTCCATCTTTTGTTATATATACATTATACATCTTTTTACAAATTTTGTCAACTTTCTTGTGTTTTTCTTTTTTTCTCCTAATATTATGCTAATATTATTTATATTTGATATTTATCTATTATTTTTTTAATAATTCTTGGCTCTAGGTCATTCAATACTATCTCTCTTATTCCGTTCATTGTATTAAACTCTTTATTTAATGTGTTATTGACTCGTCCTCCCAACAAAATAGGAATTCTAGCTCATCCTTGCTAAAGTCTATTCAAATTTCTTCATTTACTTCTCTATATACTCCTTGTAGGCTGTCTTCACCCGTTTGCATATGTCCTGCTACCGATATTTCCCACATGTTAGGTCTTGTATCTTTAGCAAGTTCAACACAAATTGCCGCTCCTATCCCTCTGCTTCCGCCTGTTACTACCGCTACTTTTGACATGTATCGCATCTCCTTGTATAATACTGACTATTGTTTCACTTTTATTTTATGTAAGTATACCATATTTTTCTTGTATTATCAACTTCGATTTCAAAAGTCAAATTATTTTGTTGGTAGGTTTTGTTGGTAGGTTTTGTTGGTATTCTTTATGATAACTTCTTCTGATATAGATTGATCCCTTTGAGTACAGCTATTTCTTGTGTAGCCTCTTCTGCCTCCATTTTTACATTATACTTTTTGGCTGCTAATATACATTCCCGACTTGGATGCAATTTTGGTTAAAATGTGAGTTGTAGGATGTAGGGGGAGGGATTTCACTATGCTTACCATTCTTCTTTTTTGTCGTCCTTATCCTTTATTTTCGTTATCAAAACCATCCTTAACTCTACAAACCGCTTGAATTATTTTTATGACGCTTTCGTTTTGCTTACAAACCTTCATCATTAAATCCAAATTGATTGCTTCATTACCGTATTGCTGACAAAATACTAACAACCATCAAATTGAGTACAAATAAATAGCCACCTCGTATTGAGGCAGCTACTGTTGTATTGTTTTATTCTTTATCTGCTCTATACAAAAAACCCTGCCAGTTCCGCTTTATTTCTATAGATTTTTCCCATATACTAAGCTCTGGATCTGCCACATTGTATATAAATATTTTCCCGACATATTTCCCCTCGGTTAGTTTCTGTCCATACTCATTCATCTCTACTAATATGCAAGTAATTATTTCAGTTCCAGGGTTTCCATTAACAATCACCCAGTTTATCCTATATTTGTATCTTCTCTTGTTTCCTCTTATTTTATTTGTTATCCTCTGTATGAGTCTTGGCTCCAAGTAATCCCATACTGGCTCTCGGATCTCATTAATTGTATTAAACGCAACTAATCTTTGTTCTTTTTCCATAATCTAAACATCTCCCTTGTTTTATATTATTGCTGCGTGCAATCCATTCGCTTCTACACCTGAATATGTATATACGCCCGCATACAGTTCCTTCCTGTCGAGTATTCGCTTTATCTGCATTGGTTTAAAACTATTACCGTTCTTAGTTGTATGACCTTCATCGTTAAGGACATTAGCTATCATTTGTAAAGTTTGTTCTGGGCATAACTGCCTGATTTCAAATACCCTCTGAACCGTCAAAGCCTTATCCGCGTCCACTTCTAGTACTTTACTACCTCTACTAGCTTTATAACCTATAGGAGCTCCACCTCCTGAATAACCGCCTAAACTCGCTTTCTTATGTCTACCTCTACTTAACTTTGCTGTTATCTCGCCTCTCTGATGGTAGTCAAGGAGTTCCAACATGCCATTTATAAGTGCATTATTAGGATCTTTCTCGTATATCGAATACTGCGGCTGATCTATGGACTTTACATCAGCTTTAAGCTTTTTCAAACTCTTATGTATCAAGTATCTTGCTGAATCTGAACGCCAAAGCCTAGACGTATTCAACACTACGATAAGCCCTACATCATTCTCCTTTATGTTTGCAAGCATATCTTGCAGCCCATCTCTGGAAACGGTCATCTCTTCTTCATCAACTGTTGCTCCTGATTTAGCTGCGTCAGTAAAAATTCCAACTAGATTCAGGTTGTTTTCTTTACAATACCTCTCTATTTGGTCTGACTGTTCGTCTAAACTATACCCATCTTTAGACTGGTTCTTTGTTGAAACCCTACGGTAGCCATAAGCTTTTACTCTTATCAAAATAAATATTCCCCCTTCCAGATTTACCTCTTATAACAGTAATTTCAATTGATGTTATTTTTCTGGATGGACACTATTGCTTGTATATCACTTATATTGCTGTATTAAATCTATTAAAGTATACTTTGCTGCAGAAAAAGATACTCATAACCCTTTTCAGGTATAAGTATCTTTTTGTGTAATATATTTTACTTTCAGCGCTTTTTTGGTGTTTTCCCGAGGTAATCAGGTAATTAGGTAATCAGTAGTTATACCAAACATATTCAACATCGACTGGTTTAGCCTCTCCCGACTTTGTGACTGCCGCACTCTTTTTTGTCTCGGCAAACGCTATACACTTCCAACCCCATTCTTCCACTAATACGTCATATATACTTGTACCATTACGCTTAAAACCTGACAAAACTATTTTTTCTTTAGCATCTTTTATGGCATCTATGTACTTTAACTGCAATTCGTCCGGCATTTCAATCTCATAATCGTGTTTTGACTTTGATTGTTTCTTACCCCTTGTCTTAAACTCGTATGGGCTGTCATTATAAAATGCTACATCTGCCCTATCCTTAAACTTATTTATTAGCATTATGGCATTGACATTGTAAACTTCCGTACCTTCTAGCTTTTCTGCTATGTCACGTAAGTTACACAGTCTGTTTTCATATGCTACACCTTCATCCCCATCCTTTATTCCTTTCCAATCTTTACCTAGTCCGTTAAAACTTTGTCTGAATATTACTAGTGCATATACCGCCATTTCTATTTCTTTATCTTCTGGTATTATAGTTTTCCATTTGTTGTTTGCATACTCAAATGCTTCAGGTGTATATTCCGTTAGCTTTAACATTTCAGAAATAAACTGCTTTAATTGCTTATCGTATTTTCTCCACTCGTCTACTGCTTTGTCAAAGCATTCTTTGCTGTACTTAGTTTTAAAGGCTCTAGCAATAAATTCATTTGCTGTTTCTTTTTCACTTAATGCCCTTATCACTAAAAATATTTTTATATTTAGGTCGTTACATATTTGGTGTTTATGACTTGGTTTGTTTAGAGTTATAGCACATGAGCCAGTAAAAGCATCAACGAATGTTGTTATTTCCTTATATGGCAACCAATCTGCTATGCGTTCAGCAAGTTTTGCCTTGCTGCCAAAATATCCCCAAAGTGTTAGTATCCCATTAGGCATCTAAATCAACCCCCTCTATGATAATATTTTTAAATATGCTTATTACCTTTTTTGACTGTGACTTTTCTCCTTCTACTTTGCTAACGTTTAGTGTATTATCCCACTCCACATTGCCATCTTTGCTATATCCACTGCCATTTACACCAAATCTTGCAGCACCTATATTTGATAATTCAAGTTTCAGCTCCATTGCTTCATAGTTCATATATTTTGCCAATTCTGTGAATTCTGCTACTGGTATATTATGCCTGTCCACCCTATCATATTTAGAGCAACTCCTCTTAGCATAGCTGCAAATCTCTATGTATGCTTCATTAATGGTTGGCTTTTTTTGTTCAGAGTCTAGAAGTTTTACTGAATTCTCCTTCATTAGTTTTAATAGAGTTAATTCTATTACATTAGTGTTGAATTCTATGCCTAATCCAAATTTTTCAGTGAGCTTGGCTGCAAGCATTATAGTAGCAAGTTTTTCAGCCATGCCTTGGTAGATGCCGTCCCCGCCTATTTTGGACTGTAGATTTCTTCTTTCTTCATTATAAAGCACTCTCAACTGCTCAAATTCATTGTCATGTAACCCATTTTCCATGATTGCATTTACAAACTGCATACCTATGTTCCCATAATTATTGTTTGTCACATCTTTTATTGTTTCTGCCATGTCTGCATTATCAAGCAAGTCATTACCATTTCGTATCTCTATTTCTAGCAGACGTCTTAGTAAACCTTTCTTATCTTTATCACACTTTGCATATAGGCTGAGTTCTGATGAACTGAATATCATTGTTGCCCACTTTGCTTGTGTATCTATTTTGTATAGCTTATTTAATCTGCCCTTAGATGTGCCATTTTCCAGTTGGTATACTACATTCGTGTAATCTTTTCTTTCCCCCTTGCTAGAGTCATCAATAAAAACAGTTACGCCATTATTGCCATCCAGTACCCTAACCAGCGCATTATCCGTATTGTACCATGATGTAAATATTCCATTATGGTTTTTAGAACTCCATATTGATGCACATAACTTCATTATTGATGTTTTCCCTCTTGATGACATGCCAAATATATTAATCATCAAGCTCTTAATGTCAAGTGCTCCTATTATCGCAGATGCTAGTGTTGCAGCTACAAGTATTTGATTTATTGGTTTATTCTCTACCACTTTGTTAATTAGCTCAATTAAAGGCTGGCTTAAGCCATGTTTTTTAAGGTGTACTTCATTTCCTATAAGCTTATACCCTTTACTTCCACCTATACTAGAACCATTAAATCGCACCTTGCCAAGTTCACCTGTTTCTTCATCAATATGCCCAATCCATCCGTAGGCTTCTGTATATTCGTATTTTCTAGGTATATCTTTATAGTTACCTTCTATTTCCTGACGCACCTCATCTATAAATTTTCCGTCAAAACAATTTCCCATTGTCTTTAACTCGGTAACGCTTCCCATTTTATTTCTGGTCATAAACATTGGTTCTGACTTGCTGCCGTCTTCCTTAATCAGTATTAACCTGTACTTTTCTCTATCTGTTGTTAGATTGTATATAATATCTACCCCCAGCTTGATACCTTCCTTTTCAATGATAAACATTGAGTTTGTACTTGCTTTCTGAATTTTCTTCATGTCTTATCGACTCCTTTGGATTATAGATTTGTTATAGAATTTTTATTTCTATATCTCCTAGTACCCAAATTTCCCAAAGGATGTGGTAAGTTGGTCGAAAAAGCATAAAAATAGTCTAGATATGTAGCTACTACACATCTAGACTATTTTTATGCTTTTAATTATTAATCTTGATTCTTCATTTTTGCCCTTTCCTTTTCTTTCATTTCTCTTCTTTTCTCTTTTCTTTTCTCTATTCGTTTCTTTTCTATATGCCCTGGTTCTATAATATCTTTATAGGTATTAGGCTTTCCAAGTTCATAGTACTTAGTACCGTTTAATATACTATTAATAAACATTAGCAGTTTATTTGGATTATCTATATACAATACAGCTCCACAATTCGAACAGTTTTCAATGTTCTTATTACAGCTTCTATCACATACAAGAGCTCCACTGTAGCAGTTATCTACATCTATCTTTTTAGGTCTGTAATATCCATGAACTTCTTCCCAACCCTTAGCCGCATTTTTATTTCTTGGGTGCTTATATCCATGTATTGCTCTATGTCTAGATATATCAACCAAAGATAAATAGCCTTGACGATTATCGAAGCTATGCCCATTATGATGTATTACTTGCGTTCGCCTATCAATTTTCTTGTTTCCGTATATTTTTTCATGTAGAATAAAGTTTGGATTTCCTATATGTCCACTTGTTCTTAAATGCATATTGAATTTCTCTTCAACGTCTTTAAGCTGTGGGTATTTTTCAATCCCTTTAAAGTCTGCCCATTTTATAGTTATCTCAACTACTGCATCCTTTTTGTCATTTTTATCCTTTTTATTATTTTTATTAATGTTGGTTCCTAATACTTGATCCAAAAGCTTATCTACATACATAGTATCCATTATCACGTATGCATGTTTATATTTTTCCATTATTTCCTCGCTAGCACTATACACATCTATATTAGGATATTCAAATCTTACAAATGAAACTTTAGGATTGTTTACATATGTATAGGTAGTTATCCTGCTGGTTCTTTTTTTAGGTAATCGTCTTTGACCCTCGTACGCTTTCTCTTTACAGAGTATTTCTTTAGTAGCTGAAATATTGTTCTTTTTAAAAAATTTTTCATTATTTATTATATCTTCTGCTACAATCAAATAAGTAAATAGCTTCATGGCGATTCCCCCTCGTATAATATTTTACTACTATGGTGATTATAGCATGAATGTCGCAAAATGTAAATAAGTGGGGTGTTATTTTATTAGAATGTGTTACCAACTCCATGCATATATTATTTTTTCTTGGATACGTTCCTTATTATAAGTTCTTCTGGTCTTCCCTGATCCACCTCTATACCGTCAGCTGCTTCTTATTCATATGAATAATCACCCGTCCTATCCAAAATTTTAGGCGAGAGATTATAACGCTGAAATCACCAAAATTCAATATCAAATTAAAAATATCGCCCCAAAATTATCACGCTGGTCTAAAAAAGCCAATAGTAGCCAATAAATCGACATGGATTTTATTTTTTCACTCCTACTAAAATTTCTGCTTTTATTATAGCTATATCATATTCCAACCCTACTCAAACCCTTTATTATTAAGGCTTCTACCACATCAACTGCTTTACAATTTCGGTTGGTTTTCATACTCAAAGTCATCCAAAATTCCATCCAAATACTGGTACCCTCAAAATCCAGTGGGGTTAAACCCGTGCGGGTTCGATTCCCGCCTTCGGCATAGCAAAACAGCAAGACCAATTGGTCTTGCTGTTTGTTTTTAAAATTAATTTAAATTGCCAAATGGAAAGCCCATTCCTAATCATTTGCCTAGGAATACAAAACACAAAAATTTTAGCACCAATATTCTTTTAAAATTATATCTCTGATTCGATAATTGTTAGCTGTTTGAAATTATTTACCTTTTCACTTGGTATAATTGCGATAGCAAAGAAGTCGCTACCTACTGTTAGATTTACTAACTCATAACCTTGTTTTCTTAAAATCTCTGCGATAACATTCAAATCATGTTCAAGAACTGAAAAGTTATCAATACGTCTATTTTTTATTTGCTCATCATCATTATTTGTAGTATCATTTATTGTAATAGTAATTGCATATTCCAAATTATTTATTAAACTATTGAATCTACCGACAATATCGCTAACTGCACTATCATTTTTCCAATCAAATCCAACCATATATCCATTATCTAAAATAACTTGTAACAAATTCGAGATTTTTTCCACTTCAAGTGGAATATCACCATTGTATTTATGATTTGTAATAATATCAACAACATTAGCTAGATTCTGTTTCGGTATATATTCAAAATCGCAACCATAATAATTGCAGGGATTTTGTTCATTTTTTCCATATTTTAATTTAAATACAAGTTTCTCTCTTGTTTCTTTCTTGTTTTGCGATTTTGCAAATAGAATAACAATTACAGTTAATAATATAAAGAAAATAACGACTGGAACCATACCCCAAATAATACCAACAACTATAAGAGCAGCAAAAACTATAAAAAAAATACTCACAATAATTATATCCTTCCGTTTTTGTTCTTTTGAGATACTTGTTCCAGAAGTTGTTCCCTTCAATTTCGCTTTTGCAATGAATATTCGATTTGCTTCCTCTTCACTAATCTTTTCACCCTCATAATAATTTTCATTAAGTGGATTTTCGCACATTTTGTTGTAAATCTTGATATAAGAACTAGTGAACATATTGTTATATTTTAGCAATCCTAAAATAGCAGTAGGGATTAAAGTGACAATACCAAAAATCAATACTAAACTACCCCAAAGGACATTAGAGTTAAATGCCAAAAGTAATCCGCCAGCAGTAGAAAATGTTATGCATAGTAATATAAAAGTAGCGCACCCCAATATGTAAAATTTACGAGCCTTTGCCATTGTTTTTCTGACTTCTCTAATTACAGCAAAATCTAATAATGAAAATTTCATATGTTCCTCCTATAGTTTTTAGTTTTTATCTTGGTTTTCTAATAAATATCTTTCATATAAATTGTCCATATCAAACGAAATCTCACATACAATTTAGCTAATATCTCTTTAGTAAAAAGTCTATAATATTGATTTGCCTAATCCCATCATGCGATACCTGTGGGTCATTGTCCATCGTAATCAAATATTTAGGATAATCGTCTCCTGTTTTTCTCAAAGAGTTTAGTTCCCTTTCTAATGTACTTCTATCACGGACAGAGGCAGCTACTTGATAGTATTCTGTACCTTTTATACCTTCAGCAATAAAATCAATCTCATATTGATCCACTTTTCCTATGTGAACCTTATTTCCTCGCCTTCTCAGCTCTAGGTAAACCACATTTTCAAGTATGTGTCCAATATCTTCACCCTTTCTTCCTTGAACGAAATACTTTAATCCAATATCTGCCGCATAATATTTCTCATTCGTCTTTAATAGTTGTTTTCCCTTTAAATCATATCTTTTTGCTCTGTAAAATATAAAACTATCTACCAAACCTGATATATATGTCTCCACTGTTTTGCTTGTTATTTTTCTTCCATCCGATGTCATCGTATCGCTTATCTTTTTCATTGAACATGCATTTCCTATATTGCCAAACATAAATTTCACTACGCTTTCAAGCATAAGTGGGTCACTTACTTTTTTTCTTACCACAACATCTTTCAATATGATCGTATTAAATATCCCAGTTAAATAATCTCTAATCGCATCCTCATCTTTATCTAGTTCAAGTATGTATGGAAATGCACCAAATTCAAGATATTCCTTGTACTTTGTTTCCAGGTTTCCCTCTATTCCCACAGCAGAAATATATTCGTCAAACGACAATGGCAGCATCTCTATTTCTACATATCTTCCGGATAATAGTGTTGCTAATTCTCCTGAAAGCATATATGCATTTGATCCCGTTAAATATATATCTATATTTTTGTCCAAATGTAAACTATTGATCGCCTTCTCAAAGCTTGGAACATTTTGAATCTCGTCAAAAAACAAATAATTTTTCTTTCCTTTTTGCACTCTTTCTTTCACATACTTATGCAATTCCATAAAATCAAGCAAATGGTTATACTCTACATTTTCAAAATTAATTGCAATAATTTGTCCTTCATCTACACCGTTATCAAGTAAATACTCCCTAAATAATTCAAGTAATGTAGATTTTCCACATCTTCTAATTCCGGTTACTATTTTTATTAGATCTCTGTCTTTAAAGCTAATCAGTTTATTCAAGTATTGATCTCTTCTTATCATATCATCGCCTCCTAATATATTTGGATTATATTCCAAAAGCTTTCTGTTGTCAATATGTTTTCGGAATATACTTTAATATTATTTTTATAGCTTTTGCATCAAATTTAAAGTAATTTCAATTTTCTTCACCTCAGGCCTTGCACTCCATCTCATCCTACGCTATAATAACATCGTAATGAAAAAGTCTATAGTCCAGTGTGTGAAATGATAAATAATTCCATGTGGCGATTTCTAATCCCATGCCTGTTTTGAATTATGGAATAGTTTTCCTAATTTTCCAGGAATATAGGCTCAGAATCTGGAGTGGTTAAACTCGTGCTGGTTCGCTTGCTGCCTTTGGCATAACGTAAAAGCTACTGAATCAAGTTTCTTGATTCAGTAGCTTTTTGATTTGTCTATTTGTCAAGCGTGACCCCATTTGCTATACTATTGATTAGCTCATTTTCTATGATATGGACTGGATTCTCCGGAACATTTTGCAAGAATTTAATCATAAATTTAGGCCTAAAATCTATCTTATCGAGATCTTCTATTTTCTGCCATTTAAAAACAAACTCCTTTCCCTCTTCTCCATGAAACTCACCTACTTTATCTAATATGTCTGGTTTTCCATCTACCATTGCAATGTAATTAAAGCCCAATTCGTGATATACAGTTTCGCCTAACTTAAAAAAGTTTTCACTAACTACACATAATCTTCTTTTACATAAATTAAGACCTAACTCTTCTTTCATCTCTCTGCAAATAGCGTCAAGTGTACCTTCTGCCATTTCGACTCTTCCACCAGGTAATAGCCAGAATTCAAATTGCTCTTTTCTGTGTATAAGTATTTTATCTCCATTTAAAATTATGGCTCCTACTCTAAAATTAAACTTCTTATTTCCTTCATTATATGATATCATAATTAATTCCCCCTATTTTTTAAATTTCATAGAATGACACTTATGGACGGTCCTTTTTTGTCATATCTTGCTTATTTACTCAAATATTGACATTTTAGGACCGTCCCCACTGTCACCCCTCAAGTGCAACAGATATTGCAAACCCATTTACGTTGCTCTGATCATCAAGTACAAATGTTAGAATTGAGTTTTCATCATCAAACAAATGACTAGCAACATCCTCATATGTTACATCGAATTTCGTCTTCATCGCAACACCAAAGCATTGTCTGCTCATGAAATCCTTCATTTCTGAGAGGTTTTGATCACCTGATCTGCATCAAAATAGGTTCATACATATCTCCCTCCCTGGGAACTTCCCATATTTTGATCAAAATACTCAATACCTATTGCTTTTCTAACCTTGCTTAACGTATCAGCTGCTACGCTTTTAGCTCTTAAACTTCCTTCTAGCAAAATTTTATAAACCTCAGCAAGGTTTTTCTCATACTCCGCTCTTCTTTTTCTAATTGGTTCTAATTCAGCTTGTAGTATATCATTTAGGCATCGCTTCACTTTCATGTCCCCTAGCCCGCCTCGCGTATAATGTGTCTTCATTTCATCTAGCACAACTTTATCCGAGCAGAAAGCATCAAGATAGGTAAACACTGTATTGTCTTCCACGTTACCCGGGTCTTCGACTTTGATGTGATTTGGGTCCGTAAACATGCTCATCACCTTTTGAGTAACCGTATCTGCATCATCCGACAGATAAATTCCATTTCCTAGGGACTTACTCATTTTTTCCTTACCGTCTATTCCTGGCAGTCGCTTGCAAATTTCACTATCTGGCAGCACGGCCTCTGGCTCTACCAGTGTTTCTCCGTATAGGCTGTTGAAGGTACGTACAATCTCCCTAGTTTGCTCGATCATCGGTAGCTGATCCTCTCCAACCGGAACATACTTTGCATTGAAGGCAGTTATATCTGCAGCTTGGCTAATTGGATAAGTAAAAAATCCCACCGGCAGGCTTTTTTCAAAACTCTTTTGCTTAATTTCAGCTTTGACTGTTGGGTTTCTTTGTAACCTCGCAACTGTCACCAGATTCATATAATACATCGTTAATTCGGCAAGTTCTGGTATTTGTGATTGCAAAAATATAGTAGATTTCGTTGGTTCAATACCTACTGCTAGGTAGTCAAGCGTAACCTCAATCAGACTATCTCTAATCTTTTGGGGGTTATTCGCATTATCCGTTAGAGCTTGTAAATCAGCAACCATGATATATGGGGTGTATTCTCCTGTATTTTGTAGTACAACTCTATTTTTTAAAGTACCGACGTAATGTCCTAAGTGTAACTTCCCTGTTGGTCTGTCTCCTGTTAATATTACTTTTTTATCATTCATCTCTATATCCCTCTCTTTTTTATTTTTTATAAGCTCAAATTTCTATTTTGTGACTAAGCCCGCCAACTCCACATCGCCGACCCAACTCTTCTATTAATACTGCCCCTTATTATACATACTTTCGTTTTTCCCATATTCCCATCTCCTTTTTTTTGCAACAAAAAAACCCGCTCATACTAAACTATAGTATGGGACGAGTTTTTCGTGGTGCCACCCAATTGCACAATTTATGAATCATAACAAAATTTCAAAATTGTCTTTGTTCAGATACAGTTATCAACCTATATCCCACCCCTGTAACGTAAGGTCCACGGTCTATCAGCTACTCTCACTAAATGAGTTCGCCTAACATCTCATCAGTCCATTCAATATAATATTTTATACCGGTCTCACACCATCTACCGACTCGCTTGATAACATTCTTATATTTACTAATCTGAATCATTGATTTCCTATATATTAACATTTTTTTATTATATTTGTCAATACATTTTTATTATTTTATCGACAGTTGACAATTAATTTGAAAACTTTTATTTAAAAACTTTTTTTATCTTTGTTCAAACCAGGCCTTGCAATCCCCTTCATCCCACAGTTTTGCAGTTGAATTTATAAATTCATCTTTCGTAAGCCTTGTAAGTCAAGGCTTTTTTGATGCAAAAAATTTTATTTTTTGTCTAATTCTCGTTGCATAATATTACATAATATGCTATACTAAATATATAAATACATTGGAAAGGTTGGGTTTTTATGTATCTTAAAATTAGTAAATATAAGAATGGGAGAACTTATTTGAGTATAGCAGATGGTTATAGAGACAAAGTCACTAAGTCCGTAAAGGGTGTTACTATACAATCCCTTGGCTACCTTGAAGACCTAAAAAAACAATTTGATGATCCTATTGCTCATTTTACCGAAGAAATCAAAAAAATGAATCAAGAAAAAAAATTAAAAAAACTTCCTTATTCTTTTAATATAAATCCTTCAGACCAACTTACACTTAATAATAAAGATCGTAAAAACTTTGGCTATGCTGCCTTATCTAAACTTTATCATGAGCTTGGCATTCATACGTTCCTTATTAATAGACAACGTCATTCTAACGAAGAATATGATGCGAACGCTATCTTGAAGCTTCTTGTGTTTTCTCGTTTACTTGCCCCTGCTTCTAAGAAAAAGACTTTTGAGTGTAAGGATAGATTTTTTGAGAATTCTGATTTTTCTCTTGATAATGTATATCGTTCTCTTTCGCTCTTTAATAAACACAAAGAAACTCTTCAACTTTGGATTAATAGTCGTATCAAAGAGCTTTATGGTCGTGATACTTCTCTGGTTTATTATGATGTTACTAATTATTATTTTGAGTCCGATAAAACTGATGATTTCAGAAAGAAAGGCGTTTGTAAAGAGCATCGTCCTAATCCGATTGTTCAAATGGGGTTGTTTATGGATAATAACGGTTTACCTATTACATATCAACTTTTCCCTGGCAATACGAATGATTGCTTGACTTATCGTCCTAATCTTTCTCGTATTAAACATGATTATGACCTTGGTAAGGTTGTCGTCGTTGCTGACAAAGGTATGACGACTGGTGATAATATCTATTACACTCTTTCTGCTGGCGATGGTTATGTATTTAGTATGTCTGTTCGTGGGGCTAATCGTGAGTTAAAAGAATTTGTTCTTGATGATTACGACTATAAGTGGCTTGGCGATGAGTACAAACACAAGTCTAGACTTTATCCTAGAACGATTCAAGTCAGTGGTACAAATGGTAAGAAAATGAAAGTTGCTGTTGATGAGAAGCAGGTTGTTTTTTATAGTCAGAAGTATGCTGTTCGTGCCAAGGCTGAACGTGCCGCTGCTATCGCTAAGGCTCAAGATTTGATCAATAATCCAGGGAAATACACTCGTGCTACTTCTTATGGTGCTGCTGGCTATGTTAGAAATATTGATTTTGATAAGGATACTGGCGAAATTTTAACTCCTGCAAAAACTTTGGCTTTAGATGAGGATAAAATCAAGGAAGATGAAGCTCTTGACGGATACTATGTGATCGTTACTAGCGAGTATACGGAAACCGATAGCCGCATCATTGATATGTATCGTGGTTTATGGAAGATAGAAGAGTCTTTCCGTGTGACTAAGAGTGACCTCAAAGCCCGCCCTGTTTATGTTTCTCGTGAAGATCATATAGAAGCTCACTTTCTTACCTGCTATGTGGCTCTTGTTATTGCAAGAATCTTAGAAATGAAGATTGATAATAAGTTTAGTATCTCGAAAATCCTTGAAAGTCTTGCTAAATCTGAATGTACACACGTACAGCAAAACTATTATTTATTCGATTATTACGATGATGTGCTAAAAACTATAGGTGAAAAACTTAATATTGATTTTAGTAAGAAAATGATGACCCTTTCTGATATAAAAAATTTTTTAGGAGAGGTTAAAAAAGGTTAAATTGCACAACAACTTTCTGACAAAAACAAAAACGCCCGAAGCCTTATTTTATATAAGTTTACGGGCATTTTCTATCTCTTCTTATTGCAAAACTCAGGACATTTGCCATTATATACCATATTCTTACATTTGTCAATGCTTCACCTATTTTTTTATAACTATCTTACTAACTATTAGACTCTATATCTCTTTTTCAGTCTAGTATCGCATCTATAGTGCTGTCTTGCATTGCTAATGTTCGGTGAACTATATTTACATTTTTTTCAGTCTCATTTTTAAGCCCTTTCACTATGACTCTGCGCTTACTTTCACGTTTGTTTTCTATATCGATGTCGTGTTCGTAACTGATGGCTTTATTTACATTTGTATTTATTACATCTCCATGTACAAAAGAATGAGGCAAAGCCTCTATATCTATTTTACGAAAACTATCGTACAATTCTTCCAACTGCCTTACTTGACTATCGTTCAAATACTTTTTCTTCAGTTCGTATTCCCTTTTAAAGTTGATGATTGCCCATGAGTCATACACAAATTCAGGTTTTATTTCCAGTTGATTAATAATAGCTAATTGTCTTCCTATTTCCTGTATATCTTGAATGGTTGCCTTCTGGTTTGCAGAGTATAAGTCTTGACCATCTATGTATTCCATTACGCATAACTTTAGCTCGTTTTCATGAATCTTGAGCATATGTAACGTCCCATTTTTAGAGTTATACAGCTTAGGGTGATTTATCCCTCTTTCTATAGTTATTTCCATGGTTTTGATGTATCTATCTGCAAATTCTTGTATCCTATCTTTTGATAGTATTTTAACAACAATCTTGCCTTTCTGCGATTCTAATATGTAGTTAAAATCCCCATATCCTGTCTCTATTAGCACATTACTAATTAGCTTACCTAGTTTATATTCCTCACATATTTGATTAGATATATTTTCAAGGTCTATATCCGTACAATTGATTCTATCATAAAAAGTATTACTCATGTCAAATCACCTCAAATCACCTTAGACAGTGTATTAACCAAATCAGGTACAACATTAAAATCTTTCAGTTCTACTGATTTAATCAATCTATATTCACAAAGCAAGTTACAACCAAACTACCGTCACATATTTCTCTATCTCTAAACACTATTTTGTTCAGTCCCTCGTATGTCGCGCATTTGATGTCATACGTATTCTGATCAGAAAACAGAAATGCTGCAAAGTTATATTTGCCATCATCATTTTTAAAATTTAGTGCGTTTGGTCTGAATTCCTTACCCATTTCTGTAAATTTCTTTTCTATATACTTAAATGTCAGTTCAAGTAGAGTGAACCCTC
>DMOI01000052.1 GCA_003452395.1 Clostridiales bacterium
TGTGTGGATTTTCATGGCACACGAACTGCCTGTACCTACTTTTTCTATCTCATTTTTGATCAGTTTCTCATGTTCTTCCGTTATAAGCTGCAAGTCTCCAAAGTCAAATCCACTATGATATGCTTGTACAATATGATCTTGCACCGTCATCAGAGTGAGTCCCCTTTCTTTGGCTACTGCATGTTCGTCTTTATATTTTACGTATAATTTTGCTAAGGCGATGTATGATGGTTCTACTTTCTCTACCTTTTCTGACAATTCTTTTGAAGCTTGACTCGTCGTTATTATCTTTCCGTGACTTGCCGTATGCAACTTAACGTCATCTATGTGCTGTTGCTTCTCCTCTTCTGTTTTATATGTACATCTTTTTAAAGCATAGTACATCTTGTCTATTTGATTTTTATCATATATCGTTTGGTTTTTACCTATAATAGCCTTTAAAGTTCCCAAAAGATTTTCTCTTTTGAGTGCCAATGTGTTTGTTTTTGTCACCTTAAGTTTTTTTAAGTTACATCGTTCACTAAATACAATTAGGGAATACACCGAATCACTACCTATTTCTAGACACTTTTCTAACCATTTTATATGCGTTGCATTTTGCCAAACTGGGTTATAAAATTGTGTCTTTGCATATTTGTTATACGTAGCTGTCCACTTTTCTTGTGCATCACTTCCGTATATCCATCCACTATAATTTTTGGACTCTATAACAAATATCCCTTTTTCATGAATCAGAACCAAATCTATTTCCGAATCCTCTCCATTATCCTTAGGTACATAGGTATTTGCTACTATTTTGTATGTACCTTCAAGTTTTTCAAGCTCTACAAATGTTAAATACTCTCCATATTTACCGATATCAAATAAAGTTCCAAAAAGTGTCGCCACTGCTTCTAATTTATATTTACTTCTAGTAAACTTAAAGTTTTCAACCAGTATATACCATCCAACTGGCAATAGCAGTATGACTGCATACCACTTCATAATTATAATTGCAATCACCAACAAAACTATATACTATATCATTAGCTTACTTAATGTCTTTTTACTCATGCCACTACCTCCAAACTTGCAGCAAAAATCGTGCAGTTCCACGCATCTTCAGCGCAACCTAAACAAACAAATGCCTTACATCTGTCCCCTTAGATTTAGCTTACGAGTCCCCACACTATTCTTCATCTCTTAACCCTATTTATCATTATAAACTTTTTTTCAAATTTGACAAGGCTTTTAGCCAAATTTGTCACTTTTTGCTTAATTTTTTAACTGATTTTTCACTCAAGTACTCAAAAACAGCTCCTCACGTCGCAAAAAGAATGCTCCTCAGGATGACGTACGGGGAGGACTTTCCTAGTATATAAAAAACACAAAAAAATAAGGATTTTATCAGTTTCAAACCCTTATCTTTTTGTGTTTTTATATTTTAGACTAATTAAACATCTCCGCAACCAATTTCAAAATCATTGGACGTATTTCTTCCATCTTCCCTTTTGTCATAGCACCGGCAGCAAGCACATGCCCTCCACCCTCTAGTTTTTGAGCTAATTCACATACATTGTAGGGCTCTACCGATCTAAAGCTTACCTTAATATTATTAGGTGCTGGTTCATACATAAATACAGCTATTTTTGCACCTCTAGTCTGCATTATAGTGTTTATTATTCCACTCGTTTCATTGGTCTTTGCATTTAATTCTTTTAACTCTTTAAATGATATTGTTGTGTATACTACTTGTTTATCAAATAAAAGTTCCATATTATTCAATGCTCTACCTAACAGTTTCGTCTGTTCATATGTGCGTTCAAAAAATAGTTCTCTTATTATTTTACCTGAGTCTATATCTTTTTTCATTAACTCAGCCACAACTTCATAGGTTTCACTTTTTGTATTATTGTATTGGTATAATCCTGTGTCACTTATTATTGCTAAAAAAATTGCCGATGCAATATCTTTGTCAATCTCTACACCTAATTCTCTTGCAACGTGAAATATTATTTCACCTGTTGATGATGCTTCTCCAGCATAGTTTTTCATAGCATACTTGGTATTTGATATGTGATGATCAATATTACAAGTCATATCTGCACTTTTAAATTGTTTGCTTACTTCTTCAAGCCTATCTTCATCTCCTGAATCAAGAGCAATAAACAAATCATAATGCTCATCTACCACATTTTTGTACATTTCTGTACCACTCAAAATTTTATATTGTTCAGGAATCTCTTTTATGTATATATCAGGTGTTTTTCCAAGTTTTTTAAGTATCAGGGCAAGAGCTAAACAAGCTCCTACACTGTCCCCATCTGGATTTTTGTGCCCCGATATTAGTATTTTGTTATAATTTAATATTTCCTTTATGCCTGTAAAATCTATATTCATATTAAGTTCCTTTCTATTCTTTAATCTTCTTAAATAATTCCCCCATGTGGATTGAGTGTTCTATAGAATCATCTATTTTAAAAGAAAATTCTGGGGTAACTCTTAAGTTTATCCTAGCTGCTATTTGTTTTCGTATAAAGCCTGCTGCGCTTTTCAGACCCTTTAATATGTCTTTTTTTACTTCGTCATTCCCCAAGATACTTACATAAACTTTACATTGTTTTAGATCAGGAGTTGTCTCAACATTTGTAACACTCGTCATTGCCTCTTTTATTCTTGGATCATTTAATTCGTTATCTATTATATTAGAAAGTTCCCTCTTCATTTCTTGGTTAATTCGTGTAATTCGTGTATTCGTTCTCATGTTCATTCACTCCTTATCCTGTGGCCCCCTCTAACTCCCCCTTCGCAGAGGGAGGACCTTTTTCATCCCTCCCCTGCCAAGGGGAGGTTAGGTGGGGTCACATTATTTTAATATTTATTAATTACTAGCTTCGCTTTATTTCTTCCATAATATACGCCTCTATAGAATCTCCTGCTTTTATGTCGCTGAATTTTTCGATTAGGACACCACATTCGAATCCTGTTTTTACTTCTTTTACATCATCTTTAAATCTTTTTAGCGAGCTTATTGCTCCTTCAAATATGATTATTCCTTCTCTTACTACTCTTATAGTTGCATTTCTTGTTATATATCCGTCTCTAACAAATCCACCTGCTACCATTCCTACATTAGTTACTTTAAATGTATCTCTTACTTCTACTTGACCGATAACCTTTTCTTTGAATTCTGGTGCAAGCATTCCCTTCATAGCGGCTTCTACGTCCTCTATAACATTGTATATAACCCTATATTGTCTTAAATCTACCAAATTTTCTTCGGCAAACTTTCTAACTCCTGCTTGTGGTACAACATTAAATGCTATTACTATAGCACTAGATGCAGCAGCTAGCATAACATCTGACTCTGTTACAGCTCCTGCTCCACCATGAATTACTGTTACAATAACATCTGCATTTGATAGTTTTTGTAAACTTTGTCTTATGGCTTCAACTGAACCTTGAACGTCAGCTTTTATAATTACATTAAGTTTTTGTATTTCCCCTGTTTTAATTTGGTCAAATAGAGCATCAAGTGATACATTTTTATGTGCTCCCACTATACGTTTTTCCCTTGATTCTACTGCTGCCTTTTCTGCATAATATTTTGCTTGTTTATCGTCTTTTGTTACATAAAAAGTATCTCCGGCTTCGGGTACACTATTAAAGCCTAGTATTTCAACTGGCATAGAAGGTGAAGCATATTTGATTTTCTCTCTTTCTGAATTCAGCATTGCTTTTACTTTTCCACATGTCTTACCTGCAAGAATCGGGTCACCTACTCTAAGTGTACCATTAGCAACAAGTAATGTAGCAACAATTCCACGACTTTTATCGAGTCTAGCCTCAATAACAGTTCCTTTTGCTCTTGTATCATATGCCGCCTTAAATTCTTTCATCTCTGCAACAAGTAACACCATCTCAAGTAATGTATCAATTCCTTCTCTAGTTATAGCAGAAACAGGCACACAAATTGTTTCTCCACCCCATTCTTCAGATACAAGCCCATACTCAGTCAACTCTTGTTTTACTTTTTCTGGGTTTGCACCTGGTTTATCAATCTTATTTATTGCAACTATTATAGGTACATCAGCAGCTTTAGCATGATTTATTGCTTCAGCCGTTTGTGGCATAACTCCATCATCTGCTGCAACAACCAAAATAGCAATATCCGTTACTTTAGCTCCTCTAAGTCTCATCGCAGTAAATGCTTCATGTCCTGGAGTATCTAAAAAAGTTATTTTTTTATTATTTATTTCAACTTGGGATGCACCTATATGTTGAGTAATTCCACCATGTTCACCTACAGTTACCTGAGTTTCTCTTATTGCGTCAAGTAAAGATGTTTTTCCGTGATCAACATGCCCCATAACTACAACTACTGGTGGCTTTTCTGATAATTCACAGTTCCCTAAATCTTCACAATATACTATCTCTTCAATCTCATCTATTTCTTTTCTCTCTATCAATATATCATAACTTTCAGCTACTTCTGCTGCTACATCAAAACTTATTGATTGATTTATATTAGCAAAAACATCTTTTGTCATTAAATATTTTATTATCTCTACCGAAGGTTTACCCAACTTATCAGCCAGATCTTTTACTGTTATCTCATCACCAATTGTTAAAATCTCTAATTCTTCAATTTCTTCTTGATCGTCATCCTTTTTTTTGTTATACTTACTCTTCTTGTGTTCTTTTTTGCTTAAATCTAACGTCACTGGTTTATAATTTCCAGGAATACTAGGCTTATATTTATTAAACTTATCTTTTTTCACGTCAACATGTTTTATTTCTATAGTAGTATTACCTTTTTCATCTTTTTCTATTATACTCGGATTTGCATGATGCTTATCTATTGGTGCATCATTCCTATGCTGATACTCTGTAGTCTTATGATCATGCTTATGGTCTAGTTTTTTTGTTACTGGTAATGTAACTTCTTTTTTGGGTAATACTTCTGGCTTTTTCGCTGGTTTAAGAACAGCTTTAACTGTCGGCTTAAATAAATTAGTTATTTTCTCAGCATCAATTTCTCCAATAGAACTCATATGATTTGCAAGCTCTATATTAATAGTTTTCGCTTTTTCAATTATTTCTTTACTGTTTATATTAAGTTCCTTTGCTAATTCATGAACCCTTATTTTGGCCATAAATTCACGCTCCTTCTAGTTGTCCTAGCAACTCTTTAATTTTCTTTGCAAAATTAGTATCCGTTACACACAATATCGTCCTATCTTCTTTACCTATGTAATTTCCTAATTTTTCTTTTTCTCCAAACATATATAAATGAACTTTGAAATATTTACACATACTAGTAAAATCTTTTTTAGTATTTTCAGCTGAATCCTCTGCTACTATTGCGATCAATGCTTTTCCGCTTTTTATCGCTTTTTCGCAAGTAAATGACCCCGAACATAACTTTCCTGCTTTTTGGCACAAACTCAACATTGAATATATTTTGCTCTCATTCATCTTTTATTTGCTCCTCTAATTTTTCATATAATTCTTCACTTATATTTACCTTAAAATTTCTTTCTAATGTTTTTTTCTTTTTTGCATCATTCAAGCACTTTTTGCTTTTGCAAATATATGCTCCTCTGCCATTAGCTTTCCCCTTTAAGTCAACAAATATATCGCCTTCTGATGGTTTAACTATTCTTATAAGCTCCCTCTTATCTTTCATTACTTGACACCCAAGGCATTTACGCAATGGAACTTTTTTTGTCTGCATGTTATCACCTTCTTTATTCTTCTTTATCGTTATTTGCATTGTAATTAAAATATGATTCTTTATTTTTTATATATCCCGTTTCTTCTGCCATTTTTTCGCTTTTTATATCTATTTTCCATCCAGTTAGTTTTGCAGCAAGTCTAACGTTTTGTCCTTCCTTCCCAATAGCGAGTGATAATTGAGCTTCTGACACTACTACTCTTGCAAGCTTTGCCTCAACATCTAGTTCAACTGCCAAACCAACAGCAGGTGTTATAGCTGTTCTTACAAACTCACGAATATCTTTATTCCAAAGCGCTATATCTATCTTTTCTCCATGTAGTTCATGAACTACAGCATTTACTCTATGACTATTTTGTCCGACACATGCACCTAAAGCATCTACATCTTTGTCTTTTGAATATACTGCTATCTTAGTTCTTGAACCAGGATCCCTAGCTATATTTTTTATTTCAACTGTACCATCATAAATCTCAGGTACTTCTTGTTCAAACAATCTTTTCACTAGCTCTGGATGTGTTCTTGAAACAGAAACTTGTGGTCCTTTAGTTGTTTGTTTTACTTCAAGAATATAAACTTTTATTCTTTTATTCATTTGATAATCTTCTGTTTTCACTTGCTCATTTGTAGGCAACATAGCCTCTATTTTACCAAAATTTATAAATACTGCTGTTTTAGTTCTTCTTTGTATTATTCCTGTTACTATATCTCTTTCCTTACTTAAATATTCGTTATATACTATATCTCTTTCTGCTTCTCTTATTTTTTGCATTACAACTTGTTTAGCCGTTTGTGCCGCCACCCTACCAAATTCTCTAGGAGTTATCTCTATATTCACAATATCCCCTTCTTGGTATTTTGGATTAAGTTTCTGAGCATTTTCTAGAGAAATTTCTAATATATCACTTTCAACCTTGTTTACTACTGTTTTCTTAGCATAAATGTTAATCAGACCACTTTCTTTATCAATAACCACTTCTACATTTTGACTTGTTCCGAAATTCTTTCTATATGCTGTTGCTAGTGCTGTCTCAACAGCTACAATTAGAATTTCCTTGTCAATCCCTTTTTCTTTGCTTATGGTATCTAGTGCTTGCATAAAATCTGCATTCATTTTTGTATAATCCCCTCCGTTTTAAAGTTGAAAGTTGAAAATTGAAAGTTGAAAGTGAAAAAACAACTGCAATTTTTAGTTTTCAATTTATATTATTACTGTTAGTTTTACTGATGCTACATCTTCCTTATTAAATTCTATCTTTTCTTCTGTTTCAGACTTTAGAACTATTTTCCCATCTATAAGTCCTACAAGTTCAGCTTGAATCTCTTTTGTACCATTTATTTTTTGATAAAATTTTACGTCAACTAATCTACCACTATACTTTACAAACTCTTTTTCTTTTCTCAGTTGCCTGTCAAGTCCTGGCGAGCTTACCTCTAGTGTATATTCATCTTTAATGAAATTTAGTATGTCAAGTTCATTTTCTATTGCTCTGCTTACAGTTTCACAATCAGAAATAAAAACACCACCATCTTTATCAATAGCTATTTTTAAATAATAACCTTCCTTTTCCTTTACGTACTCTGCATCTACAAGTTCGAGATTATTTTCCATAATTATTGGTTGTAATAACTCTTCTACCTTTTTCTCAATTTCTTCCGCTTTATTCATATATCCGCCTCCCTTACTTGTTTAATGGGTATTTGTATTATAACCCCACATGCTTATAATTATATCTATGTAACACACAAGAGTGGGTTTGCACCCACTCTTGTGTGTTAATACTATCTAGTTTTTACAGTATAACATATATTTTCCATTTTTACAATAGGTATTGGTAAACTTTTTTACTCCACACCTCTAAAATAATGCCCCTTTGTATATCCCTTTCTCTTCATATCCTCAATATACGCATCTATCTTCCTTGATTTCTTCCCATTTATCAAAGCCTCACCATGCATTTGTATAATCTTTTTTGTGTTTTCATAATCCTCATCTTTCAGGTTTATTCTATAATACTTCACGGTAAGCTTTGTTATTTTGTCAACATAGGGTAGTAAAAATATATCTTCACTATTATATAATACATTTAAACATAAGTTACAATTCTTCTCGAGTTCAAATTCTACATTCATTTCATCCTTTAAATAATATGTGTTTTCCTGTTCAGCACATGCTACATTACCTTTTAAGTTTTTTACTATGCACTGTTCAATAACCATTACAGGCAATTTACCATATATCACTATCTCCTGGTTTTCTGACAGTAATCCTATTTCTGAAACATTAAGCTCAGGTGATATTGTCACATTTTCTACACCTTGTTCTAACCAAAACCCTATAGATCGATTATTGTATAAATTCAAAGTATAGTCTATAACCTTTTTCTTTTTAGAATCCTTAGTAATTTCAAACTCGCCAAATGTCCTAATTAGATATCCATCTATATCTGATTTTTCTAGTTTATCATATATTTCTTTATAGAATTTATCTGTATTTTTTTTCCTTAATATATGAGGAAGGGCTACATATATCTCTATATCCTTCTTACGAGCTAATTCTAATAATATTTTAATATCTTGTTTGAAATCAAATATGTCTATGTAAATCCTAGATACACCACTTTCAACTGCTGCTCTGAATTGTTCCAAAGATTTTACTAGTACTGTTATAGTCTTTTGTGAGTTGATGTGTGTTTTAGGCGAACACTTGGGTACGCACCCTACAATTGTTCTTCTACGGTTTTGTAATATTTCTTCTTCAAACTGACTTATTGCCTCACGCCTAAGTTCATTTATCTTTGAAATATTTATGTAAATATTTTCATCCATATCAAGCTCTATATTTTCCACTACAAACGGTGTATTACCTGCCTTAGATAACTGTTCTTTTATCTTCTCAAAACTCAAAGGGTTATTGTTTGCAACTTCTACAATATTTCCTTGTATGTTCACTATATGGTTTTCATCATATACTATTAGTTTCATTAACTGGTTTTGTTTTAGTTCTGCTTTCATGCTTATTCTATGCTTTTTTATATCTTTTTTGTAAAATACTTTTAATTCATCTTCTAACTTTGAGTCATAAACTCTGTATGCTTTGGTTCCTATATCAATTTTAGTTTCTACATATTGCTTAAATATAGAGTTTGCGGTCACTGACTGTGCTAGTGTTCTACTAGTTTCTATACCACTTTTCGATACAATATTAAGCCCATCACCTTTGGCCAGATTTATATTTGTTTTAATAATACAATCCTTATTATTCTCTTCATACCCAACTATTTGCCCTATAACCAAACCTTGATTTTTAGGACTTTCCATACTCATCATATCTTTCGACTTATCTGTCATATAATAACCATCCGAAAAGTTACCACGATTGAAAAGCTGTGCCAGCTTTTGTTTATCTTCTCTGACTTCTTGCTCTTTTATTTGTGCATTGTCGATGTATTTTCTATAAACTGAAGTAACACCTGCAACATACTCAGGTTTTTTCATACGCCCTTCTATCTTAAACGAATTAATTTGTGCATCTACAAGTTCTGGCATGATATCTATTATACAAATATCTTTAAGGCTCAATATATATTTATTCTTATTTTCAACAATACCTCCATTACAACCAAGCTCATACCTGCGTCTACAAGGTTGTGCACATCTACCGCGGTTTCCACTCCTGCCACCTATCATACTACTCATAAGACACTGCCCTGAATAGCTAATGCATAGAGCACCATGCACGAATGTCTCAATCTCTATATTTGTGTTTTCTTTTATATTCTTTATCTCTTCTAGTGATAGTTCTCGACTTAGTACTACCCTATCAAACCCTAATCCTTCTAAAAACTGTACATCTTCTAAGCTATGTGCAGTCATTTGTGTACTTGCATGTAGCTTTATTTCTGGAAAGTGCTTTTTTATAATTTTAGTTAGACCTATATCTTGGATAATGAGTGCAGTAATACCCAACTCGTACAGCTTTGATATGAATTCTATAACTTCATCTATCTCTTTTTGCTTATACAAAGTATTCACCGTCACAAAAAGTTTGACATCCCTAAGCAAGCAATAATCAAGTGCCTCTTTTATTTCACAGATATCAAAATTATTTGCACTAGCACGTGCACTATATGATTTACCACCTATATATACCGAGTCCGCTCCAGCATTTACAGCCGCTTTAAGTGAGTCCATATCTCCCGCTGGCGCAAGCAATTCTGGTTTTTTAATAAATTTAGCCATTGTCAACTCTCCTTTTAATTCTAATCCATCTGTTTTTTACAAAACATAAGAAACTTTTTAATCTATGCAAAGAAGCGAATCACATTTGCTTGTGGTCCGCTTCTTTATATTTTAGCTTCCTCATCTATCATCTTTTGTTCTCTCCCTTTAAAGCGCATTTATATTTTCATACCCTAATTATATCCTGATTCTTTACATTCGTCAAGTATATGATTTACGTTTATTTTTTTGCAATTAATATTAAGTTATTAGTCATTTCTCTTATATTATCTATTGATTTTGTTAGATTGATTATGTTATCATTTTGTTCTTCTATGTTTGCAAGTATCTGTTCTGTTGTTGCTGTGTGTTCTTCTGAAATAGCAGACATATTTTCAAGTTGCTCTCTAATCTTATCAAAGGTCATAGTTGTTTTCTCTATCATCTTATATTCCTTATCAATCTCTTTATTTATATTTTCAAATTCATGATTAACTTCTTGAAATACTTCTCTTACTTGAACCACAATTTCTTTTCCCTTTATTACAGAATCTTCACCAATTTTTATTTTTTCTGATGTATCATTTGTATACTTATTTATTTCGGATATTATTTGATGTATTTCATATATAATCTTAGAACTTTGATCCGCTAGTTTCCTAATTGCTTCAGCAACAACTGCAAATCCTTTTCCTGCCTCTCCAGCCCTAGCTGCTTCAATAGCGGCATTAAGAGATAATATATTTGTTTCTTCATCTATTTTATTGATTCCATCTATTGAATTATTTATTATGATCATTTTTTCCTGTAATACACCTACTGTAATAACAACTGATTTTACCGAATCTCCTATGTTATTCATTTGATTAATCATATTCACCATTTTTTCCTGACTTATATTTATTTTGCCACTCATTATATTAGAGCTTTCTCTAACTTTTGTAGAAACATCTTTCGTAACATTTATCGATGTATCTGCATCCTGCATCATTTGATTTATATTAGTTATACCTATGGCCTCTTCTTCTATCCCTTTTGCTATTTGCTCCACAGATTGAGTTATGCTATTACTCGTTGTTCTTGTAACATTAAGACTTTTTGCGTATACTTCTATATTTTGTCCTAGAACTTCACTTGTATCCTCTACAGTTTTTAATGTGTCTTTCATTTTAACTGAAAGATTGTTCACTTCTTTTAATTGATCCTTACTATATTCTACATATCCTTTACCCCATTTATTCGATAAGGCCAAGAAGGAACCAATAAGAATATTCATTAATATTACTGCGAAAATGCCTGAATTAACATATTCTTCTTTCATAAATCCCCATGCATTCTCTCTTGAATAAATATGTAATAATATCTGCATAACACATATTACCCCTGTAACTATTACTGTAATTCTTCTATTAAAGTATAATGAAGCAATTGCCATGCATCCAAATCCTAAAAGGTATGTAACAATTGTGGCACCATCTGCATATGATTTTATAATACTGCCCATAGCAGGAATCAAACATAAAATAATTCCCTTGAGTTCATCATTTATTTTTAAAAAGTATAATCCTGTAACTATTGCAACAACGGTTGCTGATGCTAACATTACATAAAAACCATGTTGATTAAAATTGGTAATCAAACCGATAGTAGATATTATCATTGATCCTACCCACAAGCAAAGCAATACAAACTTATGTATTCTAGCTATGTCATAACTTTTACAACTTATCATATAATATCATACCTCCTGAATAAAATTCAACCTCAATATCATTATATACTGTTTTTTGCTTTTTTTCAACATTTTTCAACATTTTTTTCACTTATTTGCATAAATTTTTCCTCATCTATTATCCTCACGCCCAGTTTCTTAGCTGTTTTGTTTTTACTTGAGCTAGAGTTTACATCGTTGTTTATTAAATAGCTTGTATTACTGGTAACACTACTCGTTACTTTACCACCATTTTTTTCTATAAAATCTTTTAACTCGTCTCTGTTTTTAAACTTTGTAACTTCCCCTGTAATAACAAATATCAATCCTTTTAGTTTCTGCTCGTCGCTTACTTCTTCTTTTTCTAATATTAGATAACTCATAATTTCATTTATTCTATCTCTATTTTTACTGTTTTCAAAATAGTTAACTATCGATTCGGCTATTTTTGCACCAAAACCCTCTATCGTAATTAGTTCTTCTTTCGTGGCATTCATTATTTCATTAATATCGTTTTTATAATGTTTGCATAGACTTTTTGACGTTGAAAAGCCTACATTACTTATTCCTAATGCATTTATAAAATTAGCAAGCTTTATATTTTTAGATTTATCTATCGCCTTTATCAAATTTTCATAAGACTTTTCACCTAAGCCTTCCATATTTGTAATTATATCTTTGTACTCATTTATTCTATATATGTCCGCTATGTCTTTTATTATCTCTTTATCTATCAGCTTTTCTATTGTAGCCTCAGATAGTCCCTCTATGTTAGTTGCATTCCTTGATACATAATGACCTAAGACTCTTAATATCTTTGCACTACAATTAGGATTAGTACAGTATAAAGCCTTGGTGTCATATACTTTCCGAATCTCAACTTCCGCACCACAAGCATTACAATGACTTGGTAATATATACGTATTGCTACGTGTAAGATTATCAGCTATCTGCGGTATTATCATGTTTGCTTTATATACCTCTACCGTATCCCCTATACCCAGCTCTAATGACTCGATTATGCTGACATTATGTAGACTTGCCTGCTTCACTGTAGTTCCTTCTATCTCGACTGGCTCAAAAACTGCTACTGGATTAATAAGTCCAGTCCTTGAGGTATTCCATATGATATCTTCTATTTTGCTCTCTTTTATTTCATCGGTCCATTTAAAAGCCATCGAGTGTCTTGGAAATTTTGCCGTTTCTCCTAAAGAATTCGAATACGATATACTATCGAATGTGAGAACCAAACCATCAGATGGTATGTCCCTTTTATCTATACTATCTTTAAATTTATTTATAATTGATTCTAAATTGAATTTATTTACTTTATAATACTCAACAACCTGAAATCCTTGATTTCTTAACCATTCAAATTGGTTTGATTTTTTATCTTCAAAGTCTACCCCATCAGCTTCAATAATTGCAAAAACATAAAGATTAATATTTCTTTTCGCCGTTATTTCATTATTTAGTTGCCTAACACTTCCGCTACAAAGATTACGAGGATTTTTGTACTGTTCTTCTATCTGCAACACTTCATTTATTTTCTCAAAGTCCGAGTACCTTATAACCGCCTCGCCCCTTATTACAAGTTTATCCTTATAAGCTATATGTCTTGGTAAGTTTTTAAATACTTTCGCATTATTAGTAACGACTTCCCCTATCTCTCCATTACCACGAGTTACAGCTTGCACTAGCTCTCCATTTTCATAAGTAAGTATTATTGTGAGTCCGTCTAGCTTAAAAGAAAGTAACCCATCCTTTTCCCCTATCCATTCCACTAGCTTGTCTACTTCCTTAGTTTTGTCTAAAGACAGCATCTTGGTTTTATGCTGCATTTTAGGGAGATTACTAACCACATCATACTCAACCCTCTGAGTAGGACTGTCTGTAAGTACTGTACCCGTCTGCCTTTCTAGTTCTAGCAGCTCATCATAAAGCTTATCATACTCGAGATTCGACATTATCTCCTTAGACTCTTGATAGTAAGCGTGTACTGCTTTATTTAGAATCTCTACAAGTTCCTTTATACGGTTTATCATAATAACCTCCATTTATCGGACATTAGTGACGGTTCTTTATGTCTCGCTTTTTCAAATCCGAATTATATTATCAAACAATTCCTTATTATTCATTATTATTTCCTCACTACCTGCTACACATATTTTACTATTTTCCAAGATAACTTCTATCATGTCTGCAAATTTGCTGATATCCTCTATTGTTATATTTGCTATTTCTTTCGCTTCTTTCTCTAAAACTTCATATTTTATTTTTTTCATATGTCTTTGAATAGCCTTGTCCCCTCTTCCCTGTGGAGTGTACCTACTCTTTTTAAATTGTCTAATTATATATCTATCTAATTCTTTTTGGGTTAATGCTATGTTTTTTAAAAAGTCAGTTGTTCCGTCAAAAGCCTTAAGCGTTTCTGTTAAGTTAATTCCTTTATCAGACAGAAATGTTACATTTCCATCCGATGTAATTTCTATTCTAACTTCATATGTTCCGTTCTTTTCTCTCACTTCTTTCCAAAGATATTCTTTATTTATAATATCTTCAAGAATATCCATCTTTGCGTTATACTCATACCCTAATTGCATATAGTTGCATCCTTTTACTACAGCTACATTATTGCTCATTAATATAATTGCCTCATTACCACTAGTTTCATTGAACTTGCAAATTACGTTTTCGTATTTTCTACTCGGAAGCTGATCTATAAATTTTTTTATACACTTTTCAATTTTAGAATATATCTTTTCTTCACATGTTATTCCTATTATAAGTTTCTCTTTATTAAATACTATTTTTTGTATGTATCTTATATCTTCTATTAATTTATCGTATTTATTACTAAAATTATTATTTAATTCTAATATATCATTATAGTAATCTATTCCTGTCATCTTATCCCAATATTTATATGTGCTAGTAAAGCCTTTAAGAAGTCTGTTTTGGACTATCCATGCAGGATTATTATTTATACTTCTATATGTGTTCACACAAATAGTGTTTACTATATGTTTAATCAAATCTTTATCATCTAGTTTTATATTTTGGGTAATCTCCATAAACAAACTAAGCATATCGTCCATATTTTGCTCTAGTCCACTACTTTGATATACAAATTTATAATTTGCATAATCACAAATTCTATCCATGTTGAAGTTTCCAATATATCTCCTGCTAATTCCCGACTTAATATTTCCTATATTGTCTAGCTCTTTTTGAGTATAATTTATAGTTCCCATTTCATATGAAATTTCTTTAAAAACATGCAACGCAATTAGTTTATCTTGCTCTAAATTCATAATATCAAAGTTTAAGTTATAATACACTATTTCTCCTGTATTATCTGGGTGAAATAATAGTTGTACTCCTTTATACTCGTCTTCTATTAATTCAAAATCTACAGGGTTTAAATCAACATCAGATATCTTCACACTAGGAATGCATATATCCGGTTTTTCTACTATTTCTTGTTTATAAGTTCTAAATTCTTCTATATCTTTTTTAATATCCTTTACTCTTTCATCTGAAAGCTTAGTCTTTACTCCAAAGAGTTTGTTTATTTCAGTTTTTCGGGGCTTATATACTAATTTTACATTATTTTCATTATTAAGAAAGTAATTTTTTATTCCGTTTTCTATAAATCCATTATTAAGTTCATTTTTTATACTCTTACGCATTTTTTCTTCTAGCTTTATGCTCTCAAATGGCGATTTACCATAAAGCCAACTATGTATTATATTATAAAAATAATGATAACCAATCATATTATTTTTATTATTCTTCTCATTAAACTTAACCCTTGCTGAAAAAACTTCTGTTACTTTTTTTGCTATACCATTTTTACTTACGTCTATTAATGTATCTTGTATCAAATCAAAAAAGCATTCCCCTTTCGCTTCATCTATGTTGTTTAACATAAACATATTAATAGATTGATTATATGATACTTCTTCCACTCGTGAGTTGTAATATATATCTTTTTTTCTTAACTCCTCCATAATTGGAGAACCACCATAGTAGTATAAAAAAGCATTTATTATATTTAAATCGTAATTTGTTTTACAAGTACTTTCTTTTATTAAGTAACTTAAACTATAATAATTTTTATCTTTAACATCATCGTTAGTTGGATAGTAAAACTCCTGGGTTCCTCTTATAATTATATCTCCTTGAAGATTAATTCCGTCATTTATTATTCTTTTTGTATAATGTTTTAAATATTCATTATCAAAAAATATCAATTCATCTAGAATACTCTCTTTTCCAGATAGGAATATGTACATATTAGATGGATGATAATATTTCTTATGAAGTTTTAATATATCGTTATTTGTAGCTTTTACTATATCTTCTGGTTTTCCACCTGATATATATTTGTAATTAGTCTCCCCTAAGCATAATTCTCGTATTTTTCTTTCTACTAAATAAGATGGATTTATTGCAATATCTTTCATCTCATTATAAACTATACCATTATACGCAATATTTCCGTTATTATCTAAATCATATCTCCAACCTTCTTGTTTAAATATTCTTTCATTATTATATATAATCGGATAAAAAATTGTGTCCATACATACATCTAATATATTATGAAAGTCTTTTTTATTCATACTTGAAAAAGCATATCTTGTCTTATCTAGATAAGTCCATGCTCCTAGACTAGTGTTTAGTGATGACTTCATCAATTCGTTAAATAAACCTTTTATCGGATACTTCCTTGATCCTTCAAGAATACAATGCTCTAGTATGTGTGTCAATCCCTTGTTATTTCTCGGTAAAGTTTTAAAATTTATAGAACAATAGCTCTCAGCATCATCGCTTTTTATATACACAAATTTAGCACCTGATTTTACATGTTCAAAATGGTATCCCGTTACTTCATAATCCTCTAAATATTCCTCTTCTATCATCTTAAATCCATTCGGCAGCATATATATTACATCCTCTCTCTTGTTGTTTTTATTTATACAAATTATAACATATTGTTTTCTTTACTGCAACATATAACATAAAAAGAAAGCATTTATGCTAACATGCTTTTAGTGTTAAAACTTAATTTATTACTAAGGGGTCGGTTCCTTCTTTCTAGGAACTGTCCCCATTAAAAAACAAATTTAGTAAAAGATATTAAACTTATTTATAAATATAAACCTGAAATGTAAAAAGGTTACTAATTTGAGGTTTATAAAAGGGACAGTTCCTAAAAAGAAGGAACCGACCCTGAAAGACACTCCATCTCACTTAACCCTTATCTCAACTCTCTAACTCCCCCTTCGCAGGGGGAGGATTTAAAGCTCCATCTTATCCACATAGCTCGCAGCACTTAGTGCTGCCACTAGTCCTTCTCCAACTGCCTTCGCCACTTGGAATGGCTTTCCTGTGCAGTCACCTGCTGCAAAAATACCCGGCATATTTGTTTCCATATTCTTGTTTACTTTTATCATATTGCTCTCGATTTCTAGACCTCCAATCAGTTTTGATACTGGGGTTGTTTGTCTTAGTATGAATACACCATCTAGCTTTATTTCACCACTGCTGTGTTTTAGGCTTTTTACTATGTCCTCGCCACATATCTCTTCAACTTTAGCATCTATATATTCAATATTATCTTCTTTCAAGTTATGTTCTTTATTATTTATATAATATACTTTTTTTGCTAGTTCACTTAAAAAATGTGCTTCTTCGTCTGAATCGGTACTTTCTCCGATAACTAGTACTGTCTTGCCCCTATAAAGATTTCCATCACATGTAGCACAGTAGCTAACTCCTCGACCTAAATACTGCTCTTCACCTTTAAATACTTTGCTTTTAGTAAGTCCTGTTGTTATAATTATCGTTTTAGTGTCTATAAATTCGTTATTAAAGTTAATTGTATAATGACTATTCATATTATATATTTCAAAAACCTTTCCTTCCTCTATTTCAAGTTTGATTTTTTTTGCATGTTTCATAAATTTATCAAGCATTTTTTCACCAGTCACTTTGTGGAAACCTAAATAATTATCTACTCTTTCTGCTTTAAATAAATAACTTGTACTAATATTATTCCCAAATACCTTTACCTTTTTATTTCTAATCTTCGCGTTTATTCCCGCTGATATTCCAGCTGGTCCACATCCTATTACTGCTACGTCAAGCATGTTTTTCACTCCTTTGTATTGGTTTATATCCGATATTCTAATCTCTTTCTTGCATAATTATTCTTTATTGATAGTATACTAAATTAAAATGATTTTGTAAAGAAGGGGATTTAATGAAAATAATTGGGCTCATCGAAGACAGTGAGGGCTTCGACACTTTAGTTACGTTGCATGACATTTTGAAAAGTTTTTTTAAGGTTAAAGTTGTAATATCTTTTAAAAAAATACTTAAAGATACCAATTGTAATACTTTAGATGCATACTTCTCATATTTAAAATCAGATTCTACAGATTTAATTATTTTAAAGTTAAAGTCAAGCGAAGTGTTCCATAAGGAACTCGAAAAGATAAATTTTGATTTTTTGTTATTATCAGATACTAAAAAGTTTTTAAGTATCCAACATATTGCTACCAACTTTTTAATATATAATTATGATAATTGCGTTAAAACAAATTTTATTAAAGAACAACGGTCTATCAAGTGTTCATACGGATTAAGCTATAATTCTGACTTTTTCCCTTCAAGTATAGAAGAGCACTTTACATGTAATAAAATAATGCTTTGCATAAATAAAAGTATTTCTACCCTGTCAGGCAAAACGCTCGAAGCACAAGAATTTTTAATAAAAACGAATATTTCTGTAGAAAGCAAAATATATAATATATTATCATCTATTCTTTGCTGTCTACTACTAGATGTAAAAATAAATGATTTGATAACGCAAGTTGAATTACTTCTTAAGGAGGAAAGAATAAATGCATAACAATATTGTTAAACTTACTGGTCAAGTGATATCGGCGCCTATATTTAGCCACTCATCATATGAAGATAATTATTATATTTTCTCTTTATCTATTAATAGATTAAGTCAAACAAGTGATATATTACCCATAATTATTACATCAAAAAAATTAGATCCAGCTTCTATAACCCCCGAGAGTAAGCTTAGTATTTACGGTGATTATCGGTCGTTTAATTTTCATTCTGATGATACAACTCATCTCTCTTTGAATGTATTTGCAAAAAAAATCGACTTTTGTGATTCAAAGGAGACTCCTGATTCAAATGAAATTATTTTAAATGGTTATCTATGTAAAGCACCCATATTTAGGAAAACTCCATTGAATAGGACAGTCTGTGACATACTTCTAGCCGTAAATAGGCCTAACAGGAAATCTGACTATATTCCTTGTATTGTGTGGGGTAAAAATGCCGAATTATGTAAAGATCTAATCACTGGTACCAACCTAAACATAAAAGGAAGAATACAAAGTAGAAGTTATCAAAAAAAGACCGAAACCGCATATTCAGAAAAAACCGCATATGAAGTATCTGTATCACATATAGAGGTGTTGAATAAAAATTTAGAATAAGGTGGTATACGCTACTTAGTGATATACCTCTTTATTGCTAATCTTCATACACCATACTCCTTACAATTCTGTCATATCCTGCTTTTGTGTTATTAAATATTTCTTTTGCTACATATAAATAATCTTTTGGATTTGTAAGTGAAGGACTATAGTGTGTTAACCATAGCTCTTTAACTTGTGCCTCTTTGGCCATCTGTGCTGCTTCATAAAACATCATATGCTTTCGCTCTATCGCTTTATTTGCTTTATCTTTTTCTGCATACATTCCCTCACACACAAACAAATCAGCATTTTTCACTAATAGAACTATATTCTCTGTAGGCCTGCTATCTGTGCAATAACCTAACTTAAATCCCTTTCGTGATTCACCCATAACCATACTCGGCATGTAAGTTTTATCTTGATATAATACTTCTTGTTCGTTCTGAAGCAAATTCCAATACTTCTTAGGCAAGTCAAGCTTTAATGCTTTCTCTATATCAAATTTGCCCAATCTTTCCGTTTCAATACTATATGCTAGACATGGAACGCCATGTTTTGCCCCGCAGGTTTTTAGTATATACTCATTTAGTTGTAAAGTACATACTTCGTCCGTGTTGATTTCTTTATATATTATTTCAAAAGGTAGTTCAGTTGCTATAGTCCTAAGTGCACTTACCACTCTTTCGAGTCCTGTAGGACCTATAAGAGTCAAAGGCTCTGTCCTCTCAGAATTTCCGAGCGTGAGTAGCATCCCTGGCAAACCACTTATATGATCCGCATGATAATGTGTAAAACATATCGTATCTATATTCTTAAATCCCCATCCTAGCTGTTTCAAACTTATTTGGGTACCTTCACCACAATCTATAAGCAGCATCTTGCCGTTAAACCTCACCAACATAGATGACAACCACCTATTTGGTAGTGGCATCATTCCACCTGTACCTATCAAACATATATCAAACATAGCTTATTCCCGCTCCTTTATATAATAACAATTTTCACTACCCATTCTACACTAAAACCACAAAAAATTCAAGCATTTTATTTGCTTGAATTTTCTGTGGTTTTTATATTTTGCATTTTTATTCTTTATTAAAGCTTAAATTTATTTCTCTATCTCCGCTTCTCTTGTTTTTTCGTTCCAATTTATTTTGTATCCTATCTTTTCTAGCTCTCTTACCTTTATATATGTTCGTTCATTTATTATAACTCCTTCTAAATATACTTTTTCCTCATTAATTGTTACATATGCTTTCTTTTGTGTATTATCCCAATTAATTTCATCACCAAGTATTTCTACTACCTTTCTAGCTGGTAAATAAGAGTAATCATTAATTAGTTTTACATCTAGATTTTCATATGAAGAAGTAGGAAATTCTGAAATGGTTTGATTATATGCTCCATTATCTACATTCACTTTTAGTTTCTGTTTTGCATATTTTTTTATATCTTTTACATCTATTACTCCTTCTGTTGGAGCGGTTATGCTTACGCTAGATAATTTTGTAATATTAGATGTTGCTACAATACCTATATTGCATTCATTTGTTATCATAGCATCGGTCTGTCCTATAATTGTATTAATCATAGGTGTAAGATTCATTTTAAAACTAAATTCATCTGTGTAATTTGTACTGCTTTTCTTTGCTAAAGAATATGTCATCAATATGCTTTCAAAAAGAGGCTTATATTGTTCACTTTTAATCATCGCTTTTGCCATTTGCATCTGCGTTATAGCTGTTTCTTTATTTTCTTTAACACTTTGTTTAGATTGATTAAAGTTTGTTATAATATTTTCTTTTGAGTCCCCAAGATTTAGGCTTTTTAACTCTTCATCTGTGAGTGTATTTATTAGATTTACAAAAGCTTCTGCAAAACCGTCATAATTATTTATTAAATTAATAGCTGCATCAACTGCTACGTCCATCATTTCTTCGCCGTTTATACTCATACTATAACTATCTGTTCCCGTTTTTTCTATTTGACCAGTTGTAAAATCCTTAAATACAACTTCAAATAGTTGATCAGCAAACTTAATATATTTGTCTGTTAATGCTTGGCTAGTTCCCATACTATATTTAAGACTACCCACATTTGAATCAGCTAAATCCTTTAAGTCTATCATAATATATTTTACACTTTTGCCAGTGTTATTTAAAAGCTGATCTACTTGATATAATCCACTATTTGATAAATAAGCTACTATTTGTTCTACATTTATATATACCTTTTCACCCTTTAATATCATTGTTGTGAATGTTTTCTTTTCATTAGTTTTCTTAGTAATAGTATTTACTTCTATCATGCCTTCGATATTATCTTTATTATACTTCACAAAAAGCTGTATACTATTATCTCTTAAAAATACTCTTGCCTTGTTTAATATTTCTTTTTGCTCAGTTGTAAACTCAGTTCCTAGCTTTGCAGACTCTTTGTCAATTAGATCAAATAATTGTTCCGCATTAATATCAATATTCTCAGTACCTTCAAAAACACTCAAATTACTGACTTCTTTGGTTAAATTCCATAACCCTAATTCCTCTTTTGTACAACCTGTGAATAATGTCACCATCATTACAGTTACTAAAAACAAACTTAAAATTTTTTTCATATTTGTATCCTCCGTTTTAGGTTAGTTAGTGTTAAATTTAGTTTTAACACTACTTTTAGTTTAATTCACTATTAATTTACTCCACTGTAACTGATTTGGCTAAGTTACGTGGTTTATCTACGTCATGTCCTAAAAGTATTGACATATGATATGCTATTAGCTGTTGTGGTATATTTGCAAGTATTGAAGTAAATATCCACTCTGTATTTGGTATGTATATTACATCATCTGCTACATCCATTATATCTTCTTTTCCTTCTAAGGTAATTGCCAATATTTTTGCTCCTCTTGCCTTTACTTCTTTTAAGTTGCTCATTGTCTTTTCAAATAAATGTTCATCTGTTGCAATACCTACGACTAAAGTATTATCATGTATTAATGCTATAGGTCCATGTTTTAACTCTCCTGCTTCATAAGCCTCGCTGTGTATATATGCAACCTCTTTTAGCTTCAAAGATCCTTCTTTTGCTACTAAGTAGTCAAGTCCTCTACCTATATAAAACACATTATCGCAATTCTTATATTTATTTGCAATTTCTTTTACTCTATCTTCATTCTTCAAAATTTGTTTTATATTATCACTTATAGCAAGCAGTGAATTTCTAAACATAATGAACTCTTCTTCCGAAATGTAACCTTTTTGAGTTGCAATATAGCACGAAATCAAATACATTGCTATAAGCTGTGCTGAGTAGGCTTTTGTGGATGCTACCGCTATTTCAGGTCCCGCAAGTGTGTATAGTATATCGTCACATTCTCTTGCAATAGTACTTCCAACTACATTTACTATACCTATTGTCCTTGCCCCTTTTTCTTTTGCAAGTCTAAGTGCAGCAAGTGTGTCCGCAGTTTCCCCAGATTGAGATATTACTATGACAAGTGTGTTTTTATCTATAATAGGGTCCCTATATCTAAACTCTGACGCTACATCAGCAACTACAGGTATTCTCGCAAGTCTCTCGATTAAATATTTCCCTACAAGTGAAGCATGATAAGCTGTACCGCAGGCAACCATATATATCTTATTAATCTTGTCGAGTGTTTCTTTATCGAGATTTATACCATCCAAATTAATAGTTTTGGCATCAGTTTTTAACCTTAATGATAAATTATCTTTTACAACCTTCGGTTGTTCAGCTATCTCCTTCGACATAAAGTGTTCATATCCATCCTTTTGGGCTGAGACAATGTCCCATGTTACCTTGTACACTTCTCTATCTATCTTGTTCTTATTAACATCTATAAGTTCTATAGAATCCCTCGTTATAATTGCTATTTCATTATCATTTAAAAGGTATATGTCTCTTGTATGTTCTAGGATTGCAGGTATATCTGAAGCCAAGAAGTTTTCGCCTATACCCAGTCCTGCTATAAGCGGACTATCTTTTCTGACACCTATGAGTTTTTCTGGCTCATCCTTGCACAATACTCCAAGTGCGTATGAACCCTTTAGCTCCTTTATAGTACTTATAAGTGCATCAACTATATCGCCCTTATAATAATAATCAAGTAAATGTACAATAACCTCTGTATCTGTTTCAGAAACAAACTCATATCCAAAATCTTTCAATCTTTCTTTTAATTCAATATAATTTTCTATTATTCCATTATGAACTGCTACAATTGTACCGCTTTTATTGGAATGTGGGTGTGAATTAATCTCTGACGGTTTTCCATGTGTTGCCCATCTAGTATGAGCAATTCCAAGTGTCCCTTCAGGCCTTTTTTCCAAAAGCTTTTCTTCGAGATTTTTTATTCTTCCATTTGTTTTTATTATTTTTATGTTATTAGAATTATGCACTGCTACTCCTGCTGAATCATAACCCCTATACTCTAGTTTTTTTAATCCTTCCAACAATATACAATCAGATTGTTTGTTACCTATATATCCTATAATACCGCACATATTAACACTCCTTTTTTAGTTACAATGTACAATTATTTGTCATTAATAGATATGCTCGACTACCCGCTTGTTATTTTAATTTTTAACATTAACATTTATTGTAACAACTCCACTATCTTGTGAACTTATCACGCCTTCTGGCAAAATAATCTCTTGTTCAATTACTTTGCTTTGCGTTATAGTTGAAAGATCTAAAGGTATACTCCATATAGAATCAAGTTTGTCAATAACAGCTTCTTCCCCCGTCACTAATATTTCAGACGGAGATAAAGTAATACTTTCAAGTGCAAGTGAATCTCTTAATTCATTTAATAGCTCTGTTTTAAATGTAATCGTTTTATATTTTACTATTGGTAATTCTACATTAGTCACATTAGCATTTGCTCTTAATCCCATGATTTCATTTTTATTTATATCATAAAACTTTATTGGTACATTTATTTTTAGTGTTTTATTTAGTTCTCCTATATCTACTTCCGCTTTAACCTTGTATATTGCATTTATATCAGAAGCTGCTCCATCTATCACAACTTCAGTTGGTCTCATTTTTATTTTGTCTTTCAATATTTGGTATCCCGCCTTAACATTGTTGTTTAATTCAAGTTCTATAGGTTTACTAATTTCCTTGTTTTCTTCAAGTATAACTTGAATATATTGTGGTTCCTGTTCTTCAACTTTTATGTATTCCTTAAGTTCATCTGGTATTTCTATTTGAACCTGCATAGAGTTAGGATTTTTGGCACCTACTTTAGTGTAGTTTTGCATATCTACACTCGCACTAATTTTAGAAAGGCCCTTTCTAAGTTTCTCTAGTGCAAGCCTATTCCCCCGAAACTTCACCTTTTCCATATCAATTCCTTTATCAGTAATAATCAAATTATTTTTATCAACCTTCTCCATATTAATAAGTTTTATTGGTATATTTTTTATAGTTAAAGTCTCTATAGGATTTTGTATGTTTATTACTATAAACCATAAAAGCACGGCGAGGATTATAGAAAATATCTTCCATAAAAGATTACTACTATCTGTTTTCCTCATGATTTATCGTCCCCTTCTATATTACAATTTTCCTCATTATTTTTTTTCCCTTTCCATATTCCAAATTTTTTTAGAGGGTTAAATGGAACATTTTTCAATTCATTTATTAATTGATTTCTCAAACTTTCTCTTTGTATATCATAAGTCATTTCACCATTTTTCACTAAAGATATAGCTCCTGTTTCTTCAGATATTATGACTACAACACAATCCGAGACTTCAGTTATACCAACAGCAGCTCTGTGTCTTGTACCTAACTTTTTGCTTATTTTACAATCAGCCGAAAGTGGTAAATAACATGTAGCAGAAGATATTCTATTATTCTTGATTATTACCGCTCCGTCATGTAGAGGTGTATTTTTCTCAAAAATATTCATAAGCATTTCGCTTTTGACTTTTGAATCTACTGATATTCCTGTTTCTTCGTATTCCCCTAATTTTACTTTTTCTTCCAAAACAATTAATGCCCCTGTCTTTTTTTGTGACATCTGTTTTGTAGCATCAACTATTTCATCAACAACCTCAAGTGAAAGCGCAGTATATTGCTTTTGGGTGTCCTCTGCTGAAAACATATTCGTAACCGAATAGCTCGTGCCTAGTTTTTCTAACGCTCTTCTCAGTTCTGGTTGAAAAACAATTACAATTGCTATTATTCCGACAGATATAGTATTCATAAATATCCATATCACCGTGTTAAGTTGCAGGAAATAAGCGATCGCTGCAAGTATTAATATCAATAATATTCCCTTAAACAAGGTCCATGCTCTTGTAGTTTTTATCCAAATTATAAGTTTGTATATAAGAAATGCTACAACCATTATATCAATTACATCACGAAAGGTTATACTTGGCATTTCCATAGCTAATCCCTTAAACTGCATCAAAAATTCTTTCATAGTTTCCATTAATACACCCCCTTTTATATTAAATAATAAGTACTAAATATTGCTTAGTTTCGCTTTAGTTCATACTGTTTAAATACTTTTTTAATTGCTTTAAATATACCATTTGCAGCATCGTCTGTATAGAAACTCTTTTGTAATTTTTCAAATTCAGATGGATTTGTCATATATCCAATTTCTACAATTATTGCTGGCATTGTTGTGTTTTTCAATAAATATAAATCCGTTCTTCCTATAATTCCCCTATCTTTAGAATCAAGTTCATCTGATACTGTACTTTGTATTATTTCTGCCAGTATTTTCGCATCTAATCCAGCTATATTCTTAGTGGTCAAAGGAAAATAAAGTGTCTCGGTTCCGATAGCTTTTTCACTTAAAGTCGCATTATTATGGACACTTACAAAAATATCTGCCTGCACATCTTCAGCTATTTTAACTCTATCAGGTAGAGTAGGATAAGTATCTTTGTTTCTAGTAACATAAACCTTTATATCTCCGTCGTCTTCTATCAAGTCTTCTAGTTTTGTTGTAATCGCTAAATTTATATTTTTCTCATATAACCCTGATACTGTTGCCCCAGGATCACTTCCACCATGACCAGCATCTATAAGTACTATTTTACTATATTTTTGTTTAGGTTTCAATAGTTCTACATAAATATATTTATCATCTTCATTAATATTACATGTAAGAATTGTACTAGCGTATATATCTATAGCTGTATTGCTTCCCCTTTTTGAAACATTTACATTATTTATTCTTTCATCATTTATCTTTATTTCACCATTTCCAAACTCACTCGTAAAATCTCCCGGAAATGTTATTTGCAAATTTTTCTGCAAATAATTATCAGTTACTTTAATTTGTGATATATCAATTATTTTTTTATTTGGTTTAGTTAAAATAATTTTGGTACTTCTTTCATTTATATTGTCATTGTTACCATTATTGTTGTTGTCATATGTTATATTTTTGTACTCTGATTCCATTATTTTTATTTTAACGCTATCGTTTTTAAGTTCAATATCATACTTAGGCTGACCTATTGTATCTATAACAAATCTGGTTACGCTTTCCTCAAACTGACTAGTCCTAATAGACTTTATATACTTGCTTGTTACATTTGCAGTTTTACTTTCAAGTTTAGAATAACTATAAGGAATATCAAAAACTATTCTGTCTGGGTCTGTAAGTCTAAATGCCGTTACATTTGTTTTAAGTGTACCTTTAATATATAAGGTTGCAACTTCTCTTTTTTCTGACAACTGCATATCATATATTTCATTTTTTAAAAATCTAATCACAACATTTTTTCGGTTTTGACTCAAAGACACATCATAATTAAAATAGTCCTTTAATTCAAGTACTATTTCAGATTTATTAGGTTTTTTACTAACTTGAGTAGTCGTTATACCTTTTATAAAAGCGTTTTCTATAATAGTATATTTGTTTGCATTAAATTCCATGATAGAATTATCAATATCAATAATTATCTTATTATCAATACGCTTATGTGTCACATTACTTATCCTATCACTAGATGATATAACTGCGTTAATATTTTGATTATCTACTTTTATAAGCTTTACATCATCTATATTTACATCACCATAGTTCTTTTTAGTCATACTATAGCTTTTATATTTTTCGATATCTTTATCGTTTTTCCACTCTAAAATGGCTTTCGTTATATCATAAGTTTTTAATGGCTCCTCACTAGTGTTATCTTTGACTATGGTTTCATTATTCGTACTTTTATTTATCGTTACAATTCTTGACTTTTCGTCCCAATTTACTTTAAATCCCAATCCCCTTGCTACAAATGCAACAGGTATCATAGTTTTACCATTAATAAGCTTTGCAGGAACATCTAACTCATTAGTTATTTGATTTATATATGCTGTTTTACTATTTATCGTTAGTATTATTATTTTATTCCCATATGTTACATCAATTTGCTTGTACTTCTCATCCCAATTTACCTTTGCACCAAGTTTTTCTAAAACGTCCCTAGCTGGTACAAGCGTCCTATCATTTAATATAATCGGTGGCACCACAGTATCGAGACGTTTACCATCTACCACAAGCTCTATAGGCTTTTCTGTATACTCATGGGTTTTTCCGTCATATTCCAAAGTCATTGCATATGTATTTATACTACTTGAATACATTATAACTAGTAAGATTAATGCAACATACACTCCCCCAATTACTTTTTGCACAATAATCAACCCCTGTCTATATAAGATTTTCAGACCTGAATCAATTATATCATAATATATGCTTTTTTGAAATAAAATATTATATTTTGAAATATGATTGTAATAAAAAAAGGATTCTTTATACCCACAGTGGATACAAGAATTCCTTTCTGTTTTTTCACTTTCAACTTTCAACTCTCAACTTTCAACTATCTTACATAACTCTTCCTGGTATTATAGCATTCACTACACCTATTATTAAAGCTCCTATTATTGCACCAATAGCTGATACATTATAACCTGGTACTATAAATTGAACAAAGTATAGTATTGCAGCTGCTATTACAAATCCAATAATACCTTTACCCATAGGGGAAGCATCAATTCCCGTAAACTGTTCAACTAAATAGTCAATAGCTATTATTGCTACAGCAGCAACGAGTAAAGCCCATACTCCTTCTATAGTAAACCCTGGTGTTAAAAACGCTGTTGCCATCAGTACTATAGCAGTTATTATAACTCTTAAAAATATACTTCCTAAGTCTGCATTGCTACTTCTGTTATTAAACTTAGTTTTTTGTTGTTGTTGTTCGGCCATAAAAAATCACTCCTATCATAAAATTTATGTAGCATAGCAATTTGCTACCGCTATCATTAACATTTACAAAAGGGAGTGATTTTATTCAAATTTTAAAAAAATTTTTTCAAACTACTAATATGTCCGTAAAGCTCTAATAATATATTATACGTACATTTCTTTTATCTTATTCTGATAATCCTCATTTTCCATAAATTCATCAAAAGACACTTCTCTATCAAATACACCTTTTGGTGTTATTTCTATAACTCTATTTGCTATCGTAGTAATAAACTGGTGATCATGTGAAGTAAACATCATTGTACCTTTAAATGCTACCAATCCATCATTTACTGCTTGTATTGACTCCAAGTCTAGATGATTAGTTGGTTCATCAAGAAAAAGTACATTTGCCTTTGATAACATGAGTTTTGAGAACATGCATCTAACTTTTTCCCCACCCGAGAGTACGTTCACTTTCTTTAATGCCTCGTCTCCTGAGAATAACATTTTTCCCAAAAAACTTCTTATGAACATCTCTGTCTTGTCACTCGAAAAATCTCTTAACCAATCAACCATACTCAAATCCACTCCATCAAAGAACTTTGCATTGTCTTTTGGAAAGTAATCTTTCGAAGTAGTAACTCCCCATTTATATGTACCAGAATCTTGTTCCATTTCACCCATAAGTATCTTAAATAATGTAGTTTGTGCCATTTCATTTTTTCCTAAAAGCACTATTTTATCACCTTTGTTTACAGTAAAAGAAATATTATCTAATACTTTTTCTCCATCTATTGTCTTACTAATTCCATCAACTATGAGTATATCTTTACCTGCTTCTCTCTCAGGTTCAAATCCCACAAATGGATATTTTCTAGAGGAAGGTTTTATGTCATCTAGTGTAATTTTATCAAGTAATTTCTTTCTTGAAGTAGCCTGTTTAGATTTTGAAGCATTTGCACTAAATCTCTCGATAAATTTTTGCAATTCTTGCATCTTTTCTTCTTTCTTTTTATTTTGATCCTTCAGCATTCTAAGTGCAAACTGACTTGATTCATACCAAAAATCATAGTTACCCACATATAAAGTTGCTTTTTGGAAATCTATATCAACCATATGTGTACATATCTTATTTAGAAAATGCCTATCATGTGATACTACAATGACTGTATTTGGGTAGTCAAGTAAAAAGTTTTCAAGCCAATTTACAGCTCTAAAATCCAAGTGATTGGTAGGTTCATCAAGTAAAAGTACATCAGGACTACCAAAAAGTGCTTGTGCAAGTAGAACCTTAACTTTCTCTCCACCTTTTAATTCTTTCATTTTCTTTGTAAATAACTCTTCACCAAGCTCCAATCCATTTAAAAGTTTTTCAGCATTTGTTTCTGCGTTCCAACCATCAAGTTCTGCAAATTCGCCTTCTAATTCCGCGGCACGTATACCATCTGCATCCGTAAACTCAGTTTTACAATATATCTCATCTTTTTCTTTCATTATATCATATAGTTTCTTATGTCCCATAATTACAGTATCTATAACAGAAAATTCATCAAATTCAAAATGATCTTGCTTTAGCACTGCCATTCTTTTTCCTGGCTTAATACTAACATCTCCTGTATTTGCCTCTATTTCCCCAGATAAAACCTTCATAAACGTTGTTTTCCCAGCGCCATTAGCACCAATAATCCCATAGCAATTCCCTGATGCAAATTTCAAATTTACATCTTCAAATAATTTTTTAGCCCCAAAGCTAAGTCCAAGTTTTGTAACTGTTATCATGTTATACCTCCATTATTGTGATACCCATCATATTTTTCATATATCTATTAAAGCATATTTTTGCTTTTTAGTCAACCTCTTTATAGCACACTCCCGCTTCATAGCTTCTTGCTTTGTATCATATTCTTCGTGATACACCAGCTTTACTGGTAGCCTTCCCCTAGTATACTTTGCGCCTAGTCCACTGTTGTGATCTGCTATTCGCTTATCAAGATCATTTGTCCAGCCTGTGTATAGCGTGTCATCAGCACACTTGATTATATAAATATAATTCATATTCATCCCTCGACTTTGTCGAATTGTTTGTATTTACATATAATTTTGAGTATGCTATAATTATGTAGTCCTCCATAGAAAGGAGGTGTCATTATTGGACGTGCTAACAGCACTAGACGTTATCTTCATAGTTGTACTAACAGTACTCGTGAAGGAATTACGTTCGAAGTGAATAGTAAAAGGAACGGTTACCCCCGTTCCTTTTTTGTCATCATTGTACATGCTTTAAATGAATTATACACTACATATATCCAATTGTCAATATATAGAAGTATAATTTCTTTAATATTTTATTCTCTATTTAACATTTTATACTATTATCTTTATCCCCGTTTCTAGTCAATTCCTTTAACTCTTCGATTATATCTAATAATATTTAATTTTTTATCTTTTCACCCGCTTCCTCAGTTTCACTACCTCATCCCTCAGCTTCGCAGCCTTCTCAAACTCTAGCATTTCAGCCGCTACCTTCATATCTTCTTCAAGTCTATCTATCAGTAACCTTATTTCATCATCATCCATCCTGCTCACTTCACTCATTAAGCTTTCTACTGACTCATCCTCAGCCACTTTTGCTGCTTGGATTATGTCTCTTACTCTTTTTACAATAGTCGTAGGTGTTATATTATTTATAACATTATACTCTTTTTGTATTTCTCTTCTTCTATCTGTTTCCTGAATGGCTCTATGCATAGAATCAGTTATTCTATCAGCATACATTATTACTTTACCATTTATGTTTCTTGCAGCTCGTCCTATATTTTGTATTAGTGAAGTATCTGAACGTAAGAAACCTTCTTTGTCTGCATCAAGTATAGCAACTAATGATACCTCTGGCACGTCAAGTCCTTCGCGTAAAAGATTTATCCCCACGAGAACGTCAAAAACATCAGTTCGCAAGTCTCTTATTATTTTAACACGCTCCAAGGTCTTAACTTCAGAGTGCAGGTACTGAACCCTAATATCTACTTGTTTCATATAGTCTGTAAGGTCTTCTGACATTTTTTTTGTAAGCGTAGTCACAAAAACCTTTTCACCTTTCTTTACCCGTTCTCTTATCTCCCCTATCAAATCATCTATCTGCCCTGTTATAGGTCTTATTTCTACCACTGGATCTATAAGTCCTGTAGGTCTTACCAGTTGTTCCACCGTTTGCTCTGACTTTTCGTGTTCAAAGACTGATGGGGTAGCTGATACATATACTATCTGATTTATTTTTTCTTCAAATTCAGGAAAATTAAGTGGTCTATTATCCATAGCAGAAGGAAGTCTGAAACCATAGCCTACCAGATTTTCTTTCCTAGCTCTATCTCCTGCATACATGCCTCTTATTTGAGGTATAGTCATGTGGGATTCGTCCACCATAATCAAATAATCATCTGGAAAATAATCTAGCAGCGTGTACGGTGTGCTTCCAGCGGCACGACCTGACATGTGTCTTGAGTAATTCTCTATCCCTGAGCAGTATCCAAGTTCTCTCATCATTTCTATATCAAAATTTACCCTTTGTTCGATTCTTTGAGCCTCCAGTAATTTATTATTTTCCCTGAGTTCCTTTAGTCTTTCCTGTAATTCTATCTCTATATTTCCTATAGCCTTTTCCATCTTTTCATCGCCTACTACATAATGAGAAGAAGGAAATATAAGAGTATGCTCTCTCGAGCCAATAAATTTACCAGTCAGCACCTCTATTTCCGAGATTTTTTCTACCTCATCTCCAAAAAATTCAACTCTTATGGCATTCTTTTCGGCTGATACAGGCAGAATCTCTACGACATCTCCCCTCACCCTAAATGTACCACGCTTGAGATTAATATCATTCCTTGTATACTGTATATCCACAAGTTTCCGCAGTATTTCATCCCTATCTTTTTTCATGCCAACTCTAATCGACAATGATAACGTAGAATAATCCTCAGGATCTCCCAATCCATATATACATGAAACACTTGCTACAATTATGACATCCTTTTTTTCAAATAAAGCGGCAGTTGCAGAGTGTCTAAGCTTGTCTATCTCATCATTTATCTGCGCATCCTTTTCTATAAAAGTATCCGTATGTGGCATATAAGCCTCAGGTTGATAATAATCATAATAACTCACGAAATACTCAACAGAATTCTCAGGAAAAAACTCCTTGAACTCACTATATAGCTGAGCCGCAAGTGTCTTATTATGCGCTATAATAAGGGTTGGTCTTTGCACCTTAGCTATGACATTCGCCATAGTAAATGTCTTCCCAGACCCAGTAACACCAAGCAAAACCTGATGTTTCTTACCTTCTGCTATACCTTGCGACAATTTTTCTATAGCTTGCGGCTGATCGCCTGTGGGTGTATATTCTGATACTACTTTAAATTCTGGCATTGTGATTCACCTCCTACTTTCTGTTCATTCTCTAATTATAACAACTTTTCTTATAATTAACAAGATGTATTTTTTTGACTATTGATAGCTATTGTAATCATTAAACATAATACGTAAAAAAATTATTTTTCTTCGCTTTATGATTCATATGTAACTCAAGATAAGGTAACATTATAAATAGATTATCTGCAAATAACGTACTAAAAAGAGGGCTTTAGCCCTCTTTTTCTTCTTATTCATACCTGATGACTAGGTCACCCTTCATATTCATACCTTAATTATATCATCCCAATTTTTAATTGTCAAGTATTTTTATAACTAAGCAGCTCCAAGGAGTAAATTTTTTTGACCACTTGCTTTCAATATGGTCAAAACACCCATATGTTACTTATATTTACAGTATATTTTTAGTTTTTTATTGATAAAAATTCTTTGGCAAATTTTATTCACTCTAAATTTTTTATTAAGTTTT
>DMOI01000003.1 GCA_003452395.1 Clostridiales bacterium
AAAAATTTACTCCTTGGAGCTGCATCTTTATTTATTATTATTGATTATTGTTGTCCTTTTTGTTATAATAAGTCATATATCTAATAACAGATTAAGGAGACAGAAAATATGAATAGTATTATAAAGATAATTAAAGATATACATATTATATTGAAGAAAGCAGGAAATGCAAATGCTTTTGAATTTTTGGAATGGATGAAAAAGAAAGCAGAAATAAAATATGATAAACCAAAGGAAAGAAACTTTTACATATTGAATAATTATATTTACTGGTGTGAACTTGGAGTGAATATTGGAAGTGAGCAAGATAAAAGGCGACCAGTGATTATAGGTAGAACTGCGAAAAACTCACCAATATGTATGATAATACCTCTGACGACTGCTAGATTGAATGATAAGTATGATATGCATGTAGATTTGGAATGTACGAATGGTACTGCTATTCTTGAACAAATGAGGGTTGTAGATAAGACGAGAATTGTTGAGCCACTTAGAAAGAAAGGAAAGATAGTACAATTGACAGAGCCAGATGTGGAGAAAATCAATAATCAGATTAAGAGATTGTATTTTTTAAAACCAATCAATAAAATTGAAAAATAATCATATACTAATAGCAGGAAAAATAGTTTTTCCTATTGACTTTTGGACACAAAAGTAGTACAATAACAATAGAAACATCAGTGTCCGTACCCTTTAGGGTACGTCAATCATCAGGTAAAAGGGTGCCGTAAGGCACTTTTTCTTTTTTATAGAACACAGGTCTTGATTTATTCACTTACTTGTACAAAGGAGCAATGGGGTCAGGCTTTCTTTTTCGCTTTTTTCATTCATAAGAAAAGTTCGCAGATTTTGACATTTACAAGGAAGCATGATAAAAATGTAGGGGTCATCCCTATGTGGTGACCCGAGAGTGTGGCAGGAAGTATTGACATGGATTAAACTAAAAAGTGCAGATAATATTAACAGGATAACATCAATAAGTGTTAAAAATATAAACGGGCTAGCACGCAGGCATGGCCCCTACGATTTAAAACGAAGATACAGATAGAGAAATTGAACAGATATTACTTTGAATAAAGAAATGTGAATAGATAAGATATATTAAGTTTCCCTTTTTTCTCAAAAGAGTATTGACAAAATTTTCAAAAAAATATATAATTCAAAAATAGTAATAGTTGGAATAATGATAAAAAGAAAATATAAACTAATAAAAGGATAGGTAGATATGGAATTAAGGGCAAATATAATAGGATATCATACAAATGATTTAGAAAGATGTAAACGATTTGTTTTAGACAAAGATTTTGTAATTGTTACAGAAAAAGATACATGGTGGATTGGGAAAGGTATGTATTTTTGGGACAATAGGTATAATACACAGTATTGGCTAGAAGAAAAAAGAAGAAAAGAATGTAATAATATGCCAATCGGAATTGTTACATGTAATATATATATGGATAATATGCTGGATCTTACTGATAAGGAAATTGCTGATAAGTTTGAAGAACTATGGGAAGAATATTTACAAAACACCCAAGAAAATTTAGTTAGTCTACCTTTGGGAGTAAAGATTGATAAAATACTTGGTTATCTTGAAAATGTAAGTCAAATAATTAAAGTAATAAAGGTATATGGATTATATAATGAAACTCACGAAAATAGTTTTATTAAAAATTCAGCTTCATTTGTAAAAAAAGTGACAAAGCCAGTTGGAAATGTAAAAGCAATATATTGTGTAAGGGACAAAGTATGGATTGAAAATAGAAAATTATTGGAGGTGCAAGAAGATGAGTAATAAAAGTATTTTGGATGCATTAGATAAAGGAATTGAAAAGATAAGAAGCATGTCAAAGGAAGAATTTAATAAAAGTCTAAAGGAAAAGGGATTATATGAAAAAGACTATAAATATGAGAATTATATTTCCAACGATTTTGAATTGATACTGCCAGGACGTGAAGAGATTATAAAGCTTGATTATAAATTTACGATTCCTAATTATATAATTGATTCAAATAAAAATAAAAGCAACAATTACTTTGTTGCAAAACTACATAATGGTATATCTAAGCATACTGCTGCATAATTGGGGTGATATATATGAAAGAAAGTAAATTTCAAATAACAGGTCTAAGATTAAAGAAATTTGAGTTTAATATTAATGAGGATTTTAATATTGACAAAATGGATGGATTAAAAATAGACACTAAAACAGAAATAGAAAGATTTGAAGGGAATGCAAAGATAAACCTAAAGGTTAATATATTTGAAAAAAAGGAAGAGTTTATAGAAACGGCTCCATTTTTTATTAAAGTAGTAATGGAAGGAATATTTGAGTGGGATATCACATTAGATGATGAGATGTTAAAATACTTATTAAATAGTAATGCTCCTGCAATATTATTTTCATATATTAGACCACATATACTCAATATTACGGTAAGCGCTGGATTTCCTCCAGTTATTTTACCACTTATGGATTTTACAGAAAATGAAATAGTAAACAGTAATGAAATATGAAGTTTAAAATTACTTTGAAATATCTACTTCAAAGGTTCAGAAAAAGCTATCATTGATAGTGGGAAAATAGATGGGGTCAGGACTGAAAAATTCACTTATTCCACAAAAACTATTGAATAAAGTAAAAAAAATTGCTAAAGTAACTTTGAGGTGAGCCGACAGTTCAGTGTTAAGTCATTACATCATCTATTATAAGTAAAAAAATATATGTAAAAAAATATATGTAAAAAACTTTACAAATATTATGTTAAATGATAGAATAAAATACAGACATATAGATAATATAAATTAAGAGGTGATTTTTTTGAAAAATGAGATTATATTTTTGATTGAGGAATCTATTGATGGAGGATATGAAGCAAAGGCTTTAGGAGAATCTATATATACACAAGCAGAAACTTATGAACAAATCAAAGAAAATATTAAAGAGGCAGTTTTGTGTCACTTTGATGATGAAGAAAAGCCATTATTTATAAGATACCATTTTGTGAAAGATGAGGTAACTGCGGTATGAGTCTTCCAAGAGATATTGATTTCTCGGAACTGATAAAGAACTTAAAAAAACTAGGTTATGAAACAGCTAGACAAAAAGGGAGTTATATAAGGCTTATAACTGAACTAAATGGTAAACATGCAATTACAGTTCCAGCACATGATCCTATAAAGGTTGGCACTCTTAATGCTATAATATCCGATATTGCAGAACACTTTAAAATCAGCAAGAATGAATTAATTAAAAAACTTTTTAATTAGAGTAAACAAAAAAAGTCACCATAAACTTCGTGACTTTTTTTGTTTACTCTACAAGGCCTCCAGTTTTGCCGCCCCTAACATTTACAAGAATGTAAGAGGAGTAATAAGAAAGTTACATTTTTATCTATTATTATTTAGAGGAATGGGGTCAGGTCTTGACTTATTCACTTACTTATGATAAGATTAGCTTAGAGGTGGTAAAGATGGCTAGAAAGCAGAGGATACATTATCATGGAGCGTTGTATCATGTGATTGCAAGAGGAAACAACGGAGAGTATATATTAGATAGCGACGAAGATAAGAAGAACTACATAGAAATATTAAAGAGGTATAAAGAAAGATATCAGTTTGAGTTATATGCATATTGCATAATGGACAATCATGTTCACTTGTTGATGGAGGTCGGAGAAACGCCATTAAATAAAATAATGCAAGGTATACAACAAGTTTATACACAACGCTATAATAAGAAAAACAAGAGAACAGGACACGTGTTTCAGCAACGATACAAGGCAGAGGTGTGTAAAAAAGACGGTTATTTGTTACACTTGGTAAAATATATACATTTTAATCCAGTAAAAGCAGGTATGACTAAGACAGTAGAGTATAAGTGGAACAGCCATAATAATTATGTAAAATGCATAAATGAGATTGTAAATACGGAATATGTCTTAAAAGTAATATCAAGTAATAAGGCAGTAGCACTAAAGGGATATAAAGAATATATGAAAGAAAAAATAGAAGAAATAGAGCCATGTGAGTATGAAGTGACAGAAGCACAAAGAAATACACCTAATAAAAAAGAAACAGGGAAGATACTAGAGGATATAATAAATAAAATATTAGAGAAAGAAAAAATAACAATGAAGGAACTGATGTCAGGAAGTAAGCTGCAAAAGATATCAGATATAAGAAAAGCAGTGGTAATTTTGGCAGATGCGGATATATCTAATAAAGAAATATCAGATAAACTAAATATATCAGCATCGGTGATTTCGAGGGTAAAAGCAAAGGAATTTAAGAAAACTGACTACCTCGAGCGAATAATAAGTGAATATTGCAAAGCCTGACCCTATTTGCATTCTATTTGCATTCCTTTGAATAAAGAAATGTGAACAGATAAAATGTTAGAATAAGCCAAAAAAATCACGAGAAGCTTCGTGACTTTTTTGGAGTATTCTAACTACAAGGAAATTCAGCAAATGTACAGTATGAACAGCTTTTTAACGGTTCTTTTGATTTTTTTTGTAGTGTTGCAAAACGGTTAAATATTTGAAGATATTTTTTTAACTCTTCATCGTCTAGGGCAAATTGAACACCATATCTATGTATGTCCTTGTAAGTTCTTTTCCATAATATTATGCCTGTAAACATTAAATTTTCATCTAAAATTCTAGTTTAAAAATTATATGTGACACCACTTTTTACAGGAAAACTAAGTTTTGTTGAAAATGAAAACCCTCTAGCACTAAGATTTGTGGCACACACCTTTGTATAACCAGTTTGTACAGGCTGATCGTTTAAATATGCGATAGTTAAATCAATACATAAAGGTGGTTTAAGATCCAAACGAAACACCTTTCTTTTTTCTCTTCCTTCGCCTACTCCTTCATACATTTCGTCACTCATTTCTTTATCCACTTTTTATTCCTCCTTATAATTTTATAAAATTATAGCATATATAACATATTATGTAAATCATTTAGTTGAAAAATTTAAAAAATGTAAATTTATGAATAGCGTTTGACATCTTCGCTAATTTTGACTATAATAAAAATATAGTTTAAACTAGGGGAGATGAAGAGATGATTGATTTACATGTACATACAACTAGGTCGGATGGACAGTTTGAACCTAGCGAAGTAATAAAGCTTGCAAAAAGCCAAGGGTTAAAGGCTATAGCAATAACAGATCATGACACTATAGATGGGATAGAAGATGCAGTTAATGCGGGTAAGGAGTATGATATGGAGGTAATACCAGGTATTGAGATTAGTGCTGAGTATGAAGAAGATATGCATATTTTAGGATATTATATTGATATTAATAGCCCATATATTATAGAAGCGACAAGAGTAATGAAGAATAAACGTGATGAGAGAAATGATAAAATGATTGAAGCTTTTAATAAATTGGGAGTGAGTATTACTTTGAAAGATGTGAAAAAGTATGCAAGTGGTGATGTTTTGGGGAAACCTCATTTTGCTAAGGCTCTTTTAGAAAAAGGGTATATAAAAGAATATAAAGAAGCATTTATTAAATATTTTAAGAATGAGGAATTATCAAAGATAAAAAGAGAAATGCTTACTCCGAAAGAAAGTATCGAGTTAATAATAAATTCAGGAGGTATACCAGTGCTTGCTCACCCTAAAAGTCTAAAGTTAGATTTTAATGAGTTAGAGGAAAAAATAATCGAGCTTAAGTCATATGGGCTTAAAGGAATAGAGTGTATATATAGTTGGAATACTCCTTTGCAAATTTTAAAAAGCATAGAGATTGCTAAAAAACATAATTTGTTAATTACTGCTGGAACTGACTTTCATGGACCGAGTATTGACTCAGAACTTGAACTCGGAAGAGGAATAAATGGCAATTTTGATGCACCATATGAATTATTAGAAGAGATAAAAAAACATAGAATAAGCAAAGTGACATTTAACTCTACTACCTAAAATAAATACTATATTTAAAAAGCTACAAGCATTTTATTTATTTGCTTGTAGCTTTTTTTGTTATTCTAAGTCGTCCGGATTACTTTCATCATCAATATCATCATCTTCATCATCACTTGGTTCGAAGCTAGAACATATAGC
>DMOI01000011.1 GCA_003452395.1 Clostridiales bacterium
GGAACACCAGGAGCATTCGCAGGGAGTGGAGCAGTATACACACTAAACGTAATAGACGGTGTAGCAGGACAAACACAAACAGTGAGTGTACCAGATGGAGCAGCGATAGCCACAACAGGAGGACTAGCAAGTACAGCCGACAGCAAAGAAATAGTACTAGCAAAGACAGGAGCAGACCTAGTAGTGGGAAACTACATCAAGTTTGGAAGCTACACAGCAGAAAACTGTACAACCCATGCCATAACAAATACCCCAATAATATGGAGAATAATAAACAAAACAGACATAAACAGCGATGGAACACAAGACCTGATGCTGCTGAGCGATAGGATAATAACAATAAAACCATATGATGCAAAAGATGCAGCAGAAGCAGATGCAAATAGGAAGCTATACGGAAGTAATAGCTGGCTCAAAAGTAACATAAGAGAATGGCTAAACAGCACAGCGGGAGCAAATAGTGTAGTATATAGCACACAAAAACCAGACGCAGCACATGTATGGGTAAGTGGAACAGCAGTAAACCCATATGACGCAGAAGCAGGGTTCCTAAACACAAATAACTTTACAGCAACAGAGACAGGAAAAATACTATCAGTACCAAACAAAAGCATAATAGATTTTACTACAGATGCGCCAGCAGATGGGGGAAGTGTAGAGCATGGATATGTAACTACAGGAGTAGATGAATCGGTAGCAGCAGGAACAAACTACAGCACAGCATACTATAAAAACACAACAGACAAAGTATTCCTACCAAGTCTAGGAGAACTAGCAACATATGTAGATGGAGAGACAAGTCTAGGAACAGATTACCAAATAGGATATACAACGCAGCAAGCGAGAGACCAAAGTAACTATGCAAGTGACCCAGCAAATGATACAACAGCATGGTACTACTGGACGAGGGACGCATATACAGCCAGCTCGTACCGCGTTCGGTACGTCTACTTGGATGGCACGGTCAGCAGTGACGGCGCCTATTACGGGGACCGCGGAGTTCGCCCAGCTTTGTACTTAAGCGAGTCGAGTATGACGTTAGACGCCGCAAGCGGGCTCAGTGCGGAGAACGCAATGACGATAACGTGGAACTAAAGGCGTGGGAGCGATGCAGATAAGCACAAGCCGTGTAATCAACGTTGTACACGATAACGAGCTTCAAATATAAAAGCCCTCGACGGGCTTTTATATTTGGTATAAGTTTTATTTTGGGGAGCGAATTGTGTGAGGGGAGATACTTTTTTGATATTTGCGCCGTAAGGCGCCGGCTATGTACGGCTTGAAAGTAAGAAAGGGGACAGTTTGAGCTGAACCTAAAAATTAAAACTAGATTTGAAGTTACAGTTTGGGTGTCTTTGAAAGTCCCTTCTCCCTTTGTTGTAGGGTGCGGATTAGCGTAGCGTATGTCCGCCCGATGTTTGGTAGAAATTTATATTTTTGAAGTATTCTGTATATAAATACTGGCTATCATTAAGTGTTTAGTTATAAAAATAAACGGGCGGACATACGCTTGCGCTAGTACCGCACCCTACGGTTAGGAAAAACAATCCTCTGAACTGTCAATGGTGTCAACCTAAGGCTTAAGAAAAATATTAGTGAACACAAAAATCAGATATTTTTCTTAATTTATCCTTATCCTCTTGTATTTCTGCATATCTAATAAGCCAAGCAATCATCTTGGATATATATTCCATATTATATCCCTTATTACTACATATTTTTTCTAATATTCGTTTTATACTTATTTCTGCTGACTTTTTTTATCCTAGGATTCTTTAGTCCGGTTTTTATTGGTACTAAGTTTTGCCTTATGAATTTTAACATTGCTTTATAGTATGTTTCTTTTAATTTTACATCTATTATTTTATGACAAAAGAAATATAAAAAATATGTCTTTAATGCACCTGCTAGTAAATTTATATTTGTTTTATATGCATATTTGTTTTCTTTATCCCGACTTATCTTCTTGTTTATTTCTTGAGCCATATCTTCAATTATATTGCATATAAATGTGGTTGCCTGTATTTCTTGTTCTATTCCATTTTTTGTTCTTGAAGTTATGTTTTCTATATGTAATCTGTTTTTTAATATATTGAATGTTTTTTCAATATTCCATCTTTTATAATATAAGTCTTTCATCTCTTCATATGGAGATTCTTCCTTCACTAAGTTTGTTATTAAATATTCTATTTCTCCTGTGTCCAGCTCTACCTTGACAGGCGTACTTCTTCGTATTCTTGCTTTAAGTATTCTTCTTGTTTTTCTTTAGATACTTTACTTAATCTGCTTTTTGTTATTTTTATTTGGATGTTTTCATCATTTGTTTTCGCTGCATTAATATCTTCTTTATAACAGTTACTTGGTACTCTAAATAAATATTTAACTCCCAGTCTATCTAACTCTAAAAGTAATTCTAAACATATATATCCTCTGTCAAAAATAAATAATACTTTCTCGTCCTTATACATTTCTAAAATTTCTTCTATATTCTCTAAAAATACTGTTTTTTCTCCTCTTTGATATCTACCTACTACTAATTTTATCATTATACGGTTTAATGCATCGTAAAATCCATTTAATCCTGCTCTTGCATTGCTTGCTAATGTTGCTGATTGCTTTGCTTCTCCATATAATTTTTTTAGATTTTTGGTATTTGGTATTTCAGCAGTAGAACCATCTATTGCTATTATAATATATCCGTTATATGTTATTTTTCTTACTTTATATATATTTTGAATATACATTTTATTTAAATCTTCAAATAATACGCTTTTTATATGTTGACGCTGTTTTGAAACAGCTTGCTTTGTTATTGAATTTTCTATGCGTCCTGTTTCGTTGAAATATTTTAATACTTCTAATGACAATGTCTTTCCTGTATTAGATAATACAAACATTGCCATGTCTTCAAAAGTCATTTGTTGACTTCCTTCTCTCGTATAAGCTTTTTCATTTGTTATATATTTTTTTGAAAACTTTTATCTGAAGTATTTCTTAATACTTCTAGTACACGTTTATCTACAACACCTATCATTATTATCACCCTTTTCTAGTATACAAGAAATACTAGTCAACTGCATTAATAATAGGTTAAATTTATATTACAATAGTTTTTTATGAATAATTTTACTAAGAAGCTCTTCCTTCGTTTCTAAAATTTTCTTAGGTTGACACCATTGTCTGAACCAATGTCATTTAGTTAGCGTAAATCTAATAGTATTTCTGATGTATAATTGATATCGTATATTAGCAAGTCAGAAGTTTCATGATAGAACATCGGATGTTGTAAATGCTTATTTATGTTTTTGAATATGACAAATAAACAGATTTACATCTGCTTCAAAAAATGGTATTATATTATCTGATGAACCCGCTTAAGCTGCGCGATATATAAAATACCGTGGTTTTCTAAAATGAGCTGTTTGGAGTCTTGGGTATTGTCGTCCATTCCGAATTGGAATCAGCTCTTTTTCAAGCAGAGACATCACATCTATTGAATCTTTCTCTGTGACCAGACGGAGAAAGATTCTACAAATATGGGCAGCAACACTGAAATTTACTTTATACTTGTGTTTTGTATTACTTTGTTCAATAACAGTATGATTGATAAGGGTTTCTGTTATATTATAGGTAATCAGCTTAGCCCATATTTCTTGCTTAATATATTCTGGTTTAATAGCATGAAAGTTGCTCAAACCAATCGTATATTTCAATTTTCGAAAAGAAGATTCAATTCCCCACCTGGAAAAGTATAAGTTTTTAATACGTTCATCTGAAAATTCCTTGTCAGGAAGATTGGTCACAATGCATTCATAAGAAGAATCAGACAAAGGAAAACGGACAACCCTAAACGACAATTCATAGGTATCTAGAGATCCATATGTAATGAAATCAAATGATGTTGTCTTATCTACAAAACGCTTGTAACCATCAGTAGGAGTTAGTTTTTTTGAATGATTACGTACCAGAGTGACTTTTACTGTAATATCGAAGGATTCGTCATCAGGAAAATCAAATCCACATACTAATCCTTTGGAGTGAATATCCTTTGTACGAAAGAGAAAATACTGTTCTTTTTCTATGACATGAGCCATGTTGTTATAAGAACAATAACCCCTGTCACCAATATAAACATTTTTTGTATCCGGAAGGATTTCGTGTCGGTCAACAATATCGCAGAATGCCCGGAATTCATCTTTATTGTGGACTGCTTGAAGGATAGCATCGGTATAGGTATGTCTGTCGAGATCATAAAAAGCATTTAAGTGCATACTGTAGAATCCTTTGGAAGAATGTCCTTGAGAAACATAATATTCAGGGGATGCGAAAGATGTTTTGCAAGAGAAAGTAAATGTTGAACCATCTGTAGCAAGAAATCTATATCCGGATGTTTTTTCTAAAGAATTAACAGATGAATTAAAATTCTTAAAGACAGCCTCCAAGGCATCAGGTTTGAGCTTTGCGCGCTGCTGGTTAAATGCAGAAGCACTTGGAGCAAGAACATCCATATCGAAGAAGTCCAGCAACTCGTTTTTAGTACTTGAAGAACCTTCTGAAACCAGAAAAGAGATAAGTTTATCGGCTGGAAGCTTTTTGTTACGAGTTAGGTCTTTTTCAGGATTAACAGTGTAGTCAGAAATATTCGACACAATACTTGCAACCGAAGAAGTAAAAAGTGATTTGATTGTTTGATGAAACATATAATGTACCTCCATTAATTAGGATAAAATATAGCTCTAATTAATGGGCCGCTCTCACTACTTATAAAAAACAATAATTAGTAAGAGCGGCCGCACATTTCCGACGGTTTGTCAACCATTATTTTAAAATTTTATTAGAAATTTTATCAAAAAAAATGTGTTAGACCCCACTTAAAGGAATCTAACACATTCATATAAAAGTTAACTAAATGACATTGTTGTCTGAACTGTAACAAGAATTGCATAAATTTTCACGAAAACACTTGAAAAAAAAGCGAATCCAGTGTATAATACAAAAGTATTCATATTTTAGATTGTGTCATTTGTTTTTTAGGCGGAATGGCTCAGTTGGCTAGAGCATGCGGTTCATACCCGCAGGGTCGGGGGTTCAAATCCCTCTTCCGCTATTTAATACAATAATATTATACAAAAGAATATATAAGCGTTGATGAGTAGTAGTAGGTATAGTGATAGTTTAAGAGAGCTACTGGCAGGTGTAAAGTAGCATTATCATATATTGAACTTGACTCGGAGCATGTTGGTGAATAGTAAAATTAAAACCAATACGGAACTTCACGTTAAGAAGAAAGAGAGAAAATATGAAATAGAAAAAGAAAATGGGAAATTAATAGAAAAATTTTAATTTTGAACTTTCAACTTTTACTTTCAATTTTAATATTGGTGGTACCGCGGGTAAAAAACTCGTCCTATATAATATAGCTAAGGCTATGTTGTATGCGACGAGTTTTTTTATTTTATAAAACAGGAGGAATGAGTTATGAATTACAATCACAAAGAAGTAGAGAAGAAATGGCAAGAAATATGGGAAGAAAAAGAGGTGTTTAAAGCTAGTAATGATAGTATCAAGCCTAAATACTATGCACTTATGGAGTTTCCATACCCATCAGGGGCTGGGCTTCATGTTGGGCATCCTAGAGGTATGACAGCACTTGACGTAATAGCTAGAAAGAGAAGGCTTGAGGGGTATAATGTGCTATATCCTATGGGGTGGGATGCGTTTGGACTTCCTACGGAAAACTATGCAATAAAGAATAAAATACATCCAAGAATAGCAACGGATCAAAATATTAAAGTTTTCAAGAGACAGCTAAAGTCTTTGGGATTTTCTTTTGATTGGTCTAGAGAAATCGATACTACGGATCCTATGTATTATAAATGGACGCAATGGATATTTTTAAAGCTTTTTGAGCACGGGCTTGCATATAAATCTAAAGCAACAATAAATTGGTGTACATCTTGTAAAATAGGACTTGCAAATGAAGAAACAGAAGGCGGAAAATGTGAAAGATGTGGAGGGGAGGTTGTACAAAAAGAAAAGGAACAATGGATGTTAAGGATGACAGAGTATGCAGAAAAACTCATTGATGGTCTTAAAGAAACTAATTATATAGAGAGAGTAAAGACTTCTCAAATTAATTGGATAGGAAAAAGCTCTGGTGCAGAGGTAGATTTTAAAATTAAAGATATGGATAAAAACATAAGAGTCTACACGACAAGGCCAGATACTTTGTTTGGGGCTACATATATGGTTATAGCTCCTGAACATCCACTAATCGAAGAGATAAAAGAAAGACTAAGTAATATAGCCGAAATTAACAAATATAAAGAAGAAGCAAAGAAGAAAACAGATTTTGAAAGAACAGAGTTGGTAAAAAATAAGACAGGGGTAGAGTTAAGGGGAATAAAGGCGATTAATCCAGTGAATAATGAGGAGATTCCTATTTGGATATCTGATTATGTTATGATGGGATATGGCTCAGGCGCTATAATGGCCGTACCTGCTCATGACGAGCGAGACTACGAGTTTGCAAAGAAGTTTGGTATCCCAATTAAGCAAGTTATAGCAGAACAATTTATAAATGACGGCAAAGATAAAGTGAGAGAAGGAAAACCTTTTGTTAAAAGGAAAACAATTAATGTGATCGTGAAACATTGGGCAGAAGAAAAAGTACTATATTTGGATTGGGCAGGGCTTGGTTGGAAGTCATTTGTGGTAGGGGGGATTGAAGACGGTGAGATGTTGGACGATGCCGCAATAAGAGAAGTAAAGGAAGAGACAGGCTATCAAAATATGAAAATTGTAAAAGTGTTTGAGTCTGAATATCATAGTATATTTTATGCAGGGCACAAAGGAATAAATAGACATGCGATAGTAAATACGGTTGTTGTAGAACTCCAAAACGATGAATACATTGAACCGAAAAAACAAGAGAAAGAGTTACATTTAGCATATTGGGTAGATATTGAAGCTGCAGGTAAAGTTATTAATTTGAAAAACCATTTAAAGAATTTGGATACATTTATTAATGGAGAAACTGCATACACTGGTGACGGAGTACTTATAAACTCAGAATTTTTAGACGATTTAAAAGTAGAAGAAGCAAAAAATAAAATGACAGAGTGGTTAATAGGAAAAGGAATCGGACAAAGAAAAACAAATTATAGATTAAAGGATTGGGTGTTTTCTAGGCAAAAATATTGGGGTGAACCAATACCGATGGTACACTGTGATAAATGTAAATATGTACCAGTACCTTATGAACAGCTACCTGTTGAATTGCCATATGTGAAAAGTTATGAGTACACAGATACAGGAGAGTCACCACTTGCAAAGATGACAGATTGGGTAAAAACTACTTGTCCTAAATGTGGTGGAGAAGCAAAGAGAGAAACAGATGTTATGCCAAACTGGGCTGGATCATCTTGGTATTATTTAAGATACATGGATCCTCACAATGATAAAGAGTTAGCGAGTAAGGAAATAATAAAATACTGGGATAAGATTGACTGGTATAATGGAGGTATGGAGCATACAACAAGACATCTACTATATGCTAGATTTTGGCATAAATTCCTATATGATATAGGAGTTGTGCCAACGAGTGAACCTTTCAATATAAGAACATCACATGGGATGATTCTTGCAGCAGATGGAAACAAGATGAGCAAATCAAAAGGAAACGTAGTGAACCCAGATGAAATAGTTGAAGCACAAGGCGCAGACACGTTAAGAACATATGAAATGTTCATAGGAGATTTTGAAAAAACAGTTGCATGGTCTGAAAACGGAGTAACTGGATCTAGAAGATTCTTAGACAGGGTGTGGAAGATCCAAGATAAAGTAATATCAGGTGATAAATATTCAAAAGATACAGAAAGTATTATACACAAGACAATCAAAAAAGTTACTGATGATTACGAAAACATGAAATTTAATACAGGTATAGCAGCACTTATGACATTACTAAACAAATTCAATGAAAAAGAAAAAATAAAAGATGATGACTATAAGGTTTTTTTAACACTGCTAAATCCAGTAGCCCCACATATTACGGAAGAGTTATGGACGATAAAGGGATACAAAGGAATGCTAAATGAACAAGCTTGGCCAAAGTATGACAAAGAAAAACTAATAGATGACACTATTGAGGTGCCTATCCAAGTTAACGGTAAGCTAAAAGCAAAGATAGTGATAGATAGAGATGAGGAAGAGGCGAGCGTGTTAGAAAAGATGAGATGTGAGTTAGTGGGAATACTAGAAGGAAGAGAGATAGTAAAGGAAATATATGTGAAAGGTAAGATAGTGAATGTTGTGGTGAAGTAAAAAGTGAAAAGTACGGTATCCTAAATGGAACCGTACTTTTTTAAGACAGAGCTACGGTATCTAACACCGTAAACCTTTGCAAAGCTGTAAACTGGATTGTAGAAAAGATTATATAACCTTAGAAGAATTAATAGAAAGTGTAGTGGAGCAGGAAGGAACAAAAAAAGAAGAACTAAAAAAGGAAAAAAGAAATCTAAAAATATCAGATATACGAAAAGCAATAATAAAACTATGTGAAGAAAAGTGTAAGGTAACAAATAAAGAAATAGCTGATAAACTTGAAATAGATACAACATTAGTGTCAAAAATAAAAAATGATAATTCTAGAATGAATGAAAAAGTGAAAAAGATAATAGTAACATATCAAATGATGTCAACTTGTCAAGCCTGTGACTCTATACTACTGCATGAAGAAATTTGCTGAAAAATTTCAGAATATTGAAATTGTGCAAGTGCCACTTGCACAAATTACATGGTACCATAATATAGCGTTAATGGATAAAATAAGTACAAATGAAGAATATCTCTGGTATGCAGGGAAAACTATTGAAGAAGGATGGTCTAGAGATATATTGGTGCATCAAATAGAGTATAAGCTGTATGAGCGTCAATTGCTTGCAGAAAAGACTACAAACTTTAAAGATGTCCTAGCGTCACCACAAAGTGAACTGGCTATACAAACAATGAAAGATCCTTCTATAGGATTTTGCTTTGCAAAGAGAAGAACAAGCTAGTAGCAGAATATGCCCTTAGAGATATGGTAAAACCAATAGGGGTTAGTGAATATAAGTTAATGGAAGTCCTTCCAAAAGAATTTGAAACTTCACTACCTTCGATTGAGGATATAGAAAATAGGATAAAGTAAACCGATTTTACACAAAAAATTGAAGAAATTTGGAAGAATAGAAGCAAAGTTTCATAAAAAAGAGTATAAATGAAAAATACTTTTCAAATATACTCAAATCTATACTCAAAATCGAACGGGTTGACTGTGGGGGTTACCTTGTCGCTCGGACATCCGCACAGAGTAAGGCTTTAAAGGCAATATTTGAAACACACACACACAAGAACTTTAAAAAACACTTGACAAATGTAAAATAATGTAATATAATAAGCAACATAGATGAATTCAAATTTAAGCTATATTAAATAAAATATGAAAGGGGTAGTGCTACATATGAAAAGCATATTATTTGTAGAATTAAACAAAACTGAATACGCAACAAGCAAAATTCTATGTGTAATAGAGTGCTCTTATGCATGCCAACTATCTTTTGATAAATAAATAGATTATAACAAACTCGGCATATATAAAGAAGGCATATTCTATGAACTTGGGATATGTCTTTTTTGCGTTTAAAATGATATGATAGGGAGTGTTATTATGAATAAGTTAGCATTGGAAAAATTAGAGTTTAATGAAATTATAGAGGAGATAAAGGGTTGTTGTATATCAGATATCGCAAAGATAGAGATTGGTAAGCTCGAGCCTTCCTGCGATTATGATAGGGTTATGATTTTGCTTGACGAGCAGAGTGAGACGTTGAATATTGTTAGGAAAACAGCGAGTGCTCCACTGCATAGTCTTACTGGTGTAGATGTTATCATACAAAAGCTAGAGAAGAGTATGAGCCTAAATGAGAAGGAGCTTTCGACAATATCAGACTTCCTCCGAAGCAATGAACGAATGATAAAGTTCATGAATGACAAGGAAAATCTTGCACCTAGAGTAAGCCAGTATTCAAATTCAATGTACTTACTAGCTGATATAAGGGAAGAGATAGATAGGTGTATTATAAACGAACGTGTAGATGATAAAGCAAGTAATGGACTTGATAAAATCAGGAACAGAAAGTATATAGCAGAGGCACGTATAAAGTCAAAGTTAGCAGAAGCTGCAAAACGTTATCAGAAATATTTAGTAGATAATATAGTTAGTACAAAAAATGATCGGTATGTGCTTGCTGTACGAAGTGAGTACAAGAGTATGGTGCAAGGTGTGGTCGTTTGTAAATCACAGACAGGATCTACGCTATATATTGAGCCAGATATAGTGAATGTTTTGCAAAATGAAATTAATATGTTGATGGAGGAGGAAGATGCGGAAGTTTATCAAATACTTGCATATCTGAGTGCACTTCTTATGGAGAGTATAGGTAAGATAAGAATCAATGTAGAAACAATGGTTAGTCTTGATGTGATGTTTGCAAAAGCAAAGTATGCAAGCAGCATAGATGGTAGGAGTGTAAAGGTGAACACAAGTAATATCACAAATATAAAACAAGGCAGGCACCCGTTGCTCGGAACAGATGCAGTTCCACTTGATTTTTCTATCGGAGAATCATACTCGTCACTTGTTATAACGGGACCTAATACGGGTGGTAAAACTGTTGCACTGAAAACGATAGGACTACTCACAATGATGGTACAGTCAGGGATATTAGTACCAGTAGGAGCAGAGAGTGAGTTTGCTATATTTTCAGACATATTTGTAGACGTTGGGGATAACCAAAGTATAGAGCAGAATCTAAGTACATTTTCATCACATATGAAAAACATTATAGAAATTATGAAGGTAGCCAATAAGTATACACTGGTGTTACTTGATGAACTTGGCTCAGGAACAGACCCAGTAGAAGGAGAAGGTCTTGCAATAGGTATTTTACGGTATTTACATAATAAAAAGTCGATTGTTGTATCGACATCGCATTATGCCAAAATAAAGGAATTTGCTCACTCAGAAGAGGGTATAGTAAATGGTCGTATGACATTTGATGAAGAAACACTTTTACCTATGTATAAGCTAGTGATAGGAGAAGCAGGGGAAAGCAATGCATTTAATATAGCACTTAAGCTTGGTATGGACAGAAAAATTTTAGAAAGTGCATATCAGGAGACATACGGAAAAAACAAGGACTTCTGCCAGCTAGAGCAAATAGAAAAAATAAAGGGGATATATGATGTTGCGAAGAGGCAGAAGGTGAAAGAAACACCAAGTGAACTGGAAAAAGAGTATGGGTTCCATGTGGGAGATGCCGTAATCGTAACGACACTCAACCAGTTTGGAATAGTGTTTGCACTAGAAGATAAGGTTGGCAATGTGGGGATTATGGTAAGGGATAAGAAGATGTATGTAAATAAAAAAAGATTGAAATTACATATAGATGCTAAGGACCTATACCCAGAAGACTACAATATGGACATCGTGTTTGAGACTAAGGAAAACAGGAAGAAGGATAAGATAATGAAGAAGAGGTATGTGGAAGGCCTAAAAATTGAAAGAATGGAGGAGATATGATGAATAAAGTGATAATTAGAGGACTGCTAGGAATAGGTAAGTCAACAATTTCAAAAAAGGTAGAAAATATAGGGGTAAAGTATATCTCTAATTTGAGAGGTGAATGCATATGAAGATTACATATATGGACCCAAAGCAAATTATTAGCTCAAGTCATGAGATTTTGCATAACATACATGTGTTAAAGATTTACTTTAAAGTATTTAAAGAAGGATGCGGTGATATTCTACCATCTGTTCCAGTTATACATAGGAATATAATTGAGAAGCATTTTGCAGGTGAGTTGAGTGATAAGTTTATAGAGTACATTTCCACAAACCCTCAGGCGGAATATTTTTTGTTAGATGGTAGTCATAAAACAACAGCAGCTGATCTTACAGATTCAAAATGTAAGGTAATGATTATTGAAAATAATGAAGATATTGAAGTAGCAAAAGGCATGGAAACTACAGGAGAAGTATTTGAGTACAGAACAGGAAATTATTCCATAGAGAGCATGCAAAACTGGCTTACTAGACACTTTAGCGAAAAGATGATGTTTCAAACTGTAGAAGAAAAGACAGCAAAATTAGTCGAAAGCAAGGAGATACCTGAGTATATGATAAAATACTACGAACAGGTAAACTAGTGTGATATGGAACGTTGGGGAATAATATATTAAGAGGAAAAAGCTAATACTTTACACAAAAATCCCTTTTAAAACGAAAATAAATAACAACTGTAAAGTATTGACAAAACAGCAAAAATAATGTAAAATAAAGTCTAATACTTTAAAAAACTAAAATTTTAAAATAGGGGTGCGGACATGGAGAATAATCAACAAGGGCGTAAACAAGAGGAAATACCATTTAATGAAATAGATTTCGTAATAAATGTAGCAAAACATGACGGGAAAAATAAGTTTTCAACTAGCATGCTACCAGATAAAAAAGCATCATTGAGAAAGCTTCTTAATAACTTTAATAGAATAAATAAAGTAATTAAGAAAGATGGTATAAATGTGCAGGCTATATTCTCAAGCATAGATGGGAAGGATCACTCTGGTAATGATGTTGAAGGAAATGTATGGTGTAAAACATTTCCTAATACACAGATAACAAGCATTTATGCTTTAATGAAGTTGGTTGCATGTTCTGGAACCAAACAATATAATAAAATGACAGATGAAGAAATTGTTAATTATATTTCCTTACTATCTGTAGAAAACACACATATATTAGTACCAAACACTAAGGAAGCTAATTTTTTTGAAAATACCCATATAATAAATGGAATGGTGGCTATAGAGGAAGTTTTTAGCAAGTATTTACAAGGTATAGATGGAATAGAAGAAGGGAAAAAGACTCCGAAACTTGGTATAAAAATTTCAGAAGACAACGGAGATAAAGTTATACCGTATCTAGATAATATTAAACCTGTAGAAGGATTTATAAAAGGAAAGATTGCTGAATATTGGAAGCGTGAAATTAAAAAACATGAAACTGCTGAAAAACCATATATATATGACACTGAGAATAACTGTGAATTTGATAGTATGACAGAGTATTATATGTCAATTGCAAAGATATCAAGAATAGAAATTAAAAAGGTTGAAGGTGAGAACCACGAGCATGTAAGAGAAAGATTGCTTCAACAGCCGAATGATGAGCTAATCAGGGTATTAGGTGGAATATATGCAACATATGAAAAAGAGGTATCATGTGACGCAGAGGAAGAATTAAAGGGAAAAGGGAGTCCAGAACTTATATCTAGTCTGGAGAGTAATGATGTAAAGAAAGAAGCAAATGAGATAAATGAACCTAGTGAACCAAGTATGTAAAGCATTCAACAAAAAACTCCAAAATTGTTAAAAACTTTTTGGAGTTTTTTGTTGAATTTTTTTTCAAAAAGGTGTATCATAGAAAATGATTACTTGATAGTTATTTATTATTAAGAACTTGAGAATACTAGATATATCTGTTATCTATTTTGGTATTATTATCAATTTGTCAAACAGGGGGGATAAATATGTTGGAAAACAAATGTAAATGTGGAGGCGACTGTGGTTGTAACGGTCTATCAGTAGAAGCGACAAATAAAATAAAAGAGATTATAGATAGTCATAAAGAACAAGAAGGAGCGCTTATAGAAGTACTCCATGAGGTTCAGGATTATTATGGTTATTTACCGTTTGAGGTACAAAAACTTATATCAGAGGAAATGAATATAGCACTTGCTGATATATATGGCGTTGTTACATTTTACACTAGGTTTACGACAGAGCCTACGGGTAAGTATAGAATAAGCGTTTGTTTGGGCACTGCATGTTATGTAAAAGGATCTCAAAGGATATATGATAAAATTAAAGAAAAGCTTAATATAAAAGAAGGGGAAGTTACTCCTGATGGGAAGTTTTCATTAGATGCAGCAAGATGTGTAGGTGCGTGTGGACTTGCACCAGTAATGTTGGTGAACGAGGACGTATACGGTAAAGTAACGACAGACATGGTGGATGAGATACTTGGAAAGTACGAGTAGAGTGAAGGAAATATGTAAGATATATCAGATTGTAAGTTATGAACTAAAGAAGGGGGAAGGAATATGAGAACAGTAGAAGAATTGGATATAATAAAGGGTCAGTATGAAGCAAGCTTGCATCCAGATGTAAGTCAAAAACAATATAGAATACATGTATGCAAGGGTACGGGATGTAATTCGTCAAAGTCACCTGAGATTTTAAAGAGATTTGAAGAAGAAATAGAAAAGCATGGTATAGGTGATAGAGTAACGGTCGTAAAAACAGGGTGTTTTGGGCTATGTGCACTTGGACCTATAGTTATAATTCATCCTGATAATGCATTTTACAGTCAAGTAAAGATGGAGGAGATACCAAGAATTGTAGAAGAACATTTGGTGAACGGTAATCCAGTAAAGGAATTCTTGTATCAAGAAACTATTGCAGAAGCCGGGCATATTAAGCCTTTGGAAGAGGTCCCATTCTATAGTAAGCAAAAAAGGGTTATTCTCAAAAACTGTGGTGAGATAAATCCAGAAAGTATAGCAGAGTATATAACAGTTGATGGATATAAAGCACTTGCAAAGGTGCTTACGGGTATGAGTCGAGAAGAAGTTATACAGCTAATAAAGGATGCAGGACTTCGTGGACGTGGTGGTGCAGGATTTCCCACGGGTATAAAGTGGGAGTTTACGTATAAGGCAGAGGGAGATGTAAAATACGTAGCATGTAATGCTGATGAGGGTGACCCAGGAGCATTTATGAATAGATCAGTACTCGAGGGTGACCCACATGCTGTAATTGAAGGTATGGCTATAGCTGCTTATGTAATCGGAGCAAGCAAGGGCTTTATCTACGTGCGTGCGGAGTATCCAATAGCGGTTAAGAGATTAAAGCTTGCAATAGAACAAGCAAAACAATATGGAGTACTAGGTAACGATATATTTGGAACGGGATTTAATTTTGAGCTTGAAATAAGGCTTGGGGCTGGAGCATTTGTGTGTGGCGAGGAAACAGCTCTTATGACGTCAATTGCAGGTAATAGAGGAGAACCAAGAGTAAAACCTCCTTTCCCAGCATATAAAGGTATTTTCGGTAAACCTACAGTTTTAAACAATGTTGAAACGTATGCAAATGTTCCTCAAATAATATTAAAAGGTGTAGATTGGTTTAGAAGTATGGGGACAGAAAAGGCACCAGGAACAAAAGTTTTTGCTATAGGTGGAAAAGTAGTGCACGTAGGACTTGTGGAAGTACCGATGGGAACAACACTTAGAGAGATAATATTTGATATATGTGGTGGTATAGCAGACGGCAAGAAATTTAAAGCCGCACAAACTGGAGGACCATCCGGTGGCTGTATAACGGAAGAAAATTTAGATACACCTATAGATTACGAATCACTTATCGCTATGGGCACAATGATGGGCTCTGGTGGTATTATAGTTATGGATGAAGATGACTGTATGGTTGACATAGCGAAATTCTTCTTAGAGTTTACGGTAGACGAGTCATGTGGTAAGTGTACTCCATGTCGTATAGGTAACAAGAGATTATATGAAATACTAGAAAAGATAACGCAAGGTAAAGGTAAAGAGGAAGACCTTGAAAGACTTGAAGTTTTGGGTAAATCGATAATAGCAGGATCATTATGTGGACTTGGTAAATCTTCACCGAATCCGATACTTTCGACATTGAGATATTTTAAAGATGAATATATAGCACATGTTAGAGATAAAAAATGTCCGGCTCATGTATGTAAATCGTTAAAAGAATATAGGATATTAGAAGATAAATGTATTGGCTGTACATTATGTGCAAGAAATTGCCCAGCTGCATGTATAACTGGGGAAACTAAGAAAGCGCATTTAATAGACAAAGATAAATGTACAAAATGTGGAGTGTGCCATTCAAAATGTAAATTTGGAGCTATAGAGATAAGATAGAAAGGAGATGGGAAGGATGGAAAATGTAAAAATAACGATAGACGGTAAAATAGTTGAAGTTCCGAAAGATTATACAGTGCTCAAAGCCTGCAAATTAGCAGGGATACGAGTGCCAACACTTTGCTATCTAGAGGGAGTAAATGAGATAGGTGCTTGTCGTATGTGTTTAGTTGAAATAGAAAAGGTAAGAGGACTTCAAGCATCATGCGTATATCCAGTAAACGAAGGAATGGTTGTGCACACAAACACTCCTGAAATTAGACAAACGCGCAAGGTGAATCTAGAGCTAATACTTTCAAATCATAATAGGGAATGTACAATGTGTATGAGAAATGAGAATTGTGAACTGCAAACATTGTCGAAAGAGTTAAATATAAAAGAAATACCTTATGAAGGCGAAAAAACTGCATCAACAATAGATCAAGTATCTCCATCAATTGTGAGAGATAATAGCAAATGTATTTTGTGTCGTAGATGCATATCAGCATGTAAAAACATTCAAAAGGTGAGTGCTATACAAGCTACAAAAAGAGGATTTAAGACAGAGATAGGAGTAGGGTTTGGCAGATCTATTAGCGATTTTAATTGTATAAATTGCGGACAATGTATACAAGCATGTCCAGTAGGAGCGTTATATGAAAAGTCAAATTTAGAGACTGTATGGAAGGCACTTGATGACAAAGATAAAATGGTTATAGTTCAAACAGCACCAGCAGTAAGAGCAGGGTTAGGTGAAGAATTTGGTTTTCCTATAGGGACAAGGGTGACTGGTAAAATGGTAACTGCATTAAAGCTACTAGGCTTTGATAAGGTTGTGGACACAAATACAGGAGCGGATTTAACAATAATGGAAGAGGGATTTGAACTTATTGGTAGGATAAAAGAAGGAAAAGGGAAACTACCAGTAATTACATCTTGTTGCCCAGGGTGGATAAAAGAATGTGAACACGAATACCCAGATTTGCTCGAAAACTTGTCAAGTTGTAAATCACCACATCAAATGCTAGGAGCGATAGTAAAATCTTTCTATGCACAAAAGATGAAAATAGATCCGACTAAGATATTTACTGTGTCTGTAATGCCATGTACAGCAAAAAAATATGAGATGGAGCGACCTGAAATGGAGCATGCGGATTTGAGAGATGTAGATGCGGTAATTACTTCGAGAGAACTTGCGATGATGGTAAAAGAAGCAGGAATAGACTTTATGACACTAGAAGATAGTAAATACGATGATCCATTAGGTGAAGCAACAGGTGCTGGAGCAGTGTTTGGAACTACCGGAGGGGTTACAGAAGCAGCTCTTCGTACAGTGGCAGAAGTGCTTACAGGACAAAAAGTTGATGAAATAGAATATAACCAAGTAAGAGGAGATAAGGGAATAAAAGAGTATGAAGTACAAATAGGTGATCTTAAACTAAAAGGTGTTGTAATAAGTGGAGTAGGTAATGTGAAGCCGATACTTGATAAAGTAAGAAAAGGCGAGTCAGAGTATCAATTCATTGAGGTTATGGCATGCGAAGGCGGATGTATCATGGGTGGAGGACAACCTAGAGTACATGCTAAAACTAAAGAAAAAGTAAATGTATTTGCCCAAAGAGCGAGAGCTATATATGATGAAGATCAGAAAATGGAATACAGGCGTTCACACGAAAACCCATTTATCAAAAAATTATATGAAGAATTTCTAGAAAAACCAAATAGCCACGTAGCGCATGAATTATTGCATACAGGATATAAAAAGAGAGATAAATATCCGAATGAATGCGATAAAAAAATGTAAAAAAGAGGAATATTTTTCCTCTTTTTTCTTGATTTTTTATAATGTATGTGATATGATGAATTAACAATAGATGCAAGGAGTGATAATCGTGGAAGTAGGAAGAAATCATAGACAAAAAAAAGGAAGACTAAGAAGGTTATGGGATATGTTTACAGTTATAATGATAGGCGGAGCCATTGAAGATGGGGAGGCAACTACTGAAGAATTTGATTCTTGGCCTGTAGATGAAGAAGTTATAGAAGAGTGGACAGAAGACTTTAGCCCTGATGCAGTAGGCACAGGAGAAAAATATCATAAGGATTATAGATCAAGCGGCGGTAGTCCTGACACGGGATATGTAGAAAGTTCACCTAGTAATGATGGTGAACCAGACTATGGTAATATTGGTGACGGAGACCTTAGCAACGGGTAATTTGTGAGCAAGACAAAAAGCAAGGTTTTACTTGCTTTTTTTAATATTTCTGATAAAATAGAAGTAGATGAGTATAAACATTAAAAAGAATTGGGGAAACTACATGATAGAGATTTTGGATGTAAAAGATGTATTTAATGATGATGAAATAGTATTGATTGATGTTAGAAGTGAAAAGGAATATTTAGATGACCACATTTGTAACTCTATAAATATGCCTGTTCTGACAGATAAGGAAAGGCATGATGTAGGATATACGTATAAGAATGAAAGCAAAGAAGAAGCGGTCCGAAAAGGGATTGGTTATGCCACATACAAGATTATAGATTACTATGATGAAATAGATAGATTATGTAGTAAAGGTAAAAAGGTGGTATTTTATTGTTTTAGAGGAGGAATGCGAAGTAATTCAGTGGCTAAAACTATGGATACATTGAATAAAAAGGTTTATCTTTTAAAAGGTGGATATAAAGAGTACAGAAGGTATGTGATGGACTTTATAGAAGAGATACCAGATAAATATAAATTTGTAATGCTACATGGACTAACAGGTGTTGGTAAAACAAATATATTGAAAAAGTTAAAAGAAGAGGGCGAGGAAGTTATAGATTTAGAATATCTTGCAAGGAATAAAGGGTCTGTTTTTGGTAAAATTGGATATGATAAGCCTACAACGCAAAAGCTGTTTGAATCTGAACTTGTATATGAATTATCAAAACTTAAAGGTGACAGGGTTTATATAGAAAGTGAAAGCCGTAGAGTAGGTAATGTAAATATTCCAGATAAGCTTTTTGATACGATGAAAGAAGGGAAACATATTTTAATTGAAACATCCCTTGAAAATAGAATTAAAATAATTTTGGATGATTATATTCCGAAAGATACAACAAAGCTTGAACAGTTTAATGATAGTTTAAATGGTATATTGATTAACCTAAAGAAATTATTAAGCACAGAAAAAGTAAATACATTATCAGAATATATTATTAATAATAATTATGAGAAATTTGTAGAAGAGTTACTTGTTGATTATTATGATCCATTATATAGAAACTCTATAAAAAAATATGAATATAAAAGCATTATAAACTATGAAAGCATTGAAGATGTAGTAAAAGCGGTAATTAAAACATGTAGAATATAAAGTTAGGTTTTACTTGATTATTTCTAGTATTTTTGATAAAATAAGTGTAGTTATAAATATGAAAAAGTAAAAATTATTGTAAAGGTTGTGATGATATGTTTTTTAGATTATTTAAGGAAATGTTTCAAGTATGGTCAAAAAAAGAACCTGAAAATGGTGGATACAATAGAGAATGGACAAGGCAAATGATTAACCCAAATATAAAAAGCCAACTTTATGAAGAAGATAGAGATGAAAAAGACTATTATGAAGAAGTCCCAGAAGAAAAAGAAGAAGATATCTTAAATTTTGACTTTACAAAACTAAGTACAGATAAACGAAAGAAAGATGATACTGATGAAGAGTAAAAGCGGGGGAATGGGCATGAAAAACAACATTATGTTTGCAATTGTTTTGATTTTGGGAATAATACTAGGAGCTTTTTTGGGGGATGTGCTTGGTAAATATGAAACGTGGGAATGGCTAAACTATGGAAAAGAAATAGGACTAAAAGAACCATTTATCCTTGATTTGTACATACTTAAGCTAACATTTGCTATTATGATAAATATCACAATAGCAAGCATAATAGGATTTGTGATTGCAGCATTTGCATATAAAAAATATATATAGGAAAGGAATAAAACGATGATAAATATAAATAGAAGAATAGTTCTAGGCTCGGGGTCTCCTCGAAGAAAGGAACTTCTTGAGATGATGGGGCTAAAGTTTGAAATCGTAAAAAGTGATATTGAAGAAGTGGTAGAGGAAGGGTTAAGTCCGGCAGAAGTTGTTAGGAGCCTAGCACTACAAAAAGCGGAAGATATTATAAAAAAGGTAAGTGATGATACATTACTTATAACTGCAGATTCTATAGTAGTATGCGAAGGGAAAATAATTGGGAAACCAAAAGATGAACAAGATGCATATGATATGTTGAAATTTCTTTCAGGTAAAAAACAATATGTATATACAGGTATGATTGTATGGGACAAGCTAAAGGATAAAAGACATGAAATAGTAGAGGAAAGCATCTTATATATGAAAGTGTTAACAGATTTAGAAATACTTGACTATATAAAAACAGGAGAGTCTATGGATAAAGCTGGTGGATGTGGTATACAGACAAGAGGAGCTGTATTTTTTGAAAGAATGGATGGTGACTTTTATAATATAGTAGGACTATCGGTAAGCAAACTGTATGATGTACTTAAGGAAGTTGAGAGCTGAGAGTTGAAAGAAAATTACTAAGATAAAATGGGAGGACTAATAAGTGGTGGAAAGTAATGAGGTTTGTGGCAAAATGAGAATGAAAGATTTACCTATAAATGAAAGACCGTATGAAAAATTGGAAAAGTACGGAGAAGAAAGATTGTCGGATGCAGAGTTGTTAGCAATAATAATTAAAACGGGCACCAAAAATGAAAGAGTTGTAGAATTATCACAGAGAATATTAAAAACTAATAGCAATAATGAAGGACTTTCATATTTGCATGATATGTCTATAGAGGAACTAAAAGATATCAAAGGTATAGGTAGAGTGAAAGCTATTCAAATTAAAGCAGTAGGAGAATTATCAAAAAGACTAAATAAGGAGAAAAATACTTTAAAGCATAGTGCAAATAATTCATCTAGTATAGCATCTATATATATGGAAGAAATGAGATATAACAAACAAGAAGTATGCAAGGTTGTTTTGGTTGACAAACATAATAAAATAACGTATGATAGAAATGTAACTATAGGGAATATAAACTCATCTATAGTGGATCCAAGAGAAGTTTTTAAGTCTGCCCTCGAAAAAGGTGCGAGGGGAGTTATTCTTTTACATAATCATCCTAGTGGAGACCCAACACCAAGTAAATGTGATATTGATATTACTAGAAGATTAAAAGATGCGGGTATAATACTGGGTATAAATTTTATTGATCATATAATAATAGGTGATGGAGAATATATGAGCATGAAAGAATATGGTGTAATTTAATCAATGTAGAATTGTTAATTGGTTTATGGAGGTTGGGGCTGTGTACGCAAACATTATTAGTGGGATAATAATTATAATGAGTAGCTTTGTTGTACTTGAGGGAGCAATTGAGTATAGTAAATTTATAAAAGAATTTAAAGTTTTTGAGTTTAGCGGAAAAAAATTTTTAAAATTTGGTCCAAGTATGATTTTGTCGATTATGTGGTTATTTTTTGTTGTATATGTAGCAATAGGAGTGGCGGTTGGATTAAGTCCAACGTTCAATACACAAATAGTTGCAGCATATATTTTCTTACTTGGGAGTATATTTTGTTATCTTGTGATTAGGATACAAAAAGAAATGTTGAATTATGTTGAAAATAGTAACATACAATCTATTTCAGCTCTTGTTAGCGCCATAGAAGCTAGAGATGAGTATACAAGGGGACATTCGCAACATGTATCTAATTTAATTGAAGCATATTATAATGAGCTACCAGAGAAAGAGAAAGCAAAGTTAAATATCAAAAAACTAAAAATAGCAGGATTATTACATGATATAGGAAAGATAGGAATAAAAGAAGTTATACTTAACAAAGAAGGAAAATTAGATGATGATGAGTATGCAGAAATAAGAAAACATTCTCAAATAGGCAATAATATATTAGGATCTGTAACTAATTTAACGGATATAGCTATATGGATATATTATCATCACGAAAGAGTAGATGGAAAAGGATATTATAATAAAAAGCATGATGAGATACCTATAGAATCTAGAATTATTTCAACAGTAGATACATATTCTGCACTTACTACAGATAGAGTATATAAAAAAGGAATGTCGCATGAGAAAGCGTTAGAAACCATGCAAATGGTTAAAGAAACTCAGTTAGATGGTGATGTAGTAGATAGATTTGTAAGGATTTCTGTAGAGAAATTAAATAAATGCAGGGAAAATGTAAAGTTTGTCCCATAAATACCCGATAGGCAGGATGTTTAGCTTGCCGCGGCTTTGCTACTGTCTGAGTCAACAGTACATAAATAAAGGAGAGAATCATAATGAGTATAAGTCAGAAAAACATACGTAATTTTTGCATAATAGCCCATATTGACCATGGCAAATCAACTCTTGCGGATAGGATAATAGAAAAAACGGGTTTGCTTACAGATAGGGAAATGAAAGATCAAATATTAGATAGTATGGACATAGAAAGAGAAAGAGGCATTACCATAAAATCTCAAGCTGTTAGGCTTGTATATAAAGCAAAAGATGGAGACGAATATATACTAAACCTAATAGATACTCCGGGGCATGTGGATTTTAACTATGAAGTATCAAGAAGCCTTGCAGCATGTGATGGAGCTATACTTGTGGTAGATGCATCTCAAGGCATAGAAGCTCAAACGCTTGCGAATACTTACCTTGCGGCGGAGCACAACCTAGAAATAATACCGGTATTAAATAAGATAGATTTGCCGAGTGCAAGACCGCTAGAGATAAAGAAAGAGATAGAAGACATTATAGGAATACCTGCAATGGATGCTCCAGAAATATCAGCAAAAAACGGTATTAATATAGTAGATGTTTTAGAAGCAGTAGTAGCTAATGTGCCAGCACCAGTGGGGGACGAAAACGCGGTGCTTAAGGCACTTATTTTTGATTCAGTTTTTGATGCTTATAAAGGTGTAATTGTTTTCTTTAGAGTAAGAGAGGGAAAAATAAAAAAAGGTATGGCTATTAAGATGATGGAGACTGGTAAATTATTTGATGTAGGGGAGGTAGGTTACTTTGGGCCAGGCAGATATATACCTACAGAAGAGCTCAGAGCAGGAGAGGTAGGATACCTTACTGCAAGCATCAAAAATCTTAAAGACACCCAAGTGGGGGATACCATAACAGATGCAAAGAGACCTGCAGCTGAGGCACTTCCAGGCTATAAAAAAGTAAATCCCATGGTTTTTTGTGGACTTTACCCAGCAGATGGCTCAAAATATCAGGATCTTAAAGAAGCACTTGAAAAGCTACAATTAAATGATGCAGCACTATCTTATGAACTAGAATCGTCAGAAGCATTAGGATTTGGATTTAGATGCGGATTTTTAGGACTCTTGCATATGGAGATAGTTCAAGAAAGACTAGAAAGAGAATACAATCTAGATTTAGTAACTACAGCACCAAGTGTTACATACATAATAAATAAAACCAATGGTGTAAGCTATAGTCTTGCAAACCCTGCAGATCTACCTGACCCAGCAGAGATTGCTACGATGGAAGAGCCTATAATAAAGGCAAATATAATTGTTCCGACAGAGTATATAGGAGCTATTATGGAGTTGTGTAAGGATCGTCGTGGGGTATATGAAAAGATGGAATATATAGAGGAAACAAGGGCACTGCTGCATTATGAACTGCCACTAAATGAAGTTATTTATGATTTTTTTGATGTGCTAAAGTCTAGAACAAAAGGATATGCATCATTTGATTACGAGTTGTCAGGGTATGTACAGTCAAAATTAGTAAAGGTAGATATACTCATAAATAAAGAAAAGGTTGATGCCTTAACCTGCATAATTCATAAGGATAATGCAGAAGAAAGAGGCAGAAAAATGGTTGGAAAATTAAAAGAAGAAATACACAGACAAATGTTTGAGATACCTATTCAGGCAGCAATAGGTTCTAAAGTAATAGCGAGAGAAACAATTAGTGCATTAAGAAAAGACGTTCTCGCGAAATGTTATGGTGGGGATATATCAAGAAAGAGAAAACTGCTTGAAAAACAAAAAGAAGGAAAGAAACGCATGAGACAAGTCGGCAAGGTGGAACTGCCACAGAGTGCGTTTATGAGTATACTTAAGCTTGATTAATCTTATTTTAGTAAGGCACTCTATATGAGTGCTTTTTATTACAATAAAATTTCAAAATTGTATATTATATTTCAATATGTAGTATTTTGTTCAAAGAATGCTTATAATGTGATATAATTAACTCTGGCTGTGAGCAAATTAATAGGAGATGGTTATAATGAAAAAAATATACGTCGTATTATTAATTTTAATTTTGGTAATAACTTTAAATAAGACAAATGTACTTGCGATGATATTAGAGTATGATGGTCAAATGCATGAGTACACAGCAAGTCCCATAAAGCTTATGGTTAATGGGGAGGTAGTAAATACAGAGGTACCATCAGTAATATTAGAGGGTAGGACAATGGTGCCTGCTAGAGATGTATTCGAAAAGCTAGGTGCTAAGGTACAGTGGGATGAAAAATATAAACAAGTTTATATCACATATGGGGGCAAAGCTATAATATTAATTATAAACAATAAAACAGTATATATTAATCAGATAAGCAGTGAACTTGATGTTCCAGCCAAATTAATAAATGGTAAAACAATGATACCTGCGGCTTTTGTTGCAAGAGGATTAGGTTTTAATGTGGATTGGAATGGAGCAAGAAGAATTGTATCCATTCAAGATAAAGATTTAGTAATAGATGATAAGGACAAGGTTGTTTTAGGATATGCAACATATTATTATAATGGTGACAAGGCATCTTATAATTCTATAATAGCAAACAAGGGTTTATTAGATCAGGTTATTACGCATACATACACTGTTGATGATCTAGGAAATCTTAAGGGATTAATTCCAATAGACCAAATAAATTTCGCAAAAGCTAATAATATAGATATAAAATTTTCAGTATCAAACCAATTTGATGCTAATGTGGCTAAAAATTTACTGGAAAGCAGTGCAAACAGAACAAAACTTATAAGTAATATTTTAATACAGATGCAGGAATATGGATATTCGGGAGTATGTATAGACATAGAACATGTGTACCCAACCGATAGACAATACATGACTAAATTCATGGAAGAATTATATAAAGAGTTGCAACCTAAAGGATATAGGGTAGCGATAGCATTGCCAGCCAAAACTTATGATAATAAAACAGGAGCATGGGAGGGAGCATTTGATTATAAAGCACTTGCCCCATATGCAGACCAATTTGTGTTAATGACATATGATGAACATTACCCACAAGGCACACCAGGCTCAATTGCTTCTATAAGTTGGGTACAAAATGTTGTTAAATACGCAACAAGTGTGTTGCCAGAAGAAAAGATACTTTTAGGGCTAGCTGCATACGGATATGACTGGTCATCGAATGGAACTAAATCATATACTATAAGCAAGGCATATGGGATAGCTACAAAATACGGAGCAACTGTAAACTTTGATGCTGCATCACAATCATCATATTATGAATATACTGATGCAAACGAAATAAAACATGAGGTTTGGTTTGAGAATGAGAAGAGTATAACATCAAAACTAGACATTGTAAACGACTACAATTTACAGGGAATAAGCATATGGGCTTTGGGATACGAGACGTTAGCATATATAAGTGAAATAAGTAAATGGGATCAAGCATGATAACTCAAGAATCCAATGACAACAGATGAAAATAAAGGAGATGCACCCTGTATAAGAATAGTATATAATTTTTTTAAATGCTAATAATATGGTTAGGGTGATAAAATGCATATAGATGAGATAATAAGGATCGTTAATTCCGATGAGAGTGTAGGGGTGTATTATGGACCTCGGATGGTAGAGATTCAAGATGTTGATAAGGAAAGAGGACTAGTAACCGTTAGGCTTTTAATGGAGGGTACTGTTGAAGAGGTAAAACCAATTGACTTAACGAGAGACTAATATTATAAAATAAAACAGGAGTTTATTCAATTTAGTTGAATAAACTCCTGTTTTCTCTTTCTTATAAGGGTATTCCATTTGTAAATCATTTCTCTACTCAAAGACAATATAAGTTTTATAAGAAAGCAAATGGGAAAGGGTTTAGAACTAGAATATTCACTTATTGTGGTCATGGTGAGTGTAATTCTCATGTTTTAAGATACTTAATAGGTGTAGACGTATTCACTAAACATACATGGTCAAAAGAAATGGGTGTTCATTAGACCTGTAAAAAGAAAACTTAATGTAGGGATTTTCAGAAGCGAAACGGAAGCTGAGTATTATCTGCAAATTAGAAGTTTTATCTCAACGTTTCTAAAAAACGGACTAAATATATTCAAAGGAATTCAAGATGTATTTAGTGGTAAGAAAATAAGTTTACAAAAAGGGTGAGAAAAAAGGAGGCCACTGAAAAAGTATCCTCAGGCAAAAAATCGTAGAATGATAAATTTCTACGATTTTTTGTTGCTAAAATATTAATAAATACGTGATTTATAGTAGGGTTTATGGTATAATTATAGTATCAAATTATGACGGAGGATACTATGATTCAACAACAACAAACTATGATTTTAAGCCCGTATATAAAAATTTATGACATCGTTGTTCCTAAAGACAACATGCTAAGAAAAATTAATGGACTCATTGATTTTTCTTTTGTTTATAACGAACTACAAGATAAATACTGTCTTGATAACGGTAGAAATGCAATCAATCCAATTCGAATGTTTAAATACTTGCTGTTAAAAGTTATTTTTGAATTATCAGACGTTGATGTTGTAGAACGTTCAAAATATGACATGTCATTCAAATATTTCTTAGAGATAGCACCAGAGGATGAAGTAATTGAATCAAGCTCTTTAACTAAGTTTAGAAAACTGAGATTAAAAGATATGAATCTTCTAGATATGTTAATCGGCAAAACAGTAAATATCGCATTAGAGAAAGGGATTATAAAAAGCAGATCAATCATTGTAGACGCAACTCATACAGGAGCAAGATACAATCAAAAGTCTCCCAAAGAGATACTAATGGACCTCTCTAAAAAACTAAGAAAATCAGTGTATGATATCAATGAAGGTATGAGGAGCAAGTTCCCCGCTAAAACAACAACAAACGTATTAGAGGATGAAATAGCCTATTCTGAAAAATTGATAGCTGTTATTGAAAAAGAAGAAAGTATTTGCGAATACCCTAAAGTAAAAGAAAAATTAAATCTACTAAAAGAAGTATTGAATGATGACATTGAACATTTACAAATTGCGAAAGACGAAGATGCAAAGATTGGTCATAAGACTGCTGACACCTCTTTTTTTGGTTACAAAACGCACATCGCTATGACAGAAGAAAGAATAATTACAGCAGCAACAATTACTACTGGTGAAAAAAATGATGGAAAACAACTAGAAGACTTAATAGTAAAAAGTACAGAAGCTGGAATGAAAATCGAAACAGTTATAGGGGATGCCGCATACTCAGAAAAAGGAAATATTGAATATACAAAGGCAAATGAGATAAAATTAGTAGCAAAACTAAATCCATCAGTTACGCAAGGTTTTAGAAAAAGAGAAGATGAATTTGACTTCAACAAAGATGCAGAAATGTATGTGTGTAAGGCAGGTCATATGGCAATAAAGAAATGGAGACAAGGAAAAAAAGGGGTAGCAACTAATAGAGTAGATACCTATTACTTTGATATAGACAAATGCAAGTGGTGTCAATATAAAGAAGGCTGTTACAAAGAAGGTGCAAATAGTAAAACATACTCTATAAGTCTTAAATCTGACGTACACAGAGAACAGATGGAATTTCAAGAAAGCGACTATTTTAAAGAGAAATCAAAAGAGCGATATAAAATAGAAGCTAAAAATAGTGAACTAAAGAATCGACACGGGTATGATGTTGCGGAGTCCTCGGGTCTTGTTGGCATGGAGCTCCAAGGAGCCATGACAATATTTGCAGTAAATATAAAGAGAATCCTGACCTTGCTAGGGTAAAATGGGGGTAAAATCGAACTTGATTTATAGAAAATACGACTCAAAATTTCAAAGTTGAAATTTAAGTCGTATTTTTTAATTCTTATTATAAGAGGTTTTGAAAAACTATAAGTTTTTCAGTGGCCTCGAAAAAACCACCCTTTTTGAGGGTGCCACACCTGAACAGTAACCAAAACTCATATTTTCTTTTCAAAATCTATTGCAAAAAAGATAGAAAATTGTTAAAATTGTTAAAATAGGTTTAGGTATAGGTATAGGTATAGGGGTAAAACCGCATATTTGTGGCAATTTTCTTAAAGCACTCTCATACATATACAACACCAAAAAATATCCTAGCACTAAATAGCCAATACAAATGATGTATATAATGGAGGTTTGTTATGAAAGACATGCACGATACAAAAAGAAATACAAAAAAAGGGTTTACATTACTTGAACGTGCGTACTG
>DMOI01000041.1 GCA_003452395.1 Clostridiales bacterium
TCTATCAACTGTCAAAGACGGGTAAATAGTTTCTAGACTATATTATACCAAATAAAATAAAAAATGCAATACTTACTCAGTTTTTAAAAAATAAATATTAAAAGAATATTACCAATTATGTGACCCCCTCTAACTCCCCCTTCGCAGGGGGAGGACAAAAAAACTGCCCTATACTCAATTTAAGTATAGGACAATCTTTATATTTATCTTGTTTTATATGCATTCATCATCCAAATATTTTTTTGATAAAAGCACATTGCATCTGCTATTATGTTTATTAAACATTCATCCATCGTATCTTTTGCCATCTCATCAAGCTTCCTTGCTCCCATAAGCATATGTTCAAAGTCCTCTTCAATTATATTTGCTATCGTTGTTGCATTTATATTTTCGCTCGGTGCTTCTTTTATAGTTCCTACTTTTAAATACGATTGCATAGATGCAAGTGGATTATATCCATACATTCTTATTTTTTCAGCAACTGTATCCAACATCAATGCTACCTGCTCATACAATTCTTGAGTTTTCTCATGCATATCAAAAAAACCCATTCCTACTACATTCCAATGAAAATTATGTAGTTTTATAAATAATATATTCAAATTTGCTAAACATATATTTAGTTCATCTACTATTTTCATTATATTTTCATCTTTCATACCCATTTTTTCTTGATTCACCATTACTTCGTTCATTGGTGAATTCATTTCTTTGTTCATTACTGGGTTCACCATTTCTTGGTTCATCTGTGGGTTCATCTGCGAGTTCATTTGTGGATTCATTCGTGAGTTCATTTCATGATTCAAACCATCACCCCTTTTTTAGTTTTTAAATTTACCTACAATTTATTTATATTCAAAAGGGAAATTGATTATTACAAAATATGCTTCTCATTTTTTCAATACATAGAGTCAACCCGATAACTGCCTAAAATGATGACAGTTATCGGGTTGACTCTAATTAACAATATGTTTAAAATTCCAAGACGCAATTTCATCTACACGACTTACTGTTGTATTTGTGAGTAAGCTACTTTTTATTTGTTTCTATTTTTATAAAACTTCGTCGTGTGAAACATGTAGATATTCTTTAATATCTTCTTCTATATTATCACTTTGGCCTAGTTTTTTTACAACATAAACGCTACAACCATTTGAAGTTAACACATTAATGTCACAGCTAATAACATAGTTTAGGTTTACTTCTAGTTGTTCATATGTTTTCATTTTGCAATCTGTCCGAGTATTATTGAACTTCTCTGCAGTCTGATTGTATTCTTCGATATTTAAATTATGATCTATACCAGCTATATTTTTAGACCAATATTGAGAAATCCCGAAAACAGAATTGAAATCTATTAATTTTGTAGATATATTATCAATATTTTTTATAAGATATTCCTGCTCAATAAGTGAAGGTTTAAATAACGAACCATTAAAGTAAATATTTTCTGCAATTTGAGGTTCAAGGGAATCTAATTTTGTTATAAAATCTACGATACTCTGTCCTGTAATCTTTCCCACACTATTAAATACGTATGTATATTTTTCTGCAGTAGCATTGTTTTCAAAAATATCAGAAAAGAAGCAATAATTATGCATAAGCTTCAGCTTAGTAATACACGTTCCCATACCTTTTGTAAAATATTCTCTATTGCTTGTTTCAAATATGGCTCTGCACTCTGGAATGCAACCTGGGCTTAATACTGTTCCATTCATAAATTCAGCACTAGCAGTATATAAAAAAGCTCCCATAAGTTTATGCATACTTTCAAAATATTCCTCATTACATTCGTTTGGGTCTACACCTAATATAGAGAGCATATTTTCTATTAGCATGCTTTCAGAGTTGTTTTGTGCAATCATTAATCCAATTAATCTGTCAAAAAAATCTTTTTCATCCCTAGAGCTCTGCATGTATAAAGAAAGATTCGCAATTAGTTGTGATTCATTACTCCTTTTTTGTTTAGCTTTCAAATTTGACATAAGTATATCTCCTCTTTTTGTATACGCACAAGGCGTGGTAGATTTAAATTACTTTTTTTACATTCATCAAAAAGCCTATAGTAAAAATCTCAAAAACGTGATAAATCGCACCCTTCCATATTACTTTTTACTAATTCAGCAGTTTTAGTTATACCTTTAATCCATGAATCAATATCTTCATATGCTGTGATAGCGTTTGCACTTATCCCTTTAGTCTCTATAATTTCTTCTGCACTAGCCATATTTCTCCCTACTATGTCTGAGTATTTTTCCAGTACCCCTATAACATTAGAACGTGTTGTTATTTCGGCATTTCTATCTCCAAAAAACAAACTCATACTACCGTCATTTATTTGAAAACCAAACTCCTCATTATTTACATCTTTTGATTGTTTTTCAACTACTTCTTTCGATTTTTCTTTATTTTTTCTTCCCCTCTTTCTCGAAAGATTATTAACCAATTTCCCTAATACACCTATATCAGAATTATGATGTTTTCTTAATTGTTTTAAATATTCTGGATTATTTTCGATCTCACTATATTCATTTGGTAGCATTTTCAGCATAATTCTACGTTTTTCAGAATCAACAACTGCGATTCCCGTAACACTTTCTTCTAACAATTCACTCATATATATGTCTATACTTTCTGCAAACTTTTCGCTTCTTTCTTTCCAGTTTTTTTCATGCTTTATTTTTGCATACTCAGGATCATAGTATCTACCTTCATCCATGTATCTTAATAATTCATTTCTTTTGTCATGTAGATTATATATAGGCTTTATAGGTTTGGGTTCCTCTTTAACATTTTCCTGATTACTCATCTTAATATATATGTCATTAAATACTTTTGCATATATGTCAATTGCATCTTCAACATTTGCTATCTTCAATGCCTTATCCCCAAAACATATTTCCGAGTCTCTATTTGCTTGAAATGGTATTCTAACCTCTACAACACCATTAGTTATCATTCCTTTATCTTCATCAGATAAGATTATGCCTGCCTCAGCAATAATGCCAATTATTTTTTGAACATCAAAATTCTCATTATTGCAGACTGGGAGGGTTAAGACATATTTACCTTTAGCAATATTAACATGGCTTCTTATCGAAACTTCCTTACCTTTTCTATCCTCATTTACCGCTCCATGCACCCTTATTCTCATATCATTTAAAAACTCTGTTATGTTTACGTACCCTTTAGATTTTGATAACATTTTATACACTCCTTTGCTTTTATGTAGGCAAGCTTAGTCTAGAATTTTATCGTCGTTCTTTTATATTTAATTGTATTTTATACCATAACATTCCATTTGTCAATAGAATCTCCGCAGATTTGCAGGTAAAACTCTGTATATTATAAAATGCATGTAAAAAGAGCAACGAGATCCCTCCGTCGCTCCGCGCCACCTCCCTTGTCAAGGGCTTTTCTTTTACTTCCCACTTTCAACTTTCAACTCTAAACTCTAAACTTTCAACTTCACCCCATACTCCTCCATCCACATATTCACCTGTATTAAATATGCAAGTGTCTGTGGCCCAGTCATTAGCTGGCCAAAAAATGGTGTATTACCATAATCATCTATATTATCAACCATATTCTTCACTTTTTCCTTATCTATAAGTTCTAGTAACGGAGAACTCCTATCATCAAGTATTTGTCTCATCCATACTTTCACTATGTTTGTATATAACGGATTATGCGTTTTAGGGTATGGGCTTTTCTTTCTTAGCCTTACTTCTTCTGGCAATAATCCTTTTACGGCCTCTCTTAGTAATCCCTTTTCCTGTCCATTTAGATATTTCATTTCCCACGGTATGTTCCAAACGTATTCTACCAGTCTATGATCAGCAAATGGTACACGGACTTCTAGGCTATTTCTCATGCTCATTCTATCTTTTCTGTTAAGTAGTGTTTGCATAAACCATAGTCTGTTTATATAAAACATCTTCTTCCTTTCTAATTCTGGGTCATTTTCTAATATAAGCGGCATTCTTCTCATTGTGTCTTCATATCTTGCCCTAACATACTCTGTAAGTCCTATATTATTAAATCTTGGGGACATGATTTCTACTCTCTCATCTAGTTTTTTTATCCATGGAAATATTTCACCTTTGCTTTCGTTTGTAAACCATGGGTACCCTCCAAAGATTTCGTCAGCGCATTCACCAGATAAAGCGACCACTGCTTCTTTTCTTATTTCTTTACAAAATAGAAATAAAGATGAGTCAATATCAGCCATTCCTGGCAAATCGCAGGCAAGTACTGATTCATGTAGTGCTTCAAATAAATCTTCTTGCGAGATGATTATTGGGTGATGTTGGGCTCCTATATCATTTACCATTATATTTATATAATCACTATCTGAATTAGGTTGATACAAGTTTGGTTTAAAATATTTATCATTTCCTGCGTAGTCTATTGAAAATGTCTTTAACTTTTCTAGTCCGTTTTCCCTTATGTGGTTTGCAGCTACTGCTGATATTATGCTTGAGTCAAGTCCACCTGATAAAAATGTACATATTGGTCTATCAGATACTAGCTGCCTTTTTATAGCGTCTACAACAAGCTCCCTTACCATTTGTACTGTGGTCTCCAGATTATCGGTATGCTCCCTGTTTTCTACTTCCCAGTATGTTTTCTTATATACTCCATTTTGATTGTATACCATATATTCCCCAGGCAATACCTCATTTATATTTTCAAATACGCCACAACCTTGGCTCCTTGATGGTCCTAATCCGAATATTTCAAAAATTCCCCTCTTACCCAGCACAGGCTCTATCATATCATGAGCGAGTATTGCTTTTAGTTCTGAAGCAAATATAAAGTTATTTCCTTTCACTGTATAAAACAGTGGCTTAACCCCTAGTCTATCCCTTGCTATAAATATCTGGTTTTTATATTCATCGTATATTGCGAAAGCATATATCCCGTTTAGATACTCTACACAATCTTCTTTGAATTCCATATAACTTACGAGTAAAACCTCTGTATCAGAATAGCCTTCAAAACTATACCCCTTTTCAACCAGTATCTTCCTCAAATCTTCTGTATTATATAGTTCTCCATTATATATAAGCGTATATTCGAACTTACCCATTTTTCTAGTCATAGGTTGCTTTCCACCTTCTAAATCGACTATGGCAAGTCGTCTATGACCAAATAATATATTCTCCTTCTCATAAATCCCCGCTGCATCAGGTCCCCTTTTTGCAAGTGTTTCAGTCATACTTTCTACCATATATTTTTTATCTTTTATACATTCTTCAAAATTTACCCATCCTACGATTCCACACATATCATTACCTCCCTCTTCCATTTTATATTTAGTTTCAAATATCATTATTTGTAATCCCTTTCTACCTTCACCCTACCCTCTCCCTGCAACAAAGGGAGAGGGGAACAATCCTCAAGTTCTTTCAAATGTCAAATAATTAATCCACATTATAATATGGTATTCAAATACGATAAAAAAATGCTAGTACTTACTAGCATTTTCGGGGCAATAGAACAAAACTCAAATACTTGGAATGATAGCATTTCTTATGTTTATTTTCATACTCCCTATTCCTATAACTTTCTGTATCGTCTCTAGTGCATTTTGTGCTCGCCATAAATTGTCTTTATAGTTAAGTTTAAACTTTGACAAATCCTCGTTTAGTGGGAGTATCTCGTAGCTTGTTTTACCACCTTCTACATATTTATTAACCCATGTTGGCACATAGCTTACATTATCTATTACTACTCTACCTAACATATCTTTACTTATATCTAGCTCTATTATTATTCCATTTTCTGATTTTCTTTGTTTTAGTATTTCATATCTTTGGTTTGATATAAAATTTCCTATAGAATAAAATACATATGTCTTTTTATCACCAACTTCTATGGTATCAAACTTCTGCAATATGTGTGGATGACTTCCTACTATAACATTTACTCCATTTTCACATAAAAAATTTGCTATTTTTTGTTGATATACACTCGGTTCGTCTTGATACTCGTTTCCCCAGTGCATCCCGAATATTATAAATTCTGCTCCGTCATTTTTCATCTTATTTATAACTTTTTTCATCTTAACCAAGTCTTCATCTATATAATCATAATCAAATGTATTTATAAGTGTCTTCTCATTTTCAGGTATGACATTGCCATTTAAAGTATCTCTGCCGTTTACATCTTTCTCATACGTGTACGCAACAATACCTACTTTTATATTGTTTTTTGTAATTATAGTATAATTATTGTCTTCCTCATTTTTTCTTACTCCTGTATATGCTATACCGTTTTGTTCTAATACATCTAGAGTTCTATTTAATCCATATGCTTTTCTATCTAACGTATGATTGTTGCATACACTAGCAAGGTCAAACCCTGTATCTTTTAATGCATATACTAATTCATCTGGCGAGTTAAACATCGGAAAGCTTGTATACCCCCCTTTATCTTCTCCTGCCAATGTTGTCTCGAGATTTAATACTGCTATATCTGCCGACTCTATATATCTTTTTATATATTTAAAATTGTTTGTAAAATCATACCTTTCTATTTCTTTATTATACTGAGCTTTAAGCTGCGGACCATGCACCATTACATCTCCAACAAAAGCTATTTTTACATTGTTATTTTCTCTTACTAGTTTTATGTTATCAAATGATGAAACTTGTTTTGATTGCGCATTGAATCCTGCATTGAATTGATACGAAAATATTGCATAAAATATCATTAATTTTATCATTAGCATATTTTTATCACTCCATATCTTAAAAAGAGTTGTGACTGTTGTCACAACTCTTAGTTTATATTTTATTCTGCTTTCTCCATTTGCTCTTCTTCTTCAAACATTGCGTATGGGTTAAAGTTTATTATCTTGTCATTGCTTTTCATAGTCTCAACTTTTGCTTCTTCTCTTTCTAATATATCTTGTGTCTGTATTTCTACAGTTTGTTCACCATATGTAACATATATACTATGATTTTCATTACCTATCTCATCAATAGTGTTAGTCTGTATATGAATAATATCTTGATATTTTTCATTTTCAGACATTGTGCATAACATCGCTATAACATTAAATATTGTTTTCTTTAATGCTTCTGCTTCATCTTCTTTCATTTTTAACTGTTTTAATATTTGATTAACCTCAATGTCAGATGAAACAGTTACAGTTTCTAATTGATTTAGTTTTAATCGTAAATCAACTAGCTTCATTTTCTTTTCTTCTAACTGCATTTTAATAGTCTCTTTTTCTATTTCTGAGGCTTTCAAGTCTATCTCTGTAGATGCAAGTTTTATTTTCAAAGTTTCTACGTCTATTCCAAGTCCTCTTACTCTTTCATCTAAAAGCATCTTTTCTTTTTTCATATCTTTATAAGTTTTACCTGAAATCCAATTCCATGTTGATGTAACGCTGTCAACTGTTTCAGTCCAATACTCTTTCATATTCATTTGTTTTTTCATGAAAAGACCTCCAAAATATTATTTTTATTTACATTTATTTATTATTATATACTTTTATAAAAATTTGTCAAGATATTTAGCATTTTTTGTTAATAAAATGTAATATATGGTTTTTGAATATTACATTTTAATTCTCTGTTTTGGATTCTCTATTCTTTATTTTCTTCCAAATAACTATCAACATAAATTCTGGTAACTTTAGCATTCGTATAAATCTTGATGGTTGTCTTAATAACCTATAGAACCACTCTAGTCCTAGCTTTTGAAATATGACCGGTGCTCGCTTCGTTATACCCGCCATAACATCGAAACACCCACCTACTCCAATAGCAACTTTTACTTTTAATTTGTTTCTGTTTTTATATATAAATTTTTCTTGTCTTGGAGAACCTAGCCCTACTAATAACAAATCAACATCTAAAGCATTTATCTCTTTAATTATATAATCTTCATCTTCTGCTCCAAAGTATCCATCTCTATAACCTACTATATCTATTTTATATGTACTTTTCATATTTTCAACAGCTTCTTTTATTACTCCGTATTTTGCACCTAAAAAATATACTTTTTCATACTTTAAGTTTTTAAATACATTCATAACTAAATCATATCCTGGAACTCTTTCTGGCAGGGGATCGCCCATAATTCTTGACGCATATACAACACCTATTCCATCAGGTATTACTAATGCCCCTTCATTCAAAATTTTTTTAAACTCCGCGTCTTTCCTTGCAGTCATTACAAACTCGGGATTTGGCGTATAAACTGAGTTTAGCTTGTCCGATTCTAAAAATTGCATTACTCTTTCTACTGCTCTAGTCATGGTAATCCTATCAATATTAACCCCTAGAATGTCTACTTTACTCATATTTTCACTCTCCCTAATCCGTTGTAATTATTAATTTACGTAACTCTTCTCCATTCGTTTTTTCATCTTGCTCTAGTTTTGTTACTATCGCATCAAGCTTGGCTATGTGTACTTCATTATTATCTATTAAATCGTTTATTTTACCTATAGCTTTAGTTATATCTACCTCATCTACACTTCCTATAGCAGGCATGTCCAAAACATCTAGATAATAATCAACTTTAGGATCATATATAAGTCCCGCTACTGGTATCCTTTGTTTTGCAGCAAATATTATACCATGTAGTCTCATACTTATCATGGTTTTAAAATTTGCTGTTACCCCAAGTACTTCAAGTGAAGATAGCTTTTCAGTTATCATATATGATTTATTTTTCATTTTTGCTATTATCTTTTCTGAAACTTTTTTGTCCTGTTTGTACTGCATATTTAAAAAAACTATATTCATATTTTTGTTTTCTACCACATAATCACATATTTTAGCTATCCTTTCTACAAAATAGCTTTCTTTATTTTTCCACTCCCTTACAGATACTCCAAATAGCTCTTTATCAAGTGGTATATTGTTTCTTAGAAGGACATATTTATAATCATCTTTATAAAGTCTATCAAGCCCAAAAACTGAGTCAGCTGTAACAAGCATTTTGGGTTTTTTTACTCCAATACTCTCCAAAAATTCTCTTGAAGATTCTTCTCTAAAAGTTATTACATCCACATTGTTTACTATTTTGCTAGTTAATTTTAAATTGAATTTTCCTGTTATTGGTCCCACCCCATTTGAATAAAGTATTACCTTCTTACCTAACAATTTTGCTGCAAATATAACACTTAGGTAATATATGATAGATCTTTTACTTGATCCATCTTGAAGTAATGTTCCTCCACCACCGAGTAACAAATTACACCTTATTACCCTCCAAAGCAGACCAAATGGATTAAAGCGATAAACCGCATTAACCCCATATAGCTTTCTAGTCGTCTTAGGTCCATTTGATAATACTGTTATATTTATATCTTTATTAATATTTTCCAACACATCTTTTATGGATATTAATATAGCATCATCACCACAATTTTCATATCCATAAGCTCCTAATACTAATATGTTTTTCATTTTTATTCCTCATCTCATACTAATTATTTTGCAACGTTGTTTCTCGTTTTGTGGTCAATGCTGCTCCTATGCCTACAACGATCCAAAACATTCCCACTACTCTAAAATCCGACCAAGTGTATTCAGCAAATCCATTTACAAGTATCCCTAAAAATGCAGCAAGTATACCTAATACAATATACTTCTTAAATTTATCATTTTCCTGAACATAGTTTTTCATTAAATTTATTATAACACTAAATACGAAATATGCAAATACTAAAAACCCAATAATTCCTGTTTCTGCAAGTATTTCGAGATATAAATTGTGTGCATGAAGCGCCGTTAAGTATTGATGCTTATAAAATAAATATATACCCGAAAATGCAGCAACTCCAAATCCAACACCTGTCAAGAAGTAATCTTTTATTATCTGTATTACATCCTGCCAAAGAGTCATTCTACTTGAAATAGAAGTATCCTTTGTATTAAAGCTAGTAAGTAATCTTTCAAGTACTCTTGGAGCAAATATAATCAAAGCAATTATCGCTACAGGTATCATTAATATTAAAGCTTGTGTGTAATTTAAAATTCCTATTGTAAGCAAAGATACTATCAGTCCAAGCAAAGAGGCTCTTGAGTAAGTTACTAATAAACAAACTAAAATCACTATATTAAACACAGCTAAAATAGATTTATGCCATAACTTTTTCTTATACATCATAAACATTATGCCAATTGGAAGAGCTAATAATAAATATTGTGATAATATATTAGGATTCCCTAGGACTGAATACGCTCTTACTTGTAAATCTGGGTTTACAGTAGCATCTACCCACTCAGTTTTAATTGGCTTTTCAATAAAAAATTGATACAATCCATATAAACTTATGGTTACATTTGAAATAATTATCGCTGTTATAATGTTTATATAGTCTTGCTTCTTTTCTAAAATTTGTATACATATAAAACAAAAGAGTAATCCTAACGTGCTTATAATAAGATCTGTTATACTCTTTATTATACTTACAGATGTAAGTGTGGTAGTAATCCAGACTACAAAAAGCATAGAACCTGATACGTCAAAGAATGTTCTTTTATATAACGGTTGCTTACTTGAAATTATTCTAAATACTATCTTAAGTGCAAGTAACCCAACAATTAAGCATAGTACTTGTGCCTGTGATGCTCTTATGAAAGGCAAAATTAAAACTAAAAAATACAAACAAAATTTTTCATTATATATTAGTAGTAGGCCGCCTACTACTAGCATCACTAGATTCAACATAATATCATATCACTTCACTCTCTATCCAATCTATATACATACTATAAATCATGCTATTTTTATACACTTTGAGTAAATTTTCGAAACATCTTGTGCCTACTTTTTTGATAGCCCTCAATAATATAAATAATACACTATCATTAGACCACCTAATTAGACACCTTAATATATCTCCCTTAATTTTGTATGCCCTTATTATAATCCTATATGTTATACTATTTTCAAAATATTCATTTTTCTTGTTTTCATTAAATATAAACCCTACTACATAACTATTCTTTAACATATTAATAGCATGATCTATCATTCTTTGTGTAATTATATATATCATACTATTTTGGTAATAAATTTTTATATTGTGCATGATGATAACTAGACCTGAGTTATTAACTATATTCATGTGTTTACAACTCCCCATTTTCGCATATGTTAATCAATTAAGCCCGCAAGGTATTAAGATGTTCTAGAGGACAGATTACTATTTGTTATTCCAACAAATAGCAACAATCATTCTTTAACTTCTATATTATATATAGTACCTGCAAACTTTATTTTTGAAGATTTTATTACTATAGATCCGCCCGCTTGCCAATCTCTGTTTCCCAGCATAAGACCTTTTTGTTTATCAAATTGTCCCATTCCTTTAATAGTAATAGTAACATCTCTTCTTGTTACTACCTCTGCACTCACAACTCTACCATCATCAGTAGGTATTTCATTTTTTGTTACATCCGTTTCTACATTTGTTACTTCACCTATTTCAGCGTTTAACGCATCTTCAAAAATTATATCTTTAACTTTAACTTGTTCAGCCATTTCTGGAAGTATTGCTTTTACAAGAACTTTAATTTCATATGCCTTTTTGTCTTCTAATAAGTTTACCTTGTTCATAAAATTAATCTTCATTAGTACTACCCCACCAATAGCAACAATAAATAATATAACAAGTAAGTCTATAATATTTATACTACTAAACAATCTTCCTTTTTCATCAATAATTTTCATGTTTTTTCTCCTTATTTTATTATGATTTTTGTTATTTTCTTAAACAACTCTCTTGTTTGTTTTACATTTAAAATATATGTAGCTAATGAGTAAACTAAAATCCCAAAAATAGATGCTACTACAAGACTTATTAGATTATACACAAAGTTGCTGTTTATAGCAATAACTTTGTTGAAATTTGTTAATAAATAATTTACTGAAAAGTACATTATTAAACTTGCTATAAGTACCTTTATCACACTCGATGCAATCTCCATATTATTCCACCTTCCATACTTTATTTGGAATACTACATACATAACAATTGCATTAAAGGTTATTGCTATAGATGTCGATAGTGCAAGTCCTTTCATACCTAGTGGTCCTATTAATATAATATTTAATATAATATTTAACAAAACACTAAGTATTGCAGTAATTGTGGGGGTCTTTGTATCATTTACTGAAAAATATGTCTTACTAATTATCTCCTGAAGTGCAAAGCCCACAAGTCCTAAACTAAAAAATATAAACGCCGATTGTGTGAGGTTTGCAGAGTTTACATCAAACTTACCTCTCATAAATACCATTTCAACAAAAGGACGACTAAGAACTATAAGCCCCAACTGTGCTGGAATCATTACATAAAAAATATTATTTATTATATTTTGAGCATCGTTTTTGAATTCCGTAAAATCCTTAGCATTATAATTATCCACTAGTTTTGGAAATAAAACTGCACTTATGCTATAAATGAGAGTTTGTGCTATTGCTGCATACATCCCATATCCATAGTTTAATGCAGATACTCTGCCTTCTGGCAAACTAGATGCAAACCTTGAATCAATTATTGTGCTCACACTATAAATCAAAGTAGAAAATAGTATCGGCATAAATAATATAAAAAATTTTCTTATATCTTTGTCTTTTACAATTCTAAAATCAAGCGCATACTTCATTTTATCTTTTACAGTAAAAGGAATTTGAATAACTAGCTGAAATCCCCAAGCAACTAATGTTGAAACTACTAATCCATATATACCATAATCTCCAACCCAAAACATTAAATATAAAATCAAAAACATGTTAAAAGGTACACTCATTATGGAATAGCCTATAAAACTTTCCCTTGATTGAAGGACTGCTCTTATTACATAAGCCGCAAATATGATAATACAACTTGGAAATAATATTTTTACAAAATCTATGGTCAACCCTAATCTTTCACCTGTGAATCCTCCTGCAATTAATGATGTGTATTCTTTTGCAAAAAGCAATACAAGTATTGAAATACCTGCCGATATTATTAAGAAAAATGTAATTACCTTATTAATAAATTTATTTGCTTTTTCATTTTCTCCATTAGAATAATACTTTGTTATTATTGGTACAACACTCACAGTTATTGCTGCACCTATGGCCATAAATATGGTTATTGTTACTCTCTGAGCCATTTGATATGCGTCTGCCTCAACGCCTGTCCCAAAGTTACTCCCTATAAGTGCTTCCCTAACAAATCCTAAGAGTTTGGTTGCAACAGTTAGTATTAGAACAATTATAACTGAATTTAAAGTGTTTTTTCTTTTATTAATATTTGTTGCATTATCCATTCTTATTTCTCCATTCTTCTTCTATTGTTTACTCCATATCCTCGTGTTCAAATTTAACTCCTCAACTATGCTTATCGCAAACTGCAAATCTTCAAAATACTGTTGCATTGGTGCAAAATCGTATAGTGTTTTAAATACATCAGGTTCAAATAGATTTCTATTATATTGGATTGCTATGTGTATCTTATCACCTTTAAACGATGCATAAACAGGTCTTCCTGTTTTTTGTTTAAACTTCTTCAGTCTATCCATTAGACTTGGTGTTAATATGTATCTTGCTTCTATTTGGTCAGTGCTATACACTTCAAAAAGCTTTTCAAACTCTGGGTCTTCTAGTGCTACTCTATCTTTGCTACCAAACAGCCAGTTTTTTCTATAGTCAGGTATTACTTTAGTAAATCCAGTAAAATTTTTGTTGTAATCTGCTATAAAAAATAATCCCTTAAATATTTTTTCCACATGTCTATTCTTCCCTGATCCGGTTTCTCTTTCTGCATCTATTTCTGAAAATTCTATATTTGTTCCTTTTCTTTCTTGTGTTTTTTCAAGACATTCTTCATCAACAATAAACCCCCGAACATAATCGTCTCCTGAATACCTATTTGGAATAGTATTAAATATCTTACAATCTTCAAAAATTGATTGACGAATACAGCATGCTTTTTCATATTTAAAATTACTATCAAAAAAAGTTACTATTCTTTCTATTATTTTATCCTTAAACTCTGAAACATATGATTTTTTGAACCAATATAGTATTATACCACACAAAAATATATACCCAACTATTATAAATTGAATTGCATCACCACCCATATTAAATATAAAGCTATGTCCAACTATTATTAAAAATATAGGTATGATTATCATTATAGCAATGGCTACGGTACTCTTTCTCATCACTTTTATTCTTTCATTTTCCAATGGTTCTATTACTGGTTTTATTTCATTTTCAAAATAACCTCTAAACTCCTCTAATGTCTTCAAGATTTTTCCACCTTCCCTAATATAGTTCCATTATATATTCCTAATTTTGTGTATAAATTCATTTTATACTAAAACTCAAATTTTTTCAACTATTATAGTAAAAAAGTAGGCAATTTTTTCAATTATCTGCTTTTTTATCTATATAATATCGTCGTTCTAAAACTTTTTTTTCGCACAGCATTTCGAATTTTCCATCATATATAATATTAAGCAGGTCACTTGCACAACTTAATGCGTATAAAAGCTGTGTTTCTGTTATAAGCCCGTTTCTTCTTGCATCTACTAGTTCATCTAAATCAACTACTTTAATTTTCCCATCTGGGTATACCACTACATCTACAAGTAAGTCTATCTCTGTATATACCTTTTTTTCGTCGTCAACTTCCACTTGCATTATATCACAGTAATAATGGTCAAGGTCTCCCTTTTGATTATATATTTTAGCTATTTTAAATCCTCTTTTTATATATAAATATGCAATTCCTTCTTTAATATCCTCACGTTTATGTATTGGAACCCATTTGCTAACTAGTAACTCATCATCTAAATAAAGTATTTCATCACTTGATATATCAATTACTTCATCAGGAATATATCTTTTTCGTATTAATGTTATGTCTTGCATATGTTTTATCCCCCCATTATGATATTTATTGTTCTACCTCACTTCATTTTCAAGTTCCTCACCTGCTCTATGTTTCCTTATGTTTTCTAGTGTTACGTGCGCAATACTGTCTAATGCTTCTTCCGTAAAAAAGGCTTGATGTGACGTGATTAAAACGTTTGGTAGTGTGAGTAGTCTAGACAATACATCATCTTTTATTATCTCATCTGAATTATCCTCAAAGAAGTAATCTGCCTCCTCTTCGTAAACATCAAGTCCTGCATATCCGATTTTACCTGATTTTAATGCCTCTAGTAGTTCTACTGTATCTATAAGACTTCCTCTGCTTGTATTTATAATCATTACACCATGTTTCATCTTACTTATTGAATCTCTGTTTATTATGTGCATGGTTTCTTTCGTAAGTGGGCAATGAAGTGTAATTATGTTTGACTCTGTGTATAATCTATCTAAATCAACATATAAAAATCCTTTCTCCTTTGCATAATCAAAGTTTGGATATGGATCGTATGCTAATATGTTTACGCCATATCCTTTTAATATATCAATCGTGACTTTACCGATTTTTCCTGTACCTATTACTCCTACTGTCTTTCCGTGCATATCAAACCCTAATAATCCCTTAATTGCAAAATTATTTTCTCTTGTTCTAAAATATGCTCGATGACATTTTCTATTTAGTGTCATCATAAGGGCTATAGCATGCTCCGCAACCGCATATGGGGAGTAATCAGGTACTCTCACAGCTTTTACGCCACTACCTAGTGCCTTCAAATCTACATTATTATACCCTGCACATCTTAATGCTATAAGTCCGACTCCATATTCTCTTAATTTTGATATTACTCGTTCATTTACAGTATCATTTACAAAAATGCAAACTACATCATAATTCTTCGCAAGCTCTACCGTATCCTCATCTAGCTTGTACTCAAAGTATTTGATCCTTGCTTTATGTTCTTCGTTATGCTTATTAAAAAACTCCATATCATATGATTTAGCATCAAAAAATGCAATTTTTGTTTTATTCATGAATCACACCTCCAACTTTGTATTTCTTTATTGTATACTACTATAATAAAAATATCAATAAAAACAAATATATTATTTGCAATATTTTTGTTTTTATAGTAAAATAAACACGATAACAGTTGTTAGATATCAGATATGATTAATGAAAGGATTGAAATAATATGAAACTTGGAATAGTTGGATTGCCTAATGTAGGCAAAAGCACACTTTTTAACTGTCTCACAAATAGCACAAATGCGGAGGCTGCAAATTATCCATTTTGCACTATCGACCCAAATGTTGGAATTGCACAAGTATCGGATGAGCGTTTAGCCAAACTACAAGCTCTTTACAAAGCACAGAAAACGTTACCTGCAATTGTAGAGTTTGTTGACATCGCAGGACTCGTAAAGGGTGCTAGCAAAGGCGAAGGTCTTGGCAACAAATTTTTGTCGCATATAAAAGAGGTAGATGCAGTTTTACAAGTTGTAAGATGCTTTGAAGACTCTAATGTTACTCATGTTGAAGGTTCTGTAAATCCTACCCGTGACATCGAGATTATAAACCTTGAGCTTATATTTTCAGATCTTGAAATAGTAGATAAGCGTCTACCAAAAGCAGAAAAAAACATGAGACAAGATAGATTACTTGCAAAGGAATTTGATATGCTTAAAAGATTAAAAGAATCTCTTGAAAAGGGACTATTCGCGAGAACTTTTGAGACAGCTGATAATGAAGAATTAGAAATGCTTGAAACACTAAATCTTCTTACGTATAAGCCCGTTATATATGCTGCAAATGTTAATGAGGAGGACTTAGCAGATGATGGTGGGTCTAACCCGTATGTTAATGCTGTCAGAGATTTAGCTGCAAAAGAAAATTCAAAAGTATTCGTTATATGTGCAAAAATAGAAGAGGAACTTGCAGGAATGGAAATAACCGAGAAAAAAGAATTCTTATCTGAGCTAGGACTTTCTTCTTCAGGACTTGATAAACTTATAGTTGCAAGCTATGACCTACTAGGCCTCATGAGTTTCCTTACAGCAGGCGTGAAAGAAGTACGAGCATGGACTATAAAAAAAGGTTCTACAGGACCTCAAGCAGCCGGCAAAATTCACTCCGATTTTGAAAAAGGATTTATTCGCGCTGAAGTCGTAAAATACAACGACCTTATAAATCTTGGCTCATATGTAGCTGCTAAGGAAAAAGGACTAGTCCGCATGGAAGGAAAAACATATATCGTTCAGGATGGAGATATTATAGAGTTTCACTTTAACGATTAATGATAATAGTCATCACTATATATGCTAGACAAAGAGCGCATAAAACTTTTTTGAGTTTTATGCGCCCCACTACTTACAAATAACCTTTAGCTTACCTTACTTTCTACTTTCTACATTCTACTATTAATTTTACTGCTGTTCTTTCTTCTCCATCTATCTCTATTTCTGTAAATGCTGGAATACAAATTAAATCTATTCCAGCTGGTGCAACGTATCCTCTTGCAATAATTACTGCTTTTACTGCCTGATTAATCGCTCCAGCACCTACTGCTTGAACTTCTGCTGTTCCTTTTTCACGAATTGTATTTGCTAATGCTCCTGCCACGGAATTAGGATTAGATTTTGCTGCCACTTTTAATACTTCCATTATTATTACCTCCTGGTATTGTGAAAATTTATTTTAAAATTATCTTAAGATTAAGAATAATTTTTTTGGCTGTCATTTGTATTTATTTAGCGTACTCTACTGATCTTGTTTCTCTTATAACGCTAACTTTTATTTGTCCTGGGTACTCCATAGAAGATTCTATTTGTTTTGCTACTTCTCTTGATAACACTACCATTGCATCGTCATCAACTTCTTCTGGAATAACCATTACCCTGATTTCTCTACCTGCTTGAATAGCATAAGACTTTTCAATTCCCTTAAACGAATTTGCTATACCCTCAAGTTTTTGCAATCTCTTTATATATGATTCGAGTGTCTCACGTCTTGCACCTGGTCTTGAAGCTGATATAGCATCAGCAACTTGTACTAACACTGATATGATATACTTTGGTTCTTCATCTCCATGATGAGACGCAAGAGCATTCTTCACTATATCGTTTTCCCCGTATTTATTACACAACTCTAGACCTATTTCAATATGTGTTCCCTCTTTTTCATAATCTACTGCTTTACCTATATCATGTAAAAGTCCTGCTCTTTTTGCCATGGCTACATTCTCACCAAGCTCAGCTGCAAGTAATCCAGATAAATGTGCAACCTCTATAGAATGTTTAAGTACATTTTGTCCATAACTTGTCCTATATTTTAGTTTTCCTAAAAGTTTAACAAGTTCCGGATTTATTAGTGTCACACCTAGCTCCATAAGAGCTTGTTCACCTGTTTCTTTTATTTCGTCTTTTATTTCTTTTTCAACTTTTGCGATAGTTTCTTCTATCCTAGCTGGATGAATTCTTCCATCAGCTATAAGTCTCTCTAAAGTAATTCTTGCAATTTCTCTTCTTACAGGATCAAATCCTGATAATATTACTGCATCTGGTGTGTCATCTATTATCAAATCTATACCCGTTAGAGTTTCAAGTGCCCTTATATTTCTGCCTTCTCTACCTATTATTCTGCCTTTCATATCATCGCTAGGTAAAGTTACAACAGATACTGTGGTTTCTGCTACATGATCAACTGCACATTTTTGAATTGCACTTACTATCACTTCTTTAGCTCTTTTATTTGCCTCTTCTTTTGCCTTGTTTTCTTCTTCTCGTATTACCTTAGCCATCTCATGAGTCATATCATCTTTTACAGACTCTAGTAAATATACTTTAGCTTGTTCTGTTGTGAAATTCGACATTTTTTCTAGTAACTCTACCTCTTTTAATTTTAAACTTTCAATTTCATTTCTGGTTTCATCTAATTTTTCTAATTTCTTTTCTATTGTTTCTTCTTTCTTGTCAAGAGATGATGATTTTCTGTCAAGAGAATCTTCTTTTTGGATTAGTCTTTTTTCTGCTAATTGCAGTTCATCTCTTCTTACTTTAATTTCTTTTTCGATTTCTGATTTCATTTTCAGTTTTTCTTCTTTTGCTTCTAATATCATTTCTTTTTTTGTTGCTTCTGTTTGTTTTACTGCATTATCTATAATTTGTTTTGCTTTTATTTCGGCACTTTCAATCTTCCCTTCAGCAAGTCTTTTCCTTATTACAATACCTGCTACGAAAGCTACTATTCCAGTAATTATCGCCACTATCATCGTTATTAGTATATCGATGACTATCACCTCCTGTTTAAAGTACACTCCCTCCGACGCACTCGCGCCACCTCTCTCAAAGATGTAGATACTATATCTCCCCTCACTGAGGAAAACGTCACAATGGTGACAGAGGACGTGCCTATGTTATTCATTATCTTCCAATTTCTCTGTTTCTAGGTTTGAAATAGATTTTAGGTTAAAATGAGTTCTTACAGTATTCTCTATTTCAAAACATACATCTGTGTTTTCAACAAGGAATTGCTTTGCATTTTCCCTTCCTTGACCTATCCTCATGTCACCATAAGAATACCATGCTCCGCTTTTTACTACTATATTTAGTTTTGAAGCTAAATCCAAAATATCTCCTTGTTTTGATATGCCTGTCCCATACATAATATCAAATTCAGCTATTTTAAATGGAGGCGCTACCTTGTTTTTTACTACTTTTACTTTTGTCCTGCTCCCAATAAATTCTTCACCTTGTTTTATTGTGTCAGTTTTTCTCACATCGAGTCTAATTGTTGCATAAAACTTAAGAGCTCTTCCACCTGTTGTAGTTTCTGGACTTCCAAACATGACCCCTACTTTTTCACGTAATTGATTTATAAATATAACAGATGTTTTTGACTTACTAACTATTGCAGTTAACTTTCTTAGTGCTTGCGACATTAATCTTGCTTGCAAGCCTATATGAGAATCACCCATATCACCTTCGATTTCTGCTTTTGGTACCAAAGCCGCAACAGAATCGACAACCACTAAATCTACTGCCCCTGAGCGTACCATTATTTCAACTATCTCAAGTGCTTGTTCACCATTATCAGGCTGTGAAATATAAAGCGAGTCTATATCCACTCCTAATTTTTTTGCATACGCAGGATCAAGTGCATGTTCTGCATCTATAAAAGCTGCTATGCCCCCTCTTTTCTGAACCTCTGCTATCATATGTAATGATACCGTTGTTTTACCAGAAGATTCAGGTCCAAATATTTCTACTATTCTACCTCTTGGTACTCCGCCAACTCCTAATGCAATATCAAGGCTTATTGAGCCTGTTGGAGTTGCAGGTATGTTTGAATGATCCATCGAATCTCCAAGCTTCATTATTGCACCTTTGCCAAACTCTTTTTGTATTTGTGTTAATGCTGAGTCTAATGCTTTTTGCCTATTTTCGTCCATTTATAACAATCATCCTTTCGAAGCAAATTATGTATGTAGTTTACTAGTAAATAGTTCATATTTCCTCACAAATGTCTGTTTCTACCATTCATTAGTGCATATTCTCCATTTACTAACTTATAGTATAACTTAATTTTAAATAATGGTCAATAAAAAAAGTCATAATTTTTTAAAAAATTATGACTTTTTTTATAAAATTGAAAATATTTAGGCATTTTTTTCATCATTTTTAATCATATCATACCATAATGGACTTGAATTTGCTATAGAAGAGTATGTCCCTATAATTATACCTACCATAAGAGGGAATGTAAATTCTCTTAGTGCCTCCACTCCAAATGTAAATAAAACTGCTACCACCATAACTGTTGTAAGTGATGTGTTTACTGATCTACCAAAAGTTTCTGTTATGCTTCTATTTATTAATTCTGCTAAGTTGAGTTTTGTATATAGTTTTTTATTTTCTCTTATTCTATCAAATATTATTACCGTGTCATTTATAGAATAACCTATTATAGTCAAAATAGCTGCAATAAAAGCGGTATTTATTGGTATTCTAAATATTGCATAAACCGCAAGTACAATCAATACATCATGTAATAACGTTATTCCTGATGCAATACCCATTTTCATATCCCTAAATCTAAATGCTATATATACCATTATTAAAAAGGTACCTAGCAGTATAGAACCAATAGCATTTACTGTCATTTCATTACTTATTGTTGGTGATATATCTTCTGTAGATACAAATGCATCACTATTTAGCTCATATTTTTCAGTTAGTCCTTTTATTACCTCATCAATATAATTTTTATACGTTGTAGTTTCCACTGTCTGTGCAGTTGTATCAGTAATTACCTCTGGCACTGCCTGCGTAGTTGTTTCATTTGATGTAGTCGCCGTAACTGGTGTAACATCTTGTGTCACCTCTGTATTCAAAGGCTGTACATCAGTAGCTTGTACATCTTTCACCTGTACTTCTGATGCTTCTACTGATAATTGCTTACTGATATCAGATGTCTGACTTTCTGGTAAAGCTGCCGCTTCTACTATATTACCTTGTACAACTTTTTCTGGTATTTGATATTTGATTATAACTGTATTTTCGCCTTGTACCTTTTGAACTTGTACACTTTCTGATTTTGTTACATCATAAACTATCTTCATTATATCATCTTTGTTAAATTCTTTTCCTATATTTACTTTCATTATCGTTCCGCCAGTGAAGTCTATATCATAATTTAACATAGTGTCACCATTCATAAATTTATACGTAAACATAGTAATAAAGCCTGCTAATATTATAACTATTGAAAACGTATAGAACTTCATTCTATTCTCTATTATTTTCATTATTTTCATCAATTTCTCTCCTTTTCTTTTGGCAAGTGGATATATTTATTTTTTCTTTAAATCCATAACTGTTTTAGATCTTAAACGTGCTCCAAATAAAGTTGGATTCTTTACGCCTAAATCAACAAACGAATTTAATAATATTTTGGTTACTATTAAAGCTGTAAACATAGAAACTATTAAACCTATCATTAATGTTTGTCCAAATCCTTTGATAGGTCCTGTTCCAAACCAGTACAATATTAGTGCTATTATGAACGTCGTTGCATTCCCATCTATTATTGCACTCATAGCTTTTTTAAATCCTGCAGCCATAGCTGCTCTTGTTGTTTTTCCTGCATTAAGTTCTTCCTTTAACCTTGAGAATATTATAACATTTGCATCAACTGCCATACCTATTGAGAGTATCATACCTGCTATACCCGGTAAAGTAAGTGTAACATTAAATAAGCTAAATGCTGCAAGTACTAGAAATACATACCCTACAAGAGCTATGTCTGCAACGATACCTGGAAATCTATACATTACAAACATAAACACTAACACTAATAAAGCTCCAATTATACCCGCCTTTATACTTCCTGCTAATGCATCTTGTCCTAGTCTAGCTTCTATAGCTGTTCTTTGAATGTCTCTAAGTTCAAAAGGAAGAGCCCCAGAATTTATCAATTCCGCTACTGATTTTGCTTCCTTTTCACCTTCCATACCTGTTATTACTGCTGAACCTGTATCAATTTCAACATTAACTTTTGGCATACTAAGTATATCATTATCTAATAATATCACTATATAATTGTTTATATATTTTTTAGTTGCATTAGCAAACTTTTTTGTCCCCACTGGTGTCATTTCAAGCTTTACAACTGGTTCTAGAGGGCTTACTTGTGAAGCTTGCTCATAATCCATGCTTGCTCTACTTATATCTTTACCTCTTAAAACTAGTTCACCTTTTTGTTGAATACCTTGTATTATAGCTGTTGGCATCATCCCTTGTATTTGTTCTTCGGTAGCTGTCATACCTAATTGTGCAAATAATGCTTCAACTTCTTTTCGAGCATCCGTTTGTATTCCTTTAAATTGTTCATCTGTTATCCCATAAAATTTTAGTTCCGCTGTTCTTCCTATTTCACTAACCGCTTTATTTGGATCACCGATCCCTGGTATCTCAACTCTTATTCTATTACTTCCTTGTAGAGATACTTCTGCTTCTGTATAATTTTTTTCATTTAGTCTTTTTCTAAGTAATTCTACTGCAGAGTCCATATCTTCTTTTGAAGGATTCTTAATACCTGCCTCATATACAATACTTACTCCACCTTTTAAATCGAGTCCCAAATTTATATGTTGATAACTTAAAGGGTTATTAAACGTAAGTAATGGCTTTTTTGGAGCTTGCTTTACTGGTGCTGCAGTTGTAGTTGTTGGTGTTGGTGTTGTTACAGTTGGTTCTACTATATCTTCACCTGTTGTAGTTATCTCAGGGGCAGCAACTGTAGTTTTTGCTGGTGTAGCATCTGGTGTTCCTGCTGGTGCTACTGTCTTTGCTCCTGTTGTAGTTGGTGCTATCGTTGCAGTTGCTGTTTCTGCTGGCACTGTAACTATTTCTGTATCAACTGTTGCCTCTTTTACTACTGGTGCTGGCTTAGCTATTGGAATTGTTGTTGCTAGTTCCTCATTGCCTACTACCGGTGTATTAGTCGTTGTTACATCTGGGGCAACAGCTCCATCTGTTTTTGGCACTACTTCCTTATTTTCTGCGCTTTGTTCAACATTTTTTGTTTCTACTTTTTTTTCTTCCCCACCAATTGTGATAACTTTACCTGATAAAACCATATATCCAATAATCGCTATCACAAGTAATATTCCTAAAATTTTTAATAAACTCTTTGCTTTCATAAAATTCTCCTTTCGTTAATACAATGAACAATTTGCATTTTATAAATGCTAAATTTCATTGAGGACAAAGCCCGTTACAGTGTACTTTAAGGTATTTCATATGTATTGATATCTAATATTCTGATATCCATTTATACCTTCCATATTATAGTAGTTTTTTGTAAAATAGTCAAGCCTTTTATGCAATTTCATAGGATAAACTTATTAAAGGCTTTTCTTTCAAATGCAAAAGACAACCGCTTTCGCTAGTTGTCTTCTGATCCTCTAATAGTAAAATCAGATTGAAAGTTATTGCCTTTTTGATTTTTCTTGCTCCATAATTACCTCAATTTTTTCTTTTGAAACCTTTGTTATTTTAGAAATCGTATCTTGATCCATATTTGAGTTTATCATATTTATTACAACACCCTCTATACCTTTTTCTATACCTTTTTCTATACCTTCTTTTATACCTTCTTTTATACCTTCTTCTCTTGCTCGTTCTTCTAGTCTTCGTCTTTCTCCCTTCCACATAGCTTCATCGTGTAGCCACATTTCTCTTCTTAGGTATTTGTCTCTTTCTTTTTCGTCTTCACTTATTTTTTCGAGTGTTTCATATGCCATTCGTATAGTCTCCTCTCTTTCTATAATTTTTTTGATTATTCTTTCTTTTTTCTCATCTCCTGCATCTCTTACAAATGTTAACCACATTTCTAGCTTGCTTAGTTCTTCTATATTTTCTTCTACGCCGAGTAACTTCTCTAATTCTATTATATGTATTTCTAGATCTTCAATATACTCAAAACCTTCTTCTACTTCTTTTATTTTATATTTTGTATGATATTTTTTTGTTTCTTTAATTAAGTTTTCCTTTAGTATAACAACCTGTATTACTTTTTGGAGTTTCTCATATTCATTACCTTGGTTTAAATTATCTGTGTATAGCTTTGACCAATAATATAAAAACCTTTTTTTCAGTTGCTCACTAGAGGCTATTTGCATTCTGGTTTGTCTAGTCCAAATACTAGTTTGAACGCAAAGTCGATGGTCAAATCCATCATCTTAAATTTCTTATTTTGTGCCACTTATATCATCCTTTCTCTTTTGTATATTTTTATATTAGTATAGCATATTTTTTTTTATTTTCAATGCAGAATGCTGATTTTTGTATAGTTATTTTTATATTTATTGTTTCAAAAATCGGCGGCTACGCCGCACTGATTTCCTAACTTACTCCCCTTCTCCATTTTCCTTCCTAAAAATAAAGCTCCTCCCAAATAAAATTGCCCATCTAGGGCAATTTTATTTGAAGTCCGTTGCACTCTTCGAGTATAGTTTAACTAAGCTTTGAAAATACCAAAGCTAAGTTTCCACTTACCGCGTACAACACTAATTCCGCGGCTCTTCTCTTCCAATATTTTTCCATCCTTTTTATTCCCACGTTATCGTATTTGCTTCCCCGACACTAGCTCCGCTCGCTCCATCTAGTGTCATACCCGACGGACTTAAAAACAAAGCCGGGCGAACACCCCTGTAACCGATATAGGCGACACTGACGTCCACCGTGCCAACCTCGGACACGAGGCGGACGTGGCACGAACCAGGCGCATACGAGTCCCTTAACCAATAATACCAATACGCCCCTGTATTTAATCCTGCATTTGTGTATCCTCCTGTTGCACTTTGCGTTACTGCTTGACCCGTTGGATATGCTTTTGTCCATGCTTCTCTTTCTTCTAATGTTCCTAATACTACATTACTATATACATAGTCATTTAGTTCCTTTATTCCTAGTAAAAATACACTTTCTGTTGTATCTTTGTATCTTGCCATATTATAATCATTTACTCCTGTTGCTGCCCCATTATTATCTAATGCATATCTTGGATTTGTTGTCCAATATCCATGTTCTTCTGTTCCTCCCGTTTTTGCGACTGCATCTGTTGTTGCTAGTATTGTTTTATGGGTTACCGGCATTATTTTACTTCTTTCTTCTCCGTCAAAGTTTCCTTCTGCTAGAAATCCTTTTTCTATATTATATGGGTTATACCCCGATGGTGCATTCAACAAGTGTGTTGCGTCTGGCGATATATATTCTAGCCAGTCTACTAAGTTCGCATTTGCACTACTGTTTAGCCATGCTTTTAGGTTGCTTTTATCCCAGTAGTTACTTCCGTATAGTCCTCTATCTGCATCTCCCCCTGCTCCTGCTATATTCTCTTCTCCTGTTGCGTCAAATGCTTTTATACTTATTATTTTATCGCTAAATAGCATGAGGTCTCCCACATGTAATCCACTTCCTGGGTTTGCATCTAGGTATGCCTGGTCTACTTTGTTTATTACTCTCCATACTATATCTGCATCGTTATATTTGCCAAACTTTATATACTTCCCTACTGCCACATCTGCTACTACTGGTGGCTCTGGTTCTCCTCCTCCACTTGCTACTCCTGTTACTTCTACTACTATCGGTGTTACTGTTGCTACTCCACTTGCGCTTACTGCTACTACGTATGGTCCTGCTTGTGGATGTCCTGCTGGTAATGGATTTGTTGGTACTTCTTTTATGTACCCCTTTGTTGCCATATCTTCTATTATATTTGCTTGTGGCATTGCTATTTCTTCTTGCCATAGATATGCCTGTGCTTGTGTTTGTAGTGTTGTCACATTAGCATTATGTGCTATCTGCTTTGCTGTTTCACTCTTATTCATAAATATTGGTATCGCTATTGTTGCTAGCGCCGCTAGAATTACTAGCACTGCTAGTAATTCTAGCAACGTAAACCCTTTTTTGTCATTTTTCTTTACTCCCATGTTTTTTCTCTCCTCTTTCGCTGTCTTATTTTCCCTAATATTATCATTTTTTAGATAGTGAGTCAAGAATTTTTTGTCATTTTTTTACGGTTTCAACAAAGTTAAGTCCAAAATGTTGATACGTAAGTTTTGTTGCAATTCGTCCTCGTGGTGTTCTATCAATATATCCAAGTTTTATAAGATAAGGCTCATACACATCTTCTATCGTTCCTGCATCTTCGCCAATCGATGCAGCTAGAGTATCAAGTCCTACAGGCCCACCTGAATACTTGTCTATTATGCAAGTTAGTAGCTTTCTATCTACATCATCAAGTCCAACTGTATCTATCTCTAAAGCATTTAAAGCCTCATTTGCTACGTTCTCCGTTATAACACCATCATGCATAACCTGAGCAAAATCTCTCACCCTCTTAAGTAATCTATTTGATATTCTCGGGGTTCCTCTAGACCTTCTTGCTAATTCTTTTGCACCTGTTTCATCTATTCCCACTGATAATATCTTCGAAGAACGATTCACAATTTGAGTTAACTCTTCATTATCGTAAAATTCGAGTTTATGAATCACTCCAAATCTATCCCTAAGCGGAGATGATAGTAGTCCTATCCTTGTAGTTGCACCTATTAGCGTAAATTTAGGTAACTCAAGTCTTATAGACTTTGCGCCCGGCCCTTTACCTATAATTATATCAAGTGCATAATCCTCCATAGCAGGATACAAAACCTCTTCTATTGTCTTATTTAACCTATGTATTTCATCAATAAAAAGGATATCATTCTCGTCAAGACTAGTCAAGATAGAAGCCAAGTCCCCAGGCTTTTCTATTGCTGGTCCCGATGTTATCTTTATATTCCCCTTCATCTCATTAGCTATTATCCCTGCAAGTGTAGTCTTTCCAAGCCCCGGAGGACCATATAGCAAAACGTGATCGAGCGGCTCACTTCTCTGCCTAGCTGCTTGTATAAAAATATTTAGATTCTTCTTAATCTTACTCTGCCCAATATACTCATTAAGACTAACAGGCCTAAGCTTAGGCTCTAAATCCTTATCCTCACTATCAATATCCGCAGTAATTATCCGTTTTTTCAATAAAATCGCCTCCCCTCAGTTTTATAACTTGTTTTTTATTTATTACAACCACTACTACCCTCACCCTACCCTCTCCCTACAACAAAGGGAGAGGGTAACCAACTCTTTATCTTTTATTTTTTTTGTTTTTTATTTTTTGTTTTTTATTTCTTATTTCTTATTTTTTATAAATTTGCGAAGCTCCTTACTCACAATCGTGCGTGTGACGCGATAGCGAAGTAGCTAAGTTTGTGAGCCATCCCCCTTAAAGGGTAAGGGGTTAGGGGTTTTGAGTTTTTTTGTTACTTTTTTTTGAAAAAAAGTAAGAGAGCTTTTTTATATTTATTACTTTTTTAAAAGCAAAATACTCCTCATTCAAACAAAGCCTCCACAAATTGCTCCGCATCGAATTCTTGCAAATCTTCAATGCCTTCCCCAACCCCAATATACCTCACAGGAATACTGAGTTCCTTATTTATTGCCACCACAATACCACCCTTAGCAGTACCATCAAGCTTAGTAAGTATAAGTCCATCTATATCAACTATCTCCCCAAAAAGCTTCGCCTGTTGCAAAGCATTCTGCCCTGTAGTCGCATCAAGTACAAGCAGCATCTCCTTCTGGGCTTCTGGATACTCCTTCTCTATTATCTTATATATCTTTTTCAATTCATCCATAAGGTTTTTCTTATTATGGAGTCTCCCCGCTGTATCACAAATCAACAAATCTATCTTCCTAGCCTTCGCAGCTGCTATCGCATCAAATACAACTGCCCCAGGATCTGCACCCTCTTTATGCTTTATTATATCTATATTTGCCCTATTAGCCCATTCCGCAAGCTGCTCTATCGCAGCGGCCCTAAATGTATCGGCAGCAGCCAGTAAAACCTTCTTTCCCTCTTTTCTATACTTACTTGCAAGCTTTCCAACGCTTGTTGTTTTCCCTGCTCCGTTTACACCAATTATAAGCATTACCTTTTTGCCTGTACCTTCATTTATTTCTTTTTTATCAGAACCAATTAAGATCCTCACAATTTCTTCTTTAAGCAAACTTTTTATCTCACTTGGCTCCTTAAGTCTACCATCTTTCGCCTTTTGTCTCAAATCTGCTATTATATCAAGTGTCGCGGCAACACCGATATCTGCCATAATAAGCTGCTCCTCAAGCTCCTCGAAAAGTTCTTCATCAATCTTTGTAAAACCTTTTAGTACGTTATCTATATTACCTATTATGTTGCTCTTAGTTTTAGAAAGACCTTTAACTAACTTCTGAAAGAAATTTTCTTTCTTTTCTTCTATCGTAACCTCTTCTTGCATTTCTTCTTGTATTTCTTCTATATTTCTTTCTTCAACTTTTATTTTATCCTCTACAATATCATGAGTTTTGTCCTCTACTTGTACTTCCTTTTTTTCTCCCTCATTCTCTTTCCAAGTCACTGGAATAATCTTTTTTTCTTCCTCTTTCTTCTTAAATATATTATCAAACAATCCCATTATTGTACCCCTTTCATCAATATTAATTATACTTTTGCCAAACTTTTCTTATCAAACCCAAAGACTGCGTTGATAAGTAGAAACCTATTACTGGTATTAATGCACTAAAAAATACATTCTGTGTATTTACACTTTTCATGAACATTACAGCAATTATGTAAGTTATAAAGCATATAAAAATCACCCTCGTCTTACTTGTCTCCCATAACTTGTCCGTCTCTACTTTTTTATTCCTTTCTTCTATTATTAATATTCTTTTTTCTAAGTCTTTCATCTTCTACCCTTCCACTTCCTCAAGCTTCACCGAAATCACCTTACTGATTCCCTTCTCCTGCATCGTCACCCCATACAGGTAGTCCGAAATCTCCATCGTTCCCTTTCTATGAGTTATAACTAAAAATTGCGTATTCTTCGAGTAGTTTTTTATGTAGTTTGCATACCTCGTAACATTTGCGTCATCTAAGGCTGCCTCTATCTCGTCTAGCACGCAAAATGGTGATGGTCGTAGCTTTAATATCGCAAATAATAGTGAAATGGCTGTTAGTGCTTTTTCTCCGCCTGATAGTAGCATAATGTTTTGAAGATGCTTTCCTGGTGGCTCGACAACTATTTCTATGCCTGATTCTAGTGTATTCTCTTCATTTACTAGTTTTAGATGGGCTCGACCTCCACCAAACATTTCTTTAAATATCTCATCAAAATTCTTATCTATTTCTTTAAATTCGTACTCAAATTGTTTTTGCATGGCTTGTAATAATTCTCTTATTATTTCTTCTAGTTTTTTCTCTGCCTTCTGTATGTCGTCTCGTTGATATACAAGAAAATCATACCTTTCCTTTATCGTCTTATATTGCTCTATCGCATCTAGGTTTACATTGCCAAGCCTTTCAATCTGTGATTTATATTCTCTTATGCTTTCCTTTGCTTTATTATAGCTAAATTTATCATTTTCATGGGCTTTTGCCTCATCATATGTAAGTTTATATTTTTCAAACAACTGTTCTTCTATGTTTTCCATTTTTATTTTGTACTCTACGTTACTATTTTCAAGCTTGTATATCTTGTCTTGAGTTGCATTAATCTTAGTACTTAGCTCTATTATCTCTTCATCTGCTACTTTCATCTTATTTTCAAAATCGATAAAAGTTTTTCCATCTACTTCTGTTTTTTTAGATAGCCCTATAATAATATCTTTTTCTATCTGAATCTTTTGGATTAAAAGTTTCTTAGCTTCTACGTTCTTATCTATTAAAACATTATGACCTTCTATCTTTGTTTCCAACTCTTTTACTTCGTCAGCTATTCCCGAAACTTCCTGTTCTAGCCTGCTTTGTTCTTCTTTCCCTGTTGTATTTTTTTGCATGATTCCCGAAAGCTCTACTTTAATGGTAGTAATCTCTTCCGTTATATTAAATTTTGAGAGTTTCTCCGCATCAAGTGAGCTCCTATGTGTTTCTATCTTTTGTTTACTTTCCTCAATATTTTCTTCTACCTCTTTTACTTTCATTTCTTTATATTTAATTTCTTCCTCTATTTCAATAAGTTGTTTTTTTATGCTTGCCTTCTCGAGAGTACTCCTGCTATTTTTCTCTAAGCTATCGCTCTTTGCTCTTTCTATCATTTCATAATTATTTTTTATTTTCACAAGTTCATATTCTAGATTTTGAAGTTCTTTATTCTTTATTATTAATTCGCGTTCTTCTAATTGTTTACTCTCTGTTACTTTTTTAATATCCTCATGTTGTCTATTTATGTCTACTTCAAGTTTTTCTATATTTACTTTTAACACTTCTATTTCACGACTACGTGTAAAAAGATTTGCAGTATTTGAAGAAATACTTCCTCCTGTTACAGAACCCCCTGCATTAAACACTTCTCCCTCAAGAGTCACTACTTTATATGCATATTTATACTTTTTAGCAAAGATTATAGCGTTTTCTATATTATCTATTACTATAGTTTTGCCTAACATACTATCTACTATGGAACTGTATATATCTTCACACGTTACAAAATCACTCAGAACTCCAAGTACACCTGCCTCTAGTAAAATGTTTTTTGCTAGACTCTTTCTCTCATTTGATTTTACAGAACTAATAGGTAAAAATGTGGCTCTTCCATGTTTGTTTTGTTTTAGAAAATCAATTACCTCTTTTGCAGTTTTTTCCTCATCTACAACTATATTTTGTACTCGTGCCCCAAGCGCCACATCCACCGCAATTTCATAGCCTTCATTAACATTAATAAGTTCGCCAAGCACGCCACATATACCTTTCCACTTTATTTCATTATTTTTCTTTAGCTCTAAAATGGTCTTTATGCTTTTACCATAACCTTCGTGGTGATTTTTCATATCAACGTATACATTATGTTTTGAGCGTATATTACTTAGATCTTTACTACTTTCTCTTTCCTTATTCTGCAGATTTATTATCTCTTTTGCATATTCAGTTTGTTTATTCGTAAGTTCTGATATCTTATCTCCTACATTTTTCTTTTGCAAAAGATATAAATCAAGTTGTTTTTTGTTTACTATGATTTCGTTATCTATTCCAAGGGCAGTCTTATCAGTATTTGCTATTTCACTTATAAGTGATGCCAGCTTTTCTTTCAAACTATCTACTACAAATATAAGTTTTTCTTTTTCAGTCTTTAAATCATACGACTTATTTATTTTATCTGCTATATCAGTTTTTATATTTTCCAAATCATTTTCTTTATCTTTTGTCGCAGTATCTAGCATTTCATAATGTTCTTGCTTTAGTAATAACAGTTGCTCCTTCTTTTCTATGTTAGATAAAATAATTTTATATTCTGCACTAACCTTTGATAATAGTTCTTGCTTTAATTTTAATGCATCTAGGAGAGAATTTTTTCGTTCATTTAACTCCTTTATACCTGACTGTGCATTATTTATTTTTTCTTCTATTATTTTGGTTTCTCCATCTTTTCTCTCAACTTCAAGCTCCAAATGTGAAAGCTCTCTTTTTTTATTTTCCATTTCTTCTTTTACTTTATTATGCTCTTCATACAACTTAGTCTTGTCCGATTTTACTTGCAAAAGCTTATCACTTGCACCCACATTTTCCTTTTTTAAAGCGTCTTCCTTACCTTCTATATTATCTACCTGCTCTTTAGCTTTTTTATAATCATATATGTATATATTTAACTCATCTTCTTCTAGCTTTTCTTTAATAATCAGATACTTCTCGGCCTTCTCTGATTGCTCACACAAAGGTTCTATTTGATTCGTGAGTTCTGACACAATATCATTAACTCGAGTTAGATTTTGCTTTTCTTCATCTAGCTTCTTTTCAGTATCCTTAAGCCTTATCCTATACTTACTTATACCCGTAGCTTCCTCAAAAAAGCTCCTACGTTCAGCAGGCTTGTTATTGAGAATCTCATCTATTTTACCTTGCCCTATTATTGAATATCCTTCTTTACCTATTCCCGTATCGTAAAAAAGGTCATAGATATCCTTGAGTCTACACGCAGAGTCATTAATTAAATACTCAGCTTCTCCAGATCTATAAACTCGCCTTTTAATCTCAACCTCGTTAAACTCAGTATTTAATTTACCTTGCGAATTATCGATATGCATGCATACCTCAGCCATACCAAGTGGTTTTCGAGTTTGTGTACCAGAGAATACTATCTCATCCATCTTTGCACCACGCAAAGATTTCGCACTCTGCTCACCCAAAACCCATCTTATAGCATCTGCGATATTTGATTTTCCACTTCCATTTGGTCCAACTATGCACGTTATTCCATCATCAAATTCTAGATTAAGTTTATCCGCAAAAGATTTAAAACCTTTTATCTCAAGTCGTTTTAGTTTCAAAATAATTCATTCCCTTCTCAAATTAATCCGTCTACCTCATCATTTATCCTCTTAAAAAATTCAACCATATAATTATGCCTTTCCTCTGCTATTTTCTTGCCTTCTTTTGCTAAATCTCCTATTTGCTCATCTCTCAAACACGACTTTACCCACCCTATCAATATGTTCCTTTAAATCCTTATTGCTAATAGTTTCATAATTCACAATGTCAAACAGGTATGGCATTGGGCTTTCTTCTTCTAAAATAGTATGAAGCCTTGCTACTGTCCCAAATGAAATGCTATCCCCAAATATAGCAATGTCAATATCTGATCCTTGCTTATAGTTCCCTTTTGCACGCGAACCGAATATAACAGCTTTTTTTATTTCTTCGAACTGTGCAATTTTTTCTGTTATGAATTTTGTATCATCTTCTCTAAGTCCAAAATTCATAGCAGTTCACCCATCTTTATATAAAGTTCATTTAGTATTACGTAGTAATTATTTCTAATCAACTCTTCTGCTTGATTAATCAAATTTTCATCATAAGTATGTGCCATTAAATTTCTTTTTTCTAGTGCATCAATCCACGCATGTCCATCCATTACAAGACTAGACTGAAATGCAGATTGTATTGTTTCTCTCGGACTTTTTACTTCAAATCCCTGTTCCTCAAGGTAATCTTTCATGGTCTTCCATCCAAGTTCAAATGTGTACTCAAAACATTGCACAAGTCCTTGCTTTTCAAATTTATTTAGTTCAGGTTTCTCAACAAATTCAGTTAATTGTGTAATCGCCTTTTTGAAATTGCCAAATCTTTGTTTCCACCTAATATCTTCTTTCATAAGCTATCACTCCTCCAGTATCTTAAAATTCTCCAACGCTTCTTTTGCTGCGTTTTGCTCTGCTTCTTTCTTAGATTTTCCTGTTCCAATTCCAATAACTTCATTACCATGCATAACTTGTGATACAAACTCTTTGTCATGTGCGGGACCTTTTTCTTTTATAATATTATATTCTATTTTTTTATTGCTTTTCTTTTGCAGTATCTCTTGCAGTCGAGTTTTTTCATCATTTATACTAAAGTTAAAATCAACCTTTTCAATTATATACTCTTCTACAAATTTTTTTACCACACTATAACCACCATCTAGGTAAATAGCTCCTACTAAAGCCTCAAGGGCATCAGCAAGAATAGATGGTTTATTTCTTCCTCCACCTAGATTTTCACCTTTTGCTAGATATATATAGTTTCCAAGATTTATTTTTTTAGCAAGTCTAGCAAGAGTCGATTCACAAACCCCATTTGAACGCATTTTAGTAAGCTGACCCTCAGGCACATCTGTGTATTTACTATACAAATATTCACTAACAATAATTTCGAGCACAGCATCCCCTAAAAACTCAAGTCGCTCGTTGCTCTCAAATTTCGCCCCATTATTTTTGGCATCATTAACATAAGACCTATGCATCAAGGCTTTCTTTAAAAGTGTAGTATCCTTAAATTTATATCCTATTTTTTCTTCTAAAACATCTTTTTTTTCGTCTGTTTTTGATGTCATCTTCTTTATTTTATCAATTATATTATCTATTTGCTTCAAATCACTCACCCTTTTCTTCTTCCTTATCGTTCTCCATCTTTTTAGCAATTTCATTTGCAATATCTTGTTCAACAAATTTTACACATTGATTTAATGCCGCCTGTATATCACTTGCTTTAGAACTTCCATGCGCCTTTACAACTAGATTTTCAAGCCCCAGAAGTGGAGCTCCACCGTATTCCGAATAATCAAAAATTTTCTTTATATTTTTAAAAGCACCTATGGCAAACAATGCCCCTATTTTAGACATTATGCTGCTATTTAGCTCTTTTTTAATAAGTCCGAATATATCTTTCACTAAACCTTCACTATGCTTTAAAATAATATTTCCAACAAAAGCATCGCAAACTATTATGTCTGCTTCCCCTCTAAATATATTTCTTGCTTCCAAGTTTCCTGTAAAATTTAAGTCAGAATCCTTTAAAAGTTTAAAAGACTCGCGCACTAGCTCATTTCCTTTTTTATCTTCTGTTCCTATATTTACAAGCCCTACTCTAGGCTCTTTTACACCGACTACATTTCTAAAATATATCGACCCCATTTGGGCAAATTGTTTTAAATAAATCGGCTTCGCATCTACATTCGCTCCAACATCTATAAGTAAAGAGATACCATTAAGTGTAGGAAACATACAAGCAAGTGCAGGCCTTTTTACACCTTTGATCCTACCCACTATAAGCGTACTACCTGCAACAAGAGCGCCTGTGTTACCAGCAGATATAAAAGCATCAATCTTTTTTTCTTTCAACATATATAATCCTATAACCATTGAAGATTGTTTTTTAGTTTTTATAGCTTCAGTTGGAGAATCATCATTAGATATGATTTCCGATGCATCTACTACATCTATCATATCCTGCGAATACTTATATTGTAAAAGTTGACTATATATTAGATCTGCCTTACCAACCAATATTACCTTTACCTTATTTTTATTAATAAATTCAACTACTCCTTTTACAATCTCTGTTGGTGCATTATCTCCACCCATTGCATCAACAGCAATCTTTATTTCACTTATATTCATTATATCACCCCTATGTTTTACTATTCTATCCCTAATAACTTATTATAGCATATATAGAAAAAAATTCAAGCACAGCTTGAATTTTTTTCTATATATGTGGCTTTTTGTTACATTAACGCATCTTCTAATTTGTCTAAATGCTCAATTGGAAAATGTTTCAAAAGCTGTTTATACTGATTTTGTGTAAGTCCTTCTAAGGTAGTATAAATTTTTATTTTTCCATCTATATCTGCATTTTGAAACTCCTCACTTACTTCTCTAAATTCCTTAGTATCCATATATTTCTCCTTTCCAGTGTTTTTTTTTATAATTTGAGATTGTGATATTGCTTTTTTATGCTTTTTCTATTATAATAAATTAGTTGAGATTTATTATAGTTTATTTATGGGGGATAGATAGATGTTAAAACGACATAAGTTATTTATATGTTTATTTATAATGTTCATTTTTTTACTTAATATTATTGTTTCTCATGCTGAGAATAATATACCAACAATTTCAGCTGAATCAGCAATCGTTTACTGTATAAATACAAAACAAATATTATATGAAAAAAATATATATGAAAAACACTTTCCTGCTAGCATAACAAAAGTAATGACGGCACTGCTAGCTATCGAGAATAATAAACTCGATGATAGAATTACTTATTCAAGTACTGCAGTCAACTCTATAGACCGTAATAGTAGCCATCTTTGGGTTGTTGCTGATGAGCAAATTACAGTGGAAAATTCACTTTATGGTCTACTCATGAAATCTGCAAATGAAATGGCAAATGGTTTGGCAGAGAAAACAAGCGGTTCGATATCCGAATTTGTAAATTTGATGAATAAAAAAGCAAATGATTTAGGTTGCATAAATACTCATTTTGAGAATACAAATGGGCTACCAAATGATAATCATTATACCACTGCTTACGATATGGCTCTCATTTCTGCTGAGGCATTTAAGAGTTCTACTTTTAGAGAAATTATAGGAACTACAATTCATACAATTCCACCTACAAATAGAAACGTAGAACGTGTAATTGGGAATTCACATAAAATGCTTTTAAATACTAAGTATCATTATGATTACTGTTTAGGTGGGAAAACTGGTTACACTGTTGTCGCTGGACATACATTAGTAACCTATGCAGAAAAGGATGGTATGCAGCTTATCTCTGTCTTACTAAAATCAGATAAAGAAAATCTATATCTTGATGCCACAAAGACACTTGATTATGCTTTTAATAACTACAAGCTTATAACACTTACTGAACAAAATAAAGCAATAAAAAAATTACCTGTTTTTCAAGGTAATAAAATAAAAGATAATATATCCGCTCTTAGCTCTCAAAAGTTTGTATTTGCAGTACCTTCGGATTACATTGAATCTGACATACGAGTAGAGCACAGTATACCTGAACAATTTAAAGAAACTGTAGCTAAAGGTGTGAAACTAGGAACTATAAAGTACTATTACAAAAACAATGTAATAGCCTACACAGATTTAGTTTCTGATAAAACAGTTGAAATCAAACCATCAATCTTTGATTTTAAAGATGGGTTATTTTTAGGACTTATAGGGTTAGTAATTGCACTGGTCATGCTTATATTGAAAATCTTATTAACACTTGTTTTAATAATTATTCTACTTATTATTGTTGCTAAAATGTTTAAATTTAAGATAAAAGTTAAAAGAAAAAGGAAAAATAATGCTATACTAAAAGATTAGTATAGCATTATTTTTTTGAGTACCACTCATATGCTTCTTTCGTCAGATAACATAATTTCAGTTTTCTTTCTTCCACGTATTTTATCGTTCTCTCTAATATAAAACCAACAGCTTTATCTAAATCTTCGCATGCAAGCTTTCTTCCTTCTTCTAGATATCCATACTCTTCTCTACCGGGTTCAATAGCATCTGCTAAATAAACTATTTTCTCAAGTACTGTCATATCTGGTTTTCCTGTCGTATGATATTTTATAGCACCCAGTATTTCTTCATCTTCTATGCCATACTCTATTTTAGCTACAAATACCCCTAGAAAACTATGAATTACTTTAAGGTGTTTTAATATATCATAATCTAATTTTATATCATGCTTTCTTGCAAAATCCTCGTATTTATAAAATTTTGCACAGTCATGTAACAATGCTGCTACCCTCGCCTTTTCTACATCCGCACCATACATCTTAGCTAGCTTTTCGGCAGTTTCTACCACACCGAGAGTATGTGTAAATCTTTTTTCAGCATATGCTACATCTTCAGGCGACTTACCTCTTGTAAAGTTTTCATGTAATTGTTGTTTAAGTTGTTCAAAGTTATAGTTTGTATTCGACATGTTGTTCCTCCTATCATCCTACTCCATATACTCAAACTCTATGTCATATATTCTCACTGTATCGCCTTCTTTTAATCCTTTGCGCTTTAGTTCATCTATTATTTTGTGTTCCTTCATAAATTTTTGTACGAAGTCAAGTCCTTTTTCTGTTTCAATATTTGTGTAGCCTATCATTTTTTCTACACCTCTACCCTCAACTACATAATAATCATCACTGTATTTTGTTACTGTAAATTCATTATATTTTTCATCAGTATTCTCACTAATAAAATACTCTTGCTTAAATTCTACATTTTCAAATTCATTGTTATCAAGCATTGTTGCAACGTAGTTAAACAATTCATCTAATCCCTTGTGAGCAAATCCAGATATAGGAAAAACTCTAACATTAGGTTCAAATTCTGATTTTATTTTTTCTATTATGTCATCACCCTCTGGTAGCACATCTATCTTATTAGCAGCTATAACCTGTGGCTTTTTAGCTAATTTTTCACTGTATGAATGTAACTCATTATTTATCTTTTCTATATCAACAAGTGGATTTCTCCCTTCTGTTCCTGCTGCATCAACCACGTGTATCAGTACTTTTGTTCTTTCTATATGCCTCAAAAATTCAAATCCTAATCCTGCACCTTTGTGTGCATCTTCTATAAGCCCCGGTATGTCTGCCATAAGAAAGGTCTTTCCTGATTTTATTTTCACAACTCCCATGTTAGGTGATAGCGTCGTAAACTGATAACTACCTATTTTAGGGTTTGCATTTGTCACAGCAGAAAGTAGAGTTGACTTTCCTGCATTAGGGAATCCAACTAATCCAACATCAGCTATCGTTTTAAGCTCAAATATAACGAGTAGTTCTTTCCCTTCCTTGCCATTTTCTGCATATCTAGGTGCTTGCTGTCTCGAAGTCGCAAAATGCTGATTCCCAAGTCCACCCTTACCACCTTTAAGTAACACAAACTCTTGATTTTCCTTATTCATATCTATTATTACCTGACCAGACTCCGCTTCTTTCACAACAGTCCCAACTGGTACTTTTATAATAAGATCATCCGCACTTTTTCCATGGCAGTTTTTCTTTAAACCCTTTCCACCATTTTCAGCTCTAAAATGCTTTTGGTGTTTATACGCTATCAGGTTATTCATTCCTGTATCTGTCTTTAGGATTATGTCCCCACCATTACCACCATCTCCACCATCTGGTCCACCAGTTGGAACATACTTTTCTTTTCTAAATGATGACGACCCATTCCCACCATCTCCAGCTTTTACATATATTTTTGTTTTATCTATAAACATATTCATTTCTCCTTCGCAATCTAACATTACTATTTGTTATTATAATATCATATTTTTACCATTTTATCAATGTTTTTTAGAAACTAAAAAAACCAGAAAATTCTATTCCTGATTTTTATTGTTTATTTCATAGTCCAATTGTCTTTTTATATACTCTTTTAAATCAGTTATATTAAGAACCGACTTCCTCATTATGTCAAGATACTCTTCCTTATTTATCATATCAAACCTCAGGTTATGTCCTGCTGCCTCAGCTAAAAGTTCTATAAATTTTCTTATTGTGCGCCCATTGCCTTCACGAAAAGGATGAATTATATTAAATTCTGCTTTATAATATGCAAGCCTTTCTGATAATCTATCACTATCCATGTCTTTCAAATAATTATCGTCCTTTAACTCCCCAAATACTCTTTTAAGTTCACTTTTTATATTTTCAGGATAGGCAAAAGTAGTATTGTCTTTATGTATTCTTACCTTTCTATATTCTCCTGCCCAATCAAGAATTTCTTCAAGCAAAAACTTATGAATAGCTTTAAAATACTTTTCATCTAAAACCTTGCCTAACCTTTTTGTTTCTATCTCAATAAGTTTAAGCCCTGTGAGGTCACGCTCAAGGCTTATTAGTTTTTCTTTATCCCTTATGTTAAACTTATTTTTTAAGACACCTGTATTCTTGTAACAATAAATATCATCCTGTATATCATAATCCATAATCCATCACCCTATATATTGATTTAAAATCATTTTTCTTGCAGCATCTATAGTACATTCTCCAATAAGTACTTGCCTATACAAATCAATAGTTTCTTGTGGCAATTTCATTCCTTCAAACTCCATGGTACATTTTATATTATTTAGCTTCTTTTCTACCTCATTATGAGTATGTTTTTTCATGAATTCAATCCTTTCTTTATATATTATACTACACACAAAACAATCTCTACTTACAGATAATTATCCTAATTTCATTATACTACAAATTAAATATTTTTCAATACATTGTTATAATCTTTTATCCATTATAATAAATTCACCCTAAAAAATTATCATAAAACTATAATAACTTTTTAGGGTGAATTTATTCAAGACCATTTTATATCTTACGCTCTTATTACTCTAATTCTGCCAGCTCAACCTTTAACTCTAGTCCTGAAAAATCTCCTGTTAAGTTAGCTACAAATTGTTTACTCCCATTTGCTTGTATTTTATCTGCAAACGCATTTGCAGTTATTACTAGTTTATTATTATTATCATAAAAATATATGTTCATATATGGAGTAATTACGTCACTCGTTAAGTTTTCTATTGTCCCTGTTACTGTTGTTATGTTATCTTTCACACTTGATGTTATACTAGAAAATTTTACTTTATCTTGTATTTTCTTTGTTTCTTCCGATACTTCTATTTTTAGCTCTTCTGGATTTTCTACTTTTATTTGTACTTTTTCTTCTGCATTTTTAGTATCTGCTCCATTAATTGTTTCCTGCTTTGAATTATTACCTATAATAGACATTATGATTATTATTAACCCTATTGCGATTACTGCTCCTATTATTATTTTTTTCTTTTCCATTTACTTATCTCTCCTTTTTATTTTAGTATATACTATACTTCTTATTAATATAATACTACTTTTTTCACCTTTTTGCAATAGCTTTTAACATTTTTTAATGTATATCCGTCTGTTTTACTAAACATCAATTTAAAGCACTGCAATCCCTACAGCCCCAGGCCCTAGATGCACTCCTATAGTAGGTCCCATATCGCATTTATGTACACTACTCGCTCCGTATTCCGTTTTTAATCTTTCTATCATTTTTTCAGCTGCCTCATCACATGCAGCATTCAACACAAATATATCAGAATCTTCTTTTATGTAATCTTTCATATACTCCAATATGTATGTTACACCTTTCCCAGTTCCGCGAACCTTATCAAGAGTATCAATACGACCATCTTTTAGTACAAGTATTGGTTTTAAATTGAGAACTGTTCCTATCATAGCTTTTGCAGCTGATAGTCTTCCGCCTTTTTTTAAATACTCAAGAGTATCTGCCATAACAACAAGTTTAGAATTACCTTTTATCTGCTCTATCTCTTTAACTATTTCATCTATCGTTTTTCCTTTTTCTATTAGTTTTGCAGCATGTAAAATTATACCTCCCAAACCAACAGTAACATTTCTAGAATCTATTATGTGAATTTTATCACTCTCTATTAACTCTTTTGCAATTTGAGCTGAATTAAAAGTACCACTTAAATCACTAGATATAAATATACCTAATACCTCGTCTTTTGCTTTTAAAATTTCTTCAAATATATCTTCAAACTCCGCTGGATTTACTTGAGATGTTTTTGGAAGTTCCTCACAAGTCTTCAATTTTTCATAAAACATTTTTGCTGAGATTTCTACCGTATCCTTGTAACTTTTATCTTTAAAATGCACAGTAAGTGGTGCTATTTTAATATTATACTTCCTTATTAGCACGTCATTTAAATCCGATGTACTATCAGTTACTATCCTTATCCCCATATCATCAGCTCCCCTATGTTTTTTGATATTTAAATATATTCTACCTTTTTATCTATCATATGTCAAGTGAATTTATGTACAATAACTTAGTATGTATCCCTAAGTCAAAGTCTTTCACTTTCAACTTACTTAGTCCAAACTCTTTCTAAACCTCAGCACCGCAATGGTAAGTATAACAACCCCAAATATCATCAGTGCAACAACATCTTGCCATATATATTCTAATCCCACACCCTTTGACACTATTCCTCTTATTATATTCAAGAAATATGTAACGGGTATTGCATATCCTACCCAATTTATAGCTGTGGGCATTGCTTCTCTTGGAAATATATATCCTGAGAGTAGTATACTTGGTAGAATTACTAATATAATAAACATCATCGCTTGCATTTGGTTATTTGCGAATGTGGATATAAGCATTCCAATAGCTAGTGAACATACCACAAACAGGAACCCTAGCACAAGTAAGAGTGGTATGCTTCCGACTGGCCATATTCCAAACCAAAATATGCATATCGCGAGTGCGAACAAAAATCCTGCATAACCTATAAATATGTACGGTATCAATTTTCCCAGTATCAGTTCTACTGGTCTAATGGGTGATACCATGAGTTGTTCTATCGTTCCTCGTTCTTTTTCACGTACTAGTGCAAATGCTGTTAGCATTATAGTTATGTTCTGAAGTATGATTCCTACAAGCCCCGGTATCGTGAATTTATTGCTTTCAAGATTGGGATTATAAAAAACCTTTGTATTTATTTTAACACCTGGCATGTCTAAAAAGGATAGCCCTTTCTCTTTCAACATTTTCTTTTTGAATTCTGTAGAATATATTTCATTGACAAGCACGCCACTACTCATAGCCGTTCTAGCAGTCGTAGGATCAGTTCCATCTATAACAAGCAATGTTTCTGGGGTCTTACCTTTGCTAATATCCTCTGCATAATTCGCAGGTATTACGAGTCCTGCTTTTATTTTACCTTTGTCAATAAGATTTGCCATCTCTTTATCACTAAGGACATAATCAGTAACTTCAAAATAATTGGATGCCTCGAATTTATCTATATACTCCCTGCTTTCTTGTGTCCTACTTTGATCAAATATAGCCGTTCTTATATCATCAACTTCAGTATTAACAGCATATCCAAATAAAAGCATCATCATTATTGGCATAGCAATAGGTAGTCTAAGTGCAATTGGATCCCGTCTCATCTGAATAAACTCTTTTTTTACTATTGCAAAAAACCTTTGTAGATTAAAACCCATGTAGATCACCTCCTACTCATTCAAAAACTTCATATCTCCAAACGAACTTACCTTTATTCCATTTATCTCTTCAACATACTTTATAAATACATCCTCTAAGTCTTTCGAGTTTGCGTGTGCAATTATGTCGCTCGGTGCAGCTATTTCCCCTATCAAATTACCATTAAATATAAAGCCTATCATATCACAGCTTTCAGCTTCATCCATATAATGAGTTGTGACAAGTATAGTTATTCCCTGGGTAGCAAGTTTGTGTATTATCTCCCAGAATATCCTTCTCGACACAGGGTCTACTCCAGCAGTAGGCTCATCTAATACTAATAGCTTTGGTTTATGTATAAGAGCGCAGCCTAGTGCAAGTCTTTGTTTCCAACCTCCAGAAAGATTTTTGGCTAATGTTTTCTCCTTACCATTTAGACTTGCCATAAATATTAGTTCTTCTTTTCGTTCATCCCTAACCTTTCTATTTAAACCATATACTCCTGCATAAAAATCTAGATTTTCTTCTACAGTCAAATCATCATATAAGCTAAACCTTTGTGACATATATCCTAGATTTTGTTTTACTTTCTCTGGGTTTCTTAATATATCATATCCCATAACAGTTCCCGTTCCCGATGTAGGGGTCAAAACTCCACATAGCATTCTTATTGTCGTAGACTTTCCTGAACCATTAGGTCCTAGGAATCCAAATATCTTGCCTTTTGGAATTTTAAAACTAATACTATTTACAGCTACATAATTATCAAATTTTTTAGTAAGATTATCTATTTCTATTGCATACTCCATGTTTTCACCCCCTAATGAAAGTTGAAAGTTGAAAGTTGAGAGTTGAAAGTGAAGAACTAAAAATTAACTACGTAATAACTTTTCACTTTTCTTTTCAACTTTCCACTTTCAACTTAATATAACGTCCAACGTCATACCTGGTCTTAGTTTTTCAATATTATCCAGTACTTCAACTTTTATCTTAAATACTGTGTTTTCTTTTGCCTCACTTGTTTCAGTATTTTTAGGTGTATATTCAGCTTCCGATGATATATAAGTAATCTTACCTTTAATAATTTGTTTAGGATTTAGATTTGATTTTAGTGTAACTTCATCATTAACCTTAACTAATCCTAAATTTCTTTGCGTAACATAAGTTGTTATAAACATATTTGAAAGATCAGATACTGTTCCTATGTTTGTTCCCATGTTTACGATATCACCAATCTCTAGATTTTTTTGTACCAAGGTACCTCTCACCTGAGATTTTATCTCATATCTTGAAAGCACCAATTTTGCTTGTTCGAGTAATATTTTCGATGATTCTAGTTCCGCTTCTACCATTTTTATTGCTTCTACTGTAGAACCACTTTTTAGTAATTCTAAATTTGCAACTGCTTGTTCTACCCCTGCATCAGCCACTTTTATAGTTTCCTTTGTAGGTCCATTTTTTAAAAGTTCAAGACTCGCAATTGCAGAATTATAATTACCCAAAGATGTATCAAATTTATACTTTATTTCTGCTAGCTCATCATTTGATATTGCATTTGTTTCATGTAACTTTTTGGCTTCTTCATATTTTTCTGACAAATAATCATAACTTATTTTTGCCGTATTCACAGCTATTTGGGCCTTATTTATCTCTTCTTGTCTTGTACCATGTTTAAGCTCATCAAGTTTAGTCCTTGCTGCTTTGACTTGTGCTTCGGCTTGCTTTATCTGTTCTTTCCTCGTACCTGCCTTTATATCTAAGAGCTTCAGCTCCTTTAATTTGACGTTTTCCTCAGCTGATTTAACTAAAAGTTTTTGGTTCTCAGAATCTACAATTGCAACAATCTCTCCTTCTTGTACACTGTCACCCTCTTCTTTTAGAACTTTTGTAATTTTCCCCTGAACCTCTGAATTAATATCAATTTGCACGGTCTCTATCGTCCCACTGATATTAAACTTCTTTTCATTACAACCAGTAAAAATAAAACATTCAACTAATAAAATTATTAATATATTTACTTTAAAACAATTCATATCAACACTCCCTTCCTCACTATTCATTCCTTACTTCTATAATACTAAATTTTTTAAAAATTGCAAGGTCTTAAAATAAAAAAGAGCAGCTTTGGCCCTTTTTTTATTATTCGCTTATTGTCTACACTTATCTAATTGCCATTTATATACATATGCTCGTAAATTTTTTTCCGTATTATATGGCATCTTTTCAAACTTCGCCCCGCATTTATGCATTTTATTTTCAGAACTCACTCTAATTATTTTACAAATAATTATTTCAATTGTTTGGTTTATCTGCAATTCTATTATATATCTTTTTCCTTCCTCTATCTTCTCATCAGTAATAAAATGTATCCCTGTTGCACTTATGTCAGAAATTTCTACATTAAATTTATCTTTTTCCATTACTTGTTCCCTTGGGTAATCTAATGCCTTAGCCATTTTTACTATTATATTACAGTGTGCCCTTAAATCATTCCTGTGTTGCATATTATCCTCTCCTCATATGTTTTATTATACTTTTTTAATAATTTTTCTCTATCCTTGCTGGAAGCGTTCCAATAAACTCTAGTTTATCGTCATCTATATATAATTGACCAATAGAAAGTCCAACATATTTTGAAATTATAAAGTTAGCAAATGGTGATAACGATACTTGAACTTTATCTACTACCTCAGTTCCCAAATGAATATTCCCTATATATATTGTTTCTACAGATGCGTCTATATTATATTTACCGTATGAATTAATCTTTCCTTTCATATATACAGGAGTACCCACCATCATATCTAAGAATGATGCGTACTTGCCCATCTTAGGATCTTCCTTAGCTGTCTCCTTTAAAAAATCAACAGTAGCTTTTTCTAAAGTGAAGTTTACCTCCATTTCATTATAATTTAAAAATTTTACTTTTATATTACTTATAGGTCCAAGTTCATCATTCGCTGTAGACAATATTGCGCTCATTTCTTTACTTGAAAAACTAGTTTGTACTACATTTTGTCCGTAACATATAATTTTATTATTCAATGCATCTGTTAAGTTTAAATCATTAATATTTCCAACTGCCAGTTTTGTCTTTTCTATTCCGCTTTCATAATCAGCCGTAGTCCACTCTACTTCAACATTTTTCGTCATCCGTAAAAAACATGTAAAGCCAATAGCAAAAATTATTAAATCAAAAATTATAAATTTTATAAATTTATTCATTTAGCACCTCCCCTTATAGATTCGCAATGCTAATATCAACTATCATATGTATGATTTTATTCCAATATATTAATAATAACTCAACACTATTTTATACATTTCTACATAAAAAGTCAAGCACTATTTGCTTGACTTTTTATATCTATAAATGACACACTTAATTATTTCTTTTAATTGTACATGTTTTAGTATTCCATCTTACTCATTCTTATGTATCCTTCATATCTATCTTTCGCTTGTTCTTCAGCTTCTTCAAACATTTTGTCAGCTATTTTAGGGAATTGTTTTTGAACTGCTGTGTATCTTACTTCGCCCTCTAAATATTCTCTAAAGCTCATTTTAGGTTCTCCTGAGTCTAGTACAAATGGATTTTTACCCTGTTCTTTTAATCTTGGGTCAAATCTCCACAAATGCCAGTATCCTGAATCAACAGCAAGCTTCATTCGTTCTTGGGTCCTTCCCATACCTGCTTTTATTCCATGATTTATACATGGAGCATATGCGATTATAATTGATGGCCCATCATAACTTTCAGCCTCTTGCACTGCTTTCATGAATTGATTTTTATTTGCTCCCATAGCTACTTGGGCTACATATACATATCCATAGCTAGAAGCCATAATACCTAAATCCTTTTTCTTTGTTCTCTTTCCTGCAGCTGCAAATTTTGCCATTGCAGCAGTTGGAGTTGATTTTGATGATTGTCCACCTGTATTTGAGTAAACTTCTGTATCAAATACAAGTACATTTACATTAGCACCTGACGCAAGAACATGGTCAAGTCCACCGTATCCTATGTCATATGCCCATCCATCTCCACCTAATATCCATATTGATTTTTGTGTTAGATATTCATGATTAGCCTTAAAGAAATCTGTTATTTCTTGTAACTCATTATCGTTATACTTATATTCAAGTACCTTATCGAGTTCTATAGTTGCTTCTTTAGATGCTTCGTAGTTATCTTTTCCGTCTATCCATTTTTTAAATGCTGCTTTAACATCATCACCAACATTAAGTTCTAATAAACTTTCTGCTTTTGTCTTTAACTGTTCTCTAACCTTCTTAATACCTAGTGACATACCGTATCCATACTCTGCATTATCTTCAAATAATGAGTTAGCCCATGCTGGACCTTGCCCTTTATCATTTTTGCAGTATGGAGTAGAGGGTGCTGAAGCTCCCCATATAGAAGAACATCCTGTCGCATTAGCTATAACCATTTTTTCTCCAAATAATTGCGTAACAACCTTAATATATGGAGTTTCTCCACAACCCGCACATGCACCACTAAATTCAAATAATGGTTGGGAAAATTGTGATCCCTTAACATTATCTTTTGACACTAAATTATCCTTCGCTGGAAGAGCTCTGACATAATTCCAATTTTTTATTTCCATTTCTGTTTGAGTTTCAATCGGTTTCATTTCAAGTGCCTTTTGTTTTGCTGGACATACTTCAGCACAGTTTCCACAACCAGTACAATCTTTTGTTGAAACTTGTATTTTATAATTCAAGCCTTCGAGGCCCTTTCCTATTGCCTTCTTAGTTTCTATTCCTTCTGGTGCATTAGCCAACTCTTCATCTGTAAGTAAGAATGGTCTTATTGCAGCATGAGGACATACAAATGAACATTGATTACACTGAATACAATTTTCTGGTATCCATTCTGGTACATTTGTAGCTATACCCCTCTTTTCATATGCCGCAGAACCATTTTCAAAAGTACCATCTTCTGAATTCTTAAAAGTACTTACTGGTAGTTTATCTCCCTCGAGTGCATTCATAGGAATTAGTCTATCTTTTATAAAAGTTGGCAAATTACCCTCATCTAAATCTTTAAATAATTCTAGCTTACTCCATGCCCCAGGAACATTTACTTTAACTATATTTTCTATTCCTTCATCTACTGCATCGTAGTTCATCTTAAGAACATCCTGTCCTTTTTTTCCATATGATTTATCTATTGCATCCTTTAAATGTTTTATAGCCAAATCTAGAGGTATAACATTTGCAAGCTTAAAAAATACTGCTTGCATTATCATATTTATCTTTCCACCTAATCCTAAATCCTGAGCAAGTTTTGTAGCGTTTATTGTATAGAAATTTATATTGTTTTCTGCTATGTATTTTTTTATTTTTACATGTAATTTTTCTTCTATTTCTTTTTCATTCCATATACAGTTTAGAACAAAAGTTCCACCCTTTCTGAGTCCTGCTATCACATCATATTGGTCCACATATGCCTGAGCATGACATGCAATGTAATCAGCTTCGTCTATAAGATAAGTTGACTTTATCGGTTGCTTACCAAATCTTAAGTGAGATACTGTTGCCCCTCCTGATTTCTTAGAATCATACGAGAAATACCCCTGAGCATATAGCTCTGTATCATCACCTATAATCTTGATTGCATTTTTATTTGCTCCAACTGTACCATCTGAGCCAAGACCATAAAATTTACATCTTACTGTTCCTAGTTTTTCTGTAACTATTTTATCTTTTATATCGAGTGAAAGATATGTAACATCGTCATTTATACCTATTGTAAAATTATTTCTTGGATTATCCCGAGTCATATCAAATACTGCCTTAATTTGAGATGGAGTCGTATCTTTTGAACCAAGTCCATATCTACCACCAACTATCTGTGGCTTGTTTTCTATGTCATAAAACATATTTCTAATATCTTTATATAATGGTTCTCCTTCTGCTCCTGGTTCTTTAGTCCTATCAAGTACAGCGATTTTCTTAACTGTGGCAGGAAGTACATCAAAAAGATATTTAGCCACAAAAGGTCTATATAATCTTACTTTGATAAGACCCACTTTTTCACCCTTTGCCATTAGATAATCTATTGTTTCCTCTATCGTTTCACATACTGAACCCATAGCAACTATTATCCTATCAGCATCTGGTGCTCCATAATAGTCAAATGGCTTGTAGCTTCTACCTGTAAGCTCTGATATTTTATTCATATAATCAACAACAGTATCAGGTAACCTATCATAAAAACTGTTTGAGGCTTCTTTTGCTTGGAAAAAAATATCTGGGTTTTGAGCAGTCCCCCTCGTAACTGGTCTCTCTGGGTTTAAAGCCCTATTCCTAAAAGCTTGAATAGCATCGTGATCTACTAGTTTATTAAATTCTTCATAACCTATTGTTTCAATCTTCTGTACTTCATGTGAAGTTCTAAATCCATCAAAAAAATGAAGAAAAGGAATCCTAGATTTGATAGCCGAAAGATGAGCTATTCCTGCTAAATCCATAACTTCTTGAACTGAACTTGATGCAAGCAGAGCAAAACCAGTTTGTTTTGCAGCCATAACATCGGAATGATCTCCAAATATCGATAATGCATGCCCCGCAAGAGCCCTTGCAGTTACATGAAATACGCAAGGGAGTAATTCACCTGCTATTTTATACATATTAGGTAACATGAGTAACAAACCTTGTGATGCAGTAAAAGTAGTCGTAAGTGAACCACCTTGAAGTGAACCATGAACTGCCCCTGCTGCTCCCGCTTCTGATTGCATTTCCGCAACTAGTACCTCCTGTCCAAAAATATTTTTCTTACCTTGTGATGACCATTCATCAACCACTTCCGCCATCGTTGATGATGGTGTTATTGGATATATAGCCGCTACCTCAGTAAATGCATAAGCTACATAAGCAGCTGCTGTATTTCCATCCATAGTTTTCATAACTTTATTTGACATATAAAAATCCCCCCTATTAAAATAATTGAAAATTGAAAGTGAAAAAATATTTTTTCTGTTTTTAATTTTCTATTTGTATAACCATTATATATTTCTTTTGATAATTTTACAAGAAAATTATAGAAATTTTTAAAAGGTTTTATGTTTTTTGGGATAAAAACACAACCTAAGATTATGTTAGGTTGTTGTTTGATATATTTTATATTACGTTTTTGATTATAAATGTATGTTACATAGTCATTTGATTATTAGCAAGTGTTTCATCTAGTATGCTTAAACTAGGACCATTTTCCTTTTCTATTTCTGTCCAATCATACATACTTGGATATTCTTTACTTTGCAGTGTTCCCTCATTTTTCAATATACGGTCTAGCCTAGGTTGCTCTTCCATTCTATAACGCTCAATACCAACCTCTGATATCCTCTTTTCGTGCTTTTGATAACAAATATCATTCCAGTTTAATATTTTAGTTACTACTTGTAAAGGATCTACAACATATCTTTCATATCCAATCGCCATCTTAAAACCTCCTAGTATTTTTTTTATATTATATGATTTGTTTGGATAAAAGTCAATACCTTTTGAATTTTTTTACATTTTTTTATAACACTATTAAAAAATTACAAATTACGTAAATTGTCCAGTTGACATATTTTATAATTAATGATATATTTTTTATATTATATTTAAGGAGGTTTTATTAATGGCCAATCATTTAAAATTAATTATTAATAATGGAGTTAAGGTGTCTGAATTTCCTAAAAAAGTTCCTAAAGAAACAGATATTGCAACTGATTTATCGGGAAAATTTTTTGCGTCACCTGAAGACATTGGTATTCATCCATATAATTCAGAAGTTAATACAAGTATTGCAGACGAACCAGAATTATCTAACTGATTATAAATAAAAGAGATCTTTTTGTAAAACTCATCAAAAGGATCTCTTTTATTTCGTTAATTTGACATACTACTTATCTTACTCATATATGCTGCATCCTCTAGTCCAAGTCTCCATATCGCCACACCCAAAAGTCCATAATCATTCACCATATTTAGTTTAAAAGGTATGCTATATGAGTTTTCGAACCACACTTCATGACTTACTCCTAGTGTATCAATATAAGTGTAATGTGGTGTTTGTGATACTGAATCCCATATTATAGTTGCACCATATGTAGTTGCTATCTCATATGCTTTGCTTACACTATATGATTTTGTACCGCTACTAGACCAATCATATCCATATGCTGCAACGCCTAACAATATTTTTTCTTTTGGTATTACTGTAACTGCATATTCCACAACTCTTTTTACCCAACCATATGATGCTATAGCCCCTAGTGTTCCCCCTGGATAATGTTCGTCGTATGTCATTATCACTATTTGATCTGCATACATATTTAAACTTTTATAGTCAAACGCTCCATTCCAGCCATCTGTTGTACTGTCATATGTTTTTGCTGGAACTGCTATTGTGACCAAATATCCCTTTGGATTCAAAGTCTCATATAATTCTTTCATAAATGTAGTCATATGCTCCCGGTTAATTGCATAAACCCCTTCTATATCAACATTTACCCCTGCATAGCCATACTTTCCTATCTCTACTAATATATTGTTTATTAGTGTCGCCCTATTTGTAGCACTTTCTAGAAGTTGTTTAGCAACAAGGCCGCTAAATTGATTTGAGATAGAAGCCTGAACTTTTATGTTATTACTTTTTGCATATTGTATTTGCTCTAAAGGAATGATTCCAGTAAGATTTCCGCTCCCATCTACTGTATATGTATGAGTAACTATTTCATCAATCGCATCTTTGTTTGCAACCATGGAGTTATATGATGACTTGTCCCCTGAATAATAATAAGTAGCATATCCAAGGACCACTTTTTCAGTACTTACAGGTGGGGTTATCACTGGTAATGCCTCTGTTGTAAAATTTACATGTACTGATTCACTTGAAACTGTAAATTTGTTAAATGCCACTATGTAATACGAATAAACAGTACTTGACTGTAAATTAGTATGATTATAGTTCATTGCATACACTGTGCCTAGCAACTTGTAGCTAATATCACTAGAAGTAGCCCCATAAACTCTATATCCTGTGGCATTCACTACACTATCCCATTGCAAATCTATTTCATCTTTCGTAATACTCCCAGCAATCAAATTTGTAGGTGCTGTTAAAATATTTTTTGTTGTCCCTTTTCCAGCCTCTGTTACACCAACAAAACATGTAACAAACATAACAAAAGCCAAAAATACTGCAAAGTACCTTTTTAAACATTTCATAGTAAAACCCCCTTATATTGTATTGGTTACCTATATTTACATTATAAATCTTTTTTGTGTATAAAACAATGGGAATAAAGCCTAAATAAAACAGGACCGAAGTCCCGTTTTAGCATAATACTATTTTTTTACTGTTTTCGATTTTTTTGTTCTTTGTTCCTTACTCTCCCGGTTCTATATGTATAAGCACATCCGTATTTTTCAATACTTCCTCTAAATCTCTCTCTATCTCTTCACATATTTCATGTGACTCCTCTACAGATAGTCTTTTATTTACAGTCATATGAAATTCAATATATTTTGTATTACCTGCTTTTCTTGTACATAAATTATGATAATCTATTATATGATCCTTATAACTCTCCATAACAATACAAATCTTTGCTTCTTCTTCCTCTGATAATCTCGAATCTATTAGTGGTTTTAATGCATTATCACATAAATGATAGGCTTCTTTCATAATGAGTAGTGCAACACTAATAGCAATCAATGAATCGAGTATTACAAGCTTTGTTATTTCTAAAGCTATAAGCCCTACCCCTACTCCTATCGAAGTATATACATCTGTTTTCAAATGAAGTGCATCTGCTTCTAGTGCCATAGAATCTTCTTCTTTTGCAACTTTATATAAAAATTTTGACACCACAACATTAACTATTGCAGATACAAACATAATAATTATCCCTATCCACGTTTCTCCCACTTCACTTGGATTAATTAATTTAACAACAGCTTCATTAATAATAAAAAACGCAGCTATAAATATAAGCAATCCCTCTATAAGTCCAGAAAAATTCTCGATTTTTCCATGTCCATATGGATGCTCATAATCTGGTGGTTTCGATGAAATTTTAACTGAACAGTACGCAATAAATGAAGCAATCAGGTCAATACCTGAGTGTATAGCTTCACTTATTATACTTACAGACCCACTCAAAATCCCCGCAAATACTTTAAGAGTTATTAATGATGTGTTTGATATTACCGATATGAGTGCCGCATTTGCCTTTTTATTATCTGCTTTAAATTTCAATTTTGCATCCCCTCTCATATACTCATACGATAAAAAACAGTGGTACCTATAATGTTGCTATAGTCCCACAGTTCATACTGTTGCTAGATTCCTAGCCCGAGTCATGCTATTTACATACCCTGCTCTATATTTAAAATATTCACTTTTATAAAAATTATATCAAATAATTATAAATTGTCAATAAGTTTTTTTAAAATTTACTTGACAAAAAATGTATTTTATACTATATTATATAGAACTAAATAAAAAGTCTATGATAGAGACACAGTAGATATTTGTGGTTACAACCCCAGAGAGTGAGTTACTCGGTGCAAAACTCACAGCACACAAACAATCGAATTACACTCAGGAGACGGGAGAAAATGAAGAAGTTGAAAGTTGAAAGTTGAAAGTTGAAAGTTAAAAGAATTACTTAACTCTCGGTCTCAACCTCAATCCCCTTAACTTAAACTTGGGTGGTACCACGGGTAAAAAACTCGTCCCATATAATACACACGTATTGTATGAGACGAGTTTTTTCAATTTCTATGTTAGTTTTAATTTTAGTTTTAACGAACACGCAGGGATGTCCCGGCGCTCAGTACTTTTGAGCGGAAAGGGCAGACCGTCAACCTTACTCTCACCAAAAATAAATTAATCTTTTTTCCTAATCCGCAAACTGTTTGAGTAAGTGCAGCGAATGCGTAACGAACGAGTTCTTGCGGCTATCCCCCCAAGGATGGGGGGTTAGGGGGCTGAGTTTTTTTGTTACTTTTTTTTGAAAAAAAGTAATTAAGTTTTAAGTAATTAAATTTTAAACTTTTTAAGTCTTTAAATTTTGAAATTTTTAAGTCTTTAAGTTTTTAATTATTACCCAATTAAGTTATTAAATCTTTTATCATTCAATAAAAAACGGAGGTTTTCACATGAACGCATTTGATATTCTAAAAGAAAGAGGCTTCATAGCCCAATGTAGCAACGAACAAGAAATAAGAGAAAGTTTCGAAAAAGGTCAAGTCACAATGTACTGTGGTTACGACGCAACAGCCGACAGCCTAACAGCTGGCCATTTCCTAACCCTAATGGCACTAAGCCACCTACAAAAAGCCGGGCACAGACCCATAATTCTAATAGGTGGAGGCACAACAATGATAGGTGACCCATCCGGCAAAACAGACATGCGAAAGATGCTAACCATAGAAGACATAAACTACAATGCAGAATGTTTCAAAAAACAAATGGCTAGATTCATGGACTTTTCAGACGGTAAGGTTATTATGGATAACAATGCCAATTGGCTCCTTGGTCTTGAATACCTTCCATTCCTCCGAGATATTGCAGTTCATTTTTCTGTAAATAGAATGCTATCTGCAGAATGTTACAAATCTCGCTTAGAAGAAGGCTTAACATTATTTGAATTCAACTATATGGTTATGCAATCATACGACTTCCTAGAGCTATACAAACGCTACAATTGCACGCTTCAGGTAGGTGGCGACGACCAATGGTCAAACATGCTTGGTGGTATAGACCTAATCCGCAAAAAAGAACGTGCGAGTGCTAACGTTATGACATTCACCCTGCTCACTACTAGCGAAGGCAAAAAAATGGGTAAAACAGAAAAAGGAGCACTATGGCTTGACCCTGCTAAAACAACTCCTTACGAATTCTACCAATACTGGAGAAACGTAGAGGATGTTAATGTAGAAAAATGCCTAGGACTGCTCACATATCTACCAATGGATGAGGTTAGAAAACTCGGAGAACTCAAAGATGCAAAAATAAATAAAGCAAAAGAAATCTTAGCATTTGAAGTTACCAAAATAGTCCACGGTGAGGCAGAAGCACAAAAAGCACAAGAAGCCGCCAAAGCTTTATTTAGCGCTGGTGGAGACATGAGTAACGTACCTAGCTTTGAACTCGAAAAAGACGATGTAGATATTTTATCACTTATGGTTACAACCAAACTTGCACCTTCACGTGCCGAAGCAAGACGTTTAGTAGAACAAGGTGGTGTTATAATCGGAGGAGAAAAAATTGACAATACAAATTACATAGTGACTAAAGATGCCTTTAAAAATAATGAACTTATTATACAAAAAGGAAAGAAAACATTTTTAAAATTAGTAATAAAATAAGCCCTTGTGGGCTTTTTTTATTGTCAACTTATTGACTGTTCCATTATATCATCGTATGCCACCTCATTCACTAAAGGTAATATTACTGCCTTTTCCGGTAAAGGTGATAAACCTGCTTTTTTTGCTAAAGTCGCTAAAACTTTAGGGTTTAAAGTTCCGAGAATTTTCTCTAACAACTCCATGTATTTCCTATCTACTACTCTATCCCGCATTGAATGATATTTTACTTTTTTCCCATTATTATTGAAAATTAATTCAACTGCATATCCAGAGTTTTCATTACCTTCTATCGTTATTGAATTATTTTGTTTGAATTTTTTATCTTCTTCTTTATCTATTGATACTTCCTCACTACTTAATAATATCATTTGTTTTTCTTCCCATAAATGAAATTGGCTATTACGTTTTACAGAATGAATACTATAATCTATTTCAACTTTATGATTACTCATACCCATAAAACATATATAATCTTCACTTATAGTCTTACCAACTTTATCTTTTTTAACATTAGCAGCTTTTAAAATTATTCCATTTTGTGAATTTGTTTCTTTGTATCCTTTATCTTCACTTGCAGCTGGTTGAGGTATATCATATTCTGTTGGAATTCCATTTTCCATTTCCCTTGCAGTCTTAAGGCTAAAACTAAATTTCCCAAGTTCCATTTCTATATAATCATTTAAACCTTCTTTTTCCTTTATACTTTCTTCTACAACATCGTCTACTTGCATTATGTACGTTCCAAAATTCACCCTGCTTTTTTAATAATTTATTCAATATATCTCACCTAGTTTTAGCCATTAACAGGTATATGATGGCGCTCAGTATCTTTGAAATGAACGTCGTCTAATCCTTAAATATCCCACTCATAATTTCCAGTGTTTCAAATAAAGTAAAGTTCTCCTCAACCCGTTGTGTCAAAAATTCATTCGCCTTCCCTATTTTAGCTATTGCATAATCTATCTCCTTATTACTCCCTTTTACGTATGCCCCTATATTTATCAAATCTTCTGCCTCTTTATATATGGCCATTATTTTCTTTATATTATTCGAAAGTTCCTTCTGCTCAGGAGTAACTACATCTGACATAACCCTCGATATACTTTGCAGTATGTCTATTGATGGATAATGGTTTTTGTGCGCAAGTGACCTTGACAAAACAATATGTCCGTCCAGTATACTCCTCGCAGTATCTGATACTGGTTCCGACATGTCATCCCCCTCTACAAGCACAGTATATATACCTGTAATCGAGCCCTTATCTGAGTTACCCGCTCTCTCTAGTAACTTAGGCATGGTAGTAAACACCGATGGGGTGTATCCCTTACTAACTGGAGGCTCACCTACTGCAAGCCCTACCTCTCTCTGTGCCATAGAAAATCTCGTGAGAGAGTCCAGCATTAGTGCGACATCTTTCCCTTGTCCCCTAAAATGCTCTGCTATACTAGTTGCCACATATGCCGCCTTGAGTCTGATAAGCGATGGCTGATCTGATGTTGCCACAACTACAACCGAGCGTTTAAGCCCTTCTTCTTGTAAATCCTTTTCTATAAATTCCCTTACTTCACGACCTCTCTCACCTATAAGTGCAATAACGTTAACATCTGCTACCGCGTTTCTAGCTATCATACCCAAAAGAGTACTCTTACCTACCCCGCTTCCTGCAAATATACCTATCCTTTGTCCTTTACCGACTGTAAGCATTCCGTCAATGGCTTTAACACCTAATTCAAGCGGCTTTGTTATCCTATTTCTTTTAAGTGGTGTCGGACAATCATTGAGTACACTACATTGCACTTCGTGACTTATATCACCTAAATCATCAATAGGTCTTCCCAGCCCATCAAGTACACGTCCTAATATATTGTCGCATATATTAATTTTAAATATTTCACCTGTAGCTTCTACTAAATTTCCAGGTCCAACACCCTGCATATCACCAAGTGGCATAAGCAACAAGTTTTTGCTTTTAAAACCAACAACCTCTGCTAATATATGTTTTTCCTCTGTGTATATTTTACACACCTCACCCATAGTAGCTTGTGGTCCAGTTGACTCTATTGTAAGCCCCACTATTTGCGAGACTTTACCATAATATTTTACATGATCTTTATCTATAACACGTTCATACTTTTCAAAATCCATATTTATTCACCTCTCAAATCAATACCCTATCATAAATTAGTGTACCTTAACTCTTCATTGTTTTATTCTATCCTATAAGCAAAAAAATTGCAACCATTTAGTTGCAACTTTTTACTATTCTATCTTAAACCACTCTTCTAATATTCTTTATCAGTTGTATAGTTTGATGCGCTCTTTTTAAATGTATAGCTTCTGTCATGTTGTTCTTTGTATGCATCATATGTTGTATCTACTATAACCCATTTACCATTTATATAAACTTCATTCCAAGCATGATATACATCTGTTACCTTTGAGTATCCTTTAATAAGTTTTGCTTTTACATCAACACTTCTTAACATTGCTGCATATAATGATGAGTAATCATAACAAATACCTTTTTCATCTTTTAATACTTCATCTATGTCTGGTACATAATTTGAACTTATTGTTTTAATTTTTTTGCTATCATATTTTATGTTTTTTACTATGTATTTGTATATTGCTTTTGCTTTTTCTTCATCATTATCTGCATCTTTTGTTAACTTTTTAGCTAGCTTTACTGCTGCACTATCTTCATCGTATTTTATATTTTGTACTGATTTAGTATATATACTTTCTTCATCTTCTATTTGCACATTAATTGTATCTTCAAATACCCTTCTATATTTTGTTCCATATACATTTTCATAAACTACTAATGTATATTCACCATCTCCCATTTGTAAAGAAAATTCTTCATATCTATCTGTGTTTTTCAAACTATAATAATCCTTTTTTGAATCCTTTTCTATCATAAATTTAGCTTTGTCTACATCTTCATTTTCATACAAAACTTTTACTATTCCTTCATCTGCATCCGTAGTATCAACTTCAACTGTTCTTTCGGAATATGCTATAGTTGTAAAAGCTATCATAAACACAAGAATAGCAACTAGTGAACCAACTTTTTTAAACATACCAACCATCTCCTTCGATAACTGGCTACCACCTGCTTATGCAGAAGGCCCTTTAGTTTTGCGTCCTTATCTTTCGATAAGTTTGCCATTTTCGGGTGAAAAGTTAAGTTTAGTTTGTTTTGTCAAGCTAAATCTAGCTTATCACTCATTACTTTACTTTTTCCTGTATTAAATTGTACTTGATATTTTTTATCTTCCTTACACATATATAATACCATATTTTTACACTTTTTGCAATAGATTTTGTTAATATTTATGTAATATTTTGTTGATTTTTGCAAATAAAAAAAGGCTAATGCCCTTTCCTATCTTGCTTCTTTCTCTAATTCCTCAAGAACCTCTGCAAACTCCGTATCTGGTGGATACGCCTTAGCTTTAGCAAATCCCTTTATCACCAACATAGCATTAAACATCCTATCCCTTATTTCATCTTTCGAGTAATTATTTGGTACACCTATCCAAACGTACCTAAGGAGTCGCCCATATTTATCTGTCTCAGATATATCTTTAGTGAGCCATATTTCTCTTCCAACATATAATATTTGCTTAGTATAGTTCGTAGCGTCTTGTCCAAGATTTTCACCTTCTTTTTCAGCATTAATCATTTCTGGTGTATCCACTCCTATTAGCCTTACTTTATATGTTTTATTATTAATCTGTACTTTTATAGTATCTCCATCCACAATATATATTACCTTTGCTTTAGTTATCTCTGTAGTATACGTTTTATTAAATATCTCATAAATTAAGCCTTTTTCTGTAATACCTACCTTTATCAAAGCTGCAAATACTAAAATAATAACTATTATTCCATATAATATGGCTCTTTTCATATATAAAATCCCACCTTATGCATCTCTACAAAGCTTTCTAAATATACTCTCAAACCTTTCATCATCCGATTTCTTTCTTTTTTTATGCTTCGAACAAGTCCTACCAGTTTGTCTACTCTTTCTTGCCATCTCTCTTTCAAATAGTAAACTGTCTATGTTTTCATTTGTAAATATCAGTCCATTTTGATTTATGACATATGCACGTTTAGAAAGTGCTATCGTAGCCACACCATAATCTTGCGTTACTACAATATCTTTATTTTCTATCCTGTTTACTAGTGCCATATCAACTGAGTCTTTACCTTTATCTACTGTGATAATCTCCGCATAGTCATCATATAAAATATGACTCGTATCAATAAGCATGATAACTTTTATCTCAAACTCTTTTGCTACCTTTATTATTTCGTCCTTAACTGGACAAGCATCAGCATCTACTAATATTTTCATTGCTTTCTCCTCTATTAATCAACCTTAAACACATTTGTCCCTGTATAGTAAAATCTCAGTATTTCATCATATTTAAAGCCTTCTTCGGCCATACCTTTCGCTCCGTATTGGCTCATGCCTACTGCGTGCCCCCAACCAGAACCACGCAATACAAACTTATCATCTGACAAATTTGTAGTTTGAGTAGTCAGTTTTTTTGAGTTTTCCGAGCCCTTTATTACTAATGTACCCGTACTTGAATCAATCTTCTTGACACTACCATCTACTCCACGAACATACGTGCCAGCAAATATATTTTTATTATTCGCACTTTCACTTCCTTTTATATAAACAGTACTCGAACCTATATCACTTGACTTTATTACATCAAAATCTCTACTTTTTAGTATGCTTCCTAATATAGGTTTGAAGAAGGTTCTTATACTCTCTTTTTGCAAAGTATGTGTCCCGCTTGTACCAACAATAGTAAAATCTAAAACTCTACCTGACACTTCAGATTTTTTTACTTTTAAATCCACTATATCACCAATATATTTTCCTAAACTTAATAAAGTAGTATTTATATCATTTTTGCTAATAGTTACCTCCCAATTACTATGGCTATTAGTCTTTTCATAAATATCTTTTACTGCTTTTAAATACGCTACCGTATTTGTCCATACATTTTGAGAGTCCTCCGTATATCCACCACTACTTGAAAAATAAAATGTACTTGCTAACTTTCCATCATATAAAAGTACCTCACCTGTAGTTTCATTTACCGCTCTACGTGCATTTTCACTCTCGATACTATAGCCCTTATATGCCTGATCATTTGTCGTATCAGATATATTATAATACTTATATTTTTTATTATTTATAATCAGTATCACGTAGTTTTTAATTGCAATTGTTTGAGCCTTTAGTGCCTCTATATGCCACGAAGGACCCATTTCTGCGCAAACAACTCCATATAAATACTCATTAAATAAAACTGTATTTACTGCTGTCATCTTACCACTATCTACTCTCACAAACTGAATATAACCCTTATACTTCCTAGTTATAAGACTTATCAATCTATCTCGTGTAGTAAAACAAACGTATCCATCACTATTTTCAAAGATTATTTTGTCATTACTGTCTTTCGATACTATATAGTTTCGTGTTAGCGTTGCAACAACGGTTTTTAGTTTTAATTCTGGATATGTTTTTGCAAGTGAAATCATCCCGCTATTCATTTCAGATTGGCTTGCATACTCTCCCAAATATATCTCCCACATACCATCAGAAACGTATGCTACACATTTACTCACTCCACCAATTTCTAAAGCACCTAACGCACTTTTTGCGTCAGCATATGTAAAATATTCTTTATCAATACCTACGTAAAATTTATAATCTGCATACATACTAAATCCACTATTTGAACTCATACTAAAAAGCTCTGTAAACTTATCGCCATCTAGATTACCTGCTACAATCTCTTTCGAGCCTATATCAATCTTATTAAGCTCTTTATAATAAGACTCAAGCCCCACTCTAATCATATCTGGCATTTGTATATCAAGTGCAAATACTGTATGTACGAATAACACCATAAATAATATACTTGTAACTATGTACTTTAGCTGTTTCATAATATTCATCTCCCATACCTAATCTTTGTTCTCATTTTACCACACTTTTTGCTTTTTTTCATTATAATTATATAAAAAAATAATTTTTCCAAGTTGGTACTGGTTTTACTGCAGATTAATACATAAAAAGAGCAGACTCTCTTTTTTAGATCGTCTACTCTTTGGTTTACACTTGATATTGTTACATTTTATCTGTATTTTAAATACCATTTCAAAATTCAGCTTTTTCTATAATGTAAATACTTATTTTTGCTCATCATCATCATTTATAGGTCTCATTACCGGAAACAACACACAATCCCTTATATTGTCAGCATTAGTAAGTATTTGAACTATCCTATCTATTCCCATACCCCATCCTGAAATAGGTGGCATACCATATTCCATTGCTTCTATATATTCTTTATCCATCACCATTGCATCTTCGTCTCCATTAGCATTTAGTTTTGATTGTTCTTCAAGTCTTTTCTCCTGTTCTATCGGTTCAACCAACTCTGAGTATGCATTAACTACTTCAGCTCCATTTATAATAAGCTGAAATCTATCAGTAATATTAGGATTTTCATCATTTGCTCTTGCGAGTGGTGACAAATCTATTGGGTGCTCAGTCAAAAATGTAGGATTTATTATTTTGGGTCTACTTACTTTTTTATATAGCACATCAATTAAATTACCAAAACCTAAAACATTTATACTCGTTTCCGAATCTAATTCTATTTTTTTATCAGCTATTTTTTTTCTTAATTCATCTGCTGTTTTACATTCATTTATATCTATACCACAATCTTTTAAAATTATTTCTCTAAATGTAACTATTTCCCATTCTTTATCAAAATTAATTATTTTATCATCAATTGTTATCTCATACTTTCCAAACAAATCATATATTACCTTTTTCATCATATCTTTTATTAAAATCATATTGTCCTTATAATTATAATATGCACAATAACATTCTAGCATCGTAAAGTCTTGTAAATGTACTGGACTTATACCTTCATTTCTAAAACATCTTGCAAATTCAAATACCCTAGTAAATCCACCAACAATCGCTCTCTTTAAATACGTTTCCGGAGCAATTCTCAGATATACATCTATATCTAATGCATTATGATGAGATATAAAAGGCTTTGCTAATGCGCCTGCCGGTTTATTAATTAATGTAGGCGTTTCAATTTCTAAATACCTATTTTCCTCTAAGTAATTTCTTATTTTACTAATAAACTTAGACTTGAAAATAAATCTATTTTTTGATTCGTCATTCATAATTAAATCTAAATATCTATTTCTATAGCATAACTCTTTATCTGACAATCCATGCCATTTTTCTGGTAATGTTTTCAAGCTTTTCCCCAAAAATGTAAACTCACTAACTCTAACTGTCTTTTCACCTGTCTGCGTTGTAAACATTTCACCTTTTACACCTACAAAATCACCTATATCAACATAGTTCATAAAAAATTCATATTTTTCATCTCCAAGTACATCCTTTTTAAAAGCAACTTGCAGTTTCCCTTTTATATCTTTAATCATTGCAAAAGTAAGCTTCCCCATTTTCCTCATAAAAACAATTCTTCCCGCAATACTTATGTTACTTTCACCATCATTTAATGACTGTGCATCTTCGAGTTCATGAGTAACCTCATATCTTTCTGGATACGCATTTACATGGTTTTTGATTTCTTCTAATTTATTTCTTTTAATTATCTCTTGTTCCGAATACATTAAACCAACTCCTTTTTTAACTATTATAAATGCTTTTACCAAATTAGTCAATATTTTGTTAGTTAATTTTTATATATATAAGAATTGTACTATAATACAAAAAGTCCCTCTTAACCCAAAGAGAGACCTCCAATCGTACTTCCATAACTATTTTCAGTTGTTGTTTTACTTGGGATTACTATATCTTCAATACGATATATTATTCTAGTAAGCTCTTCAATCATTATATCATTATGATAATTTGCTACTGGATCTATTGTTTTTTCTTTTTCTAAGATTTCTATACTATCTGCCATAAAGCGAACTACGTCCTCTATTCCAGTTTGATTTGTACCACTTCTAATTCCTATTTCAGAATTCAACCCATTATAAATACTTTCATCGAAACTTACTGTTTCCCCAAACATAATCAAACCACAATTCGGCTTGCTAAATCTGTCATCTTGCCTTTGTTCATCTTTAAATAAAATTGTACCATCATCCAGTGTTTCCCTACTCGTCTTTTTATGTACCTTCCCTTGATTTTTGCTTTTATCTGTTTCCCTTGATTTATTATTTGCCCTCGCTTTATGCCTCATATCAGTCAATTCACCTTCGCAGGTCCCTTTTATCATCTCTAAGATTTCTTTTTTACTATCCTTCCTCAAACTATCTCCGGCATATCCAATGAAATTTAAAACTGCAATACAATTATCATTATACCACATTTGTTTATCAACCTCAATATTCTCAAATCCTTCATTAATAATCCTTTCCTCAAGCCAATCACGAATATTTTTATCTATTACAAATCTTTTATCACCGATTACTATATATTGTGGAGTAACTTTTATTCCACCTTTTAAAGTATACGTTTTTGCTTCAGCTAATTTTTTTTGTTTCTCAATGAATCTACATTTTTAGTAATATTTATCAATGACCAATTTTTTGTTCTTCTAATTCTTTTAATTCACTTTCAGAAAGATGCTTATAAATATCCCCGTTTACGCCAAATTCCTGTATATATACTTTAATGTTTTCTATTCCTAGACTTTCGATTTCCTTTTTGTCAAGCTTCTTAAGTTTTTCAGCTATCCACTCAAAAATATGCCTATTTATACGAATAACCCTATCTTCAATTATTATATCTTGGCACCCTTGTATATTATTTCCTATTTGCCACTGGGCTTGAATTATTTGTGTACCGTCCCCTAACTTATAAATAACCTTAGAATTATTTTCATTGGATTTCGTTACAACTTCCTTTTCTTTTATCCCACTTTCTTGTTCTTTTAATCGTACATATTTCTCAATATCTTCTATTGCTAAAGATTCCTGATTACCTTTTTTATCAATATTCGACATTTGATTAATATTCTCTATCACCTTAATGCCCGCATTTATTCTCTGATCTCGTATTTTTCCGTGTTCCTTATTTCTAGTACGTCTAGCCATTCTAGCATCTCCTTTTGTTTTAATCTAAATATCTTTTTATATATATTTATTAATACTACTTTTCTACGCTTAATACTCGTTCAATAAAACCCTAACATTTACACTTTAATAATATACCATATTTTACAGTTTTTGTCAATATTTTGTCGATTATTATTATATTTTTTAACACTATATAATTAAATACATATCCTTTTGATACAACTTTTCTATTGCTTTATCGACCTGTTGTGTTCCTTGAATTATCTTTGGTAGTGGCGTTTCTTTTACTTCTATTAATAAGTGTATACCCTATTCATTTTAATTTCTCCTTACTTTTCTATTTTATTCTGTATTTTAATAATTCTAATCAAAGGTTTTTACCTACCGTTCGTACGAACATACACTTCGCTAGTATCACTCCTACATTTTTCATCTAGACTTTATTAACTCAAAAAATATCGTGTTACACACTTTAATTATACCATAATCAGTGTATCTACACGATATTTAAACTACATTTTATCTCGAAGAATTTTTATTTCCTAAAACTACTCTCTATATTCATTACTTACTACATCGTTCATTGCACTCTTGCTTCAATTCTACCTGTAATTACACTTAATACTAAATTTTACAATATATCTACTTCACCATTCATAGTTTCGCTTATAATTGGGTTTGCATCAAAGTCATATAACTTTGCGTTCTCAATACTAACTCCCGTACTTCCTTTTTCTACATCTTTTATTTTAAAAGTAATTATAAATAAACTTCCTGCTTTAGTAATCGGTTTTGTACCTGCCCACGTTGCTCTAATTTTATTTACTGTATATTTTTCATTAGATATTGCTAACATATCTGACATCAGTTCTCCTGAGACTACACTTATAACTTCCAACTTGTTGTTGTCATAAACTAAATTAAAACTACCTCCGCAAACCTGTGATTTTTCAGTCAATTGAACATTCACTATTACGTTTGCTTCAGTTTTCCCGCTAACTCTACCCACAGTAATTGTTGGTGCTGATAATGTTTCTGGTACTATTGATGTTTCTGGTATAGTTATTGTTATTATGTTACTTGCATCCCTGTTAAAATATAAATTTGAATTAAAATAACTCGTATATTTATAGGTCTTACCTGATTCTGCAGTAGTATCTATATAAAAATTCTCATCTTTATCTATCGTTCCAGCTAAGCAAATGCCATCTCTATATATATCTGTTGTATAATCTTTTTTATCCCATGTTAATTTTACTGTTCCATCATCCAAAAGAATTCCTTTAAAATTCGATGGTGCTTCTAAATGAACAGTTTTATAGTCATTTGCTGTACTTGTCATTTTAACTACTTTTTCTGGTTCTGTACCCATAGTCCAAAACTTCCATGTCCCATCAGTTTGTTTTCTAATAGTCATATACCTGCTATTTATTCCTTTTTCCCATCTCGTGCTTTGTGGATTAATTGCATCTATTTTTACACTATACTCAATTCTATTGTTTTTATCAATCTCATTAACATATACTTCATATGATTTTAAAACATAATTTTGATCAGCTTCGAAACATTCTTTTAATGCCGCTTCAGCTTTAACTTCATCTTCACTTTTTACTATACCATTATCAACCAGATTTGTTGTTTCATCTAAATTAACCGCAACTACTTTTTCACCTTTTGCCTTGTATAGTAGCACACATGCCTCAGCCCTTGTCAAAGTCTTTTGCGCATTGAAGTTTGTACCATCGCCTTCCATTATTTTATTTTTCACTGCTATAGCTACATATCCTCTTAAATCCATTGATATATCATTTTTATCTGCAAATTTATCTAATAACGTTAGGTCTGGAGTTTCTTTCAACAACCCCTTTGCTCTTACGATTGCTACTGCCATATCTTCCCTTACTGCATTCTCGCTACCCCTAAAAGACATTGTGCTTCCAATTTTATACCCCGTAAGGTATTGTTTTGCTGCCTCTACATATGTATATGCCCATTCTGATTTAGTTACATCGCTGAATGTTTGTGTTGTTTCAGTATCTTTTGGCAAGTTTAATGCCAAAACTAATATTTTTGCAAATTGTTCTCTCGTTACTGGTTCTTCTGGTCTAAACGTACCATCTTCAAATCCTTTTATTACTCCCTTATTAACCATATCACTTACTGCATTATATGCCCAGTGGCTACTTGGTAAATCCTCAAAACCTACTACTTGTGCATTTGATACTGGTACTATTTGTACCATCATTGCTAAACACATTATAAAACTGATAATTCTTTTTACCACTAAAATACAACTCCTTTTATTTTTAGATTTAACTTAAGTTTTTATAAGTTAATTGTACCTTATTTTCTATATACTGTCAATTGTTTTCCTACAGTTTTTCAGTATAAACACTTAAATTGCAAAACTAAGTTCAACCCTTTTCTTATTTTATAGTTGACTTTAGTCTTGCAAACTTATGGGTTGATGTTAATCTTGCAAATTTATGTTCCTCATTATAAAATATTATCATGTTATTCTTTGTGGTGCCTCTACAAAGGAACATTCGGGGTCAGGCATGAATTTTAGAGTTTCTTTTATAGGTTTCCACTACTGAAATAGCATATTCTGTTAGGTTGATGTCTCTATTTTTAATCTTAGATACCATAGTTGCATCTATGTTTAACTTGTTACTTATACTTATGCTGTATACCTTGCATTATTTTAGCTGATTTCGTTTTTACTACCTCTATAAGCATATGTGCATGATTATCCATGATGCAGTATGCATAAAATTTAAATTCATACTTTTCTTTATAGTTTGTAATTATATCTAAGTAATGCATTTTGTCTTGCATATCCTTTAAAATATATTCTCCATTATTACCTCTAACCATTATGTGATACAATGCACCTTCGTAATGTATCCTTTGTTTTCTTGCCACTATTCCTCACCCCTTGACATTACAATATCATGTGCTTGTGCAATTATCAAGATTGTTCTCTTTAAAATCCTAAAATTCATGCCTTATCCCATTTCTTTTTTCTTTATCCGCCTAATTTAAAGCCGACTTGTTTGTTTCTATAAATTACTTGACATTTTATATAATACATTGTATAATTATGGAAATTGTTATGATATATTCACATACTTACTAGTGGAGGTACAATATGAAGAAAATAATTTTTTTCAGGCATGGTGAGTCTTATAAGAATGCAACTGATATAACTGGCGGAAACGGAGCACCATTAACACCTAATGGTAAAAATCAAGTCAATGACATTTCGACTAGGTTAAATACTATACTAGAAGATAGTCAAGAAAAAATAAATATTTATATGTCATGTAATCGTGTACAAGTACAAGAAACAGCTAACATCATTAAAGAAAACCTAGGAATTACTGATCAAATTAATATGTCATCGGATTATAGACCTTGGAAATTGGGAGTGTTTGATTCACTAAGTGCAGAACTAAGAAAATCCAGATACCCTGAAGCTTATGAAAAATCAAGATTATGGTTATCTGGGAATTTAGATGTGAAAAGTGCACGAGCTCCAGGTATGGAAGATATCGTAACATATTATGATATGATTAATGGGTTTATTGAGCAATTACCTGATAATGAGATTTATATTATGGTTGGAGTTAGGTCAGACTTAGAAGCCTTTATTAATATATTTAATAACGGTTCTCCTCGCGAAGAAATGAAATATAAGCATTACGACACTACATATTGTGAAGAAATGGTTTATGATGAGAGAAATGGTAATTATTCTTTAAATTGTGACCAGAGTTCACCAGAAATGATCCTAAAAATTGTACAAGTTACCTCTGACCAAAAAGTTTCAGAAACTATTGAAAGTATCTCATCTCCTAATCCCGATTTGGATAATAAGAATATTGATGATGATTTTTGTAATCTTCTTGCAGATGGTTGTCTCAATGCTTCCGATAATACTTTTGAATTAGTTTCCTCTGAAGAAGACGAGAAGATTTTATAATACCTACGTTTTATAAATTGCAAATAAGAACAGCATTATTATATTTGCTGTTTTTATTTGCAATTTTAAATTAAATCTTCTTGTTTTTCATTATATTCTATCTCTATATTCTTAATCTCTATTTTAAATTTTTTCCATCTTATATTTTCCTGTAGATGAATCATTTATACAATAATATTGCCAATAATTGAGTAATGTTTTTCATCTTAGTTCTATTTACTTCTATATAATCTTGATGTTTATATACCACTTGACATTCTTCTTTCTTTTCTACAAACAATTCTTCATTAATTATATTACTGCTTAAACATATTCCTTTTTCCCTTACTTTACTAATTAAATTACAATCCTCTAAAATGTTATCAACATTACTTTCTATATGTATATTTTTTATTTTATTTAATTGCAACTTATTATAGTAATATTCTGCAACAAAGTCTCTATACGGCAAGTCTGCTTTATTCAGCTTTAAACTTTTAAAATTTTTTATAAACTCAGAAAAATACTTTTCTCCTTCTTCACTATCTTCATGTACTATTATCTCAAATTCTATAAATTCTCCTACGTTTAAAATTGAATCAATAAGAATATTATATGTAATCTCATTTTCTGTTTTGCTATAATAATCCCTTATCTTATCTACAACTACATATGAATGATATCCAAAAACTTTAAACAATTCAACTATGTTTTCATATGACTTTACTTCTGATATAATATTAGACTCTTTCTTTGCATAGAAACTCGAAAATATCTCTGATTTACCTTTGTACGTTATTTCAAGTTCCTTGTCATCTATTGTCCTAATCCTCAAGCAGGTCCTATTTTTTATAAATTCGCCTGCTAAATCAGTAAAGTATTCATCCTTTTCGTTTATTCTTTTTATAAACTTAAATCCTTCTTTTTCTATTTTATTTTTTATTATCTCAGTATCACTATCACACAAAAACTTCTCTTCGATTTCTACAACTGTTCTATGGTCAGATTTTTTCATATCAGCATTCCTCCAGCTCTTTAATGTTTTTATGTTCATCATAAATTTTTATGAGAATTTCAGCTAATTCATCAAAAACATCAACTTCAATACCCTCAAAACTATCTTTAGTAGCTAATGTATTTTCTAGGACACATACACATTTTAATCCTGCTCTTTTCGCGGCTTCTATACCTCTTTTTGAATCTTCAAAAACTATACATTTTTCTTTAGAAGTTTTCATTTTATTTAAAGCTTTCAAGTAACTTTCAGCATCCGGTTTATACTTTTCCACATCGTCTCTAGAAATTATTACATCAAATACATCATCTGCATCTAATTTGTTAAGAATATTTTTTACAAACTCTTTTTTTGAAGATGTTACCAATGCTAACTCCAACCCTTTTTCTTTTAATTTCTTGATAAGCCTGATATTTTTCAAACCTTCCGTCTCGCTGGTTATCACATCTATTCTGTCTTTATATTCTTCATATACCTTATCCATCATTTCTTTTTTATCAACTTTTTCATCTATCTCTTTTCTTGCTTTTAAGTATACCATTAGTTTTTCATTGTTCTCTAACTCATATTTTATGTAATCTTCTTTCTCTATTTGAACACTATAATCCCTTCCTAAAATAAATTGCCACGATTCAAAAAATACTTTTTCTGATGGCACTATAGTCCCATCTAAATCAAATAGTATTCCATTAATATTCTTTAAATCTCCTAACTTCCCTATCTGTTTTCTTGATATAATATCTCTGTACGGTTCACATGCAGGTATTAAGTTCAATTCTTTAAATTGAGACATAAATTCATTAAACTTATCTTCTAACTTTTGCTTATCATCAGATATAATCTCAAATTCAACAAAACTTCCAATATTCTTTATTTCGTCAAAATAAATATTATACTCATATTCCTTTGTACTTTTAGTATAAATTATCCTTTCTTTGTTTATTTTTACATACTTATAAAAATTCAACATTTCAAGTATCTTCTTTGTTTTCTCTAGTCCTTCTTTATTTATTGAAACGTTAAACTCTCTCTTTGAATATTGATTGCTATAGTCTTCGGATTCTCCTTTATATGTGAGTATAAAGTCTTTTGATTCATTCTTCCTAATTCGCAAGCATGTTCTATTATCAATAAATTCTCCTTCACTATCTGTAAAGTATAAATCCTCTTCTTTTCCCTTTGTTTTATAAATATATCCAATTTTCTTAATATACTGTAATATTTCATCTTTTAGCTTATCGTCAAGTTCGAACTTTCCTTGTTTAACAAAAACTTTATTTTCATTGTTTTTTATACTTATTTTATGCTTCTTTACGATTTCAGCAATCATATATCTTCCTTGAATATTTGTAAAATAGTTATAATTTATTTCTGCCTCATTTTCAAATAGATTATTTAATAACTCTTCAAATGCTTCTTTACTTAAATATGCTCCACCAACATCCCCAAGAAACCCCATATACCAATACTTATTTAAAACATATGGGAAGCCTCCCATAATTTTCGGATCCTCTATTTCAACGATAACTATTTTTTTAGATACTTCAAACATTTTCCTTAACATACCTATCAGATGGTCTTTACCAGGCATATGATGAAGCGTATTACTACAATATGAAACATCAAATATGCTCTCTTTAAAAGGAAAATAAACTGCATTATGATTTGTAAATAGTACTTTTGGGTTTTTGATTTTACTGCTTAGGATTTCTATTTGACTCCAACTTATATCATTTCCTATCACATATTTTGTAAGATTTAAATCTGCCAATTTTGATAAAAAGGAATCTTCCCCGCATGATACATCAACTATTCTCTCAGCAGAACCTATAGCCTTATTTATAATCATATTGAATTCATTTTTTCTTTTTCTCTTATCTGTAAGAATATACTTTTTTATTATATTGTTATGCAGCAAATACCTGCTTTTGTAGTTTTCATTAGTTGAAATTTCATCATCTTGAAAATCTGATTTTTGAGTATTTATAAATTTTTTAAATCTTTTTTCAAAAATTCTAACAACTTCTCTATTTGCAAATCTATTTATACTTTCTAATTCTTCTTCAGTAACTTCAACAAAACTACCTGTAAAATTCCTTGTATTGATATCCTCTTTATTTCTAATTCTCGCTATAAACGCAAGCCCATTATGTTCATATTCTTGTGAATCATAAGTGAATTTATTTTTTATATATGCAATAGGTTCTACCTCTCCTATTTTTATTTCTTTCGATATCTTCTCTGATGTTCTTTTAATTGCATTATGAATATTTTCACTCTTATATATACTTCCACCCGGAACAGACCAAAACAACTTATCTTGCATATTCTTTTCCAAATAAACTTTTCCTTCATTATCATATATAAGAAGAAGTATAAAGTATTTTCTTTGTTTTACATAATCATATAGTCTTTTAGAAACCTCTCCCTTATAAGTAATGTCATTTAAGTCATATATTTCTCTATAAACTTCAAAAGCAAACCTTGTTTCCCCTACACTTTCTTTAAATATTTTATCACACAAAATATCCACGTTTCCCATGCTTGCCTCCCCTAAAATATCACACTTAAATCATGATTAATTGAGTGTTTATTCACTTTTCATATCTTACCATATTATAATTTTTTCTGCAATAAAAAAACATAAATTACAAGAGAAACTGAAAATTGCAAATTATATCAAATTTTATTTTCTTATAGAAAAACATTCGGGGTCAGGCATGAATTTTAGAATTTCTTTATAGGTTTCCACTACTGAAACAGCATATTCTGTTAGGTTGATGTCTCTATTTTTAATCTTAGATACCATAGTTGCATCTATGTTTAACTTGTTACTTATACTTATATTGTTTATTTCACAATTTGTCTCTGATAAAATAATAATAGCTTTTCTTATATCAGAAATATTTCGTTTTTTTGTCTTCTTTACTATTTCTTCAACCTCTACCATTTCTTGTTTTGAAACCTCTTCAATTAAATCTTCTATATTTATCAGCTTTTTACTACATCTCAGTTTAAACCTTTGTGCTTCTTCTATTTTATATTCCTGTTCTTCTATATCATCAATTTCACCTTTCATATATTCTAAATATCCTTTTATCGCCTGCATCTTGTTTTTTGATATAACTTTTAGAACATTCTCTACATCTACAATATTATCCTTACCTTTTATATAACTTATATGGCTACTCCATTTATAATTAACTCCACCTTCTAACCTTGCTTTTATCGGGTTATAGTGTATATACTTCACTAAATGTAACAAATATCCATCTTTATTACATACGATAGCCTTGTATCTCTGCTGAAAAACATGACCTGTTCGTTTGTATTTTTTATTATAATACTGCGTATATACTTGCTGTATACCTTGCATTATTTTTGCTAATTTCGTTTCTATTACTTCTATAAGCATATGTGCATGATTATCCATGATGCAGTATGCATAAATTTAAAATCCATACTTTTCTTTATAGTTTGCAATTATGTGTAGATTAGCACATTATTTTA
>DMOI01000049.1 GCA_003452395.1 Clostridiales bacterium
TTTCATGGCACACGTACTGCGAGTAATTCCAGTAGAGAGAACCCATTTTTATTATTAACTTTATTTTCCTTTGCCTTTTTCATGCCACAACCTCATCTTTCGTTTTTCTTTTTTATACATATTAAACAATTTTTTCCTGTATTTTTATACTATATTAACAAATTTCTATATTTTTTCCAATAGTTTTTTTAAAAAAATAGCATTAAAATATATTTTCATGAAATTTCAATAAATAAACAGATGTTTTCCTTTAAAAGATGGGTAATAAAGCCAGTATAAATAAAAAANNTTTTTTATTTATACTGGCTTTATCACATCTATCCCTATAAACTTTCTAAGTACTTCCGGTACCACCACGCTACCATCTTTTTGTTGATACTGCTCAAGTATTGCAGGTAGTATCCTACTTGTTGCAAGTCCTGAAGCATTAAGCGTGTGCAAATACTCTGTTTTGTTTGCATCTTCTCTTCTAAATTTCATATTACCTCGTCTTGCTTGGTATTCTCTAGCATTTGAAGCTGAGCTTACTTCTTTGTATATCTCCATGCTTGGTATCCAAACTTCTATATCATAAGTCCTCGCCATAGCATGGCTACAGTCACCAGCAGCGAGTTTTGCTGTTTTATAGTGTAAGCCCAGTCCCTCTACTAGCTTTTCAGCTTTTCCTACTAGTTCTAGAAATGCTGCGTCGCTATCTTCGGGCTTAGTAAATTGGAACATTTCGATTTTATTAAATTGGTGTCCACGTATCATGCCTCTTTCTTCGGCTCTATAGCTTCCAGCTTCACTTCTATAGCAAGGTGTATATCCAAAGTACTTTTTAGGCAATTCACTTTCTTTTAATATTTCATCTCTATGTAAATTAATAAGTGCTGTTTCTGCAGTTGGTGCCAAAAATTGTCTATAGCTTTTATTTTCTTGTTTTTCAAGTACAAAAACTTCTTCTTCAAACTTAGGGAATTGTCCAGCTGTATACCCACTCTCATATGTGAGTATGTGCGGTGGCATTATAAACTCATAGCCATCCTTTAAGTGTTCGCTCACAAAATAATTAAGCAGAGCCCACTCAAGTTGTGCACCAACACCTTTATATATCCAAAAACCGTTGCCTGCAAGCTTTGCTCCACGCTCGTAGTCAATAAGTCCTAAGCTCGTTGCCAAATCTACATGATTTTTAGGCTGAAAATCAAACTCTGGTTTTTTGCCAAACTCTCTAATATGCTTGTTATTTTCTTTGCCACCTGCTAACAAATCGTCATCTGGTATATTCGGTAATCTCTCTAAAAAATATTGTATTTTTGCATCATATTCATTTAATTCTTCATCTAATTTTTTTATTTTTTCCCCTACTTCTTGCATTTCGTTTATTAGGCTATCTACACTCTTACCAGCTTTCTTTAGCTCTGGTATTTCCTTAGACACTCTATTTTTTTCAGCCTTTAATTCTTCTACTACTAAAATAAGTTCTTTTCTTTTCTTATCATTTTCCAAAAGATCTGTAAAATCTACCTCATCAACTTTTTTAAGCATTTTCACCCTTATTTCTTCTGCATTTTCTCTTATTAAATTTATATCTATCATAAATTATCTCTCCTTGTTTATTATATATCCTCCAGACCTATCATTGCGAGGAGGTTCTTTCGATGTGGCAATCTTATCTCTTGAATTATTTTATTATATATATCTTTCCATTAAAAGATGAGATTGCTTCGTCGTTCCTCCTCGCAATGACAGTCTGCGAGTGTATTTCTTTTCTTATTTCTAGTATGTTACTACTTTTTTATCTCCTATACTATCTTTATTCACATTTCCTTCTTCCGCTTCTTTAATTACTATAGTACTTGCATCTCCGTCCGAAATATATCTTCGTTCTGGATTTTTCTCATATTTTTTTAAATATCCCCAAAGGTCAGAACCAGTCTTATCATCATCTGCTCCCCTAAGCCTTGGTGCATTTAAAGAATCAAAATTCTTGTGAATAGTAGTCAACATCTTTGGCATGCTAGGGCCTTCCCTAAACGCTATGTCTATATGATATTTTTCTCCGTCGTATTCCCCGTCCTTAACTAGTTTTTTAAGTTCATCCGTTTTAGGTCTTATACCAAATGGATAAGTTAGTGCCACAACTTTATATTCTGGTAATGCGTTTTTTATTCCAGCGTTTAACCTTCCTATTTCCTCTTGTAGCTTTTGGGCTGAAAGCTTTGAAAATTCTAAATGAGAATAGCTATGGTTACCTATGTCATATCCGTTATTGATAAGATATTCAAGTCTTTCTTTATAGGTACCTGCCCCCTTAAATTGTGACTCTCCACCATTTACAAAAAAAGTGGCACCTTTTCCAAAGTCAGGGTTTTTCACTGCAAACTTCTCCAATATATCTACCGCACAATCTGGTGCTATTACTAGTTTTCCATTGTTTTCAACCAAAGAAAAGTCTGACGGTTCTCCATCATCAAATGTAATAACCACAGGTGTATAGCCTGCCTCTACTTTGATATTATGATTTATAAAATCATTCATCGGTATGACTCTATATTTATTATCATATAAATACTGTAAATCATTTTTAAAATCAGCTCTCGTCCTTTGGTATGAAGTTGGTGGATTTTCGTCTACTAGTCCATGATACATTATAACTGGTATTTCACCTAGCTCATTAACTTTTAGGCTAACATAATCATCTTTTGTCAGAATGTTTTTAGCTGAGCTACTGGATGCCTCTTTCTCCGTATTTACTGTGTTTGGAGTATTATTTGCGTTTTGTTTAACAGGTTGGTCATTATTACAAGCAGTTAGCACAAACATAAGTGCTAAAATATATATTATTTTTTTCATGTTGACACCTTCTTCTTTTGATTTAAAATTTAATCCCTATATAAACATTTTTTCTACCTTCAAGAGCTTTTCTTCGTCTTCTTCTACACATTTGTACAATGCTACAAATTGTTCTTTTGTATCATAGACTCTATAAATATTAAGTGTTTCTATAATAACACTATTTTTTATATTTTTCAAGTTTATTTTCGCACCATTTAACAAATCTTTTTCTCCTAGTTCGTCTACATATATTTTTTGGTATTTTTCAAATATATCTTCTACATTAATCAGCTTCTCAGATAATATTTTATCATTTGATAAATCTTCTAGTTTTATACCATCAGTCAAAGAAAACCTTCCTACTCTTGTTCTTATCAGCGTTTTCATGCAGGCCCCACATTTTAATATTTGTCCTATATCATAGCACAGCGTTCTTATATATGTACCTTTAGAGCATACAACCCGTATTTCAAATTCATCATTACTTAATATTTTTGTCAACTCTATTTCTCTTATATATACTTTTCTTGCCTCACGTTCTATTTCTTTGCCTTCCCTTGCTAACTCATACAACTTTTTTCCGTTGACTTTTACAGCTGAATACATAGGCGGTATTTGCATATATTCACCCATAAAACCATTCAAAACCTTTAATATGTGGTTTTTATCAAGCTTCGGCACCTCACACTCCATAATTACTTTACCTGTAATATCCTGTGTGTCTGTAACCAAACCCAGTTTTACTGTTGCTATATATTCTTTATCCTTTTCAACCATATATTCTATTGCTTTTGTAGCTTTTCCTATACATATAGTCATCAAACCCTCTGCATCAGGGTCTAACGTGCCTGCATGTCCAACTTTCTTAGTCCACAAAATCTTTCTGACTTTCATGACCAAATCATGTGAAGTATACCCTTTTTCCTTATATATATTTATTATTCCATTTATCTCGCTCATAAATTCAATTCCTTTCTATTTCACAATTTGAAAATAAGTTATACTGTCATTTCATAACTAAATCATTGAATTTTAATAATCGTAGGGGCTGTGCCTATGTGCCAGCCCTCTATTATTTTAACATATATATGTATAGATATTTACTGGACTAGCATCACGTAGTAAGTGCTACAAACATTAACGGGCTGGCACATAGGCACAGCCCCTACGTTGACAAAAGATATATTCAAACCACGTGCTACTTTTCCTAATTATATCACCCTCATACCCTAAAAGTCAACTACCTTGATTTTTGCTTTTTAATTTTCAAAGCTATTTCTTAATTTTTCAAGCGCCTTTTTTTCTATTCTCGAGACATATGAGCGTGATATGTTTAATTCGCATGCGACTTGGTCTTGTGTCTTTCTTTTTTTATTATATAATCCATATCTTTTTACTATAACCTGCTCTTCTAATTTTGTAAGAACATTTTGAATATTGTTATATAGCTTTTCTGTATTTGCCTTTAAATCTATTTTTTCAAACACATCTTTTTCATCTGTACTAAGAATATCTATAAGTGAAATTTCGTTACCTTCTTTATCAATCCCAACCTGTTCGTTAAGCGAAACCTCTTTATTTCCTTTTTTTCCGCTTCTTATACTCATTAATATCTCATTTTCTATACATTTTGAAACATATGTCGAAAGCTTGCTTTCTTTTTCTAACCTATAGCTTGTGATACCTTTTATAAGTCCTATAGTTCCTATCGAAAGTAAATCATCCATATCTCTTCTTCCTATACCATACTTTTTAGCCACGTTTGCAACCAATCTTAGGTTCCTCTCTATAAGAATTCTTTTAGCATCTTCATTGTTTTCATTTTTATACTGTTCTAAATACATTTTCTCCTCTTCTTTACTAAGAGGTTTGGGAAGATTGCTTGTAGAAATGAATTTTACAAAGCATAATAATTTTAGTAGCCATTTAAAGAACATAAAATCACCTCATAGAAGTTTATGAGGTGATTTTTGAAATAAGAATAATTAACTATAATTTCTTTCTTATCATATCATATTTCTCAACTGGTGTAATTATTTTAACTTTCAATATCTGTTTTGGGTGTGGTGCTTCTTGTATTTTATTTCCTTCTTCATCCGTCATGTATTCAATTATTTGAGTTGTAAACTCGCCTTTTTTCTTAAATATCTCTAATTCATCTCCAATAGAAAATTTATTTCTCTGTTCAATTGTAGCTATTTTTGTCTTTTTATCATAATCAAGTATTATACCGCAAAAATTATATTCCCTTATGTAAGTTGCTTTGTCATATATTTGTTCATTAGTTCCTGGCTTTTCAAAATAAAATCCCGTTGTATAGTCCCTATAGCTTGACTTACAGATTTCACTTATATAATATTCTTTATTCTTTTCATATATTTTAGGATCTTTAAAATAGTCATCTATTGCATCCCTATATGCCTTAACTACAGTTGCTACATAATACGCTGTCTTCATTCTTCCTTCTATTTTAAAACTAGTTATACCTGCATCTACAAGCTCTGGTACGTGCTCAAGCATACATAAATCTTTGGAGTTAAATATATAAGTACCCTTCTCATCCTCATGAATCGGCATATATATACCTGGTCTTTTCTCCTCAACTATGTGATATTTCCATCTACACGGCTGTGCACAATCACCATGATTAGAATTACGCCCTGTCATATAGTTGCTGAGCAAGCATCTTCCTGAGTATGAAATACACATAGCGCCATGTACAAATGCCTCTATATCTATACTCGGTATATACGCCTTGATTTCTTTTATCTCTCTTATAGAAAGCTCTCTTGCTGCAACTACTCTCTTCACTCCCTGCTTTAACCAAAACTCCATACTTTTATAATTCGTGCTATTTGCTTGCGTGCTTAGGTGAACTTCCATATTAGGCACTGTTTGACGCGCAATGCTAATTATCCCTGGGTCTGCAATTATAAGAGCATCCACGCCTATTTTCTCTAAATCTAAAAAATATTTATCAATATATCTCAAATCCTGATTATGAGCTATTACATTTGCTGTTACATACACCCTTACGTTTCGTGCATGTGCAAACTCGACAGCTTGTGCTATCTCTTCCATTGAAAAGTTCTTTGCATTTGCTCTTAACCCATACATTGGACCACCAAGATAAACTGCATCTGCCCCATATAATATCGCTGTTTCTAAAACTTCCATGCTCCCTGCAGGTGCTAGTAGCTCTGGTTTTTTCATAATAAAATTACACATCCTTTCAAGTAATGCTGATTCATGTTTAAATATCAGATTATAAGTTTTTTTACAAATCAAATGCAGATCCTCACGTCGCAAAAGGCGTACTCCTCAGGATAACGTTACAAGGTGAAAAAAATATATTTTCATTATAACACAAAAAAACTCTTTTCAAGAGTTTTTTTGTAAATTTTATTTCAAATTATTATTCTGTTCCGAGATGGATTGAACTACCCATCTGTCCACTTTAATTTGTATGTCATTCATACACAGTGCTTGGTTTACTTTATTATGATGATCTTTATCTTCTAGATATACATATGTTTTCACAGGACAGTCGTTAAGACCAATCTTTAATGCAATTTTAGGATATTTATATAATTCTTTAGCAAAATCATACTGTCCACTCATATTAAACACCTCTTTCGTGTTACTTGACATTAATTGTATCACATGTCAGTAAAACTGTCAAGTATTTTATACACTAGGACCTGAATTTTTTTCTTCTGGGTCATCTTTTCTATCAAATCCAGGCGCTTTATAATTACAAGGATCTTTCTTATCTAAATTATATTTGTCCCTTTTAGGTTCGGTACAAATATTTAACTCGTCTAGTAGCATTCTCGTTTCTTCATCCACATTTTGGCTTAACTTACAATTCATCAAATACACCTCTTTCGTTTTATTTGTGTTATTGTACCATAATTTTACATTATATGCAATACCTTTCCATTAACTATTTAAAATATATACTTTTACGTTTTTTCTCCTACCATATTTGTTTACTTCCCCTAATGTGTCCATATATAAATCTATCTTATTTCCCTTTATAGCCCCACCTGTATCTCCTGCCATCGCTTCCCCGTATCCTTCTATATATAGTTTGGTTCTTAATGGTATAACTTTAGGGTCTACAGCCACTATACCCTCTCTTACTTTAAGCCCAAGAGAAGTACGACCTGTGCTGCCTTTTAGTTCTGATAGTGTATAGGCTGTGGCTGTCATGCTTATCATTTTCTTATAGCTATATGCTTTCCCATTTACTGCTTTATATATATTTGCAGTGCCTTTTTTTATAACCTTTTCTTGTGGCTTTTTTGTTACTTCTTCTCCTAGATGTTCCCTCTTTATTTCTTTACCATTCATATATGTAACTTTATCACGAACTACCTTCTCTCCATTTATACCTTCCTTCATTACAGTCTTTACAGAGTTGTCTAGGTCACTTGCATATATTATCTTCTCATTATACGGTATTACTATCTTCTTTTCTATAATCTCTGTATTGTAGTCTTTAACATCTATTATCATATTAGGTTTTACTGATTCCTCTATTTTAACATTTATATAATCCTCTTCACTCAAGACTATATTATTGGTGGCTAGTACTGCTGAAACAGGAATCTCTGTCGCAAAAACCTTTCTTATTTTCTCATTATAACAAAGCTTTATAGGAAATGCCCTCTCTATCTCTATGCTCATGCCTTTTTGTATCTCTTCATTTTTTTCTTTATTCATCTTGTCAATGTTCCTTACAGGCAGATTTATCGAAACCAAAAAACCTCCAACAGTTTTGGCTTTTGTTTTATGAACAGATTTGACACCGTTATCCACTATATATACTTGCTTATATGACAACAAACTTGCATAATACATAAGCATAAGTGAGATAGCCGATACGATAAATACTATAATAACCAAATTAAAATTTACTTCTTTCTTTAAGATGTTTTTCATACATTCCTCCAAATTAGAGCTTTTCATTCCTAAACCCCAAAAAGCTTTTTTCCATTCTCAGTAGTAATTCTTATTACATCTTCCTCTCTAATTCCTTTTATATCGGATATTTTACTAACTACATACTTAAGATTAGTTGAATCGTTTCTCTTGCCACGATTTGGTTCTGGAGTCATATAAGGACAGTCTGTTTCTAATATTATATTATCAATCGAAATATTATTTACAACTTCGACTAGTTTTTTTGCATTTTTAAATGTAATAACTCCACCTATTCCAATATAAAATCCCATTTTTATATATTCATAAGCCATTTCTAGACTTTGACTGTATGCGTGTATTACTCCTCTTAAATCAGGATAAATATTCTGTTTTATTATTTCAAAGGTTTCTTCACTTGCATCTCTACTATGAATTATAACAGGTAAATTTAGTTCCTTTGCTAGCTTCATTTGTTTGTCAAACCATATTTTTTGAAGCTCCCTCTCCGAATGGTCATAATAATAATCAAGTCCTATCTCACCTATTGCTACTACTCTTTTATTATATGCAAGTTTTTTTAATACTTGTACATCCTCATTATTTAAACCTTCCACATCATGAGGGTGTACACCAACTGAAGCATATATAAAATCATATTTCTCTGCTAACTTTATACTCCCAATTGACGACTTTATATCAGCCCCACAATTAACTACAAGCCCCACACCCGAACTTTTGAGATTACCTAGCAGTTCATCCCTATCATCATCATATCTATCATCATCGTAATGCGCATGCGTATCAAACATTTTGATTTCCTCCTTCTACCGACCTGTCATTGCGAGGAGGTTCTTTCGACGAAGCAATCTTATATTTTATACTCTATCTTACTAAAAAAGATGAGATTGCTTCGTCGTTCCTCCTCGCAATGACAACACGTTAGTTTATTTATAATCTTTTAATCTTTACTTAAAACGGTTTGAAAAATATCCCTTTACCCCTTGGTGACTTTGCCGTCACCAGTTATGTCTATCTTCTCACCCATATATTTAGGCTTCACTTTAAATATAGCGCCTACAAAATCCTTACATACTGCAAAGCTTTCTCTGAATTTATAATATCCCATATTCATATATGGCCTCTTATCTGCTGATATTCCTGATACATCCATTTTGAATACTCTTGCTATAAATATAGCACGTTTAAGATGATATTCTTGAGTAGTTATCGAAATATTATCAAGTCCAAAGATATATTTCGCCCTATATATACTTTCATATGTACTAAATCCCGCGTGATCCATAAATACATCTCGCTCTAAAACGCCTTTCTTTATGGCGTATTTTTTCATGGCATTTACTTCATCATAACTCTGCTGTCCGTGATCACCGCTCATAAGTATCTTCTTAACTTTCCCTTTTTTATATATTTCTACTGCCGTATCTACCCTATCTTGTAACATAGGAGACAAGTTCCCGCTTTTAAAAACACGTGCACCAAGTACTATAATAGCTTGTTTAGAATCTACCTCATCAACCGTTGACATATACTTTAAAGCAGTTTTATTAACATAAATATTCACACCCAAATATGCAATAATTAACACTACTAAAATTAAAATCAATATTTGCATAAATCGTATCACCAGCTTTTTTAGTTTCATAAGTCACCTCACTTCATCCCCACTACTTGCTCCGTCTGCTTCTACTACAGTGAGTCCATTCACCCCATCACCTGCTGCTAGTATCATGCCTTCTGATAGCACTCCACGGATTTTTACTGGTTGTAAATTAGTTATGACTATTACTTTCTTTCCTATCATTTCTTCTGGTGTGTAGAACTTTGCAATACCTGATACTATTTGTCGCATCTCGTCTGCTATCTTTATTTGTGATTTTAATAGTTTGTCCGAGCCTTCTACCTTCTCACAAACTAAGATTTCACCAACTCTTAATTTTATTTTATCAAAATCATCCATTTTTATCAAGTTTTCTTTTTGTTCCTCTATTTTTTCCGTACCACTCATCATAGCTTTTATAATCTCTAATTCTTTTTCTGCCTCTAGTCTTGGAAATAGTGCCTCTCTTTTATTTACTTTACCTACAAATTTATTTGTACCAAAATTGTATAAACTATCCCACTCCTGATTTTTTTCTATTCCTAGCTGTTTAAAAATTTCTTGTGAAGACTTAGTTAAAAATGGTGATAACATTATCCCCATATATCGCAGACTTTCTGCAAGATGATACATAACTGATGCGAGTTGCCCAACCTTTGATTCGTCTTTGGCCAAAACCCATGGTGCCGTTTCATCTATATATTTATTTGTTCTTGCTACAAATGCCCATATATCCGTAAGCGCTATAGAAAATTGTAATTTTTCAATAGAATCCTCTACTTTCTCAACTGTTTCCTTGCTAAACTTATTTATCTCGTTATCATATTCTGTTACATTACCCTTGTATTCAGGTACCGTTCCATCAAAATATTTATCTATCATAGCTACTGTTCTGCTTAATAAATTCCCTAAATCATTTGCCAAGTCGTAGTTTACTCTTTTTATAAAATCTTCTGGTGTAAATACTCCATCCTGCCCAAAAGGTAGTTCACGAAGCAAATAGTATCTAACCGCATCTACACTGTATTTTTCAGCAAGTGCATCTGGATATATTACATTCCCTTTCGATTTACTCATCTTACCATCTTTCATCATATAAAAACCATGTGCATACACCTTTTTAGGAAGCGGTAACCCCAGAGCCATTAGCATTATAGGCCAATATATTACGTGGAACCTTACAATTTCTTTACCTATTAAGTGTATGTCAGCTGGCCAAAATTTATCAAATAGGGCGTCGGACTTTTCATCTACCTTATATCCAAGAGACGTAATGTAATTTGTAAGGGCATCTATCCATACATATATAACGTGTTTAGGATCACTTGGTACTTTTATACCCCAATCAAAGGTTGTTCTTGAAACACATAAGTCTTCAAGACCTGGCTTTATAAAATTATTTATCATCTCAGTTTTTCTTGACTCAGGTTCTATAAAACCTAGATTATTTTCATAATATTTTAGTAATCTATCCGCGTATTTACTCATTCTAAAAAAGTATGATTCTTCTTTCACTGTATTTACTTCTCTGTTACAATCAGGACATTTGCCATCAACTAATTGTTTTTCTGTAAAGAATGATTCACAAGGTGTACAGTACCATCCTTCATAATTATCCTTGTATATATCGCCTTGTGCTAAAAACTTTTCAAATATTTTTTCGACAACCTCCTCATGTCTTCTTTCTGTAGTCCTTATAAAGTCGTCATATGATATATCAAGTATATTCCATAACCTTTTTGCTTCATCTGCCATATTATCAACATGCTTTTGTGGTGTTAGACCTGCTTCTTTTGCAACTTTTTCTATCTTCTGTCCATGCTCATCAAGCCCTGTCAGATATCTAACCTCATAGCCCCTCATTCTTTTATATCTAGCCATCACGTCACCCGCAACAGTTGTATAAGCCGTACCTATATGAAATTTACCACTTGGATAATATATTGGTGTTGTTATGTAATAAGTTTTTTTCTCCATTTTAATTCCCCCTTGTAATGTTTTAGTCCCTCCCCTGCGAAGGGGAAAACTATATACTTTGCTTATGTATTTTATAAGCAATAGTAGAAGTTTCGCAGTACCGTTTTAGTTCTTAGTGACGTAGGAAACTTAGAACTATCCGGTATCGTGTGCTAGGTGGGGTCACATTGTTTTAATACTAATTCTATGACCCCCTCTAACTCCCCCTTCGCAGGGGGAGGACTTTACTTATCAAAATCAAAAAAACTCGTCTCATGAAGAATCCTGAAATGAGGATTCTAGTCATGGGACGAGTTTCTACCCGCGGTACCACCCAAATTCAATTCATAATTTATAATTATAAATTGCACTTTACTTTACTTTAATTCGCTCAGGGACCATATTCAGTAGTTTTCACATTCTCCTTCTCAACACACGGAGTTCTCTGTAAAAGCTTCCACTACTTACTCTTCTCTTCATTGCTTTTATATTATTAACATGCAGCTTTTGCTTCCCTATCGTAGAACTGGGCTATTAACTCATCAAGCTCCACACTAACTTTGTATATCTCTTTATAATCTGCATTGTTTCTTATCAGGTCATTTAATCTTATTCTTAAATCATCAATTTGTTGTGCAAATTTTTTCATTTAATCCCCCCTGAAATCAGTCCGCAATTTACAATTTTAAGGCTTATTACTGTGCTCTAACTAATTGTTTTTTTGCTTCGTAAACTTATATTTTCCCTATTCCATTATTTTACAACATCATACATTATTTGTCAATCGTTTTTTAGATAATATTTTATAAATTTCATATATAGTTGCACATACTAGCAAAATCGCTGATAATAGCTGAGATACTGGCATATTAAGACCTGAGATAATTAGTTGGTCTGTCCTGAGTCCCTCTATCCATACCCTACCAAGCGAATATCCTATTAAATATAATACAAGTAATTCCCCATCATATTTTTTATGTTTACGGTAAAGAATCAGTATAAAAAACACTGCCAAATTCCATAATGATTCATATAAAAATGTGGGATGAACTTGTATGTAAGCGGCACCTTTGTATAAAACATCCTTGCCTACTAAACTATCTGGTATGTAACTCGCAACATCCTTTTTTATAGCCATTGCGAACAAATTATTTGTATATCCTCCAAATGCTTCTTTGTTAAAAAAATTTCCCCATCTACCTATCGCTTGCCCTATAATAAGGCTAGGTATAACAGTATCCGCAAATATTCCAAACTTTATTTTTCTAACCCTTGTATATATTATTGCAGTAATAACTGAAGCTATTATTGCACCATATATAGCTATACCTCCCTCTCTAATGGCAAATATTTTTAGCAAATCATCTTTATACTCGTGCCAACTAAATGCTACATAATAAGCTCTTGCTCCTATCAAAGCGACCAATATTACTATTATAGCAAAATCATAGTAAATGTCAACATTTTGTCCAGTTTTTTTTGCTTCTCGCATAGTTAAATATATTCCAGTCATTATACCCATAGTTATTATAATGCCATACCAGTATACAGGTAAACCAAATATACTAACTGCAATCCTATTTAATTTTTCTATCTCTATCCCCACATTCGGGAAATATATATCTGGACTACTCATTTACCCTCAACACCTTTCTCATTTGTTTTTTTCTACATAATAGATTCATCTAACGTAGGGGCTGTGCCTATGTGCCAGCCCGTTTATATTTATAACACTTACTACATGTTGATAATTTATATTACCTAAATCATATATTTATAAGTTATTCAGGTATGTGCGGGCCGGCACATAGGCACGGCCCCTACGATATTATTGTCACCACTCCTACCTTTTTTCCTGACCTTCTATTTTTTCTATCTCTTCACCTTTAAAAGGTGATGCTTGAATATGCTCTTTCATCTTTCTAAAGCCTGTTATCCATATAAAAAGTACATATGGTACAAATCCCAAAAGTAAAAGCGGATTTTGGTATATGAGGATAAAATCATATAATCCATGCAGGAATATCGGTATAAAAAAGGCTTTAAGTAGCATTTCTTTTTTTCTTTCTGGCTCAAACTTTGATAATCCAAGATAATAGCCCATAGTTACCCCAAACAAAGCATGAGCTGGTACTGCAAATATACTTCTCATTATTGCAGTATATGCTCCCCCAAATTCCGGATTTAGAACATATAATATGTTTTCTACTAACGCGAAACCTAAAGAAACAAATACCGCATACACTATTCCATCAAACTTTTCATTAAAATTTCTGTTTTCCCATATTAGTGCATATAATATGAGAAATTTGAAAGACTCCTCTGTTAATGCTGCAACAATAAATGCCACATATAACGAATAGGATATATTATCCCCAATAAGGCTCGCATAACTACTTAAATATTCTTCTACAGCTATTATAGGAGCTACAATAAAACCTCCAAACAATAACCCTAAGAATAAGAGATTTAATGGTTCTTTTTCATACTTGTCCCTTATATAAATATATACAACTACTATTGCTATGGGTGCAATAGCCAAATTTATAATACCCAAACAATTTTCACCCCATTTGTGTTTAACATACGATTATTCCATTCTCTCTACTTTAACTCCAAACTTACTAAAATAGTCTTCTACATTTTTCATATCATCTTCTTTATTTATTTCTTTTTTACCTATCTTTTCATGTGTATTTTTTGTTTCTTTTTCGTACTCTTCCTTTGTCATAAGCTTTATGTTATATTCTTTATTTAGTATGTCTTCTATCTTTTCTTTTATTACATTTATATTTTTATCTATATAATTTTTTATTATATTATCAGGACACACAATACAATAAGATTTATCATTATAGTATTTTGCTTCGGTATCTATAAGCATACCTTTTAAAGGACCATTACATGCTTCACGTATATCTTTCCATAATTTTATTCCTTGTTTTATATCATCTGGCATCACTTGTTCTATATTTTTCTTTATCGGCTCGTTTTGTACTTCTTGTTTAATACTTTTTGGGTTATTATAAACTGTTTTTTTTTCTTCCTCCATTACTATATTAGCATTTTGATAATTTGCCGTACTCGAACGTTTAGTCTGACACATTTTTATCAAAGCCACCTCTAATGTAATCTTAACCTGTGAATCATATTTTATTCTTGATTCAAGCATTGCAAATTCATTTATAAGTTCAAACACCTTATCACAACTTACAATTTGAGTTAGCAGTTTTAACTCTAGAGCATTTTCCTCTGACATATCGAGTATATCCTCTGAATCATGTATAGAAGATGCTATAAGTAGATTCCTCAAAAATTCTACCATTTGAGAAACAAATTGTTTTATGTCTTTACCATTTAGGTATATTTCATTTATTTCTTCTATGCACCCCCCGATATTACTATCATTTATATTTTTAATTATATTTACAAATGTTTTATTATCAACCGTTCCTATTATATCAAGCACCATTTTATGTGTTACTTCTCTATCATTACCGAATACAACAATCTGATCAAGTAAGCTTATCGCATCTCTCATAGAACCATCAGAAAGAGAGGCAATATAATTTAATGCCTTTTCCTCTACACATATGCCTTCTTTTGAAGTTATTTCAGCAAGTGCACTCACAATACGTTTTACTGGTATTCTTTTCAAATCAAATCTCTGACATCTAGAAAGTATAGTAGCTGGTATCTTTTGTACCTCTGTAGTTGCAAGTATAAAGATTACATGACTTGGCGGCTCCTCTAAGGTTTTTAAAAGCGCGTTAAAGGCACTCGTAGATAACATATGTACCTCATCTATTATATAAACCTTGTACTTACCCTTTGTTGGCATATATTTTACTTCTTCACGTATCTCTCGCACATTGTCTACACCATTATTCGATGCCGCGTCTATCTCTATGGCATTCATGCTACTACCTGTCCCTATTTCATCACAAGTCTCACATGAAAGGCATGGGTTTCCATCTATACCGTTTGAGCAATTAACCGCCCTTGCAAATATCTTTGCAATAGAGGTTTTGCCTGTCCCTCTTATCCCACAAAACAAATAAGCATGCCCCACACGCTCAGATTTTATCTGATTTTTTATAGTCTCCGTTACATGCTCCTGTCCTATAACCTCATCAAAATTATGTGGTCTATATTTTCTATATAAAGCCTTATATGACATAATTAAAACCTCCGGTTTTGGTATTATTCCTCCCCTGCGAAGGGGAAAACTATATACTTTGCTTATGTATTTTATAAGCAATAGTAGAAGTTTCGCAGTACCGTTTTAGTTCTTAGTGACGTAGGAAACTTAGAACTATCCGGTATCGTGTGCTAGGTGGGGTCACATTGGTTTAATTTTAAATCATGACCCCCTCTAGCTCAATGC
>DMOI01000056.1 GCA_003452395.1 Clostridiales bacterium
GTATTCGAGCCGATCTGACTTTGATAACCTCTTGTGCCGTGAATGCCGTACCGTCCCCAGGCAGAGTACCACGTGGACCTCGGGGGTAACTACTTGTCGGTAGATGTAAGGATTTGCGGGATGAAATTTAGAAAAATTGTTGTAAATAATGTGTAGATGCAGTATAATAAGAATAAGTTGTACAAGTTAGGAATAGTATAAATACAAAAGAGTTAGGCAGGTGAAAACATGGGTGATATGAGAGAAAGTAATAGGGTGGAGTTTAAGAGAGAGCTAAATGACAAACTTGAAAAGGAAGTCGTAGGATTCTTGAATTACCACGAAGGTGGAGTTATATACATAGGTGTAGATGACGACTACAACCCTGTAGAATTATTCGATGTGGATTCGTTACAGCTTAAGATCGCGGACAGAATTAAAAACAATATATTACCTTCCACATTAGGGCTATTTGACATAGTAAAAGAAGAACTAGAAGGAAAACCTATTATTAAGGTGGTTATTTCTAGTGGAACGGAGAAACCATACTACATAAGAAGTTTTGGGATGTCTCCAACGGGTTGCTATATTAGAATAGGCAGTGCGACGCAACCAATGACAACAGATAATATAGACGAGTTATATTCAAGAAGAGTAAGAAACTCGTTAAAAAAAATACCATCACCAAGGCAAGACTTAACGTTTAATCAACTAAAAATATACTATGAGGAACATAAATTGAAGTTAAACAATAGTTTTGCACAAAATTTAAATCTACTAACTGAAGACGGTAGATATAATTATAATGCCTACTTACTAGCAGATGAAAATAATCTGCCTATAAGAGTTGTAAAATATCTAGGAACAACAAAAAAAGAACTGATAGAGAATCAAGACTATGGGAATCGTTGTTTGATTACAGCTACAAATAGAATATTAGATAAATTTGAATCAGAAAATAAGGTCTTTGCCAAAATTGGTTACCCATACAGAGAAGAAAAACAAATGATAAGCAGAACTGCATTCAGAGAGGCACTAATCAATGCAGTTGTGCATAACGATTATTCAAATGGTGGAACACCAATTGTAGAATTTTACTCAGATAGAGTTGAAATAACTTCTACTGGAGGTCTGCCACTTGGCTTATCCCAAGAAGAATTCTTGAGGGGAATTACATTTCCAAGGAATCAAGATCTAATAAGGGTATTTAAAGATGTAGATCTAATAGAAAACATTGGCTCAGGAGTTCTTAGAATACTTGAAGAATATGATAAAACCTGCTTTGAATTTATGGAACATTTTTTAAGGGTATCTTTTAAATATAGGGAAAATACTTTTGAATATGATAATGATAAAAAGGCCCATGATACTGAAAATGATACTGAAAATGATACTGTAAAAGAAGAAGTGATATTGAAATTGCTACAGGCAGACAAAAAAATTAGTGCAAATAAAATTGCAAAAGAGACAGGATACGGTATAGCGACAGTAAAAAGATATATAACTAAACTTAAAGATGCAAAAGCTATAAAAAGAGTAGGACCTGATAAGGGCGGATACTGGGAGATAATAGATGATAAAAAATAAAATTCCACTAAATTGGTGGAATTTTTTGTGTAAAGATAATAAAAATGGATGTACGAAAATTTGAAAATATGGTAGAATAAGTGAAATGAAGTTGTAAGGAGGCGGACGTAAATGAACATACAAAAAGCGGGATGTATTCTGATAGATATTGATAACAAAAAAGTAGGACTAATCTATAGACAGAAACAGAATGATTTTTCTTTTCCAAAAGGACATTTAGAAATAGGAGAAAACTTAGAAGAGTGTGCTATAAGAGAGACAGAAGAAGAAACTGGACGCAAGTGTTGTATTATTTCAACTAAAGAACTACCTATAGTTACATATGCTGATTCGAGCGGTAGTTTAGGAGATACACATTATTTCTTAGCATGTGACGAAGACCAGAGCACTAAGGCATTTAATAAAGAACTTGTGCATGAGTTAGTATGGAAATCACCTGAAGATGTAGAAAATACACTTACATATCAAAATCTAAAAGATTTTTGGAGGGAAATAAAAGCTATTGTCGATGAGGTGATTAAAAATGAAAACACTTACAATCAAACAGCCATATGCAAGCCTGATCATCAAAGGGCATAAAGAATATGAATTTCGCACATGGAAAACTAAATACCGCGGGGAGTTTCTTATACATGCAGGACAAAGTATTGATAAGAAAGCGCTTGAGACCAGATTTAAGGAGTATGACTTAGGTGATATGCCAACGGGTGTTATATTAGGTAAAGTAACGCTAACAGATTGTGTAAAAATTACATCAGAGATTGCAAAAAAGTTGAATAAAAGAGATATGAATGTGTATGGGTCATGGCTATCAGACTATGATGGATATGGGTTTAAAGTAGAAGATGTAGTAGAATTTGGAGATAAGCCAATGGTTAAAGGGAAACTTAGCTTTTGGGAGTATGATGGAGGAGTGAAATAGCGTGAAACATATAATGAAGTTATTACCGGAATCATTTGAAGAAATCACTTTAGATAGAAAGAACATAGAGTATAGAGTAAATGATGAAAAACGGCAAAAAATCCAACAGGGAGATACGATTGAATTCTTCAAGCTACCAGAGCTAAAAGAGTCGCTTGAGGTAATAGTAACCGAAAGATGCGAGTATAAAAATTTTACAGAAATGTTTACAGATTTATTTGGTTTATTTCAGGACGAATACGCTAATCCAGAAGAGGTTGCAGAGGCAATGTATGAAATCTATACGAAAGAAGAGGAAGAAAAGTATGGAGGATTAGCCATTAAGTTTGAATATGAGGGGTGACAGCATGTCTACATTATATATGTTATGTGGTAAAGTAGGTTCGGGAAAGTCAACATATGCAAGGAAAATGGAAGAGGAGCAAGGAGTAATACATTTCTGTGTGGATGATTACATGCTACACTTTTATGGAAAGGTAGAGGGTAGAGAAGCATTTGATGAAAAGCTAGGAAAATGCAAAGAAATGATTTATCGTATATGTGAGAGATTGCTTAATTTGGGACACAGTGTGGTACTTGACTTTGGGTTTTGGAAGCGAGAAGAAAGGAACTATATACGAGAACGATTTGCAAAGTATGACGTGAAACTACTATACTTGGAGCATAGCGATGAAGTGCTAAAAGAAAGAATTGCATACAGAAATGCACATCTCAAGGATAATGAGTATGAAATACCAGACCATCACTATGAATTATTTGCAAGTTGGTTTGAAGAACCCGGAGAAGATGAAACTCCATTAATAGTACAATAATTTGTGTTTCGAAATTGAACGAATATACATAAAAAATAAAAGTGCCAGTTTATACCGAAAACTGGCACTTTCTGTAGAGGCAGTGGATCAGGGTACATACTGAAATGGAACACGAAAAATGATAATTACTTGCTAAGATCTCAGATAGAGGTCTTTTTTAATGAAATTATAGTAAAATGATATACGAATATTTGGGAATATGGTATAATCAAATCAAAAGTCAATTTAAGGTGGTAAATATGAAAAGTAAAATTTACCCTGTTTTACAAGGAGAGATAATATGGAAACTAAAATTATATATTTTGTTCATGGAACAACAGTTGATAATGCAGCAGGAAAATGTAGTGGATGGAAACAAGTAGAATTAACAGACTTAGGAAGAGAAAGGGCAATCAAACTAGGAGAAATAAGAAAAGACACGCATTTTGATATTATATTTACTTCAGATTTAATAAGAGCAATATATTCTGCAAAGTTAGCATTTCCCAATGTAGAACATGTTCAAGATACAAGATTAAGAGAATGTAATTATGGTGATTTAGATGGAGAAGCTAAATCACTAGTTATCTATGAAGAGCATATTAGTGAACCATTCCCTAATGGAGAATCTTTAAAAGATGTGGAAAAAAGAGTTGAGGACTTTATAGAATTTTTAAAAGAAAACTATCAAGGAAAAACAATAGGAATAGTTGCGCATAGAGCACCACAATTAGCTTTTGAAGTATTAACTAAAAGTATATCATGGGATGAGGCAAATAAAAATGATTGGAGAAAGACAAACGCATGGCAACCAGGATGGGAGTATATAATAAAATAAGAAGCAAATAAAAGAAGGTAAAATATAACAACCTTATTTTTAAAAAATGCAAAGTTATTATTCAAGAAATAGAATAGTTAGCAATTTTACTAAGTGATAAAGGTGATTTTATAAATGATGAGAATATCAATGTTAATGGTGGAGTACTTTTATTATAATGATCCGCAGTCAGGAGAAAGGGTGATTGAGTATGAATGATAAGACAATATACATAATAACTGGCCCAGCTGGGGTAGGAAAGTCGACAATATCACAGAAAATAGCAGAATCGATAGACAAAAGTGTTTTAAGAAAGACATGGGGTCAGGCCTGAATTATTCGCTTATTCAAGCTTTTTTGAGGGAGTAGCGATATGGTTTAGAGATTTAGTCAGGATTGAATAATTCACTTATCCAAACAAAAAACTAGGGCATATCATTCAAATTGAATGAACCCTAGTTTTTTTAATTCCGTCACACCAATAGCGTTATGTACTCGCATTTTATTCTTTTTCTGAAATTTATTAATTGCATAGTCAGTATCCTTTCCATAAATGCCACTCACATATCCATTGTAGAATCCTAGTTCTTTTAACTTTTTCTGCACAGCATATACATCAGCACCACGTGTACCAGA
>DMOI01000030.1 GCA_003452395.1 Clostridiales bacterium
GGAATTAAACCCGAAGAGATTAATCAATTTTCATTTTTTCAAGTTCCTCTTCAAACTTATCTTTATCAATATTTAGATAAGTGAAAACCTCTTCAATAAGTTTAGTTGAGTTTTTTTCATTAGTCACCTTCCAAGAATAATAATCAGCAAGGTGTACAACACAAACCAGCTCTTTATCTATTATTCTATCGTCCATTGGTCTGTGATGGAAAAAAGCTGCCTCAACTATAGAATGAGGTAAATCCCACCTCTTTAACAGGTAGCCTCCCACCTCTTCATGAGTAACTCCCAAAATATTTCGTTCAGCCTCAACAATTTCAAAAACTTCTCTTAAAGATTTTTCGTACACTTCTGCGTATTTTTCTTTAAAGCTATTAAACAAAAATACCCTTCCCACATCATGCAACAACCCTGCTGTATTGTGCACTTGATTAATCTTTTTACGCAAAATATTGTCATATATAAAATTTACAAGCTGATTTGTTATAAATGCATGCCTCCATAAAATATCCATATCTGCTCCGGCAGCTAGTCCATTGTAGCTTATTGCATCTATCACAGAAGTTGATATTATTATATTGCTTACATCTTGGAGTCCCAAGTAAGATATCGCATGCTCAATCGACTTAGTTTCTACGTCAGAATAGGCAGAATTAGCAACATGCAGTATTTTCAAAACTACTTGATGATCTCTTTCTATTTCATTAGTTATATCCTTTATATCTGCTTCCTCTTGAATAAGTGAAACCATTTTACGATAATTAGCTTTAATGATAGGAAGCTCTTCTATATTGTTTATATATGTTTGAACCCTTTCATCGTTTATTATTTCTTCTACTGCAAATATTTGATTTACAATATTTAGCAGTTCTTCTTCATCCCAAGGCTTAAATATATACATTTTTGCTATGTTTTTTTGGATTGCCTTGAAAATTATTTTTTCGTCGGAATATCCACTCAAGATTATTCTAGATATCTTCGGATATAATGTCTTTACCTTGTACAACAAATCATACCCATCCATATAAGGCATTCTCATATCACTGATTATCAAATTTATATCTTCTTTAGCTAGAATTTCAAGTGCCTTTTCACCATCTGAAGCTGTATACAGATCATAATCAGTTGTTCTAAAAAATCGAATAATTGTTTTAAGTATTTGCTCTTCATCATCAACAAAAAGTATTTTTTTCATATAGCGCTCCTTATTTTAATATCTTTATCTATCAATAGGTAAAGATATAATAAATTTTGTTCCCTCTCCGACAATACTTTTAACTTCAATATTGCCATTATGTTTACCTACTATTATATCATGTGCAATACTGAGTCCAAGTCCAGTTCCTTCACCAACTTGTTTTGTAGTGAAAAACGGTTCAAATATTTTATTTATATGTTTTTCCGATATTCCACAACCATCATCAGCTATTTCACAGTACACATATTTTTCATCATAGTACGTTTTTACTGTAATATTCCCTAGTACACCTTTACTCTTTATTGCATGTGTAGCATTAATTATTAAATTCAGTATAACTTGATTTATTTGACCTGCTATAACTTGAACACAAGGAACATCATTCAACTCTTCATTTACGTTTGCAGAATATTTTATAGCGTTATTTGCAATGGTTAAAGTGTCTCTTATTCCGCCATTTATATCATACCTGGTAAACTCTTCTTCGTAGCCCTTTCTAGCAAAGTTGAGTAAACTTTTTACTATTTTAGCAATCCTATTTATACCTTCTTTCCCGTCATTTGTTACATCATCCAAATCCTCTGCTATATAGTCAAAATCATTATCCTTGATATACTTAGAGATTTCAAAAACTTTATTTTTTAAATCTTCAACCGAACATTTATCGTAATTTTCTACTAATTCTTTATTTAATTCATACAATGCTTTTATTTTAACAAAGTATTTTTTTATCATATTCATATTGCCAAGTACAAAGCTTAACGGATTATTTATTTCATGTGCTATGCCAGCTGAAAGCTGTCCTATTCCTGCCATCTTTTCGTTACTTAAGATTTGTGCTTGCATCTTATTTATTTTTTCTATGCTCTCTTTATACTCTCTCGAACTTATGTCGATGCTTCTACCTAAAAGTATCTTTTCATTTTCATTTTGAAAATATGTTTTATTAACTAAATCTAAAATTGTTTTAACTTGTGCAGGAAGCAAATCATAATCACTTTCATATCCTATTATTTTTTTTATCTGTTTTCTCAGTAAAATATGATATTTATCATTCACTTTATCATCTCCTTACTCAGAAAAAAGAGTTACAGTCATTGTCTGGTTATGAAGTTCACACTGTGTCCCTTTCTTGTATGGTGAAATTTCACCATATGAGTAAAATCCGGTAATATTTGTTTTTTCACCCAAAGTTTCTTTTACAATATCAACCTCTTCATCTATCATTTGCTTTAATACTAACTTCCTTCCAACACAACTTACCAAGATTGCCAAATCAGCGCTTTCCGAGTCAAACGTCTCCAAGCTAAATTCACCTGCTTGCTTAGAACCATTAATCAAATTATTATCGTTTGCTTTCATTAATCTACAATATATATTAGTTGGAATATCCCCTGCGAAAATTAACGATTTGTCCTCTTCGTTGATACCAAGAATAGTCCTTACATAACTAGATTCTGTTTCCTTATCTGTTAAGCAAAAAGGAAATAACAGACCACTAGCTGGAAGCTCAGAAGCCAAATCGCCTAGATACTCTTTATATAAGTCAAGTGCTGGTTTGCCATCTATCTCATACAATATATTATCTTCTGACTTTGTTACCAATCTATCTACACCAAAAGTATCCCATCCACCTACAGAAGCACAGCTTGTTTTAATTTCTCCATAGAAAGCTGCAACAACTATTTTGTTAGACTTTGCATACTCATTTGCTAAAACACATGTTTCTTTAAAATCAGCTCCATCTCCTGAAAGTCCTCCTGTAATGGATACTTCAATCCCTGCCTCTGTTCTCATGCCTTCAACTAATTTACTACCGTTTATATTGAGGCCTTCTGCTAAAACAAATAAATGCACTAGTCCTTCTCTTTTAATTGATTTAATAATTTTCTTGCCTACCTCATAAGAGTCTTTACTACTCTCAAGTTCAAAGTCGCTAAATACAACATTACTCTTTTCTAAATAAATCGCCGTTAAAACTAATGATTCATCAGTAACAACATTATCTCTTATTTCTCCAGCCGAAGAACATCCCATAATATAAGCCTTTGGGTACATACCTCGTATTTCATCAAATATTTTTGCGTCTCCTATCAAATTTCTATTTCCAAATACTAATACCCACTGCGCCAAATCTCCAAGTGTTATTTCGCCCTTAAATACTTTAGAATCGTAAGATAACTGTTCAACTTTCATAAACTAACCCCCTGTTTTTTAATTCTCTTTTATTCATTATACCATTATTAATAATTTTGTCAATAAATACATTAATAGAATTTTTTGCACAAGTAACTATTTTAAAGATTTCGTCCCCTAAAATCCCTCTAAGTTTTTTTCACTCAAACAATGAGTATATCTCATTCTCCGTCAACGAAGTTATAGAGTTTGCGCCTTCTGTGATTACAGAGTCTATTAGTTTTTTCTTCTTTTGTTGCATTTCGTATATTTTTTCTTCTATCGTTCCTCGTGTGATTATCTTCATTACTTGTACCACATTTTTTTGCCCTATGCGGTGGGCTCTGTCGGTGGCTTGCTCTTCAACTGCGGGATTCCACCATGGATCGAAGTGTATTACCGTGTCAGCACTAGTTAAGTTGAGGCCTGTTCCACCTGCTTTTAGAGATATCAAGAAAAACTTTATATCCCCATTGTTAAACCTATTTACTAGCCCGAGTCTTTCACTTGACTTAACGCTTCCGTCTAAGTACAGGTACTCTATTCCTTTTTTCTTTAGCTCGTCTTGTATTATCGCAAGCATTGATGTAAATTGTGAGAATATTAGTGCCTTACCACCTCTTTCTACTACCTCATCCACAAGCTCGTTTAGTAGCTCTAGCTTTCCACTGCCACCTTTATATCCCTCAACATAAACCGCTGGGTGACAGCATATCTGCCTTAGTCTTGTTAGTATCGCTAGTATTTTTATCTTGCTTCTCTCAAATCCTTCATTTTTTATTTCCTGACTTATTTCCTTCTTAGCTTTGCTAAGTTCGGCTACATAAAGTTTCTTTTGCTCCCCCGTTAGCTCGGTTATCATCTTTGTCTCAATTTTATCTGGTAGCTCTTTAAGCACATCTTTCTTTAATCTCCTAAGTATGAACGGAGAGATGTGCCTGTTTAAGTTTTTCAACACATCCTTATTATCATCTTTCATTATTTTCTTATCGTAATTTGTCAAAAATTTATTATACGTGTGTAAATATCCAGGTAGTATAAAATCAAATATCGACCACAACTCTAGTAGATTATTTTCTATCGGCGTTCCAGTCAGTGCAAATCTCTTTTTAGCATTCAATATCTTTATGGTTTTGGCAGTTATTGACGAATGGTTTTTTATATGCTGTGCCTCATCAAGTACCACGTATTCAAAGATTTTGTCCTCGTATAGGTGTCCATCTCTTCTGATTAGTGGATAAGAAGTGATCAGTATATCATAATCTTTATAGTTTTCTAGTACATTATTTCTATCATCTTTATTCCCTGATATTATCCCAACCTTAAATTTCCCCTCTGCAAATTTTTCAAACTCCGATTGCCAGTTATATACAAGAGAAGTCGGCGTTACTATTAAATTTGGGTGTTCTTTTTTATCATTTATAGACAGTAAAAAAGTTATAAACTGTAGCGTCTTCCCAAGCCCCATATCATCAGCAAGTATCGCACCAAAATTGTATGCATCTAGTGTTTTTAGCCACTTATACCCCTCAGTTTGATATTCACGAAGAGTATCTTTTACAACAGCTGGCACTTCGTGCTTTATATCCTTTCCAGTCTTTATATCCTTTAGTAGCTTCGTGAGCTGCTTATCTTTATCTAGCACGAATTTATCAAGATTCTTAAGCTTACTATCTAAATACATCATCCTAAATATCGGCATTTGTATTTTTTCATCTAGTAGCCTCTTGTCGCTAATATCTAGCTCCCCTATAATGTCTTCCATCTCTTGTATGTTCTCGTCATCGAGATTTAGAAAACTACCATCTTTTAGCCTATGATACTTTTTCTTTTGCCTAAACGCTTTCAAAATGTTATGAATTTCGTCCTTGTCTATGTCTCCATAATCAAAAGAAATCTCAAGCAAATTATTATCACCCATTCGCGTGCTTGCTTTGAAGTTGGTCTTAGGTTTCACCTTTATGTTTTTAAACTCATCACTATAGTATATCTCGTCTACCTTTTCCCTCAATATATCTAAATCTTTACTAACAAAATCATATATGTTCTCATTATTTGTCAGTGCATAAATATCTTTTTCCACACCAAATCCAAAGCTTTCCACACACTGCCCTATTTCTTGTTCTCTGTCTTCATTTCTCATTATTATTTTATCAGTGTTTAGGACTTGTACTGGGTTTATCCTTTCTCCACCATAAATATATTCTAGTTTCAAACTAACTCCATCATCAAGTTTATCTAGATACGCATGTGCCGTTAGTGTTTCATTTACAATATTCTCAGATAAATTTTTAGAAACCGTAAAATCTTTCACAATACTATTTATGTTAGAAACTATCGCAGCAATATCCTCTTTTTTGCAAGCTCCAAGATTTACATTACCTTTATGCTCACTCATATATCCGATAAACTCATACTTCTTAATTTTGTCACTACCTACATACCAGATTTTCTCTTCTTTTGTTAAACCGTTTGTGTACAGAAAAAAGCTACTACTTTGAGTTAATGCTTTCATGCTTTCTTTTCTTTCACCATTAAATTTCAACTTAATATTGTCATTCTCTTTTTCAAGAATAACATTTAATTCTAAATTTTCAGGCTCAATAACTATATTGTGCAAGACTATAGATTTATTTTGAAAATTGAAAGGTATTTTGTTTTCATACAATAATTTCAAAAATCTTTCGAAACCTCTTTCATTTAATACTTCACCTCCGGCATTAATACCTTGATAACTATTAACTCCATGTTCTGCCTTATCATGTATATATTCTATAAGCTTTTGCATTGGCTCACTTACTGTATGTTCGAGGGGATTATATATAAATTTTTTTGTAAATTCAAAACTTGATTTATTCATATAAGTATAAGCAAATCTTATTATATTCTGCATTTTATATTCTCTACCACCCTCTTCTCTCATCGTGAAAGAGGTATAAAATGTTGACTGCCCACCATACCTATTATGCCCCTGCTCTATGCAGGGTTTTATGTAGACTTGCTTTTTATTGTTTTGTGCATTTTCACGTGAGATGATACTCTTTAGCACATTTATGTCGCCTACTTTAATTTTCCCCTTAGCACTTTCTTTAATACTAACAGGCTCTTCAACTTTCTTTTCAATACTACTATCGGAATACGCGACTAGAGCAGCCACTAAATGCTTACACATCCCCGAATAATTTTCATAAGCAGGACACGTGCAGCTATAACTTGTTATTTCGCTAAGACTATCTCCCGTAAATTTTACTATTTGACTATACGCTTCTCTGCCTTTTACAATTCCGACCAGTTCGTTTTTAGCCTTGTCATACCTAGTTTCTACGACCTTCCCATTCAAATAATAACCCATACCATCCTGATAAGTCTTGCCCCTAGTAACCGTGCGCTTTATCATTTTTAAATCTAATAATTGTGTTTGTTTTAATGTCTTCCTCATTTACTTATGCCTCCAAATATCTTAAATTTTAGCAAATATCGTCCTATTTTCAACACTTTATACATTTTACCAAATTTTCATGTTTTTTGCAACATTTTTCGGGGAAAAATGCAAAACAAAAATAAACGGATGTTCTCCGCTATCTTTGTTTGCATCTTGCATGTTTATTGTTTTATAGTGTAGTAACATACTTTCGGTGATATTACTTTACCCTCGTTTTTTAATACTTTAATTGCCTTATCTACCTCTTTCTTATCAATACCCGCAAGCTCCGCAATTTCTCCCGCTTTTAACGGATTATTAGATTCTGTCATAGTTTTTAGCACAACTTCATTAATGTCCATTTTTTTCTCCCTTTGAAATGTAATTTTGTTTATATCATTTATATTTTCATTTTTACATTAATTTATTTATATTTTGTTCAAGTTTTTTACACATTTATTATTAGTACCACTTGAAACGATTGTTATTTTCATTCCATTTGCGATTAACTTTAAAGTCCATTTCAAATTTTATGACTTCACGTTTAAATCTTTTTCCTTTTCTTGCTCTTTTGTGTGCCTGGAGTAGCTTTGTAAAGGTGAGTTTATCGTCATACATATTTCCTACTAATTAAGTAGTTCGAGCTTTTTCCTGCCTTCATATGTTTTATTTATGTATACCGTTATTCTTATTCCTTCATGTATATTCTTTTTCATATCCTGTATCAACCCTTGCTTTTCTGATTTTGGGTATTTTACAAACAAGTTGTATGCATACTCCTGCAAGTCTGCTTGTTTTTGATAAAGTACAAATGAATCTATTTTGTTTTTTGCCACTTCCTTGTGCACCTCCATCGTCCCTTATATTTGGTGCGCCGCTTATGCTATTGCCCTTCCCAAATCTATACGTCGCAAGTTAGCAGTTGCTCACAAGGAGAAAGTTCGTTCTACAGCTTTGAAACTACCAAAGCTTAGACTCACTTTTAATCAAGCCCACACAGAACAGGACGGAAAGAAACAATACTATTAGCACCGCCATCGTTGCCGTTACCCGCGAACGCCCCCGCAGAAGTACCAGCAGCGTAGACACCACCGCGAATGAAAAACGGAGACGAGCTATATGGAAAATATTGGTAATCTCCGTATCCTTTAAAGGTATTTGTGTTTGTGCTACTATCGCCACATTTCATTATTTCATGTAATGCTAGTCCTGTCGTATTTCCTTCTGTTTGAGTATAGTTTTCTTGATTTGTTGGTGTTCCGTCTTCTGTTACTGCTAATACATCTGCTACACCGCTATTACTTCCATAGGCTGTTACTAGGCTTCCACCATTTGTAGTTAGGCTTCCATTTCCGTTTGCCACGTAGCTTGCTACGTACTCCCAAGCACCACCACTCATGTCATAGATTCCGTACACGTTTCCGGTTGTGCTTGCTTTTTGGCATTGTGCATTTTTATAGTCACTGATTGTTCCTACATCTGCTCCTGCACTTGCAGAGTTTCCTGCGCTTCCTGTGACAAATTCACTGTCATTGTTTATCCATATCTCTACGCCATCTCTTACTGCTTCTGAGAGATATGCTACCGCTCCCCAGTCTCTATTTCTCATCATCAGGGTGTCTACTTCACTGCTGTTAAGTCCATAGCTGCCTGTTTTCATTGCAATACATTTGTTATATATATCATTTACTGTTATACTTCTCCAGCTTGCTACGCTTGGTACTACTTTTATGTTTGTACTTGCATTTTGACTTGCTTCAAATTTGGCTACCCAGATGCCCGTGAGCTGTGTTGCTCCATATGTAAATGCTGGGTGCACAGTGAATCCAGCTGTTGCTGTATTACTTGTTCCTTCTAGATATTCTATTTCTATTTTATCGTCTGCTGCTGAGTCTGTATTGTCTCCTGTTATCCTGTATGCATATCGTGGTATCCATACAAACATACTATTATCTACATCCCCTAGTTGTACATTTGCCCATTTTTCACTTGTCGCATAACTTCCATCTTCTACGTCTCCTGCGTAGTTATACCATGCTACATCATCTACTGTTGTTGTGACTACATTGATGCTTCCGTCCCATTTGATTGGTGTCATTCCTGTTAGTAGCTTCGGCTTGTTTACTCCCATCGCTACATTATATTCTGGGTCTGATGCTGGTGGCGTACCACCGCCTTGAGCGGTGTTGGTTACCTCTACTAGCCCTGGGCTTACTGTTACCCTACCGTCTGCTGCTACTGCTACGGTAAATGCTCCCGAACCATCCCCGCTTGCTATCGGATTTGTTGGTCTTTCCCTTAGATACCCTGTTGTTACCATAGCGTTTATGATATCTGCCTGTACTCCTGTATCTCCCTGCTCCCACAGGTATGCCTGTGCTTGCTTTTGCAAGAGTGCTACTGTTTCGTTATGGGCTATTTCTCTTGCTCTACCTCCGTTATTTGTAAATACAGGTATCGCAATCGTCGCTAGTGCTGCAAGTATTACAAGTCGAGTAACGCAGAGGAGCCT
>DMOI01000017.1 GCA_003452395.1 Clostridiales bacterium
AGGCTCCTCTGCGTTACTCGACTCGTAATACTAGCAGCACTAGCAACAATAGCGATACCAATCTTCATGAACAAAAGTCAAACAGCAAAGCAGATAGCACATAATGCGAATGTGAGAACACTACAAACGCAAGCACAGGCATATCTATGGGAAGAAGAAATAGCAATGCCACAAGCAAATATAATAGAAGATATGGCAACAAAAGGGTACATAAAAGAAGTACCAACAAATCCATTACCAGCAGGAGATCCACAAGCAGGACCATACGTAGTAGCAGTAAGCGCAAGTGGAGTAGCAACAGTAACACCGATAGTAGTAGAAGTAACAGGAGTAGCAAGCGGAGGAGAACCAGAGCCACCAGTAGTAGCAGATGTACCAGTAGGAAACTACCTAAAATTCGGGACATATCTAAGTCAACCAATAGTATGGAGAGTAATAAACAAAGTAGACGCAGCATACCTAGCAGCAAATCCAGGAAGTGGACTACATGAGGGAGACCTAATGTTATTTAGCGATAAAATAATAAGCCTAAAAGCATTTGACGCAACAGGAGAAAACCTGATAACAGAAGCAGGAGGGGATGCAGATAGAGGAACATACGGAAGCAATTACTGGGATAAAAGCAACCTAAAAGCATGGCTAAACAGTAGCGCAGGAGCTGGAATAGTAGACTGGCTAGGATACTTTTCACCAACGGTAGCAAGGGTATGGAGTAACTTCAATGCATATGACGCAGAAAAAGGCTTCTTAGCAGATGGAAACTTTAATGGAGTAGAAAGAAGTAAAATAATGCCGGTAACACATAAAACAATACTAGCAGATACAGATGCAGCAACAGCTGCAAAAACAGGAGGAACAGCAAGTCATACATATACAACAACAAATGCAAGTGCAGCAGTAGAAAATTATGCAAGTGCATACTATAAAGATACAACAGAAAGTGTATTTTTACTAGGAATAAAAGAGCTAAATGACTATGTATATAGTAATGGGGTACTGGGAGATGGAGTAGCATGGACAAAAGCATATGTAACAGGTGAAGCAGTAACACAAAGTAACTATACAAGTAACCCAACACCATTAACACAGTATTGGTATTATTGGTTAAGGGACTCTTATGCGCCTGATTCGTGCAGCGTCCGCTACGTGTACACGGATGGCTCGGTGTACTTCAACAGCGCCTATAACGGTAACCGCGGGGTTCGCCCCGCTTTGTTTTTAAGTCCGTCGGGTATGACACTAGATGGAGCGAGCGGAACTAGTGTGGGGGAAGCAAATACGATAACGTGGGAATAAAAAGGATGGAATAATATCGGAAGAGAAGAGCCGCGGAATTAGTGTCTTACGCGATAACGGACTTCAAATAAAATTGCCCTCGATGGGCAATTTTATTTGTGAGGAGCTGCATTTTCAGGAGGAAAAATGGAGAAGGGGAGTAAGTTAGGAAATCAGTGCGGCGTAGCCGCCGATTTTGAAAAAACAAAGCCTGACTTTTGCATAACAAGGAATAGGGGACTGTAATAGAAATCCAACATTTTGAAAATTTTGTATAATTGTTGTTGCATTAAATAGGTAAAAATGATATTCTAAAACATGATAATATTCTTTAAATATTTTATAATAAGGGGGTTTACATATGAATACGGAATATGAAATTAGGGTCCTTGAAGTTGATGTAGATAAGGTAGTAAGGAAGTTAGATGAACTTGGGGCAGAAAAGATAGGTGAGTATGATTTGAAACGATGCACATATGATTTTACGCCTGTAAAGGAAAATAGTTGGATTAGGCTTAGGACTAATGGTAAAAAAACAACCATTGCAATAAAAGAAATACACGACTATACAGTAGATGGAACTAAAGAGTTAGAGACTGAGGTTGGGAATTTTGAAACTATGTATGAAATACTTGAAAAGCTGGGTTATAACCATAAAAATTATCAGGAAAACAAAAGAACGAGTTATAAACTAGATGGAGTAATGGTAGAGATAGATTCATAGCCACTTATTCCAACTTATCTAGAGATAGAAGGTACAAATGAAGAAGATGTTTATAATATTGCTAAGAAGCTTGGTTTTATGAAAGATGATATAACAACTTTAGATGTTACTAGCATATACACTAAATACGGTATAGATGTGCTTAGTATAAGGGAGTTAAAGCACTCGTGAGCGAGTTGTCAAAAATGCCGAATACATGAACTCATAATAAATGCTTATTAATGCGAAAGTGTAAAAGCATTTATTTGTTTGTCCAAGCATTATAGGTTACAAGTTCAGCACCCATGAGTTAATTCACACTTGAATAAAGTTAGGATGTCCCGTTTGAGATAAAAATGTAAATCACAACGGGGTCGGTTCCTTATTTTTAGGAACTGTCCCCATAGAAAAAACAAAAACAGAATGATACATTAACTTATCCAAGTAATAGGGTATTACACTATAAAGCTACTAATTCCAAATCAAATAATAGGGACAGTTCCTAAAAAGAAGGAACCGACCCTGAAAGATTTAAAATGGGACATCGGAATTTAAATCAACCTGAGTTAATTCACAGTTTGTTTAAATAAATTTTGGTTGACATGAAAAAATAAAAATGGTACAATAAATCCACAAAAGGTGTGATTATAATGTTTGGATTATTTAAGAGAAAAAATAATAATCAAGATGATGAAAAGGTAGTCGTACAGCAAGATGTGAAAGAGCAAAAGAGATTAGTGATGGAGGATGCCAAGATTTCATTAGATGAAATTGAAAGTAAACTTTATAAAATCAAAGGTAAGTATTTATTCTCAAGCTTGCTCTTGTTTTTGGCATATTATTATTTTATAGTTGATTTTTATAACAAAAATATGGAAAAAATAATTTCAGTAAAAGAGTTGTTTTTACTAAAATATATCGATATGATAAAAGATATAATGGTTAATTTTGACGAAAATACATCGCTATTAGTTCAGAAAAATGAACTTTTGAGTGTTCTAAAAATAGCAAATGAAAAGCTGCATTCGACAATAAGTAATATAAAAGAACAGGCTGAGATGGATCTAAGTGTTGATTTAAAGACATTGCAGGATTTAATAAAGATGGATTTTTAAAATTTAATATATGAGGAGTTGTTTGATGTGGGATTTGAAGATTTATTAAAGACAGTTGATGAAGATAAAAACAATTCTCAAGCTACAGGAGAGGATAATGCTATTGTAGCAGTATCAAGTGTAAATGAACCTGCTGTGCCAGTTGGGACAAAACGAGATGTAGATTTATCTAAATTTAGTGAGCAAGACAAAGAAGTTTTAATGAAAATGAAGGACAATATGAATTTGACTAGTTCAAGCGATGTTCAAGGTCTAGGATCAGAAGTTCAAAGTAGTATTGCAAAATTTGCAGATGGATTATTAGAAGGTGTTAAAACTAAGGATACCGGTGCTGTTGGAGCAAATCTTACCACGCTACTCACTACTATAAAAGGTGTTGACCTAGAAGGATTGAAAGAGAATGACTCTTTTATATCTAAAATTCCTTTTTTAAAGTCTTTTGCCAACAAAATGACTAGTGAAAAGATAAAGCTTGAAAATGTTACTGATACAGTTGACAAAATTGTTGTTGCATTAGACACAGCAAAAAAAGAATTAATTAGAGACATTAATGTACTTGATGTACTATATAATAAAAACCTTGAATATTTGCACAATCTTGAGTTATGTATGGCTGCTGGTGAGTTAAAGTATAACGAACTTTCTGAGACAGTACTTGTTGAACTGAAAAACAAAGCTGAACAAACGCAAGACATGGTAGATATTCAAAAATATAATGATTTTTCTCAGATGTTGTCTGAAATAGAAAAAAGAATATATGATTTAAAGTTGAGTAGAGAGATTGCTAGACAAACGATGCCACAAATACGTATTATTCAGGGCAATGATAAGATATTAGCTAATAAGATTCAGGCGAGTGTACTTACTACTATTCCTATTTGGAAAAATCAATTAGCATTAACGATTTCTTTAAATAGGCAAAAGACAGCTCTAGAGTTACAAAAGAATGTTTCAGATGCAACTGAAGATTTGTTAAAGCAAAATGCTGATATTTTAAAAATGAACTCTATTGAAATTGCAAAAGAAAGTGAAAGAGGAGTTATAAGTATAGAAACATTAAAGGAAACTCATACTAAGCTACTTGAAACGATAGAAGAATCTATGAAAATTTATTCAGAGGGTCGTCAAAAACGTCAGATGGTAGAAAAAGAGCTTGTGATAATGGAAACAACCCAAAAACAAAAACTTCTCCAGTTTAGAGATAAATAATCTGATGGAATTAATGAAGGTGATAGTGTGGATAAAAGAGAATGTATTAATTTGATAAAGCAACATTTTGAGATACAAAGCAGCGTAGCATCACTAAAAAATCCAGACTTCGAGTTAAAGAGTCATATATTCTTTTATAATAATCTTTTTAAAGAGGTAAACGAGATACGGATTCTTAGAGTTAAATCTAAAAACGCAAAAGATAATATTATGTTTGACATATATTATGTTTCTGATGAATTTGAAGGATTGTTTCATGGATATTTTAGGATAAAAACGGAATCGGATTCAGCGAATAAAATATTTGAAGATGTAAGTAAGATGTGTACAGATTTGAGCGAATATATGTATTATGTATATCAAAACAGTGAGTTACTGAAGATATATTTAATATCTCTAGATATTCAAAGTTCACTTGAACAATGTGATATGCAAAATGATGCAGGGGGATTTGAGGATATTAAAAAGAGCATATATAAAGAGATTGCAGATTATGATCAAATTGAACTTTCAAGCTCGATTTTGGATAGGCGATTTAACAAAAAAAACATATATAATTTTATTGTGTTTAACTCAAAATGCTCAGAAATAGTTAAGATGTTTTTGTTAAATTTACTCTCGAATAAATATTCAAATAATATATGTATGGTTAACTGGAAAAGTAAGTTTAAAAATTATATTTATGTAAATTCAAACTCCATATATTTTAATGGTAACAAGCAGCTAAGTGTATTTAGTCTACTAGATAGTGCTGTTTTGGGGAGCTTTGTGATGTTTGTAAAATTTGATTTTGATTTTGAAGGCGGAGTTAACAGTGGGAAAACAATTAATAAAAGGTGAAAAAATAGATATAAATAAAATTAATGGTCATTCAAATAAATTTGTAATAGATATTACATGTAAGAGCGACAATGAAAATACATTTGACATTGATGCTTTTATATGTGTGTGTGAAACGAACAATCGTATAAGTAAAAAGGGAATAATTTTTTATAACAATCCTGAAAGTACTGAAAAAAGTATCTGGTTCGAAGATGGTTGCGCTGACAATATAGAAAAGAAAAAAGAATTTGATATAGATTTAAATAGCGTGCCGGCAAACATTTCAAAACTAATTATAGGATACTCGATTTATAAAAGCAAAAACAATTTAGATAAACAAATGTTAGTGAATATTAAACTAAGATTAATAAATAGTATAATGCAAGAGGAAGTATTTAGCATGGATATACAAAGTGATATTATAGTAAATAATGTAGGTGTAATAGGAGAAATTTATAAATATAAAGAGTTTTGGAAATTTAATGCAATTGAATATAATTCAACGAGTGATTTGATTAGCACGATAAAAATTTTATACAATATAGAAGTTTACTGAGGGCTTTGTATTTATAGAACATTGAGGCAGCTAAGTTCTCCCCCTGCGAAGGGGGAGCAAGAGGGGGTCATAGAGTTGGTATCAAACCAATGTGACCCCACCTGACCTCCCCTTCGCAGGGGAGGAACTAAAAACATAAATATCCGTATAAATATAAAAAATCACAAATCTTTGAAAATGCAAATCCAGATTAAATAAGGTCAGGCAAGTTTTGCTTGACCTTATTTTTGGTATAAATAATAAGCATAATATCAAAAAAATGTTGAAATATCTAGAAAAAAGAGTATAATTGGATTATAAATAAAGATGAATGGTGAGGATACGAGGTATGTTGAAACTGATGATTTCTTAACTTTTCAAACTTGGTCTAAAACATTATTTGAATATTTATTATGCAGAGACTTTAGGGGTGAAATATGAAAATACTAAAAAGCACTTTAACATTAAGATGGATTAAATGTATAAAAAAATATAAAATGAAATATGCGATACTAGTACTACTATCACTTTTGGAAATAGGTGTATCAGTAATGCAACCTATTTTTTTGGGTAAGCTTATATATTCATTGACGAACAAAAGTTATAACGAGATAATAAGTTTCATGCTACTCCTGTTTACCTTTAAGGCATTAGAGATATTTTTTAGTGGTATCAAGTTTTATTTATTGCATTATTTACGCAATACCATAAATGAGATTATCAGAACTGATATAGTTGTGAATATTTTGAGAAAAGGTGTGAGTATGCCGATTACTTCAATAAATGAAAGGCTTAAAGAAATAGCTGACGTTACACGAAAAGGCGACGAAATTATAGAAATTGGAATAAAATGTGTAAAGCTAGTTGTAATAACTATCATCATCACGATAACTGCAAACTATATGGTCGGCGGTATTGTTTTATTATATATGGTAGTGTATCACTTTGGAATTAATGTAATGTCAAGGCCTATACAAAAAGATATAGTTAACATGAAAACATCAGGAGATCAGTATTTTGCTAGGCTTCATGACCTGTATGAAAAACCAGATTCAGAAAAGCTAAGGAAACTTAGAATTACTACCAGATTTTTTAGAAAGAGTAGGATATTTTATAATATAAATTACGATAAGTTGCTTGTAGTCTCTGGAATAATAGAAACCTTATTTCAGTTGTTAGTTTATGGCTCATTAGGCATGTTGTATTTTAATAACATACTAACTATAGATATACTTATAGCATGTATAACTTATTTTGCAACAATTACTTCTGTATATAGAGAGATAAGTATGTTTAATATGGATTTGAAACAATTAAATATATCTTTTGCAAGAATTAGTGAACTTATTGAGTAATAAAGAAATAAGTTCAACTCTGTTGTTATCGTTATAGGTATTTATTAAAATAATTGAACATAATCTACATCTGCCTTTAGAACTCCGTATACTTCAGCTTTTTTTAGAACTTTTACAGCCCAATTATAATGAGGTTTAACTTCATTCATCTTGTTGCCAGAAAAACTCTTAATGGCACCTTTGTCCTGGTTTTCAACAATCCTTAAAGCATCATGATATTCTTCATAAGTAATTACTTGAAGAGCATTAACATAGGTGATGTGGGATGGATGAATAATAGTTTTTCCAGTAAATCCGTTAGCTTTGTCAAGAATAATCTCTTTGATAAGACCATCAATTTCCTTTGAGATAATGTCGATTCTTTCTTCTGGACCATTAATTCCTTTTTTTATAAAAGGGGTGACTCTTAATTGAGGTTTTAACATTCTATTGCTATCAGGGAAATACTCCCACACTGGTCCTGAAATAGTATAATTTTCAGTTGACCTTCCGAATACATTTACTATGTCTGAAAGGCAGTGACTTATGACGAAAATATCATAAATTGAGAAATCTATCCCTCTCCTGATGCCATATAAGCTTGAAAAGTCAGTTCCACCTACACGAATGTTAAGAATTAAATTTTTATAATCATCAATAATAGACTTCATTTTAGCAAGTTCTGAAATTCTTGTTTCATTATAAATAATTTCAGATGTTTCAAGTATTGGCATTGCATAAAACCTTTGATTGAATTTATCATTTGCTTTCTGTATAGCATCTAAATACTCATATCCATTACTAGTCGAAAACTTTGGAATGTTAAATCCACAAATAAGACCCAATTTATCAGCTTTTCTTAGAAAAATCTTTAGCTGTCCTAAGCTGCGGACTCTTATAAATAAAAGTGGCAAATCATCAACGTGCATTATTCCGGATTTTATTGATGTTTCTAAAAGTTCAAGTTGATTAAAAATATTTATTTGTGCTTCAGCTACATCATCGTCACCAATTGAGTCTTCAAGACATAATACATTAGAAGTAAGTCCATGAAAGTCTTGATTAATCAGCTTTTGTGCGATATCTTTATTTATACCCTGCGTGTACATTGTGGCTCCAAGCGCATTTGCTAAAACATCTTTTTGTGTAAATTTGTTAAACGGTTGTGGTAGATATTCGAAAGTGTTTATAATTGTTTTTTTATCTAAGTTTCTAAAGTGTTTCATGTTAAATTAATTCCTTTCGTTTTAAATTTTTGAAAATATAATTATTTAACAATTATATTTTGCAGATTTAATTACTTGCTATATGTACACAATTAGTTTTATCAAAACTTATGTTTTGAAATATGCTTGAAGATTATAACATAATTTTTGATTGTTGTAAACAAGAGGTGTTTATTTTTTAGCCCGGTTTCAGCCGGTATGAGAAAAACGTTACGGTTTAGAGGTAGAGTTAAAAGTAACGGGGAAATATTTTGAATATACATTGACAAAGAATATAAAATTTGATACTATTTCATTATTGATAGTAAAAAAGATAGTTGCAACAATGAAATGGAGGATGTAAAATGATTAAAAAGATTGGGTTAAACGACGAACAGGTAATAGAATCAAGAGACAAGTATGGTGATAATAGTCTCAGTAAAGTGGAGACAGAAAGTTTTTGGGACAAGCTAATGGGTAATTTTGGCGATCCTATGATTAAAATATTATGTATAGCTCTTGCTATTAATGTGATTTTTGTTTTTCTTGGGCAAGCAGAATGGTATGAATCGGTAGGTATCGCACTTGCGGTAATACTCGCGACTTTGGTATCAACATTTTCAGAATATCGGAATGAAAATGCATTTCAAAAGCTTCAAGAAGAAGCGTCAAAGATTAAGTGTAAGGTTTATAGAAATGGAGATATTATAGAAATTTCGATAGATGACATAGTTGTAGGAGACTCTATTATGATTCAATCTGGGGACAAGATTCCTGCGGATGGAATATTAATCGATGGAAATATAAAAGTTGATCAATCTGTGTTGAATGGAGAAAGTAAAGAAGCAACTAAGAAAGCAATGCCAGAAGATTATGTTGAAGAGGGTACGGGAGTGGATTTTCTTAACGAATATAAAGTATTTCGTGGGACGGTTGCCCGTTATGGTAATGCAATAATGAGCGTTACAATAGTAGGTGACAAATCAATATATGGACAGATAGCAAATGAATTACAGCTAGAAGAGGATAGAGAATCACCTTTAAAAGTTAAATTAAGTAAACTTGCAAATGATATTAGTAAATTTGGTTATATAGGAGGTATTGCAATTGCAATTGCATATCTGTTTCAGAGAATAGTTATGAATAATGGTCTTGACGTAGCTAGAATCATGGAATATTCTTCAAATTGGATGACTATTGTAAATGATATTGTCGGAGCAGTAATCCTTGCAGTAATCATAATCGTTATGGCAGTACCCGAAGGTTTGCCACTAATGATCGCCATTGTTTCAGCACTTAATATGGGTAAAATGCTAAAAGATAATGTACTAGTTCGTAAAATTGCAGGAATCGAAACAGCGGGTAGCTTAAACATTCTTTTTAGTGACAAGACTGGGACAATTACGAAAGGTCAGCTAGAAGCTGTTGTTTTTGTAGATGGTGCTGGCAAGGAATATAACAATCATTCACAAATTACTGGTGAACTTGGAAAATTATTATCTCTTAGCATTCAGTATAATACAAATGCAATTGTTACGGGAGATTATCCTAATATTAAGGTGATTGGGGGAAATGCAACTGAACGTGCAATTATAGGTTTTATTGCTGGTAAAGGAGATTTAGTAAGTGCATCAATTATTAATGCAATACCTTTTAACAGCGAAAACAAATATTCTGCAGCTCAAGTACATGGGGATTATGATTGTACCTTGATTAAGGGTGCACCTGAACGCATCATTTCAAAATGTGGACATTACTTTGATGCTAATGGTGAGAAGCAGTCACTTACCAACGTAAGAGTTTTAGAGGAACAAATTGATAAATTGGCTAACCGTGCAATTAGGGTGTTAGCACTTGCAATTGCGGATTGTGAACTTGGCGAAGATGAATTACCAGAAGGAGATTGGACATTACTTGGGGTAATCGGTATACGTGATGAAATCAGACCTGAGTCCATCTCAGCAATCGTCGAAGTACAAAATGCTGGTATTCAAGTTGTTATGATAACGGGAGACCGTAAAGACACAGCTGTTGCAATTGCAAAAGAAGCAGGGCTACTTAAAAATAGTACAGACCTCGTATATACATCAGATGAACTACAAGAAATGTCTGATGATGAACTTAAGAAAAAGCTTCCAGATATTAGAGTTGTTGCAAGGGCTTTGCCTAGCGACAAGAGTAGATTTGTAAAAATTGCTCAGGAGCTAAATCTTGTTGTAGGTATGACAGGTGATGGAGTTAATGATTCGCCTGCTCTAAAAAAAGCCGATGTAGGGTTTGCAATGGGTGGAGGAACTGAAGTAGCTAAAGAAGCAAGTGACATTGTTATAATGGATGATAATTTTAGCTCGATTGAGAATGCTATACTATATGGACGTACAATCTTTAATAGTATAAGAAAGTTTATAATTTTTCAATTAACAATCAATGTTGCAGCTGTTCTTATTTCATTTATAGCACCGCTTCTTGGTTTGGGGTATCATCCGTTATCAATTACACAAATTTTATGGATTAACTTAGTAATGGATACACTAGCAGCTCTGGCATTTGGTGCAGAACCAGCACTAAAGCGATTCATGAATGAAAAACCAAAACGTAGAGATGAGAATATTGTAAGTAATAATATGTGGAGTTCGATTTTTACGGGTAGCCTTTGGGTTTTTGTAATTAGTATAATTATGTTATTTACACCTATTGGAGCTACTTTATTTAGAGAAAGTGACACAAATGCGTATCTGTTAACTGGATATTTTACATTCTTCGTATTTGCAGCAGTATTTAATGCATTTAATGCAAGAACAGATAAAATGAATTTGTTTGATAACATAGGTCAAAACAAAGGATTTTTAAAAGTTATTTTACTAATATCTGTAGTTCAGCTAATAATGACATATTTTGGTGGTGTAATACTAAGATGTGCAGGTCTTACAATAAATGAATTGATAATAGTGATTTTACTTGCTATGACAATAATACCTATTGATCTAATAAGAAAGCTAGTTATAAAAACAAAGAATTAAATACGATTTAAAATGCAAAATATTTTGCATTTTTATATAATAAATAATATTAAATTATAAAGGAGAGATAATTATGGCAATTAGTTTACAAAAAGGACAAAAAGTAGATTTGACAAAAACAAACCCAGGACTTACGAAATTAGTAGTAGGATTAGGTTGGGATACAAATAAGTATGATGGAGGCAGTGCATTTGACTTAGATGCAGCAGCTTTTGTACTTGCAGAGTCTGGCAAGGTAGGGGATGACAAAGACTTCATATTTTACGGTAATTTAAAGCATTCAAGTGAATCAGTTGTACATTTAGGTGACAATTTAACAGGTGATGGAGATGGCGACGATGAGCAAATCAAAATAGATTTATCAAAGGTACCTGCAAATGTGCAAAGAATTAGTTTTACAGTTACAATTTACGATGGCGAAACAAGAAAACAAAATTTTGGAATGGTTTCTAACGCTTTCATTAGAATACTTGATGAAGACAAAAACGTAGAGCTTATGAGATATGACCTTGGGGAAGAATTCTCAATTGAAACAGCAGTTGTTGTTGCTGAATTATATAGAAATGGTGCTGAATGGAAGTTCAATGCAATAGGTAGTGGATTCCAAGGCGGACTTAAGGCTTTATGTGGTAACTTTGGTATTGATGTAGCTTAATATATGACAAATACCCTGTCGCTAGATTATGGACAGGGTATTGTTAATAAATGAATGAGTTACCTACATAATATGAGTATAGGGAGGTGATTGTTTTGGATTATGAAATTCTTTATCAGGAAGCTTTTCCAATCGTTAGATATAAATTAAAGCGAGGAGAAAAGATAAAAGCCGAAGCTGATGCTATGATTGCAATGTCAAATACAATAGATGTAACAGGTGGTGTCGAAGGTGGCATACTTGGAGGAATTACACGTATGATTGCAGGCGAAAAATTTTTCTTTCAATATCTTACTGCTAGTCGTGGTGATGGTGAAGTTTTATTCGGACATTCTCAGCCTGGAGGAATAGTAGATGTGGAGCTGGATGGTAGTTATCGGCTTAAGGTACAGAAAGATGGATTCTTAGCAGCTTCTGATAGTATTCAGGTAGATACAAAATGTCAGAACTTAATGCAAGGATTATTTTCAGGAGAAGGTTTTTTTATATTAAATGTTAGCGGTAAAGGTGTTGTATTTCTAAGCAGTTATGGGGCAGTACATGCAATAAACTTAAACGAAGGTGAAGAGATAGTTGTAGATAATAGTCATTTAGTTGCGTGGGCCGATCATATGCAATATAAGATAGAAAAAGCTTCAAATGGTTGGGTTTCAAGCATTATGTCAGGGGAATGTCTTGTTTGTAGGTTCAAAGGACCTGGAGTTATATTGATTCAAACGAGAAATCCTAAGAGCTTTAGAAACTGGTTAGTAAAGCTAGGACTTTCACTAGGTAGATAAAAGCGGGAAGTTCCGCAAAAACAAAAGGAGGATTAAATATGTCAATTAATTTGCAAAAAGGACAAAAAGTAGATTTAACAAAAGGAAATGCTACGTTAAAAAAAATCATGGTAGGGTTAGGATGGGATGAAGCTGATTCTGCTGCAAGTAAAGGAAAAAGCTTTTTAGGATCTCTAATGGGTGGAGGACAGAGTCCACAGGTTGACTGTGATGCATCAGCAATACTATGTAATGCAAGTAATAAGATAAATGAAAAAGGTGATGTAGTCTACTTTGGAAATCTAGCACATAAATCTGGATGCGTGAAGCATATGGGGGATAATTTGACAGGTGCTGGTGATGGTGATGATGAACAAATAGCTGTTAATTTGCTTGATGTACCATCAAATTATGAAAAGATAGTATTTGTAGTAAATATTTATCAAGCAGTACAACGCAAACAACATTTTGGAATGATAAAAAATGCATTTATAAGATTAGTAGATGCAGATACTAAAGCAGAGCTATTCAAATTCAATTTGTCAGAAAACTATGATAATATGACAGCAATGATTTTTGGAGAAATATACCGTTACCAAGGTGATTGGAAATTTAATGCGATGGGACAGCCCACTACAGACCCTGGTCTAATGGAATTGGTACAAAAATACAGCTGAGAATGTAAGGAGTAAGAAAGATGAAAAGGACAGTTAGAGTATGGTTCAACCATTGGTTTAGTACAGCATATCATATTATTAATTTACTAAAAGAGGATAACAACATAAATTTTCATATAGTAGGAACTAATGAAAATCCTGACTCCGTGATTAAGTTAGCATGTGATGAGTGGTTTATAGAGCCTAGGTTTTCGAACGATAATGAATATGTAGAATATTGTGTGAGCTTTTGTAAAGCCAATTTGATCGATGTTTTTGTTCCAAGACGCGGAATGCAAGCAATTTCAAAAAGACTAGATTTATTTGATGATGCAAATGTTAAAGTTTTGGTAGAAAGAGATTATGATAAGATATCAATTCTAAATGATAAAGAGAAAACTTATCAATTATTTAGTAAATTTAATATTGGATATATACCTCCAAGATATGAGGTTAATAATGTAAAAGATTTTTGCAGGCATATGAAGAGATTACAAAAACTTTTGAACGAGCTTGCTTTAAATTTACCAAAGGTGAAGGTGCAACTAGTTTTAGGGTAATTGATAATTTAATGGGGGGATATAACGGATTATATAGAGATCCTGGAATGAAGATTACATTCAAAGATGCAGTAAGTGCACTTAGCGAAAAGGATACTTTTCCAGAGATGTTAGTAATGCCGTATCTGTCAGGATATGAAGTAAGTGTCGATTGCTTAAGAACAGGTGCAGGTTTGATCATAATACCTAGAATTAAAATGGGTGTTCGTGTGGCTGAAATTAGATATGACGAAGAAATAATAAATATTTGTAAAAGTTTTATAAAGAAGTAGACATTTTTGGACCGTGTAATATTCAATTTAAATATCATGAAGATAAACTTTATTTATTGGAAGTAAACACGAGGATGTCTGGTGGTATACAGAACTCATGTATGGGAGCAGACATAAATATACCAAATATTGCAGTTAACCAACTTTTGGGAATAGAAAAGATATGGAGTGCTAACCAGATATCGCGGAAAGTAGTTCATGTGCAAATGCCGTTAATTATATAAAAATATTTTGCTATATCAGAGGACGCATAAAAAAATGTGCGTCTTTTGTGCGGTCGTATTTATAAATTTCATTGACAAATAAATTATTTTCTCATACAATATGTATTAAGAATTTATAAATGTACAAAAATGCAAAGAATAATTCCTATCTTTTTTACTCAAATTTGACATTGCTTTTTCTATACTAATATAGTATTATTAGTATTAGAGGAAGGTGAAGCCATTGCAAATATTATTTGAAGGCGCGACTGAAACTGTTACAGGTTCATGTACATTAGTAAAAGCGAATGATAAAAATATACTTATTGACTGTGGCTTATATGAGGGGAATGCAGTAGAACATTTAAATACAAGAAATCTAAATTTTAATCCAAAGGATATTGACTATATATTGCTTACTCATGCACATATAGACCATAGTGGAAGAATTCCTTATTTAGTAAAAAAAGGTTTTAAAGGTAAGGTTATTTGCACAAAGCCTACAAAGGATTTGTGTGATATTATGTTGCCAGATAGTGGGTATATTCAGCAAAAAATGAAAAAATGGGATATGCCAAATAAAAAGAAAAAAGAGGTAATTTTATATGATATGGAAGATGCATATAAAAGCTTAACTTTTTTTGAGTGTGTAGATTATAACAAAGAAATTGAGTTTGGAAATAATATACACATAAAAATGATAAATTCAGGACATATGCTAGGTTCAGCATTTATCGAGATGTATGTTAAGGAAAATGACAAGGAAACAAAGATAGTTTTTACAGGTGATATTGGCAATCAGAATAATAATATGTTGCCCAATTATGAAAGTCTAGAAAGTGCAGACATAGTTGTGATTGAAGCGACTTATGGAGATAGATTGCATGACGAAGTAGTAAGCGTAGAGGAACAGATAAGACAAGCAATAATTGATACAGTTAATCAAAAAGGAAAATTATTGATTCCAGCTTTTGCAGTAGGAAGAACGCAAGAGTTGGTTAAATATATTAAAAGCATTTATGGAGGTCTAGATGAGAAGTATAAAGTACCAGTATATGTGGACAGCCCACTTGCGATAAAAGCTTTTGATAAATTATTACAAAACATTGATTATTTAAACGAAGAAATTAAGCAAGAATATCAAAAAAAAGAAGAGTTTTTAATGTTTGAAGAACTAAAACTTGTCAGCGAATTAGACGAGTCAACGTATTTATCTACGAAAGATGAGAGTATGATAATAATATCAGCTAGTGGGATGGCTGATTTTGGTAGAGTAAAACAACATTTAATAAATAACATAAGCGACGAGAGAAACACTATAATATTTAGTGGATATGTGGCAGAGGGAACACTCGGACGAGAAATAAGAAAAGGGAAAAGAAATATTAAAATAAGTGGAGAGAAGTACAAACAAAGAGCTAAAATAAAAACACTACAAGGAATGTCAGGACATGTTGACATGCAAGGGTTGATAGATTTTATAGAGAACTTTAAGAAAAAACCGAAACAAATATATATAAATCATGGAAATGGTGAAGCAAAGGAAAATTTACAAAGAGAACTTGCCAAGATATTATGCAAAGATGCGGAAGTAATAGTGCCTAAAAGAGATATAGCTTATGAAATAAAGAATATTTTGACATCTAAAGTTAAATCAAAGTTTAACTTAGAGGAGTTTTATGACCAAAAGCTTAGTGCACAAGAAAAAATATTATTTAGCATATATGGAGAAGGAATAGCCAATTATGCATATTTCCAAAGTGATTCAGAAATTCCGAGTGGTAAACTAGCTAAAAAACAAATTGAAAATCTAGATAAATTAGGGTACTGGGCTAGCTAATAAAAAGGAAGGTACGCATATGAAGATGAATTATCAGAAAGTTTTAGATGAAATTTTAAAAGAAACGACAGCTATGCAAAGGAAGCCGAAACTTCTGTTGCATAGCTGTTGTGCGCCCTGTAGCACTTATGTTATTGAGTATTTATTAAGTTACTTTGATATAAGCGTTTTATATTATAATCCTAATATATATCCGGAGGAAGAATATTTAAAGAGGAAGGATGAGCAAATACGGCTTATAAATGAAATAAAACAAGATAAGTATATTAATATAATAGATATAGAATATGAGAGAGAAAAATTTGAACAAATAGCATTAGGCTATGAAGGTGAAAAAGAGGGCGGAGCTCGCTGTGTTAGGTGTTTTAGATTTAGAATGATAAGGACTGCAGAGATAGCAAAAGAAAAAAGCTATGATTATTTTTGTACTACTCTCACTGTGAGCCCACATAAAAATGCAGAAAAAATAAATGAGATAGGGGAGCTAATACAAAAAGAAGTAGGCATAAAGTGGCTTTATTCTGATTTCAAGAAGAATGAGGGCTATAAAAAGTCAATAGAATTAAGTAAAAAATATGATTTGTATAGGCAAGATTATTGTGGGTGTGAGTATTCTAAATAATAGAAAAAGAGTATATTAATCTCCTCAGTCTCTGTTGCGTGGTAGTTCATTCAAAAAAAGTTTCAGAATTGGGCTTTACAAATTGTATAAATGTGATATAATTGGTAATAATTAAAACGTTGATTGGAAGAGTATGTATACAAGGAAAGTTAAGCGAGCTAGGATGTGGTGTGAGCCTAGTCAAGTACAGTATGCAGAAAATCATCCATGAGTAGTTAAAAGAACGTGACTAGTAGTGGCAAGGCTTGCCTGCCATATATTAATAGATGCTAGACATTAGTAAAGTTAAACGTATGCCTGCGTTAAAGGAAAACGAGAAAGTTTAAATTTGAAACTGAAAGTGAAAAGTTATAAAGAACTATAACTCTCAACTTTCAACTTTCAACTTTCAACTTAAACAAAGGTGGTACCACGGGTAAAAGACTCGTCCTAGATTATTATATTAATAATTTACGACGAGTTTTTTATGTTGAAGAATCTTTATAAAAGGAGAGAGAAAATTATGTTATACAAAAAGGTAGATACAAATCTTAATTTTGTGGAAAGAGAAGAAGAGGTTTTAAAGTTTTGGAAGAAAAAGGATGTATTTAAAAAAAGCATGGAAGAAAAAGAGGGATGTCCTGTATTTACATTTTATGATGGGCCACCTACAGCAAATGGTATGCCACATGCAGGTCATATAATAACACGTGTTATAAAGGATATAATACCTAGATACAGAACTATGAAGGGGTACAAGGTATTAAGAAAAGCAGGATGGGATACTCATGGATTGCCAGTTGAACTTGAGGTGGAAAAAGAGCTAGGGCTTGATGGAAAAGAACAAATTGAAAAATACGGAATAGAGCCATTTATAAAGAAGTGTAGAGAAAATGTTTGGAAGTACAAATCATTGTGGGAAGAGTTTAGCGATAAAGTAGGTTTTTGGGCTGATATGGATGATCCATACGTTACATATGATAATAAATACATAGAATCTGTATGGTGGTCACTAAAAGAAATATGGAATAAAGAATTACTTTACAAAGGACATAAAATAGTGCCTTACTGTCCAAGATGTGGTACGCCACTGTCTAGTCATGAGGTTGCACAAGGCTATAAAGATGTTAAGGATAAAACAGTGGTTGTTAAATTTAGGCTAAAAGATAAAAAAAATGAGTATTTCTTGGCTTGGACAACAACGCCATGGACACTGCCTTCGAATGTAGCTTTAGCGGTAAATCCGAATGAAACATACGTAAAGGTGAAATGTAACGAAGAATATTATATACTCGCAGAAGCACTTGTAGAAAGCGTGGTAGAAGAAGAATATGCGTTGATGGAAAAGTATACTGGTAAAGACTTAGAATATATGGAATATGAACCATTATTTGATTTTACAAAGCCAGACAAAAAGGCTTTTTATGTGGCATGTGCAGACTACGTAACTCTCACAGATGGTACAGGTATAGTTCATACTGCTCCTGCATTTGGGATAGAGGATGCAGATACAGGGCATAGATATGATTTGCCATTTGTGCAGCTTGTCGACTTTCAAGGCAAGTTTGTTGAGGAAGTGGAGCCGTGGAAAGGTATATTTGTAAAAAAAGCTGACCCACAGATAATAACATATTTAGATAATATGAATTTAATATATAAGGAAATGGAACATGAACATTCTTATCCTCACTGTTGGAGATGTGATACGCCACTTTTATATTATGCAAAAGATACATGGTTTATAAAGATGACAGAAGTAAAGGACCGACTAATAGCAAATAATAATACAATAAATTGGCTTCCAAAGACTATAGGTGAAGGACGGTTCGGGAATTGGATAGAAAATGTGACTGATTGGGCATTATCGCGTGACCGATATTGGGGTACGCCACTTCCTATATGGGAGTGTGAGTGTGGACATAGACATATGATAGGTAGCATAGCAGAGCTTAAAAGCATGAGTAAAAACTGTCCTAGCGATATAGAGCTGCATAAGCCCTATATAGATAACGTATTTATAAAGTGTGACAAGTGTGGAAATGATATGAAAAGAGTAAGTCAAGTAATAGATTGCTGGTATGACTCAGGAGCAATGCCTTTTGCACAGTGGCACTATCCATTTGAAAACAAAGAAATATTCGATGAAAATTTTCCAGCAGATTATATAAGTGAGGCAGTAGATCAAACAAGAGGATGGTTTTATTCATTACTCGCAATATCGACTGTATTATTTGATGAAGCAGCATATAAGAATGTAATAGTTTTAGGTCATCTGCAAGACAAAAATGGTAAGAAAATGAGTAAGTCTAAAGGCAATGGAATTGAGCCAATGGATGTTTTAAACAAATACGGGGCAGATGCGACGAGATGGTACTTTCTAGCAAGTAGTGCGCCATGGTTACCTACGAAATTTAATGAAGAGTATTTGGTAGAGTTTCAAAGAAAGTTTATGGGTACACTGTGGAATACGTATGCATTCTACGTGTTATATGCAAATATAGATGATTTTAATCCTACAAGACATAAACTAGAATATGACAAACTAGGAGTAATGGATAAATGGGTATTATCAAGACTTAATACAGTTATAAAAAATGTTGACCAATATCTGGATACGTACTATGTAACAGAAGCTACTCGTGAACTTGATGATTTTGTAGATGAATTAAGTAACTGGTATGTAAGGCGATCTAGAGAAAGATTCTGGGCAAAAGGTATGGAGCAAGACAAAATAAATGCATACATGACTCTATACACTGTGATTTGTGGACTTGCAAAGGTATCAGCACCATTTACACCTTTTATGGTAGAGGGGATATATCAAAATTTAGTGAAAAGTGTGGATGAAAAAGCAAAAGAAAGCGTTCATTTATGCGATTATCCTAAATATGAAAAATCTCACATTGATAAGGAACTTGAAGACAACATGGACTTAGTATTAAAGATAGTTGTAGCAGGACGTGCTTGCAGAAATATTTCAAATATAAAAAACAGACAGCCAGTATCAAAAATATTAGTAAAAACAGAGCACAAGTTGCCAGAAAACTTTGTAAATGTAGTTAAAGACGAGCTAAATGTAAAACAATGTGAATTTAAAGATAATTTATCAGAGTTTACAACATATGTATTTAAACCACAACTTAAAACGGTAGGACCAAAATATGGAAATCAAGTAGGCGCTATACGCCAAAAGCTTACTAATATTGATGGTAATGAGGCACATGAAGAACTGGTAAGTGTGGGACTACTGAGATTTGAGATAGATGAGCAAATAATTGAGCTAACAGCTGAAGATTTGCTTATCGAAATAGAAAAAAAAGAAGGATATGTAGTTAGCGAAGAAAGAAAAACAGTAGTAGTTATGGAAACGGAACTGACAGAAGAACTGATAGAAGAAGGGTTTGTACGTGAGCTAATAAGCAAAATCCAAACTATGAGAAAAGAAGCAGATTTTGAAGTTCAAAATCATATAAAATTAATGTACAAAGGAACAGAAAGGATAGAAAAGATAATAGAAAAAAACAAAGCAGAAATAGCATATGAAACATTGGCGGACACTATAATTGTAGGCATTAATGGTGGGTACGAAAAGGAATGGGATGTAAACGGAGAAACAGTGAAGATGAGTGTAGAGAAGGTAAGATAGAGCATGTAGGGAATGTAATATACAAGAATAATTAATGAATTTTAAAAATGATTATTTACTAGATAAGGACTTTCCGTAAGGGAGGTTCTTTATTGTGTTTAATCTCTTTGGGTTTAAAAGCAAAAAGACGAAAATAATTCGACATTATTATGTGAAAATGTCTTGAAATAAATATAATACTAGTGTAAAATAGATGCATGAAATAGATTTCTTTATATTTGGGTGCGTAATCTGATTTGGGGAGTGGTGGACTTGAGTAGAAATATAGATATGAAAAATAAAGATATATTAAATGCGAGTAGAATACATAGATTAAGTTTAGGTATTAAAATAACAATCATCCTGACTGTGCTAATTACATTGGTATCTGCCATTTCTAGTTTGACTATTTATGATTTGAGTTATAAAGCCTTAAAAGAAGAAATTCGGGAAAATCTTATTTTACTTGCTTCACATGCGGCTGTGACATTAGACGCTGAGGAACTCGCAAAGATCACTAAACCAGAAGATGAAGGGAATGAAACATATTTAAAACTACAAAAACAGCTACAAAAGGTTAAAGATTCATGCAAGGGAAAGCTTAGATATGTATATACATTAAATAAGCATAATGATGAGTATGTGTATATTATTGATGCAACTCCGGCGGAAGATGAGGAGAACCATTCGCAGATAGGAGAAAAATTTGTTGCGGAAGATTATACTTATATAGAAAGTGCATTTTATGAGGCGACGGCAGAAATAAAACCTACAGATGATGAAGTATATGGAGGTAGTATTCAAACGGGCTATGCACCTATAAAAGATGATAATGGGAATGTGAAGGGAGTACTTGCCATAGATATGGACGTAATGGTCCTTGCTGAGAAAGAGAAAATGATGAAAGAAGCAGGGGTTACGGCCTTGGGACTGGCATTTACACTTTCGATATTATTTAGTTTCTTTTTTGCAAAATATCTAACAAGACCGATAATGGAGCTTACTAGAGGAACCAAAAGTGTTGCAGAAGGTAATTTTGATACTATTGTGGAAGTTAATCGAAATGATGAACTAGGAGAGCTTGCAAAGTCTTTTAACTCAATGACGCATGACCTCGAAAAATCTCATGAAGAGTTAAAAAATTACAGTGTACAGCTTATTCAGCCTAAATTCCCGAAAATATTATC
>DMOI01000043.1 GCA_003452395.1 Clostridiales bacterium
TGTTACACTTCATCTATTGATTTTGGTTCACTTTCTCCTTTGCCTACGCTTAAGCCTGTGCGTTACCGCGAGTGTTCATTCTTTTACAGTCCCCAAGGCTAAGTACGGATGTACCGACTCACACTTTCCCGATTGGATTTCCACCAATTGTACAATAACAACTTATCAGTACGCACACTCCAATAATGTAAAGCCTTTCCTTTTATTACTTCGAGTCTTTTGTGCTTCTTTCAAGTTAAAACCCCCATCTTATATAGTTACTTATCTTTTTATACAAAAATAAGCATTCTTTGTTTTGGTATTAATTATGTTTTCTTTTTTAACATATCAACCAAAATCCATCTAATCTAATATCTAATACTTAATGCCATACTAACAAATTTCTACTCTTTTTGCAATACATTTTTTAATTTTTTTTATTACTTATTATTAATTCTTTTAAATATTCAAGTCTCTTGTGTGTTTTATATTGCTTTTTTTAAAAATGTCGAATTAATCTTTTTAATTTTCAACGAGAGAATAATCTACCAGAGAATAATCTATCAAAAAAATTATATACTAATATTGACATACTCAATATGTCGTGATATAATTGTGATACAAAGTGAAGTTCAACCAACAACAAAAAAACAGTAGCGCTTACTACTGTTTTTTCTTGCATTCATTTTTTGATTGCACGTACTATTTCTAATACTGCTATCAAAAGAAGCAATTCACTAATCATTGTGAAGTTCAACCCCAACACCTCCTTTCTTGATTGGAGGCATTTTTATTATACAGTATAATTTTCTATATTACAACAAATTAACGTAAAAAAGCAGAAGTTCTAAAACTAGACTCTTCCGCCTTACATTTTCTTAAATATCTTATCAAACTTAGACAGTAACATAAAGTCACCCTTCACTTTTATCTTACCTGTCATAAATGCTTTTTGTGCAGATATGCTTCCTATTAATATTAGTTTCCACATACCACTGTCTACGTTTATTATTACATCTGCTTTTTCCAATTCACCTTCGTTATATGCACAGTCTTTACTTTTTATCGCTAGGTTACAACTAAAATCTTCATCCCCCGTAATATTTAGCTGATATATACTATTCACGTCTAGCGCTAGCTGAGGTTGAAAATAATGAACTAGATTTTTGGTCATTTGTTTTACAGTTATCTCATTTTCAAATACCGCCTTATCATTTTGCACTAAGCTTCTCATGTCTGTACCTATTTTTTGAGATAATTGTTTACTAAATAATTCTGTGAGTTCCATTATGTCATCCTCTTTTTTTATTTTTACTTGTTTTTCAGGTGATATATGTTTTACTTTTTTCACTTCGCTATTTTTAGGTTCTTCTATAGCTTTTGTGACCTCTCCACCATTATTTTTTATATATTCATAAAAGTTTTTAATTTGATCTTCCATGTAGCTCTTTTTCATGTTTTGTGCCGAATTTATTATTTTTCCAGTTTCAATACATTCAAGCTGTATAAGATTATTTAATATTAATTTGTATCCGTCTAGCGTATTGTACTTGCCTGATATTATTATAGGAAGTACTGGAATGTTTTTTAAACTATTTTTATTTGTATCCTCGAATAATTCAAAAAATGCCTGTAACTTTGCAGGTATATTATTCATTCTCATATCCGTTGAAATAATGATACCTTCTACACCTTTTATTACTTGTAGTATATCGGTGTTTTCATTCAAATCTACTTTTATTACCTTCACACCCATATCCTCTAAAGCAATTTGACATAGACCAACTATTTTATTTAAATTATCAACATTCGAAACATTTATAATTACAACATTCATTTGTATACACTTCCTATCGTTTGATGTCAGCTCCGCTTGCTTATCTCTTCTGCTAAATTTTTATAATCCTCCATACTGAGTTTTTCCCCTCGCACATTAGGAGTAAAACCTAGCTTATCAAATATTTCCAGTATCTCTTCCTTATTTTTAAAATATGATGTTTGATTATTTATGCAGTTTACTAAAGTTTTTCTTCTTTGTCCAAATGCTACTTTTATTAGATTAAAAAATAATTCTTCATTTGTAACTTTTATTCTTTTTTCTTTAAGTATCTTTAGTTTTATAACCGTCGAGTCAACATTTGGACTCGGTATAAATGCCTCTCTTGATACCTCACATACTATGCTAGGCTCTGAGTGATATTGTACTGCAAGCGATATAGCTCCGCAATCTTTGTCTAGATGTGTTGATATAAGTCTGTCAGCCACTTCTTTTTGTACCATTATTGTTATACTATCTAATGGAGCATTACTTTCTAGCAATTTCATTATTATTGGTGTTGTTATATAGTATGGCAGGTTCGCGACCACTTTCATTCTTCTGTGCTTATATCTACTAGTAAGCTCTCCTATATCCATTTTTAGTATATCATTATTTATAAGTTCTACATTATTATATTCCTTTAGTGTATCATTTTCAAGTATTTTTATTAATTCTTTGTCTATCTCCACAGCTATTACATGTCCTGCTTTTTCGGCCAAAAGCTGCGTAAGAGTGCCGATACCAGGACCTATCTCAAGCACTACATCGTCTTTACTTATATCAGCACTATAAATTATTTCATCTAATATGCTTTTATCCATTAAAAAATTTTGACCATACTTTTTCTTAAATACAAAATCATACTTATCAACTATTCTCTTTGTATTTTCATATTTATATAAATCTTCCATTTATTTCACCCCTGTTAGTGCACAAGCACAGTTGATGGTTCACAGACTTTTGAAGCTTTGTTAACTGATATATACAATTATATCAAAAAAGCAAGTAACCTCATCTTGCTTTTTGATATTTAACTATGACTTGTACACTATAAACGGTTTAAACCAGTGCTACGAGTTCTGGATATTCGAGCGTGAATTCTCCATTTGCCTCTTTTATTGCGATTGCTATACTATTTTCAGGTGATTTCATATTTATAAGATCATCATATGTATATACTGTATAGCTAAGTGATATTTTTGTTTTATCTATTTCTGCACATATTTCTTTTATATGACCTTCATCTTCACATAAAAACATTAGTATTGGTTCTTGTTTAAGCTTATCAGTCGGTTTAAAATTTGTATATAATCTTTCTATATATGGTGTTATCTTGAGCAATTCTTCTTTCCAACCCTGATTTCTTCTAAATGTATAAATTATAAAATGTACTTGCTGCTCAATGTTACCAAAATTAACAAGTACGTCTGGTCTAATATATTCTGTCTCTAACGAGTTTCTAAAGTACAACCTCGGTTTTATATCATAAGAATAAAAAGCACTTGATTGTTCAAAATACTTCATTACAAGTTGATTTGTTATTATATGTTTTAGATGTATACTTGGATGTGTTTTTATAGAAAGGTTATCCTTTTGATCCCACTCTAATTTTTGCAGATCTTCGCCTTCAATAAAGTTTTTCCCATTAACATCTAGCATATATATATTATCGGTTTCCCTTTTAAAGCCGTTTGTATTGTACTCTAGTTTATATCTTGTAATAAGTCTGAGGTCTACAGCTTTTCTTATCTTCTCTTCTATTTTATTTTTAGTAACTTTAAACTTTTTTCCTATAATAGTAATTATTTGTTCTGCTGTCGAACTTCTGAGTTTATAAACAAGTTTTACTATTTCCTTATCTGGTATGTCTCTTAGAGTATTTAAGTTTCTTCCACTCACTACTCTATCAAAATTTACCTTTGTACTAACCCCATTAAATTTTGCTATTATCCCTTCTTGATATTTATACATGCTGATTCCTCCTTTATCGGGACTAGACTATCTCTACCTTTTCTAGCTTCCATATTTCTTTTGCATATTGTTCTATGGTCCTGTCGCTAGAGAATTTCCCACTTCTTGCTACATTAAGTATTGCAATTTTAGCCCATTGTTCTTGATTTTTATATATTTCTGATATTTTTTCTTGTACATTTACATATGAATCAAAATCTTTAAGAACAAAATATTCATCTGCATGTGATCCATTTCCATTTAATAATGATTCATATATATCTACATACAAATCTACATCTTTGTTTATAGAGCCATCTATAAGTTTTGTCAAGACCATCCTCAACTCTTGGTTTGTATTATATATGAACCATGGATCATACGTATTAGAATTTCTTAAAGCTAGTACCTCATCTGAAGTTAGTCCAAATATAAATATGTTTTCGTCTTTTACTTCTTCTTTTATTTCTATATTAGCTCCATCAAGCGTACCTAAAGTTACTGCTCCATTAAGCATGAATTTCATATTCCCAGTTCCTGATGCTTCTTTGCCCGCTGTAGATATTTGTTCGCTAACATCTGATGCCGGAAATATCTTTTCAGCAAGCGAAACACTATAATTTTCTAGGAAAATCACCTTAATCTTGCCATCTATTGTTTCATCATTATTTATCATAGTAGCTATATCATTAATAAGTTTTATGATTAGCTTTGCCCTGTGGTATCCAGGTGCTGCTTTAGCTGCAAATATAAATGTTCTTGGAGTTATATTTATATCTGGATGCATCCTAATTTTATTGTACAAATATAATATATGTAATATATTAAGTAGCTGCCTTTTGTATTCGTGAAGTCTTTTTACTTGAACATCAAATATCGAGCTTGGATTAACCTCTATATTTAAATTTTTCTTAATATAGTCTGCTAGTTTAACCTTGTTTTCAAATTTAATGTCCATAAATTTATTTCTAAATTGTTTATCATCTATAAAATTTTCTAATTGTTTTAAAACAGACAAGTCTTTTACCCACGAGTCACCTATTTTACTATTTATAAGTTCAGATAACATGGGATTACTTTTTACCAGCCATCTTCTTTGAGTTATTCCATTTGTCTTGTTATTAAACTTTTCTGGATATATCTCATAAAAATCTTTCAATTCTTGTTTTTTAAGTATCTCTGAATGAAGTTCTGCAACGCCGTTTACTGAGAAGCTACCCACTATAGCAAGATGCGCCATTTTTACTTGTCCGTCTGCTATTATTGCCATCCTCCTAATTTCTTGTTGTGACTTCTTATGTTTTTCCATTAATAAAGCACAGAATCTTCTATTTATTTCTTCTATAATTTGATATATCCTCGGAAGTAATCTACTAAACAAATCAACTGGCCATTTTTCTAAAGCTTCTGAAAGTATGGTATGATTTGTGTACGCACATACACTCTTCGTTATATTCCATGCATTATCCCATTCTAAGCCCTCTTGATCCATTAATATCCTCATCAGCTCTGGTACAGCTACTGCTGGATGAGTATCATTTAACTGAAATACTACCTTTTCTTTTAGATTCCTCAAATCATGATTGCTTTCCTTATATTTTCTAATTGCTTCTTGTATTGTTGCAGAAACAAAGAAATATTGTTGTTTCACTCTTAGTTCCTTACCTTTATTATGATTATCATTTGGATATAGGACCTCTACTATCATTTCTGCCATATCTCTTTCCGAAACAGCCTCTTGATAAAATCCTTCTTCAAACGAACTAAGATTTAGTTCATGTACAGGCTCTGCATCCCATAAACGTAAAGTATTTATTATATAGCTGTCATACCCTATTACTGGAATATCGTAAGGTACTGCCTTAACTATATCATAATTTTCATGAATATATCTAAATTTGCCTACTTCATCTTGAACTACTCTTACGTTTCCACCATATCTTACCTCTACCTCATACTCTGGTCGTTTCACTTCCCATGGGTTGCCTTTTTCTAGCCACATATCTGGATACTCTACTTGATATCCATTTTCAATTTTTTGTTCAAATATACCATATTTATAACGAATTCCGCAACCATATGCAGGATATTCAAGAGTTGCAAGCGAGTCTATAAAACATGCAGCAAGTCTCCCTAGCCCACCATTGCCAAGTCCCGCATCTTTTTCTTGTTCTTCAATAACATTATAGTCAATTTTTAGTTCTTCTAAAATCTCTTTCATTTCATCCATAAGAGTTAGATTTATAAGATTATTTCCTAGTGCCCTTCCA
>DMOI01000007.1 GCA_003452395.1 Clostridiales bacterium
GATATTTTCTTCGGGAATTTAGGTTCTATGATGTAATTTCTAAAAAATATCCAAATTTCTAAAATTCATGCCTTATCCCATTTGCTTACAATAAAAATGAGTAACCACAATATGGTTACTCGTTTTGCTAAGTTCTCTAACAGATAAATCATCTAATATTTTCTTTTCTCTAATTTATGCATATAATAATTTTCCTTTAGGTTCTGGTATATTTCTACCTGAAGCTTTTGCTGTTTCAATCCATTCTTCAATTACGATTTCTACATTTTCTACTGCTTCTTTATATGTTCTTCCATCTGCCATACATCCAGATAGTTCTGGTACTTCAGCTATATACGCTTTATCTTCTTCGCTCCAATATATTATTATCTCATATTTGCTCATCTATATCTCCTCTACTATTTTTATCATTAACACATACCTATTATACTGTATTTGCTTTAAAAAATCAAGTGTTTTTCTATGGCTTCTCTTTCTGAAGTCTCTTCGTTTCCCTTATCCTAATGAGCATAGCAAAAAGAACCCCGAAGGGTTCTTCCTGTAGTTTATATTGTGTAAATATTAGAATTGATTTGGATCGAAGAACATTACTCCGATTGCTCCTTCGTTTGGTGAAACTGCTCCAGTTCCAACAAGGTCTACAAGCTCTCCATCGTCATCTATTTCTACTAAGTAATAGTAAACTGTACTTGCTTCATCCTCATGAGCATCGTTATAATCATCTTCATCTTCATCTACTTCAACTATTGAAGATACTTCTGATACTTCGATATCATCTGCAAAGAATACATTTCTTACTAAAGTCTTAGCATTTGCTACTGCATCTGTTAATGCTACCTCTGCTGTTATAGTTATTACTGCTGCACCTGGATTTGGTGCTACTAAATCTGCATCTGTATTTATTGCTGCTGCTAATGCATCTGCAACTGCGTTTACAGTTGTTGCTGCACTAATATCAACTGCTGTATTTCCTGATTCTACATTTGAATCTGTATCAAATTCATAAGTTTCTCCACCAACTACAACTGTCTCTCCATCTACTGGAAGTGCTGCTATAGTTACTGTTCCTACCGCATCTAATCCACCTGTTAATGTTGCTCCTGATACTGCTGCTGCTCCTGTTTTTGCTAATGTTATAGCATTTCCTGCTGTTCCTGTTGCTGCAGCTGTTACTGTTATAACATTTCCTGCTACTGTACTATCTACTCCTGCTACTGCTTCTACTAATTCTTCTAATTCTTCTGCAGAAGAGTATTCATTTGCTGCTGGTGTTGCATCATACGTAAATGTTGTTCCATTTACAATTACTGTACCTGCATTTGATCCGTCTACTCCTGCTCCTGCACCTAATGTTGCTCCTGATACAGTTACGTTTGTTGCTGCTTCAACTAATGTTATTGCATTTCCTGCTACCCCTGCTACATTTGCTGTAAGAGTTATAACTCCTAGTGCATTTGCTGCAGTTATATCATCATCATTTGCATCTTCATATGTGTTGATTGCTCCTACAAGTGCTGCTGCTCTTGCTGTATCGTCAGCTGCTCCTGAATAGTCAATTGTTACATCATCGCCTGCTGTTCCATCATTATCTACGTCTAATCCATATATAGTCCCATTTACAGTAATTAACTCATCATCTACTGGTGCTCCTGCAAATGTTATTGTTCCTGTTGCTGCTACAGCTGGGTCAGCTGCATAAGTTATTGTTCCTGTTGCTGCTACTCTATCATCTAATGTTGCTCCTGATATTGTTAATCCTTGTGAAGAAGGTGTTATGTCTGACTCAAGTACGAACATATCTGCATATGCTGAATATGAAGGTGTACCATCTGAAGAGTCTAATAAGTCTACTTCATTTTTTGTATTTACTTCATAGAATTTTGCTACTTTTATTGCATTGCTGAAATTAATATTTTCGTCTGTTACGAAACTATCAGCATCTGTTGAGTAAGAAACTAATAATCCTTCGAATCCTGTCCAATCATCTTCATCATCAAGATCAAGTCCGTTTGCAACACCATTGAATCCTGTTGCTTCGATGTCTTCTGCTTCGTCTTCATCTACATAGAAGAAGCTTTCTCCCTCTTTTGTCATAACTGTTACTTTAACGTCTCCACCTGTTAATTCTTTAACCTTTGTGATTACTCCTATAAAATCATCACTTGATTTTGTAAGTACTTCTTTATCTTTTAATGTACCCGCATCTGCACCATCTGGTAATAATGGTATATACACATATGCTGCATTTTCTTTGTCATCATCAAAATCTACTAAAACAGCTGTTATTCCTGTCATATCTTTTAATGTTGCATAGTCTACATCTGCTATTGTTATTACATGATCAGAATCTTCTTCTGTTGCTTGATATACTTTTACACTATCTGCTTCAACATAATATGTTCCTGTATTTGGTGCTCCTGAATCCATTGTAAATTTATCTTTGTCTACATCAAATGTTGTTGTTACGTCAATTGCAATTTCATCTGCTTCAACTGGATATATTATTACTTTATCTGATTTAATATCATATTTTACTACTTCACCAATATAATCTTCATAACCAGTTGCTGCTAATGCTGCATCGTTATTTATTGTTTCAGTTCCTTCATTATAGAAATCTTCTCCTACAAATGTTGGCTCATCTGGATTTGCTGCTACTGCTTCTGCATCTGTTTCTTCAGCATCAAATACTTTTGACCCTGAAGGCTCTCCTGTTGCTAAGTTAAATAATTCTATTTTAACTTTTGTTGCTCCTCTATCATCAGTATAATCATAGAAATCTGTAATTATTCCGTAATCCCCTGATGCTGAGTTTCCTGCTGTTACTTTTTCAAGCATAGCTATTTGTCCCATTGCATCTAAGTAAGCTTTTACTTCGTCATCTACAGATATACTATCTATTACTGATGCACCTTCGAAGTTTGGACTATATGCATAATCTTTTCCACCTATTTCCACTTCTTCTGCATCTTTTCCGTCTACTGTACCTTCTACTACGTTAGCTGCTAATACTAATACGTATTGCTCAGTAGCTCCAGCGTACATTATCATGTCGCCTTCTTTGATATCAGCAAGTGTTATTACTTGACCTTTTGCATTATTTACATATACAACTTCTGTATCTAAGTCATAAGCTAAAGATGAATCACTACGTTGTTCATCTCCGTTTGCTTTGATTTTGTACTCATTATCGTCTTCATCAAAGTCTACTTCTTCAACTATGAAAGCTTTATCATAATTGTAAACATATAAATGTGATATATCTCCATCATCATCAACTAAAGCGTATCCTGGTAAGTCAAAATCTTCATCAGCTGTTCCTGCTGCTCCTGCAACTCCATCAAGGATATTAGCTGCTCCTGCTGCATAATCGTATGATTTTTCATCACCATTTGCTAATTTTACTTCTACTTTTGAAGCTGAGTTATCTGTTACATCTATGAAAGATACTGTGTTTTGATCAGAATCTTCTGCATGTTGTACAGATATTACTTCATCATCATCATTTACCCAAATATCTAATTCTTCACCTGGGTACACAGATACTGCCATACCATCTGCAAATGTAAATACTTTATCAAGAGAAAATTCTCCAGCATCTGTACGGTCACCATCACTATTTAAGTCTGGACCGTCTACTCTGAATTTTACTTCTTCGCTTGCCATATATAATGACTGATCTACTGTTCCCATTTCATATTTTGTTAACTCTAATTTCTCTGTGAATAATGTTTCTTCGTCAACGCCTTCTGTTTTAGCGTAAGTTCTTGTTCCGTCTGTGTTGTATCCTGTTGCTTTCCACATTGGTGTGTCAAGAGTTGTGTTACCCATTATAGCAACATCCCCTCTTGTAGCGGGTGCGTTAGGTACTACAGCTACATCATCTGTTAAACCTTCCATTAGTGCAAAGTTTAGGTAGTTGCTTGGCCATGTTCCTTGTGCTCCAACTGCTTCTCCTGCTCCTAATGCTCTAACCATCATAGTAACTATTTCTGCATAAGTTACTTCTTTTTCTGGTCCGTATGTTCCGTCTTCGTATCCTTTAACTAGACCTGCGCTTGCTGCTACGTTTACATAACCGTTTGCCCAGTGTCCTGTCATGTCACTAAATTGTGTTAAACCTGTTGAATAAGTTGCTAATTTTTCTTTTCCTAACATTCTTACCATAACCGCTGCTGCTTCTGCTCTTGTTATAGTGCCTTCTGGTTTGAATGTTCCGTCTTCGTATCCTTTTAATATGTCGATACTTGCTAATCTCGTTACTGAAGTAGAATATTTGCTATCTACATCAGAGAAGTTAGCTTTAGCTGCAAAACTTACGTTAACACTTGTTGCTAACATAGCTACTGCTAAAATCGATGCTAATGCTCTTTTTAATTTCTTCATTAATGAATTCCTCCTTTAAAATTTTTTTAATTTTCGTGGCATTGGATATTTTCCACTTACAAGAGAGATTATACCAATGTTGTTTTTATATGTCAATAGTTCTTTTGAACTTGTAAATCTACTGTAACAATTGTTATTTTTGTAACATTTCCGTAATGATTATGTACAAGTTTTATTTGAATTTATACACATGTTATCAACATATTACGCACAGATATTTATATAGTTTTCCACATGTTATGCACATATAATACGTATTTCTACTACCATTTCACTGTATAAAACCCCCAACTTATCCTTTTGTTTTGTTGTTTTTTGGGACTTTATATAAATATACACATCTTTTTGTTGATTACTTGGATAACTTTTTTCTTATATTTATTTTTTTAACCTTTTCCATACATTTTCAAAATCTCCTCTGTATAGTTTCCTTCCTTATTATATATAATAAGTGGTGGGTCTATTACTAGATTTGGTTTTGCGTTTTTTACTCCTTCGACGAGTATCATCGCTGGGGCTTTGTCTACTCTCGGATATACATTTCTAAGCTTTTTTAACTCTACTTTATATTTCTTCATTATATGTATTATATCTGTGAGCCTATGTGGTCTATGTACCATATATATTCTCCCATTATTTGTGAGAAGGCTGCTTGCACTCGATATTATGTCTTCCAGAGTGCATAAAACCTCATGCCTTGCTATTATTTTCTCTGTTAATTCATTTTTGAGACCTTTATTATTTTCCATATAAGGTGGATTACATGTTATAACATTAAATTGCCTTCCTTTAAATATTTCTCTACTATTATTTATATCTCCTTGGATAAAAGATACTTTTTCTGTCTGTTTGTTCATTTTTATGCTTCTATTTGCCATGTCTATGTTTTTATCTATTATATCTATACCCGTAATTTGCTTTGCCTCTGTTTTTGCTTCAAGTAGCATCGCCACCACACCATTACCAGTGCACATGTCGAGAACATCCTCGTCCTTTTTTACCTTTGCAAAGCTCGAAAGTAGTACTGCATCTATACCAAAACAGAACATTTTTTTGTTCTGTATTATATGATAGTCTTTTATTTCAAGGTCATCAATGCGTTCGTCGATGGAAAGCATATTGTTCATGTATGTTCACCTCCGTAAGAGATATGTATTGTATATTTTATATATGTCGTTATAGATAGTCCTTTTCTTTTTGAAAGACCAAAAAGAAACAAAAAGTCTCTTCTACCTCTAAATCTCCTGCTAGGAGACTTTACTCGCAAACTTAGCTATTCGAGCAAAGTACGCTCTCACACGCACGATTGCGAGAGAGGTGCTTCGCAATTTTATTTACAAGATAAAAGATTATTTTCTTAAAGGATATATCTGTTATATGCACCTACAGGTATGTCCCGGCGTTCAGTCTTTTTGAACGGAAAGGGCAGACCGTAAACAGCCTTTAACCAAAATTAAATTTATCTTTTTTCCTAATCCGCAAACTGTTTGAGTAAGTGCAGCGAATGCGTAACGCACGAGTTCTTGCGGCTATTCCCCTCAACGCTGAGGGGTTAGGGGTGTTGCAATTTTTTTGTTACTTTTTTTTGAAAAAAAGTAAGCATATCTTTGTATAATACAACCTCCCCACTTTTCACATTAGTCAGTGTTACAAACACAAACGGGCGGACACGCAGGTACCGCACCCTACGATTTAAGCCTTCGGCTTTTCTAATGCAAACAGTTTAAAGTTTAATTATAACACAGTAGAAACAAGACAGGAAAACTCCTGTCTTGTTTCTACTCATCTAGTTTTTCTTCCGCACCTTTTTTATCTTCTAACGCTTTTAGTGCTTTTTCATCTATTTCATCCATTTCATATTCATACTCATTTTTATGCCCACAACCTGCACATCCTATAACTTCTACTTGTTCCGGTTTGTATACCCTTATTTCTGAATGTGTTTCTTTGTCTGTCTTAGTCAAAGAAACCCTTACCAACTCTTTTATACTATCTCTTCCTATAATAATACCTTCTCTATCATCATCTGTTTTTACTTTGCTTCCGATGTTAGGAATCTTTTTATTTACCTCTTCATATACATCATTCTCATATGCTAAACAACACATAAGTCTTCCGCATATTCCTGATATTTTTACTGGGTTGAGTGATAAGTTTTGTTCTTTTGCCATGTTTATAGAAACAGACTCAAAGTTGTTCAAGTGAGTAGAGCAACATAAGCATCTTCCACACATTCCTACTCCTCCGAGCATTTTTGTCTCGTCTCTTACTCCTATTTGCCTAAGCTCTATTCTTGTTTTAAATACTGCTGCTAGGTCCTTAACTAATTCTCTAAAATCCACCCTTCCTGATGATACAAAGTAGAATATGAGTTTTGCATTGTCAAAAGTATATTTTACATCTATCAGTTTCATTTCTAATAAATGCTTTTGTATCTTCTTCTCACAAATTACTAGTGCTTCTCTTTCTTTCTTTTTATTAATCATATTTTGCTTAAGATCATTTTTATCTGCTGATCTTAATATGCTTTTGAGTGGAAGCTCTAGCTCATTCTCATTTATTTCTTTTCCTACAACGACTACTTTACCAAACTCTAACCCTCTAACAGATTCAGCTATTACATTATAACCTACTTTTATTCTAGGATTATCATCGTTGTAGTAATGAATTTTGCCATTCTTTCTGAATCGTACTCCATTTACTTTTATCATATTTGTACCTCCGTTGTAGAAAAGCTCTTATTATTCCTCCCCTGCAAGGGGGAGGACATTTTTTCCCTAACCCTTCACATTTAACAGCATTACATGCGTTGCTAGTTTTAGGTTTAGATTTCTTTTTATATTTTCCCTTAGATATTGGACGTTTTCTATTATTCTGTTTAAATAGGCATATGTTATTTCATTTGCCTGATGCTCTAATTCTTCCTTTTTATCTTTATTTATCAAATATTTAATACCTATGTCACTTTTTATAATATTTATGTCTCTGTACCATATATATATATAATTAAGTATTTCTTCGTATTTTTTTTCATTAAGCTCGAAGAATTTCTTTATTTTCATTATGTTTTCTATATCGAGTTTTAAAAACATCTTAGTTATCTCTATTAAATCATTTCTGAATTCAGTAAATTCTTTCGATTTTATTAAATTATCAAGCCTAGATATATTCCCTTCTGAAAAGGCAGCGTAAATATCCACATCTTCTGTTTTTTTATTGTAATTATCCACAATGTATTTGTTCATACTGTCTACATTAATGGGTTTTAAATCTATCAGCATGCACCTAGATAATATAGTTGGTAGAAACTTTTTATAATCTGTGGATAATAACATTAAAATTATATACTCACACGGTTCTTCTATCGTCTTGAGTATCGCATTTTGTGCTGACTCTGTCATATTATCAGCATCCTTAATAATATATATTTTATATTTGTTTTGATAAGGTCTTATGTTTATATCAAAAATTAATTTTTCCCTTACCTGCTCTACTCCTATACTCTTTTTATCCTCACTATCTATATAACTAACATCTGGATTATTTTGATGCTCAAAAGTTTTACATGATATACAGTCATTACATGACTCAACATCTGATTCTACACACATCAAGGTTTTTGCAAAAGTTTGTGCTACCATATCTCTACTAATAAAATCATCACTGTTAATTATATAAGCATGAGATACTTTATTTGATTTAATGGAGTTTTGTAAGCTTTTTATAGTATCAGAGTGACCTATTATTTTATTAAATGAATACATGTTACCAACTCCATTTCTCGACCCGTCATCCTGAGGAGCACGTCTTTTGCGACGTGAGGATCTGCTATTAATCTTTAAAAACTTGAAAGCAGATCCTCACGTCGAGGAGAACACTCTCCTCAGGATGACGTAAGTGGGTTGACCTGAAGACGAGAGACTTTTAGACTCATTATGCAGTCCCTACTCTTCATCTTTAGCCTCAAAATCTACTTCGTCTCCACATTCATCTGCAATATTTTCGCCATCTATTTGGTCTAATTTTACTCTAGCTACTGCTACTACTTTTACATCATTGTCAAGATTAATTAATTTTACACCTTGTGTCGCTCTACCCATATTTGAAATATCTGTTGCTCTTAGTCTTATTATTATACCCTCTGACGTAATTATCATTAATTCATCTTCATCACAAAGTATTCTTGCGTTTACAATTACTCCTGTTTTTGCAGTTATTTTGTGAGTTTTTAATCCTTTTCCACCTCTGTTTTGTAAATGAAAATTATTTACATTACATCTCTTGCCTAGTCCATTTTCTGTTACCATGAGTATTTCCTTATCTTCTTCGAGTATTGCCATATCGATGACTTCGTCTCCGTTTTTAAGTCTTATTCCCCTTACTCCTTTAGTATTTCTTCCTGTGTTTCTAACATCTTCTTCTTTAAATCTTATTCCCATACCTTTTTTAGTAGCTAAGAATATTTCTCTACTACCATCTGTAAGAGATACTCTTATTAATTCATCATTATCCTGTAAGCTTACAGCTATAAGCCCACCTTTTCTCACATTTTGATATGCTATGATACTCGTCCTTTTTACTAGACCCGTTTTTGTTGCCATCATTAAATACATACCTTCTTCATAGCTTGCGATAGGTATAACTGCACTTATTTTTTCTTCTGGGTTTAGTTCTAATAAATTCACAATATTTGTTCCTTTTGCAATTCTCGCTGATTCTGGTATTTCATATGCTTTTAGTCTGTAAACATTACCTTTGTTTGTGAAGAACATCAAGTAGCTATGACTACTAGCTATAAATATATTTTCAATAAAGTCTTCTTCTCTTGTATTCATTCCCTTTATACCTTTTCCGCCTCTATGTTGTGCTTTATAAGTAGACGCCGGTAATCTTTTTATATATCCAAGATGCGTCATTGTTATAGCACAATTTTCTCTTTTTATCATATCTTCTATATTTATTTCTGAAGAATCAAAAGTTATTTCAGTTCTTCTGTCATCTCCATACTCATTTTTTATTCTTATCAGGTCGTTTTTTATAACTTCATATAATTTGTTTTCATCGCCCAATATTTCTTTTAATTCATTTACCAACTTTTCAAGCTCTGCAAATTCTGCATCTAGTTTATCTCTTTCAAGACCAGTCAGTGCTTTTAGTCTCATGTCTACAATAGCTTGAGCTTGTAATTCTGTAAGTCCAAATCTCTCGGACAAATTTTCTTTTGCTTTAGTTGTATCCTCCGACGCTCTTATTATTTTGATTACTTCGTCTATATTATCAAGTGCTATAATCAAGCCCTCTAATATATGTTTTCTTGCTTCTGCTTTCGCTAAGTCAAATTTTATCCTTCTTGTCTCTACATCTTTTTGATGTTCAAGATAGTACTCTAACATCTGCTTCAAATTTAGCACTTTAGGCTCGTAATTTACAAGAGCTAGGCTATTTACACCAAAAGACTCTTGAAGCTGTGTATGCTTGTATAGAGTGTTCAAAACGATGTTTGCATTTGCATCCCTTTTTAATTCTATAACTATACGTACTTTATTTTCTCTGTCTGATTCATCCCTTAAGTCTGATATTCCTTCTATTCTTTTATCCTTTACAAGGTCGGCTATCTTTTCAATCAAATTTGCTTTATTTACTTGGTATGGTATCTCTGATACAATTATCCTTTGTTTACCATTTTTACTTTCTTCTATGTCACATACTGATCTTATGACAATTGATCCTCTTCCCGTTCTATAAGCATCTTTTATACCTTTTGTTCCTAGTATAGTTGCTCCTGTCGGAAAATCAGGCCCTGTAACTATTTCCATTAATTCTTCTATATCTGTTTCACTATTGTTTTCTATATGATTATCAATTATTCTTATTATGGCATCTACTACTTCTCTTAAATTATGAGGAGGTATTTTTGTAGCCATACCGACCGCTATCCCCATCGAACCATTAACTAATAAGTTAGGGAACCTTGATGGTAATACCGTAGGTTCTTTAGTATCTTCAGAGTAGTTTGGCTTAAAGTCTACTGTATCTTTACCTATGTCCTTCAATAATTCATCTGATATCTTACTAAGCCTTGCCTCAGTATACCTCATGGCTGCAGCACTATCTCCGTCCATAGAACCAAAATTACCATGCCCATCTATAAGCATATATCTAGTGCTAAAGTCTTGTGCTAAATTTACAAGTGTATTGTATATAGATGCGTCTCCGTGCGGGTGATATTTACCCATTACTTCCCCGACACTCATTGCACATTTTTTATAAGGCTTGTTACTAAAGAAGCCCATATGGTGCATTGCATATATTATTCTTCTATGTACAGGTTTTAACCCATCTCTTACGTCAGGTAAAGCTCTTGAGACTATTACACTCATCGCATAACTGATGAATGATTTTCTCATCTCATCTTCCACTTCAACTGATATTATTTTATCCATACCCATATCATCATCATTTATATCTTCCGACATTTAAAAACCTCCATTCATTACTTTTGTACTTTTTTGTTCTCGTATACCTCCCCTGCGAAGGGGAGGCTAGGTGGGGTCACCTTGTTTCTTAGTCTAAATCCTCTGACCCCCTCTAACTCCCCCTTCGCAGGGGGAGAACTTCAAATATATGTTTCACGTGAAACTAATTTTCGGCATTACTTTGTTCATTATTCTCCACCCTACACATCTATATTCTTGGCATATTTTGCGTGTTCTTCTATAAATCTTCTTCTTGATTCTACTTTTTCTCCCATTAAAATTGAAAATATTTCGTCTGTTGCTATTATATCTTCAACCTGTGCTTTTATTAGTATTCTTCTAGAAGGATCCATAGTTGTCTCCCATAATTGTTCTGCATCCATTTCTCCAAGACCTTTAAATCTTTGTAAATCTATATTATCTCTTCCTATTTCATTCAACAAATTTTCTAACTCTTTATCGGTATATAAATAGTGTTCCTTTTTACCTTTCTTTACCTTAAACAAAGGTGGCTGTGCTATATATACATATCCTTGATCTATCAGTTCTTTAAAATGTCTATATATAAAAGTTAACAATAATGTTCTTATGTGAGCCCCATCTACGTCGGCGTCCGTCATTATTATTATTTTGTGATATCTTAGTTTCTTTATATCAAAATCATTTCCTACTCCTGTTCCAAAAGCAGAAATCATCATTTTTATAACATCATTTTCTAATACTTTATCTAGTCGTCCTACTTTCTCTATATTTAATATTTTACCTCTCAATGGTAGTATTGCTTGTGTTTCTCTAGTTCTTGCATTTTTAGCTGAACCTCCAGCAGAGTCTCCCTCTACTAGATATATTTCACACTTTGCAGGATCCTTTTCTGAACAATCAGCAAGCTTGCCTGGTAAGGTGGTCCCTTCTAATGCAGTTTTTCTTCTAGTGAGATCTCTCGCCTTTCTTGCTGCATCTCTAGCTCTAGCTGCTAATATAGATTTTTCTAGTATTTCTTTGGCTATAACTGGATTTTCCTCAAAAAAGTAATTTAAATATTCACTAAATATATTATCTACAACAAGCCTAACTTCTTTGTTACCTAGTTTTTGTTTCGTCTGTCCTTCAAACTGTGGATCTATAACTTTAACGCTTATAATCGCTGTTAAACCTTCCTTTATATCATCGCCTGTAAGATTATCATCTTTTTCTTTTAATATATTGTTTTTTCTTGCATAATCATTCATAACTTTTGTAAATGCATTTCGAAAACCAGCTACATGAGTACCACCTTCTGGAGTATTTATGTTATTTACAAAGCCATACAAAGTTTCTGAGTACGATTCATTATACTGAAATGCCATCTCAACATTTACATCGTTTTTTTCACCTTCTGCATAGAATATTTTTTCGTGTAATATCTTCTTCTCATTATTTAAAAATTCAACAAATTGTTTTATTCCGCCTTCATAGTGAAACAATTGTTCTTTTTTATTTCTTTCATCTTTTATGTTTATTTTTAATCCTTTTGTCAAGAATGCCATTTCTTGTATTCTTTTGGACAATATTTCATAATCATAAACCAATTCTTCAAAAATTTGTCCGTCTGGTTTAAAATGTACAAGAGTTCCTGTTACCTCAGTAGTCCCTATTACTTCAAGAGGTGTTACTGTTTTTCCTCTTTCAAACCTTTGCTTGTGTATCTTGCCAAATTGATAAACAGTTACTTCTAAATACTCAGATAAAGCATTTACTACAGAAGCTCCAACTCCATGTAGCCCCCCAGACACTTTATATCCTTCTCCCCCAAACTTTCCTCCTGCATGGAGGATAGTAAATACAACCTCAACAGCTGTAATACCCTTCGTAGGATGGATGCCTGTAGGTATCCCATGTCCATTATCTGCAACGGATATGCTGTCATCCTCATGTATAGTAACCTCTATACTGTTACATCTTCCTGCTAACGCTTCATCAACTGCATTATCTATTATTTCATATACTAAATGGTGGAGCCCTCTACTTGAAGTACTCCCTATGTACATACCTGGCCTTTTCCTAACAGCCTCTAACCCTTCTAAAATTTGAATCTGACTTGCATCGTAAACTCCTTTTGACATTTATGTTTTCACAACCTTTCTTTAAACTAATACCTTATTAATTATACCATAAATTAACTTCAATAGCAAATAAAAGGGATTAAATTTTATAAAAAATTTAATCCCTTTTATTTGCTATTAAATAAGATGTTTCACGTGAAACATCTTATTTAATATAATTACTTAATTTTAACTTTAATTCCTCTATTTCTTCTTCTAGTTTTTTATTGTTTTGTTTAAACGTTTTATTTTCTTTTTTCAATAAATCTATATCGTTTATATTTTCTTGTCCTTGTTGTTTTAAAAAATTATTTTCTTTTATTAGTTCCTCTTCTTCTCTTAATTCAATTAACCAGTTTTCTATGTTTTTTATTTCTCTTCTTGTTCCAGAAACGTCATACATATATCCAGTTGTAGATACAAGAAGCATTGTAAATGCTATTATTACTATAAAAGAATATATTATGAATAATTCATCTTTATTTGTTAGCCCAAGTACGGCCATGAGCAACATAAGTAACAGTGAAAACATAAAAATTACTTTTGTATAATCTTTTTCCGCTGTTTCTTTTTTTAAAATTTCTTCTTCTTTAAATCTCTTCAGTTTTAATATCACCTTATATTTCTCTCTCACATCTAAATTCTCTATATATTTTTGTATTATGTACGAATGCGATAATAGATAATCTTTAGTTTTATTTATCCATTTGATTTTTTCTTTTGGGTTTCTCGTTTCTAATGTATTATCTAATAAATCAACATATTTTTTAACTGTTTCTTCACCTGTATTTTTATGTTCTTCTTCTTTTTTCTCATCCATACACAACACCTCCTAACAAAGTGCAAATTATTATTTATAATTGTATACACTTGTAAATTTCTTCTTCTTTTATTACTCCTTCTCTAATTAATTTTATCTCGTTTTTATCTACTTCAACTATAGTTGATGGTATATTCCTTTCAATAGGTCCCCCTTCTATATATAAATCAACATTCATTTTAAATTGAGCTACTATTTGTTCTAATTTTTGACAGTTTTCATAATTTGAAATGTTTGCACTTGTTACAACAACAGGAAAATCACATTTATTAATAATTAATTGTGCAACTTTATTACTTGTATATCTTATACATACTTTATCTGAACCATTTGTAATATAATCAGGTATTAAGTTGCTTTTCTTTAAAATTAAGGACAATGGTCCAGGCCAAAATTTTTCTATAAGCTTTTTTGTGTTTTCTTCCACAATATCTATATACTTATATAAATCTCCCATATTCCCTATAAGTATCATCATAGGTTTTTCATATTCTCTTCTTTTTATATGATATATTTTCTTTACACTTTCTATATTACACCCATTACAAGCCATACCGTATACTGTCTCTGTTGGAAAAACTACTATTCTCCCTTGTTCAAGCATAGTGCTTATATTATCTATGTCGTAAGTATTTAGTTTTTTCGAATCTAATATTATACACTCTTCTTCTCTGTTATACATTTTATTCACCTATCTTTGTTTTTTATTTGCTATTGTTGAGAGGCACTTTATTTACACAATCTTTCCTTCTTTTATATTAAATATCTTACCTATATTAAGATCATGCATTATTTTCTCATCAAACTCTGTTGTTGTGAGTATTGTTTGCACTTTTTGTATATACTTTATTAAATGTTTTTGTCTTTCTATATCTAACTCAGATAAAACATCATCTAAAAGTAATATAGGATTCTCTCCTGTTTCATTTTTTATTAATTCTATTTCTGAAAATTTCAAAGATAGTATAGACGTTCTTTGTTGTCCTTGAGATCCATATTTTTTAAGATCTCTATTATTTATAGTAAAATTATAATCATCCTTATGAGGTCCTACTATAGTATATCCATATTTTTTTTCAGTTTCGAAACTATTAGTTAATTCATTTTCAAAATTTTCTTCTTTTACATTTTTATTATATATAAGTTCTATATTTTCTACATTGGATGTCAACGACTTATGTATATCAAATATTATATCTTGGAGATCTTTTATATATTCATTTCTTTTTCTTATAATTTCTTTTCCATATTGTAACAACTGAATGTCCCACGGGTATAATGTTTCACGTGAAACATTTTTATTTTTTAACAAATTATTCCTATTTTTTACTATTTTGTAATATTTTTGTATGTTTTCAAAATACATTCTATCTATTTGAGATATCTGTGCATCAAAATATTGTCTTCTTACATCTGGACCATTTTTGAAAAATAATAAATCGTCAGGAGTGAAAATAACTATGTTTATAATCCCTATCAATTTTGTTAACTTATTTATATACAATTCATTAATAGAAATAGTTTTCTTTTTATTTTTATTTATATATATATTTATATGTTCTTCCCTATCTTTTTTTGACAAAATAGTCTTTATATATAACTCTTCATTATTCCAATTTATTAATTCTAAATCTTTATGTTCTTTATATGATTTACCCATAGCCAATATATATATAGACTCTAATAAATTTGTCTTTCCTTGTGCGTTATTTCCTATAAAAACATTTAGTCCCTTATCTAGATTTATATCTAATGTTTTGTAATTTCTAAAATTTTCTAATTTAAGATTATTTATATACATAGTCTTATAGATATCAGTTATCAGATATTAGTTATTTGTAAACTATTTATCCTTACCCTTTAACTATTTTATACTCCCCTTCCTGTGACGTTATTATATCCCCATCCCTTAATTTTTTTCCTCTTTGTATAACTACTTCATCGTTTACTTTTATATTGCCTTCTAGTATCAATATTTTAGCTTCTACTCCCGATGTAGCTACTCCTGCTAATTTCAAGAGCTGTCCTAATTTTATATACTCTGTATCTATTTTTATTTCCTTCATATTTATCCTCTTTTCACATTTATATTTTATTATTTAGTCATTTGATCTCACTGGTAGTACTAAATACTTATAATCATCAGAGTCAAGAGGTACTATTATACATGGAGTTAAAGATGATGTAAGTTTTATATTTATATATTCATCATCTATTGCTTTTAATGCATCTATTAAGTATTTTGGATTAAAAGATATTTTTAGAGATTCTCCTTCTTTCTTTATATCAACTTCTTCATAAGCACTACCTAATGTAGTATTAGATTTAATAATAATCTTATTTTCTTCTATTTCTAGTTTAACAGGATCTTTTTTTGTAACACTTGATATAAGTGAGGCTCTTTCAAGTCCTGATAATAATTCTATTCTATTTATCTTTATTTTTGTATTATAATTATCTGACAATATTTGTTTATATGAAAGAAATTCTCCTTCTAACAATCTAGAAACAACTATACTATCATCTAAATCAAAAAGAATATGGTTTTTATCAAAATATAAAGTTACTTTTTTTTCTAAATCAGAACTTAGAATTTTAATAATTTCAGTCATTGTTTTCCCAGGAACTACAATTTTTATATTATCTTTTGACTCTACAATACTTTTCCTATAAGAAATTCTATATCCATCTATAGCAACAATATTTATAAATCCATCTGTTATCTCAATTAGCTCTCCAGTGAGTACAGGTTTTGACTCTTCTATAGCAACAGAAAAAAGTGTTTGCCTTATCATGTTTTTAAGTTCACTTTGAAATATAGTAAAACCATTGTTTTTTTCTATAATACTCGGTTTTGGGTATTCATCACCTTTTTGTCCCATTATCTTATATTCAGACATATCACATTTTATAATAACAATATTTTTATCATCTGCTTCTATGTATATTTCTTTATCTGGCAATTTCTTTATTATTTCCGAAAAAATTTTATAGCTAACAGCTATTTTACCATTTTCCTTTATTGTTGCTTTTACTTTACTTATAATACCTATTTCTAAATCATTTCCCATTAAAACAAATTCATTATTATTACACTCTAAAAATAAACATTCAAGTATAGGCATAGATGTTCTATTAGAAATTGCTTTTGAAGAAATATTAATGCCTTCTATTAAATCATTCTTTGAACATGTTACTATCATAATTGTGTACATCTCCTTTTTTAAAAAAATATTATATTATATCTCTTTTTTTAGCAGTAGTTATAGTAGGGCCTGTGGATATGTATACAAGCCATTCAAAGCTTTATAAAACAATAAGTTCAGAGGTTTAAAAAGGTGTTAATAACTTTTTAATTTTATATGCATAATTTTAATAGTTATTGATAACTTTTTAGTATATGAAAACAATAAACAAATTATACACAAGTTATAAGATAATTATACGACTAATTCCCTTTTATTCTGTTTTCTAATAATTCTATAATTTTCTTCATTTCTAAACTGTTGTTTATGTCTGTATATATTTTATCGTATCCATGCATTACAGTAGTATGGTCTCTTCCTCCAAACATTTCACCAATTTTAGGTAGTGACATATCTGTTAAGCTCCTAGATAAATACATAGCAATTTGTCTAGGATATGAAATTGCTCTATTTCTCTTTTTAGACTTAAAATCTTCTATTTTTAAATTATAGTATGCTGATACAATTTCTTGAATATATTCGATAGTTATATTTTTAGGTCTTGCTGAGATAAAATCCTTTAAAGATTCTTTTGCAAGATTTAAATCTATAGGTAGGTTTTGTAGTTTTGAGAAAGCGAGTATTCTATTTATTGCACCCTCTAGTTCTCTAATATTAGATTTTATTGAAGTAGCTACAAATACTAATACATCATCAGGAATATTATATTTTTCGCCTTCTACTTTTTTCTTTAAAATAGCAATTCTTGTTTCTAAATCAGGGGGCTGAATATCAGCGATAAGGCCCCATTCAAACCTAGATATAAGCCTTTCTTCGAGTGTTTCTATTTCTTTTGGAGGTCTATCACTAGATATAATAATTTGTTTATTGGATTCATGTAGAGTGTTAAATGTATGAAAAAACTCTTCTTGCGTACCTGTTTTACCAGCTATAAATTGAATATCATCTACTAATAATACGTCAATGTTTCTATATTTATTTCTAAAAGCTTCATTATTCTTAAGTTGAATAGAATTAATAAGCTCATTGGTAAATGTTTCAGAAGAAATATATAATATTCGGGTATTAGGGTTTTGTGACAGTATATAATGCCCAATAGAATGCATTAAATGAGTTTTACCAAGACCAACTCCACCATATAAGAAAAGAGGGTTATATGCCTTTGCTGGATCCTCTGCCACTGCTAAAGATGCAGTATAAGCCATCCTGTTACCGCCACCTATTACAAACGTTTCAAATGTATATTTTGGATTCAAATTACTTTTAGAACTTACTTCATTTGTTAAAACAGGTGCTTTGCTGACACTTGTTTGTGAATTATTTACTTGATCTTGAACAATAATTTTTACGTCAAAATTCATATTAGTTACTTGACGAATAGCATTTTGTATAAGTAAACTATATCTTTGAGATATGATACCTTGTGCAAATGTTTCAAAAGTTTGAAGAATTATTGTATTATTCTTTAGTTCTATAGGAATAAGTGTTTTAAACCATGTAGTATAACTTACGACAGAAACTTCATTTTTTAATACTTCTAATGCTTCGTTCCATATTTGAGAGATATCCATATTTTGCATTAAAAAACCTCCAGTTTTACAGTGGTATCCGCTTGTCAAATGATATATACGGATATATTTTACATTTTAACATAAACTTTTAAAATAATCAATCAGTTTATTTTAAAAAATGTTGACAAAAAAACATGTTAATAATGTTAATACAGTGAATATAAAAGAAAAAACAAAGAAAACTTTAAAAGAACTAACAAAATGTGTATAAAATTATTAACATTAAAAATGGTATAAATAAGATGTTTTTAAAAGTTATAAACAATACCCACAATGTTATACACACTAATATGGCGCTGTTAAAACAATTAAATTTATCCACAGATTAAATATATAATATCAAAAAATCTGTGGATAAGCAATAAAAAACGATAAAAATATTTTTATCGTTTTTTTATTATGTCATATAAGTTATAGTCTTCGGTTATAATATGAATAGCAAGTAATTGAAGTCCTCCCCCTGCGAAGGGGGAGCTAGAGGGGATCAAAGAGTATGGTAAAATTTTAACAAGTAAAATATGCATTATTCTGGTTTTGTTAAAAAAATATTAGAAATAGAGTTACAATAATAAAGTATAATAGGAGTGACCCCTCCTAACCTCCCCTTCGCAGGGGAGGGACTAAAAAAATTATTGCTTACTTACATATAATATCTACAATTCTTTGTAAATCATCATCACTGTAGTATTCTATTTCGATTTTACCTTTTGTTTTGCCTTTTATTATAGTTATTTTTGTCCCTAAAGTATTTTTAATGGTTTCTTCTATTTCATTATAGGTAGAAGATTTATTAGTTTTTACAAAAGACTTTTTTTTGTTTTTATCAAATATTGTTTTCACATATTCTTCTGTTTGTCTAACGCTTAAATTTTTATCAATTATCATATCTGCAACTTTTTCTTGTAAGTTATGATCTTCTATATTAACAATAGTTCTTGCATGAGCACTTGAAAGATTCTTTTCTAAAAGATACATTTTTACTTTATCACTCAATTTTAAAAGTCTAAGTGTATTTGCGACTACGGACCTACTTTTACCTATTTTTACAGCCATTTCTTCTTGGGTAATATCGAGTGCCTCTATAAGCTTGTGGTAAGCTTCAGCTTCCTCTAAAGCATTGAGGTTTTCTCTTTGTATATTTTCAATCAAGGCTATTTGCATTGTTTCTTTAGGATTATAGTTTTTAACAATAGAAGGTATTTCCTTAAGACCAGCTATTTGCGAGGCTTTATAGCGACGTTCTCCAGCTACTATTTGATAATGAGAAGACATTTTCTTAACTATTATAGGTTGAATAATGCCATGTTCTTTTATTGAATCGGCAAGTTCATTTAGCTTATCTTCATCAAAAATCTTTCTGGGTTGATTTTTATTTGGCTTTATATCATCAATATTAAGATTAATAATAGTTTCTTTTGGCTCTACATCAATATTATTTTCTATTAAAGCAGCAATTCCCTTGCCAAGACCTTTTTTCATAGTAACCTCCGTATTTAAGTTGTGGTGTTTTTTATAACTTCTTCTGCAAGAAGTCTATAACTTTCAGCGCCTTTTGAGTTAGGGTCGTATAGATTTATAGGTAGTCCATGGCTAGGAGCTTCTCCAAGACGCACATTTCTTGGTATAATAGTTTTATACACATTTTCTTTTAGATGATGCTTTACTTCTTCTACTACTTGTAGAGATAGGTTTGTACGAGCATCAAACATTGTAAAAATCATTCCTTCTATAAATAGCTCGGGATTTAAACGTTTTTTCACTAAATTTATAGTATGCATCAGTTGCGTAAGTCCCTCAAGAGCATAGTACTCGCATTGAATAGGAACAATAACTGTATCTGATGCTGTCATTGCATTTAATGTAAGCATACTAAGTGATGGAGGACAATCTATTATTATAAAATCATAATTATCCCTTACCTTTTCGAGTACCTGCTTAAGTAAATATTCACGATTTTCTATACCGATAAATTCTATCTCAGAGCCGGATAAGTCCATGTTTGCAGGAGCTATGGTAAGATTTTTTTGTTTTGTTTTTAATAGTATTTTATCTAAGCTTATTTCACTAAGAAGTACATTATATATAGTACGTTTTAGCTTTGATTTGTCGATACCGAGTCCAGTACTTGTATTACCTTGTGGATCAAGATCTACAATAAGAACTTTTTTACCAGCTTCTGCTAGACATGCAGACAAATTAACAGATGTTGTCGTTTTACCGACTCCACCTTTTTGATTAGTTATAGAAATTATACGGCCCATTTTATCACTCCGTTCTAGTGTACAATTCACTAAGATTTTGTTATATTATAACATAAAAGAAAAATTTAAACAAGCTAAGTTATTTTTTTATTTTTGATGCATTTCTAGGAAATTTTTGCGGAGTATCTTTAATCTTTTTAATAAATATAAGATTGTGACATATATCAGTATTAGGAATGATATATGTTTCTTTTTTTTCATATTCTCCTCCAAGTTCATTTATGATAGGGAGAGTCTCCTTTATTTCTTCATTGATGCCTGTAGGACCCTTCATAGCTAAAAAATACCCATTTTTATGTACAAAAGGAAGACAATATTCGGATAAGACAGGTAAATAAGCAACCGCACGAGAGGTACACATATCGAATTGCTCTCTATATACAGTATTTTGCCCCAAAACTTCAGCTCGAGCATGTAAACATTCTACATTTAAAAGAGAAAGCTTATGAGAGACATCTTTTAAAAAATTAATACGTTTGTTTAATGAATCAATGATAGTAACATGTAAATTAGGTAGTACTATTTTTAAGGGTATAGCCGGAAATCCTGCTCCAGAGCCTATATCTATCATATTTTTTATATTACTAAAATCAAAGAACTTTACAAGAGATATACAGTCAATAAAATGTTTAAGAATGACGTCCCTCTCATCTGTAATAGCAGTAAGGTTGAAATTTTTATTAGCTTCTATAAGAATATCTTTGTATAGCATAAACTTATTTATTTGTTCAGGTGTTAGGTTAACACCAAGCTCCTTGGCACTTGTTTCAAGTAAAAAATGCAAATTATCCATAAAAGACCTCCGAAAATATTACAATATGTTTAAAATTTTAAAAAAGCATTGATTTTTTAAAAATATTATACTATACTTATCATTGGAAAGCAATACAATCAATATAAATTATAACATAGCCAATATAAGAAGCATTGGTTTAAAATTAATTTCAAAACATGCACATTGTAAATAGTGTAATGTAAATTAATAACAGGAGGGGTACATATGTTTAAAAAATTAACAGCTGCTATTAACGGTATTTTTTTCCTTGCAGGTACGACAGCACTCGCAGCACAAGAGTCTGTAATAGTAACCACGAATGGAACGCCGGATACTTTAGAAGAGTTTTTTGGAGTTATTATTGAGAAAATAATGCCAATTGCTTATCAAATAGGTGGATTTTTAATTGTTTTGGCTGTTGTAATGATAGGATTTGATCTTATAAAGCACAGAAAGGATAATGACAAAAGAAAGGAAGCGTTGCACTCTATTTTATGGTTAGCGGTAGGTGCTTTTATTATAGGTAGCGCTGTAGTTATAGCAGGAATAATATGGAATCAAGCAACATAAGTATTGTAAAAAATTAAATTATAAAAAATTTGACATTTTGTCTTCAAAATATTGACAAAATCACAAAAAAGTATTATAATTATGCATAAAGATAAATATGTAAATCACAAACATTACATATAATTTAAAAGGAGATGAAGACATGAAAAAATTATTAACAAGATTATTTTTAACAGCAATAGCAATAATAGCTTTTGTACCAAATGTAATATTAGCAGCTCAGACTTTACCGGTAACTGCAGTAGAATTAAGTGGCACTCTTTCAAGTATTATAACCGTTATAAATACTTTTGCATTGCCTATAGGATCTTTTTTAATATTTACAGCTGTTCTAATGGTAGGGTTTAATATTCTTAAAAACAAGGACAAAGCAGACGAAAGATCAAAATCAATGGAGTCATTAATGTGGCTTGCGGTAGGAGCTTTTGTTATAGGGATGGCTCTAACAATTGCTGGAGTATTAATAAAACCAGCTAACGAGGCTCTTCCAGCTGCGGTAACATATAATATAGAAATACAACAAAATATTTTATTGTAATAGTAATTAAAAACTTAAGATTAGGTGTTAAACCTAATCTTTTTTTGTTATTTTGTTATTTTGTATTGAATTTGTAAAAGAAATGTTGTAAAATAAGAATAGGTTTTACTGCAAAGTTGTAACAAAAGAGACTACAATTATATAAACTTAATTTTTAATAATAAAAATCATTATTGTGCACTATGCACTAATAAATGGGGGTGTTGATATGAGGATGTTTGGAGTACCTTTTGATATAAACGAAGAGGATAAACTAATAGGTGGATATGTATCTGTTAGACAAGCAGGGTGGCTTGCAATTCCAATCATAGTATTAATAGTTGAATTTATTGCAGATATGAGTTATATTACTAACATGAATATATTAGTAATGCTTATAAAAATATTGATTCTGTTTGTAACTGTCTTAATAGCAGGATTTATGGCATTTGGGTCAATGGATTCTATGAATGCTGATGCATATGTATTTAAGATGATTAAGTTTAAGTACAGAAAAAAGGTGATAAAGTATAATGATAAAGTATAGGAAGTAATTCTAGATAAATATAATTTATACGGGGGTGTTTTAGATGAATATTAGCAATACTATCACAATTATTATGATTTTCGCATCGGTAGCTACGGCTATAGGATTTTTTATAGTTTATAAAAAACAATCGGGTGCAGGCGTAAATATTAGTATAGGAAATTTTGATTTAAATCCTAATAGTACGGAAAAAGTGAGAAATATTGAGAAAGAAGAAGTTGAGAGAAGTAAGCTTCAAGAATATTTAGAAATAGAAGACATAGAGAACTCTATAATAAAATTGAAAAAAAACAATGCACTGAGGATTATACTTTCTATATCTTCTCCTGACTTTGCACTACTTAATGAAGATGAGAAGAATGTATTTGAGAATGCATTACTTGATTTGGGGCTTTCTCTTAATTTTCCAATTCAGTTTTTTACTACAGCTACAAAAGTAGATACTAAAGTTTCAGCAGAAAAAGCACTTGCTGTGACGAGAGATAATGACGAAGCTATAGATGAAAGATTAAAACAGTACGCTAATTTATTATACGATAGGCTTATTGATCTCGAGAACTCAAGAAATGTTTACGTTAGGAAAAGCTACTGTATAATAGGCATAGATGGAGTTTTTGACAAAAAGAGATCAATTTCAGAGCTTAGGAATAGAGTAGAAACAGTTGTCGGAGCTCTTAATGCTGCAAAAATGAGGGTTAACGTATTAGAAAAAGAAAAGATAGCGCAATTATTTGCAAATGTTTTAAACAAAGGGTCTAATATTTCTATAGAACATATGTTGGAAAATGATGTATTAAGTACATATAGTGTTGGAAAATAATTAGGTTAACCCACTTACGTCATCCTGAGGAGAGTGTTCTCCTCGACGTGAGGATCTGCTTTTAAGTTTTAAAGATTATATACAGATCCTCACGTCGCAAAAGACACTCCTCAGGATGATGTAAGAGGGTGGTGGGTTGCAAGTCTTCAAGGTACTTTAGTACCATTAGAACCTACCTACTTCAGTAGGTAGTGATTGAGTTCATATACCAAAATAAAAGTGGAGGTGCAAGTTATGGATTATGATAAAAAGAAAAAGACAGCAAAAACACAAGAAAAGGCTCAAGAGGATGAAAGAAAATTTATGAAAAGGAACGATATAATAGATTTGTTTTTGCCAGATGTATTTGAGGAAGATAAAGATCATGTATACCTAGGACCGGGGAAATACGCAAGAATTTATGTTATAGATAAATATCCAAGAAAGATGCATATTGGAATTTTAAATGATTTGTTTGAGATAGATAACATAAGTATAAGTACATATGTAGAAAACATACCGGACGCCCAGGTTGTTAGAAAGCTAACTAGCAAATTGGTTACTTATCAGTCAAATATGTATATGCAACAAAAAAGAGGACATATGATAGATTATGGTACACAACAAGCAGTAGCAGACCTTGATAGTATGAGAGAATCAGTTCAAACCAACAGGGATAGAATGAGTTATGTTCAAATAATGATTACAGTTTGGGGAAAAACATTGGAAGAGTTAGATCAAAAAGGTGAATGGTTGGAAGATATTTGTGCGAGAAAAGGTATGAGACCAAGGGTGTGTATATATGATCAAGCAAAAGCGTATATAACATCACTTCCATATAGAAATATAAAATACATGGGGAACATGAGAAATGCAATAATAGGGGTTATTGCAAGCTTGGTACCTATTGGAAATACAGAAATGTCTCATCCAGGGGGGATATATTTAGGTAATAACCTATATACTAATTCACCTGTGTTTTTTGACAGCTTTATAGGACCACCGTTACTTACAAATCCGATGATGGCTATATTTGGTATGGCTGGAGCTGGAAAGTCTGTTACTATGAAAACAATTGCATCGCGTGCGGCAGCAACAGGTGAATGGATTATAATACTTGACCCAGAAAATGAATATGAAAAGCTTATAAAATTCTTGGGTGGACAGTATTTTGAGATAAAATCCGGACAATTTTCAGGAATAAATCCATTTGAATTAGAGGTAGAAGAAGATGAAAAGGGACAAGTAGTAGATATATATAGTAAGCTGTCAGAAATAAGAGAATTGCTATCTATGTTCTGTTCAAAATTCAGAGAAAAGCCTCTACAAGGACAAGAGATATCAGCTGTGGAAGAAGCAATAAATGTTTTATATGCAAATAAAGGGATAACTAGAGATCCAGAATCTTTATATAGGGAAGTAACAGAAGAAATTAATGGCAAATTTTTTACAGGCAAAATCAAGAAAGATATGCCAACTCTTTCCGAGTTGAGAATAGAGCTTTCTAAAAACGAGGCGACTTTCGGGTTGTCAGAAATGATGAAAATATTGGTTGATGGAAGATCGTTATCTATGTTTGACGGTCAGACAAAAATAGATTTAAGAAAAAGAATAATAGGAATAAATCTAAAACATTTGACAGACGAATTCATGAAGTTCTTTGCAGTTGTTAATGTAATGTCGTGGATTTGGGGAAGATTCTCTAACTGGAAGTTTAAAGGTATACATAAACGGGTTATAGTAGATGAAGGCTGGTTGTTTGCAAAATATCCTCAAGCCGCTGTATTTTTAGAGTCAATTGCAAGACGTGGACGTAAATACAGGATATCACTTCTTATAGCCTCTCAACAAATGAATGAATTTTTATCATCAGAATCAGGGAAAGCCATTATAAACCAATGTGCGACTAAATTTATAATGAAGCAAGATCCAAATGTGGCAAGAGAAGTATCAGCATATTTGTCATTATCAGAAGCATGTAAAGATATGATATCTTCATTTAGCCAAGGGGAAGGACTTTTAATGACAGATACTGACTTAGTAGTTATGAGAATGGTACCATTTGATTTTGAGTGGGACTATGTAGTAACATAACAATTTGTTAAATATTGACAAATTACCAATTATAAGGTATAATAATATAAATAATAGAAAATTAACTGAAAAGACGGCGGTGAAGAATTATGTATAATATTAAAAAAATAGTGTCGATATTAATTTTGATATTATTAATGGTTAATATATTGAGTCCTAATTTGGTTTATGCGGATCCAACATTTATATATTACACAGTTGACATGGATCTAGATAAAGCAACAGCAGATGCGGAAAGTTATGAAGAAAATCCGGGGTACTATGGGCTAAAAGTATCTACGTCTACGAATACTTTAGTCGGCACGGATACATATTTTACAGATAACGAAGCCGCAGCCTTAATTTTAACGGCTCCTTTATTAAATTCATTATATGATACATTGGCAACTCAAGCTCATGATTCTTCTCATGAGTTTTCAGAGTATACAAATAGGAATAGGACACAGGTTACTGAAAAAATAATACACCTTCTTTTAAAAAAATATGGAAAAATTTATAATGATGATGTAGGTGCAGATCTAGAAATAACAACGGTAGCGCAGTATAATGAACAGAGATTAGCTCTGCTAGAAACAAATATTTTAGATGATCTTTATTGGGATGATGCTGGAACAAAAAAGTATTTTAAAAATGGTGGTCTAAATAATGAGTATTTACTGGGATTGCACAGGGATTATCCTGAAGTAGGTTTATTTCAAACACTTACGGAGCAGCAGAGACTAGATAAAAAAGATCATATTGATGATCTAGCAGAAGGCGAAGCTACAGCAACTCAATGGGGAGTACATAGAGGTGGTACTACTTTTGGTGAAAATATAGCAGCATTAATGGGTTGGGTAAAGTCGATGGCTTTCCCAATTATGGCTTTTATCGTATTTATAGCTGTTGTTGTTATAGGATTTAAAGCACTAGGAAATGCTACAAAAGAAAGCCCAAAAGAACGTATAGAGTTGATGGAAAGTTTTAAAAATGTTTTTATAGGAATTATTGTAGTTACATTTGCATTTGCTCTCACTACTTTTTGCTTCAGTAAGTTGCAGAGTACACTTGACGATATGTATCATTTCAGTGAGGGAGTGACTACGGTTGGCTCAGGACTAGAGAATCCAGATGATGATCAAGGAAATGCTCTAGTTAAGATACTATTTAACGCGGGCAATTATCTTGTTAAAGGTATAAGAGCACTGTTACATGGTCTTATACCGGGGTATGACTCTGTAGAGAATTTGATCACTATGAGGGATGCAGGGGACAAGATAGAAGTAAATGCCGCTACTGGTGATGTAACGAATTATGAGAAGTTCCTACGGCCATTTACTAATGACAAATTAAGCTTATATGACAGTGGATATTGGGTGTTTGCATTAATCTGTTTTCCACTAATTTTTATAGTAATAATAAAGACGGGATATATGTATATAATATATTCTAATAATTATGGTCAAGTAGCACAGGTAAAAGATGATGTAAGAAGACTTTTAACTGCTTGTTTGTTTATATTGATGGGTCCTTATATATTTAGAATGGTAATAATGTTTTTTAATATGTTAACAATGATATTACCTTTTAATTATGACTTTAGCATAACAGAAGATATGAAAACAGGAAATTTTTTTGGTGATATAATAGGGGGAGTCTGGCTTTTAATAATAGAGGTGCAGATAACGTTTATATTCTTAATAAGGGAAGTAGTGCTCACGGTAATGTATATAGTTACTCCACTAGTTGCATTAACATGGGCAATAAGTAAAGAATTTAAGCTTATAAGAATGTGGTGGGGTGAGCTATTTACAAATGCAGCAACACAATTTATATATGCAATGGTGTTTTTTGTGGCCACTATAGGAATTAGTACGCTAGGTACTACATTAAGTACAAGTTATAGTTTCCTTATGTATCTTGTATGGATGTCATTGGTTATAAAATTAGCAGCGATGTTTAAAGCGTCTATCCAAGCTGGCTGGTTTGCACAGGCATTTGGTATAAACGAAGAGGCAGAGGCTGGTGTGCTTACAGGCAAGGCAATGACAGTTGCAAAGGGTGTTTCCAATGCGGGACTTGATAAAGCTAATGCTAAATGGAATGGAGATGCAAAAAACAAAGGATTGAATTTTCTTTCAAATGCGAGAGCAGGAAATAGAGTTTTACATGGTGTAGGATTTAAAAATGCTGGTTTTGCATCGGAAATGAGAAATGATTATCTTAAAGGTCAAAAAGAAGCACAAACTAGGCAACTACAGGATATGGCGAATACTTCAATAACCTCAGAGGCTATGGAAATAACTAACGCAGAGGTTTCAAGGATGGCACAGGATATGAGGAAGGAAGATACTGATCCAAGGGCTAGGCGAGCAAAAGAATACTTTGGTAGACATAATGCTGGTGATGGAGGTGCGGTTCCAAGAAGATTAGATTATATAGCAGATTTAATTTCTCAAGCACCTGGCGGTGGCGGATATAACCCACCACAAGGAGGAACTTCTCCCGGTAATGGGGGTCCAAATCCGACTTTAGGTGGAGGAACAAGCTATGGACCCACTCAACACGTTCTTGGTAGCGCTTTCCGTCAAAATTTAGACACAGGACTAATAACACCAGCAACACAAACTGTGCGCAACCCAAGAAGTCAGAGTCAAAATAATAACAACCCAACTATGAGTGAACTTATAAGGGGAGGGATTCCAAGTTCGGAATTTGGAACAGGAACTCCAATTCACGATCAATTAAATGAGGGGTTATTATCATCTGCAAATATTGGTGGAACGAGAAGGGTAGAGATAGAAGAGCTAGATAGAGCAGGCGATGTAGCTGGTAGAAATAGCAAGTTGGAAGAAATGGCCAACGCCCCTCATATTAAACTCGCAACTCAAATAAAAGAAGACCAAAATAATAGAGATGAGTATATTGAAAAAAGAAAAGCTGCAGGAATAAACGTAAAAGATGAAAATTTCTTAAAAAATGATATAACACTAAAGGAGCATAATAAAATTATAGATAGTACAAGAGCAAAATTAGATGATACGGATGCTGTAAAGGCAGGGAATGAGTTTAATAAGCTAAAGCAACAATTTAAAGCTGAACAAGATGGAGAAAAAAGAAGTGAATTATCTAGGCAAATGGCAGAAATGCGTAAAAACAACTTGGATATAGTAGTGGACGCAGATAAATTAATAAATTCTGAGGTTACAGAAACAATTTTGAAGAAGCAAAGAGAAATTAATCAAAAAGGCTTATATAACGTTTAAATAAAACAACTAGAAGAACTTGAAGTTCTTCTAGTTGACGTTATGAAAAGGTAGGTGGTGCGACAGTTCGGTGT
>DMOI01000037.1 GCA_003452395.1 Clostridiales bacterium
GCTTAGCTTCATTACTTTTATTTGTAAATATCGGTATCGCAATAGTTGCAAGTGCTGCAAGTATTACAAGTACTGCAAGTAATTCAAGTAATGTAAAACCACGTCTTTTATTACTTTGTATTTTTAGCGCCTTATTCATATCAAAACCTCCGCCTTATACCCTCTATATTCTCTCGACTTATTCAATATTCCCACAAAAATAATTATTTTACAAATTAGTGTTAAGAGACTAATACCTAATTTATTGTAACAGATTTCTAGTTTTTTCGCAACAGATTTTAAAAAAATTACAACACTTTGTTGTAATTTTTAAGAACCAATCAAAATCAAATTTCATTTTCTACTTATTAGTAAAATTTCTCTATTTTCATTATTAACTAATCCATAATCCATTGTACTATTTGATAAAATTCTTTCAAGTAAACCTTCCTGTTACACTCAATAGGTCTGTCTTTTATAATTTCCACTTCATTGTCCTCATCGTATGTTGTTATATCTTGATAATATAGATCAAATATATAAGCATACTCGTGATCAATTTTTGTAATTATTACATAATGTTCTCCACCTAGCCACACTCTTGCAACAATTGCGCCACCATTACTCATACACTTTTTAACTTTATTACTATATATGTCTACATCGTTATTTTCTAGCAACTCCGTGTTAATTATAAAACCTTTTGAATGTGCAAATGACTTTATCCAGTGGTTTAAAAATTTTACAGAAAATATAGATATGCCACCCTTACATTCCTCACCGTCACACCCAAATTCATCTAAAGTATACATCATTACTCCATGTATTAATTCTGGTGGTATTTCTTCTCTCTCATATATAAAACTTATCGCATTAATTAAACTAGTCGTGCCACAATCATATTCAGTTATTTGATATCTAAGAGGTGTTTTCATTTCAAGCTCCTTTAACGACACTATTAATAACATATTGTGGATTAGCATATACCCTTACTGCATAATAAACTATAAATCAATCAATGTTATTGAGTCACTTTGTGTCTCTTCTGCTAGATTAAAAGTAGGTTTTTCATTATCTAAGTCATTCATATCGTTATTATTCTGATTACCATCCCCAACACAAAACACCTGTGCTACAGTAAGCGATGTTTTGCATGCCGAGTTACATGCTGTTTGACATTTTCCGCAACCTTGATCTGACCTCTTTTTATTCATTTTTCCTTTATATATCGTATCTACATGTTTCATCTTAACATCTCCCTAAACTAAATTTTTATAAACTGTATTTTACACTATTATATAGTATTAGTCAAGATTTTTTTCTCTCATTTACGCTAATATTACTGTCCTATTTTTCGTATCTCCTTCGCATTTTTACTAGTCACTACGTTATTTCCTGTCATTTTTTCTATCTCTTTCCTTGCATTTCCTGCCACACCTCCACCTTGTTTTGCTATTACTATATTTTCTTCAATATTCTGTGGTTCCTTCTCTTTTGACAATTCCGTTGTTGTAACCTCTGCAAGCATATTCAATACTAGCTCCAAATTGGTCATATTATCCCTTAAGTTCTCTCTTTTCAAGTTTTTAAGTTGCTTATATTCTCCTGTTTTATAACCAGACCAAGCCTGTGTTATTTCATCCGTAAGTATAGCAAACTCTTGTCCTTTCTTAACCCCCCTATTCTCCCACTCATCAGTCAACTCTTTTCTTACATCTATGCTCTTAAGTCTTTGGTTTATCCATTCTTTAGAATATCCTTTTTTAAGATAAGTTGAAAGTGCCCTATTTATAGCAAGTTCTGGGTCTGCTGTTTCATCTATCCTTTCACTTCCCACTTTAGCAAGCCATACTTTAAAAGGCTCTGCTTTTGGCGATGGAATAGCTTGCACAAGTCTCAAAATACCTTCCGTATCAAGTACATCTGTCATATAAAGTTTACCATCTGATGATTGTAATCTCAGTTGGTTACATTTTGTAACCAACTCACTTCCCTCTTTTTTCAACCTATTCTTTAACACTTTCCAGTAATTATTAGAGTTTTCACTTTCACTCAGTACCCCAACCACATCCACCACTGAAAAGTACCACTTTTCTTCCTTCTGTACCCACTCAACTCTTATTTTTTTATTATTAAACAGTTTTATAGCCGCCTCTTTATCCATATTCTTAACACTCCCTTTATCTTTGGTATTAACTGATATATTTTATCTATTTCAAACTCGTTACTTTTATTTGTAATTACCACTATACTAACAAATTTTTATTGTTTTTACAACTAAAATGACAAAAACCTGTATTAGTTTTTTATAGCCTTTATACCCCAGCACTTATGATAATAGCAGTTTTTCTTCTCAATTTCGACTTATTTCTGCCCCTGCAAAAGATACCGCATAGAATTTACTTTCACCCTTCTTACTAAATGCAGGTATTGGCATTCCTTCCACAAATGCTACAAAATTTATACCTTTTATCTCCGAATTCACATCCGTATCTACTACTCCAAAGTCCACATAATAGTAACCTTTGTTTTTCTCATACTCTCTCAAATTTAATATGTTATTTATATTATCTTTTATATGTTTCGTCACGAGTTCAAGCCTTGTCTCATCATCTAAGCCTATATCCCGTGTGTGTTTCCATGTGCCTTGCTCTATGTCGTATAATTTATCCGACAAAGTAAATCTATATTTCTTTCCATTATATTCTATTTCATAATTTATTTCTACCCAGATATCATCTTTACCCGCTATGTACATTTTGTCATATCCTATTACAGATTTCAGTATTATATACTTTTTCATTTCTGTCATCATTAATTGGTCATCTTCCATATTTATATTTCTAAAGAATACTCTGTAAAACCATTCTAAAGCTTCTTCTTTATTTACTAATATATTCTCACTAAATCCATCTGATATATTCTCCATATATTCTTCGCTTGCATACGCTCTATATTTTGCTGCTGCGTATGTAGCCGAATCAAGTGCTCTTTTATATTTTATTTTGGCAGTCTCTAGATTATTTATAGCCATATCTCCGTAAAGTAGTATATTGATTCCTAACATTAGCACCGATATCCATATAAAAAGCCTCATAAATTCACCCCTCCTTAAATTATCCTTAACTCTAAAAGACCGGTGCTGAAGCTCTGCCATTTAGCTTATATATCACTCTATTGGTATTATAAAATACGTTTAACACATGATTACTTTTTGCAATTGCAGTTATAGTAAGTATATCAAATCCCTCGTTTCTAAGGTCTACACCTACAATTGTCTTTTCTCCTTCTATTTCTAGTGGTATTTCTGAATCCTTAAAAAACTTTTCTGCTTTTATATTTATATAAAAAGCACCCATTACTCCTAGTTTTTTAGACATTTCTTTGTACATAGAAGTCGTCAACATACCCTTTTTACTTGCAACTTGAGTGTACGTATACACTATGTCTTCAACCTGTATTTCTTTTATCTTATAATCTCTTTCAACTACTATCCTAGATAAAAGTCCAAAAAGCACTATTAGTATTATTGTTCCTGCCACTAAGTCTTTCATTATTTTTGCCTCCCTTATTTCAGTGTAAACCAAACAGCAGTTAGCTCGTGTGTATCGTTGTCTCTGACTACTTCCTTTTCATATTTTTCACTATTATTAATTACTGCACTTGCTCCCATGTCAGAGCCTTCTTCATATTTATTTAAAATATATGTTGCTTCATTTACGCCTTTTCTAACAATCACTTTTTTGCTTTCATCTACACTATAATAATCTATTGTTGATTTTACAACACTTCCCGATACACTTTCATTATTCCCATCTGATACATGTGTCACTGCAAACGATGAGCTTTGGCTGTTTTCTGCTATCACATTCATTGTTTGTTGCTGAGGCTCATATATTTTATTTAAGAAAAATACTGTTGCAAGTATCGTCGTTGCAAATAAAATTATGGGTATAAATATATCTTTCATACGTAACCTCCTATTTACTAGGAAACGATATCCCTCCGCGATAGTGGCGGGGGGGATCGCTCTCTAAACTACTTTTTCACAAACTTAATCGCTGTCATCTTCATGTCTTTTTCACTTCTTGTAACTGATTTTATATATATTTCATCAGCTTCAACATTATCTGCATCAATTGTAGTTAATCCATCCGTGCCATATATATTCACCGTTACACCTGTCCCATCATATTTTTCGTACAATGCTTTTACCATCGTTCCTGTTGTCTCGCTACCATCTTCATCCGCAAGTGCCACAACAGATGTTTGCGCTTGCTCACTACTTTCGGCTAATGCATTCACAGTTTGTTTTTGTGGAGTATATATTCTCATTATAAAAAATACCGCCACGATTATTACTATTACCGTCAACACTATAGGCATAAATGCATCCTTCATTTTATCACCACCCTTCGCTTAAATTGAAAATTCATCAATCTTTTCGGGGTCGGTTCCTTCTTTTTAGGAACTGTCCCCTTATATAAATCTAATAATCCATAACATTGTCGTCAACAAAATTCTGACTAAACCTTATAAACTCCTTTCTTGCACATATGACATTCTCATCTATGATTTTAAATATATCCCCTGATTGTACAAAACTATTATCACCTAAATACTCTGAAATGCTACTCCATTTGTACTCATCTACTTTATCTACTATTCCTGCTTTGATTGGATTATTATGCAAGTATCTAATAACTGTTAATAAATATTTTTCACTCTCTATAACTTCACTTTTAAATCTATCCGCAAACAAATGTCCTATCCTATTATATTTCTTATTAAAATATCCAACATAATTCACATTGATACTTTTTATTAGTTCTGAAATACTAATTGTATTCTCCTTTACTATAATATGTACATGATTATCCATTAGACAGTATGCATATATAATGCTATTGGTCATAAATACTTTTTCCCTTAATACTTTTATAAATTTATATTTATCTATTTCATCAATAAATATATTTTTCTTTTCATTACCTCTTAACATTATGTGATATATTCCTGTAGAACTTATTTCTCTTCTTTTTCTCGGCATATTTCTCTCCCAATATATTTTTTATGGGGACAGTTCCTAAAAAGAAGGAACCGTCCCCTTTCTATATTTTCACTCTCAACTTTCCACTTTCCACTTTTATCACCTCACCCTATATACACCAACATCATCAAGTGCTCCATTTGTTGTGTAATTATAACGTATTACATCGCCTATTTCGTATGGCATCTTCGGAGTTGTTCTTTCAGTCTCCCAGTTACCTGTGTTATAATTGTAGGTTTCCATCGTTTCCTTTTCTGCTACTATCCCAAAGGCCACTATAATATCTTTTTGTAGATTACTGTCATTTATATTTTTAGGTACATATCCTTTGGGTACTGCAAAGGCTGTAGCTGGCAATAAATATTCTCCTTGCCATATGGATTCTTTTTCATTTACAACAACTCTATTAGTATTGTCTAATACAATCTCTAAGTACTTGCTATGTGCATTTTCTCCTGCTTTATATATCTGGTGCTCCGAGTTTATCCAATACACATCACGTTCTAAAGCATCCCTCACGTTACCACTTATCGTATAAAAACGTGGCTTTATTCGTATTCTATCATTTCCTCCATTTAAGTTATTACTGTTTATCTTGAATATTAGCTTGTAACCTTTTGTTACTGGAATTCCTCCAAAGTTTGTGCTGTCTATAGCCATGAGGTTTACACCCATATCTACCTCTTTTGGCTCATTATTCACTGGATCTATAAAATAGCTTGCAAGCTTGGTATCTTTTAGCTCAACTACACGAAAACTGCTTAAACATAACTCATCTTCTGCTGTTGGCACATAAATATACGAGGTGCCGTTTGTCTGATTTAGCAAATCTCCCATTCTTGCCGAGTACACATTCACCACATACTCAACTTTATTTGTTATGTCTTTAGATAATGTAAAATTTCCTATATACACCCCGTTTGCTTGATGTGAAAGCTGTACATTAGATAAACATAAATCTGAACTTGTCACTTTCACAATAAAATCATTATAACTATCGACCCCGTCATGACTTGCTACGTTTACTGTTATTGGTATGGTTGTCCCTAATCTAAAACCCTTCCCTCTCTCTGTATCGTATGATGCAAAGCTGTTTGTATTGTTTATCACGTAGATTTCTTTAACATTTGCTGTCTTTTCCCTTATACTTGTTATATCATATTTATTTGTTGCTACCGTACTAACAGTTATCTTTTTGTCTTTCTCAAGTTCTATAATAGGTTTTGTCAGAACCTCAAGATTAAAGTCGCCTTCATTCGTCCTTTGTTCTTTGTTATTTGTTATCTGAATCGTTCTAGTTCCACTTGAATTATATAACAAAGAATTGTATGCATCGTCATTCCATTTTATATTAGTTTTTACCGACACTTTCTCACTACCTACATTTCCTTTATACATATAATTAGTCACATTTTTATTTACCACAAAATCAAAGTCTACGCTAGGTGCATCGAGCAGTAAATAGTTTTTTGAGATGCTCGTTGAACATCCTTGCAAATCCCAAACTGTAAGCTCATAGTCTATTATGTTTCGTCCAGCTTTTACTATATTAATAGCCTTTAGTTCTTCTCCTTCTCCTGCATCAATCCATGTTTCTTGCCCACCAATACTCCGAACTAGATACCTCCATTTATACTTAGCTATACCGTTATTTTGTGCATACTGCATGTCTATATCGTATGAACCATTATCGTTTAAGGTCAAATTTGTGGGCATTTCAGTGACCGAAAACTTTGGAACAGGTGGCTTGTGTATATATAAAGATACTTCTGTTGTATCTATTTTATCAAATAAAGGCTTACCCGTATCATCATATGCTTGAAGCTTTGCCTTCCACCTACCACGCATACTATCATTGAGCCCTCCTATCAAATACTCAGTTCCTTCTGAATTAATTATTATATGTTTATTTGTAGTCGTATCATATTTACTTGCTACTATATCATAAATTCCTGTGTTTGCAGTACTATGTACACTAACTGGATTATGCCATACACTCGGATCATGTTGGAAAGTGATTTTCAGGGTATTATCTTTTTCAGTTTTTATACGTTCAGGCAGCATATCATTTGTCTTTGTTGTTTTTCCTATCATACTATATGAATCACTCAGCCTATAATCCTTATCCTCATCAAAGAAAGTCTTCACAAACTTTAGTTCATCACGACCTATAGCAAAATAGGCTGTGTTATTTGCTGATTTTTTTACATCTATGTAGTTTATAATCTTGTTTGTTGCTTGACTGTAGTTATCAGTAGTTAAATTATAGTTATCTCCTATAGTTATACCTGAGAAATTGCTAACAAGTAATTTTATTACTTGATTATTAATATCGCTAGCATATATCCCTAACTTTCGATCTGTTGCAAGTAATTTTATCTCATTTATTAATGTTTGATTATCTGAATTATCATCTATCTTCACGTCGCTATCTAAATAAACTATTCTTGTACCGTTATTTCCGGCAATAGGCATACCCGTAACGTTTTCTCTTAAATTTGTAAGTGCTTTTCTTATTGTGATATCTCCCACAATTGCCTTCCCATACACACCATTACTCGTAGTCGCCGTTACTATTATGTCTTTATAAATTCCTTCTATATAATCTTTTGTATTGAAATTTAATCTAAATGTTTCATTACTCGGATTGTTAAATGTTTGTTTTACGAGTTTACCTCCTATCCTACACCTTACCCATACAGTACCTTCTCCTGTGACCTTACCTTCTATACTAAAGCTAGTGTTATCTCCGTATTTATTATTTTGAGGAGTTAGATTTATTACTGGCTCATCCCACGCGGGAGTTTTTTTACCTGCATACGAGACATATCCACCCATAGAATATAACGTTGACCCCGATGATACCTCATCATCTATTACAACCTCAGTATTATTATTTGTGTCTAATTTATATAGCATTGTTTTGCCCAAAGGATTATTATCCGTAGAGGTTTTAATATAATACATAAAATTATTTGCAAAATTATAATTATATATATGCCCGTCATCACGTTCAACAAGCGAGTATTTCCTGTTAGTTGCCGTTGCAAGTATTTTATATATATTATCACTTGAAGAAAGCACCCTATAAAAAAATATATATCCATTATATCCTATTGGATTTTCCGATGATACACCTACCAAATCACTATCACTACCCAAAGATAAATTGTATCTATATACATAGTCATCCCTTGTATATAATAAATAATTATCATATAAAGTGAGGTACTCATATTTATATGATCCGCCCTTTATTGTAGTAGAATTTATACCGTCTGTGGATGCAAGGTTTAACACAGGGGTATTTACATTTATCCTTACTATTTCATACTTCTTACTCCCACTTCTATTTTGTTTATAAGTTCGTTTGAAATATATGTATTCATCCCTCACTACAAAATTCGTTAGTGAATTTAAATAATAAGATTTATCTAGTGAAAGTAGACATTGTCCACCTGTTCCATTATCTTTTATTTTCCAAATAGAATCACCAAAATCAAAGTAAAAATATCCATTTACTAAAGATATTTGTCCGTTACCGCTTACTGGCAAGCTAAATAGCAGAGTATCTTCATCCCATGTGCCTAATTTGAATTTTCTTATACTGCTGCCACTAACGTAGTAAATCCAGCCGTCCTTTTGGGCGTACATACCACCCATCTGGTAGTTTCCACTTGTATTTCCTACTGTGCATCCATATGGACTAGAAGAATACTCTTCCCATACGTTAGTATCCTTAGATATTATATGAGGTAATACCTTATCTTTATCAAACTCTACTTTATTTAATTTTGTTTTATATACAGATATTAAACTAGGCTCAATACTAGAGTAATAACTCATGTCTGATTCCCTTTGTAAGTATAGGTCGATTTTACTATCTTTTTCTGTCTCTACCGATAAGTTAGGCGTTATATTATTTATGTATATATTTTTATTTAGATTATTCATATCTAAAATATTGGCTGCCGATATTGGCACGGGTATAAGCTCACCCTCTACATAGTTTGGATATGTTGGCGACTCAAGTACTTCAAACTCAAAGTGTAGTTTACCAAACATGTTTCTACTATCATTACTTACTTCAATCATTATCTCAGTAGCATTTTGACCCACAGTTTTACTGATAATCCTAAATACATCCTCATCACTTATCTTTACTAGATTATTTACATCTTTTGAAATAACCATATTTGAACATGCCCCGTCATTTGCTGTATTTAGATCTCCATTTTCATCATAACTCACCAGAAGTCGAACATCACCTATCTCGTCATCAGTGCTTGTATAGTTGGCTCTAATCTTTAATCTAGCAACTAAATCATCTGAGTTTCTATAGATATTCCACATATTTACTTCCTCATTATAGAACTTTCCTGTGTTATGATAATTTCCATTTAAATCTTTCTCCATTCCCATTATTTCAAAAGAATTCACAACAGGGCTATTCTCTGGTAGCACATTTATAGTGTAAAAGCTCGACCAATCACTCACCTTATAATCATTGGCTACCTTATTCCTTAGTCTATAATACCCACCTACATCAAACCTCAAATAATGTATTTCCGTCCTCGCAACATCTCCTCTGATTGTTATCTTGTCCTCTTCCCGTATGATCTTTGACTCATCAGCAAACTTTATACTGTGTAACCTTGTTATGTCTAATACTCCACTCGAAGTAACAGGTTGTATTTCTACTGCCGTAAGGGAGCTATTGTAGTTATTTGGTGCATACAAAATTACATCATCATCTGTCAATATATCTGAATAACTAGTATCTATCTTTATCTTTTTATACTGTTTATACTCTAAGCTAGTGTATTTATCAGGTTTTTCCTTTAACATCCTTATTTTCATACCTGCTATTGGTTTTATTTCTTTTTTTCCTACATTAGTAATATCTTCGGCGTAAGCTCTCTCTCCACTATCATCCCATACTCTGACTTGTACCTTTACATCTCTCCCTACTGGAATTTTCAAGGTTAGTTTCTCTATATCGCTGTATCCTTCTAGGTCACCACTAGTAGCTCCTACTACATACTCTTCTCCATCTATAACTCTCCAACCATTTAATAGAAAATTAGAACTCGCACGAAAGGTAAAGGTTGCGTCTGCCGTACTATACACCTCTAACACCGATGTAGGCGCATCTATATCGCTATTTACTTTTAATATGCTTTCTTCCTCAGTTTCTTCACCTTTTAATATCTCAAAAGAAAGTGCATCTGATATTTTATTACCATTTTCTAATGTTATGTCCATCTGATACTGATATGTCCCTATCGGCTTATTTCCAAGATTATGTTCTGCATTTGTTATTGTTCCTGTAAATACTACTCCCCCTGTTTTTATATCCTTTATCTTTATATCATTTATTTCAAGATTATCGTAAAAGCTTTTATCTACTAATGTCACATTCATATTAGTCCCCGTAGTATAAAACTGATGACCATCATCTATATAGACTGTTGTACCTGCCGTATCTCGAACACCCAAAACAGCTGTTGGATTAGTAGGTTTCTTTACCTCGTAAAAGCTTGTTATGTATATGTTTGGATTGTACTTTCCCGTTGCTCCAAAATCAAAATCATTGATGCTTCTTGACGAAATATTTATAAAAGCATTATTTATATTGTCATCATAGCTTACCTTTAGACTTTTAAAAGTTCTTGTACTATTCGTATAATCATCAGCTATCAGCGTCCTTTTAGTATTTATACCTGCAATTGCTACGTCCTCACTAGTTTTAAAGGTAGTAGCATCATATATCGTTTGTCCTTCCGTATACTCGCTGTATATATAATGTATGTAATGAGGTACTTGCTCTGCCGAAAAATCTTTAGGTATATTATAATAACCTTGTAAATCGGCGAGAGCAGTTCCACTCCAATTAACTGCTCCGGCAATAGATGAATATGTAGAATAAAGTCCTGTTTGTGATCCTTGCAGTTCTCCTGCGCCATTTAAGTTTAAAGCTCCATTATTAGTATTTGCATACGCATAATCGTAAGTACCGTCTCGTACTATTGTTTGTACTGCATTAATGTGGACTGTACCCCCCGTGAACATGTAGTTCATTATCTTTACATCGTCACTGTCGGGGTTAGTTATAGTTCCACCGCTACCATAAGCTCTGCATAGAGTTTCAAGTATAGCTCCGTTGTCCCCTCTAAAAGGTATTTCACGAGTTATGTTGCCAGTTTGACCTCCATCATTCATAGGGTATATCATTTTATATGTGCTGCCACTTACGTTAAATGCAATTTGCCAGCCGAGGGTGCGGTATTTTGTGCCGCTTGAGGCAGCTGTGGCTGTTGTGGTGAATGAGAGGTATTGGATGTTGTCTCTTGTTGGCAATGTTACTCTTTCATCATTAAAATCTGCATTACTAACAGGAACAAAGTAATTAGATATTATAACTATCATAAATAAAAGCCTTACTAATATCTTATGCATATAAAACACCGCCTTGAAGTACTATTTGATACTAAAGTTATTAAAATTTTTATCATAAAGTTTATAAATACCAACTTTCTTATTTATATTTGATATAACCCTCCAGATTGTCATTGCGAGGAGGTTTTTTCGACGAAGCAATCTTATCTTTCAAACTATTTTATTATATAAATCTTCCCATTTTGAATTGTTATTTTCTATTAACTCTTTTTTATCTTTCCTTGAACCACCCTTTAGTTGTTTTTCCCTCTCTATAGCAACTCTTATGTCACCTGTTGTTTCGTAATAAACCAGTTTGTTAATATTATACCTACTTGTAAATCCATCTGTCATTTTTTCTTTGTGTTCGTAAACCCTTCTAATCAAATCATTGGTTACCCCTATATAAAGAACTTTATTATATTTATTTGTTAAAATGTATACATAGTATTCTCTATTCATAAGCCACTTCCTTTTAAAAGATGAGATTGCTTCGTCGAAAAAACCTCCTCGCAATGACAGTCTACGAGTGTCTTTTATTTTTAAAGTTTCTATATTCTTCTTGTTTACTACAAACACTATACCTTATCATTCTATTGTTATTTCTGAATTAACTGTAAATTCTGTTCTATTCCATAATGCTTGTCCAAATGCATTTGCAAACTTTATTTCAAAATCTTGTTCATACCACTTATTTAATTCTATAGGCATACTATGCAATTTATTAGTTTCATAATCCATCATTATTGCCTTTCCGCTGGTATTAGACAGATACATTATTTTAAACTTACCTCTTATTCTTATATCTCCCGTTTGATCTTGATATACAAGGGAATCATCTGTTAAAACTTCATATATACTTACTATTTTATTGCCCTTCATTTGTTGAACGATATTATCTATATATGTTTGCATTGCATAACTATCCGTTATATGATACCTAATCGCATCTCTTATCACCACACTATCCTTCGTGTAGTCCATATTATAAACGCTATCTAAATATTCCTTAGCATATCCTTTTATTTTAGTTAATACTTGTCTACCCGTTCCACCATATGAAGATTTATAAACCAAATCATTGTACAAATCCCTGTTCGTCATGAAATAATCCATATCATACCTAGCCTTCTGATTATACTCATACTCGTATAGCTCCACTGGCATCTCAGGATTTATTCTGTAAAAATCCGCCTTGTTTTTAGGTAACTTAACTGTATTTTCATTGTCTGCGTTCTCCACGTCATTTATCGTTTTTGTAGGTTTTACTACTATTGCTCTTTCGCTTGGGTCAACCAATCGCAAAATCACTGTTGTGGCCTCAGCGCGGGTTAGGGTTCTGTAGGGTTTGAAGTATCTGTCAGGATAGCCTGTTAGTATTCCTTTCGCGTATACTTCTGTTATTTGAGTTTTGGTTGTGTCTGTAAGAATAGAGTATTCTTTAATGAGGGTAGCATATGCTTTTTGGGCATCTTGGCTGTCTGCTATGGTTGCTTCCTTGCCTATGAGTGCGTGAAAAATAACTGTTGCCATCTCTTCTCTAGTTATGGCCCTTGTATAATCGTAGTTTCCGTGGTATATAGCAAAATCATCAGCTTTTAATATCTTCAACTCTCTGGCTTTTTTCATGTACTCACTGGCCCAATATTCCGAACCATTTTCTATTTCATTATAGCCAAGACCCACAATTACCATTTTGATAAATTGATCAGCTTGTATGCCATCATCTGGTCTAAATGTCCCATCTTCATACCCGTCCACTATACCTATCTCAACCAGCCTATTCACTCCTTTATGATACCAGTCTCCTTCCTTTACATCTGTAAATATACCACTTGCACTTACACTATTATTTAGCATGATCCCTATTAGCAAAACCACGCCTATTATTCTCTTACACATATTTACTGCCTCCTCTTTACTTAGTCCTATTTTTATAGTCTCTCACTATCGAATGTATCGACACCCTGCTTAAATTTAATACATATCCAATCTTTATCGCAGATATCTTTAAATTTATATATAGTTTTACAACTACCTTATTTCTTAAAATTTTATTTTTCTCTATTTGAGTCAAGCTAAGATTGTTGATTTTTAAAAAGTTTTTAATTCTCATGTTTTCCTCTTTGTCCGTTTCATCCTTATCTTTTCTAATGTCCATTACATTATCTCTTATTGTTTTTTTACTTAACTCTATGAACTCTGTTTGTGCCTTTTTTATGTCAGCACTTATTAACTTTAATATTTTTTCAACTTTCACTATCTCTCTTTTCTCGTTTATATATTCATTATAGCTGCTAAAACTGTAATCTTCTACCCTTTTAACTATACCAGCTTCTACGGGACTATTATGAATGTACCTTATTACAGTCAATAAGTATTTGTCATCTTCTAGCGGTCTGCTTTTGAACCTGTCTTGAAATAAATGTCCCGTCCTTTTATATTTTTTATTAAAGTAACCTGCATAGCTTATATTAACCCTTTTCATAACATCAGCTATTCCTCTTAGCCCTTCCTTTAGTATCAAATGCGCATGGTTTTCCATTAAACAATACCCATATAACTCCGAGTCTGTTTCCAATATCTTTGTTTTCAATACAAATATAAATTTATCTTTATCCTGATCATCTAAAAATATGTTTTTCTTTTCATTGCCCCTTATTATAATCTGATATATACCTGTAGAACTTTTCTTTCTCTTGCCTCTTGCCATATTATCACCCCTCATATACAAATAGAACCGTCCCCAATGTAAATTTTTACTATTTTTTAATAATTTTTCACATTTTATCACCTTTTTTTTACCCTGTCTATGAAGCTTAAGTAAAGTGTATGTTTTTGAAAGTAAACGGTGTATCTTTTAGCTATTTCTGCACTTAATTACAGAAATCACGCATCCTATTGCTACTTTTTAGTATTTAAATATTTTCTTTGCAAAAATATTTAAACTTTGCTATAATAATAATGACACTAAATTTAATGGAGGTGGCTTATGAAGCCTAGGTATATAAATCAAATTATTAAGACTTTGCTAGTCACATTTCTTTTTATTGCGGTGTTAACTCCTCTAGCTTTAACAGAGGAGCATTACAATATTAAAAGTTACGATATAAACATCTCAATCTCGAAAAATAATATTTATACTGTAACGGAAAAAGTAGTGGTTTATTTTAGTGAAGAATCTACTGGGATAACAAAAAAGATTCCTATAAAATTTTATAACTATGAACACAAAGTTTTTAATATAAATGTCACAGATGAAAATAATGTTTTTTATAATTATGTTGTAGAAAAAGATGGAAATTACCTTGATATAAAAATAGGTTCTACTGATAGCTTAGTTCATGGTCATAATTCTTATATTATTTCCTATTCATATGATATGGGCGAGGACATATATGGATACATGGACGAAATACACTGGAGTATATTAAATAGTACTTGGGACTCTACTATTTATAAATGTACTTTCAATATAGAACTTCCATCATCTTTTGAATATTCAAAAATTAATATTTATTTAAATGATTTAAAGAAACATGATGATTCTAGCATTATTTGGGATGTAAGAGACAACATTATTTTCGGCAATACTATACGACCACTCGACCCACATGAGGAAATCACTGTTACTATCCCTTTGCCTGAAAAATATTTTACTACCACGACGGCGAAGCCCAAAAACAACTTTCCTCAAATATTAATTATTACTATTTGCATATTATTAGTTGTAACTTTTATGTCCTTTATTGAATTCAAAATAAATAGGCGTAAAATCACTCCAAAAGTTACTTTTAATCCTCCTTTCAACCTAAACTGTGCTGAGGCAAAGTATTTTTTTGACTATGCTTTAGATGTTAATGATGTTAATGCTCTAATCGTACAATGGGCAACTAAGGGGTTTGTAAAAATAGAAGTAAAATTGACTAAACATTTCGGGTTATTAAAATATAATGATTTCTTCATCACAAAGCTTCGAGATATTGCTACTGAAGATGACTATGAAAAAGTTTTTTTCGATGAAATTTTCAGTTTAGGAGAAACCATATCTCTATACAAAAATAAATTTAAAATTAAAAAATCAGCTTATAAGGTTAGAAATTGTATAATATCTAAAATAGATAAATTATATAACCCATTTAATATACTATATTATATTAGAGTTAAGGCCCTTAAGTATATTGCGGCTTTTGTACTTATTTTGGTTGTCTCTAATTTCTTTTATTTTATTACCTATAACATATACTTTTCTATATTCTTTGGAGCTTTATTTTCACTCGTAATACACTGGATATATATAAACTTACTTGAAACTCAAAATAACCTTAAAAAGAATAAATCTACTAAATATTTAATTAGTTATATAATTAAATTTGGAAGCTCACTTTCTTTGCTACTTATTACAGTAATTGGAGTTATTTTAAATTTAACATCATCTCTCTCTCTTCCTTTAATAATAAGTACTGATGTAAATATACAAATTTTACTTTCATATTTGATTATATATATTTTAATAATAATGTTTACGGCAAATACTTTTAAAGTTAATACTAAAGCATTAGAAAATATAAATGAAGTCACTGGATTTGTATTTTTTTTAGAGCGCGCTGACGCTGAAGGCTTAGTTGCAATTTTAAAAGAAAACCCAAATTTGTTTATTGATTTATTGCCATACTCAATATTGTTTGAAATTCATGATATCTGGAGTTCAAAATTTAAAATGGAATCTGCTTCTGCTGCCCCTGATTGGTACACTTTTGCTTCTTCAAGTTTTGACATAAATAAATTTACAGCACACATGGCCGAAATTATACAAGTATAAAAAGTGTTGTTCTAGAGGACTTTCTTTGTAAACAAAAAAAGTATCATAAATTTTATGATACTTTTTTATAAGCACATGATGATTTAACTTGCACTAGTATAGATACCTTATTACCCACCTATAATCTTTCGACCATAAATGAGCAGTTCACCACCCATACTAATGGTTTGCTCGACTATATATAATACCTGCATAGCTGTATATAACCTCACGGCTGTATACAACCAAAAAATTTATAATGTCAAAAAATAATAAAATAAAATCTTCGGCACTATATATAATCTTAGCTCGACCATATATGATAAGTTGGAGCCCTATTATAATCAATTCCTCGACTATAATAGAACCTTTCCCCACCACATACAATCTTCCCTCCGGCTATATACTAGCCTTTCGACCAGCATATAATCTTTGGCCGACCCATGCACACCTGCTCACGCAAGCATACATGGATCTTGACTCAACCATCATATACCCACACTTATATTATGGTCAATTTCAAAAATAATATACAAACTTTTTTAAAATATTTTTTATTTTTCTTAAACTTTCCCTCTCACCTTACCTACTCCCCAAACAATAGCCGGTATCACAAATAATAATACATTGTTAACATATACCGCAAAATTTGTAGAAAAACTATGCAGTTCGAATATACTTTTAGATAAAAATACACTCAAAATATATAACAAAACTAGACTTATATTAATTAAATAAGAAGTGTTTTTTAAGTTTAAAAAAGATTTAATTAAATCTAATATTATATAAGTAAATACAGTTATAATTATAAAATCAGATAATACCCATGTAGTTACAAGTATTGATTCAAGTCTGTCGATTACTCCAAAAAATGAAATTTGCTTTACTGCAATCAGAAATGATAATGATGTACGTTCTATGATAGTATGTCCAAGTGTACCAATACTTGCAATAATAATAAATGTTGTAGCTACTAATAAAAATATACTAGCCTTAATACCCACATTTTGAATATTTTCTTTATCTTTTATTTTATTGCCTATAAAAAATACAAAAAGTACATATCCCCATAATCCAGTAATACCAAAGCTTGCATCAAACACAGGGATAATATCTGTATAACTTACAGGTGTAAGCTTTCCAAAATCTATATCCGGTATAAGTAAAATCATAAATATAATAAATATTAGGAGCAGAATAGGAAAAATAATTTCATTCATTCTTGCTAATATTTTTATACCATAAGGAAGTATTAACAAGACAAGTATAAGCATAATTATTATAAATACCCTATAATCAGTATTCTCATATGTTGACACATTTAATCTTTCTGCATAGTATCTAACATATAATGCATTTAATATTCCTATCCATATAATATATAATAATATTATAACCTTTCCTAAAGGCTTGCCTAAAATATCATATATAGCATCCATTAATGACACATCTTTATATTTTTTATATATACTATGTATTATCATTATTAATAATACTAGCATTATAAAGGAAAATATTGGTACAAGCCATCCTGCTTGTTTTGCTTTATCTGATGCGAAAGTTCCTGCAAATCTTACTGTAGGAGAGTATACAATAGTACTAAATAATAACATTGCTTGTCTGGTAGAAATTTTATCTTTTATATCTGTCACTCGATATCACCACCCTTAAAATCTATCCTACATCTTAATTCCAAGTGTATCCATTATCAACTTTACAATACTATCTCTATATGGATCTGAAATATATAAAAAACCTGCTAACCATGTAAATACTGAGATACCAATAAGCAACGCTATATCTTTTGTTACCTTTTCTTCCATATTAATTATTTCATATATAATAATTGCAATTATCATTATAGAAAAAATTATCATTTTTTATTACCTTCCTTCATTGCTGTTGGCTGTGTTATATTGTGAGTTCTATTAATTTTTGTCTTTACATCAACACTAATAGGTACGTTTTTAAGCATGCTTGGCCATTTATCTTTATACTTTTTTTCCCACTCTATAGGGTATTTGTGATACACAGCATCTCCTATTCCTAAAAAATCCACTTCGTTTTCTTTTGCATATTTTATTGCACTCTGAACTTCTTTCTTTATTATCTCTGCTTGTTGCTTTTCAATATCCTTTAATATCTTTTCTTTAAATATATCTTCCCTACCCTCATACTCTACTATATCACTTGTCATGTTAATTTCAATTTTGATATTAATTTTGTCATCTTTCATCTCAGGTGTTGTTTTTGATTTTATGCTTATTATTTCTAAACATATTTCCTTTCCTTTACTATCTTCTACAATTGTAGTTCCTGTTTCACCTTTGTTATTTACCCAATTTGCACCTCTTGCTGTTCCTCCATTTATATATCCAATTAGTTTTTCATCTTTAAAAATTGCATATCCTAAAAGACTTGGTTCTAGAACCTCTTTACCCTCCTTTTCTTCTTCTTCTTTTATTTTATTATTAAGTTCTATATATGGTATATATGCACATGCATACTCACAGTCTAACATTTGAATGATATCTCCTAATTCTAATTCACTAGCAACTGATAATTCCCCTGAATTATGTACCAGACTAGATAATGTTTCTGTTATAGTAATATCTTTAGTTCTAATTTTATTTATTGCATCTTCGGCCGTTGTACCTTTTACAATAATAACATGTGATGTAAGTCTTATATCTTGATTCCGAGTAACAAAATCAAGATATTTTACTATATCGTCTTTTGCAGCATCTTCACCAATAAGAATAAAAAACAAGTGTCCCCAAAAAATATTTTTGCTTACAAATGTACGAACTTTCCTGTTTGTATCAAATAATGTTTTTCCTTCTTCTGTTATTATACTAAACCCACTACTGGCAGGTTGTTTAGCATCTCCTCCACTACTTTTGCCTTTTAGTGCAAATGTTAGTTTAACATTATCATCATTTTTTTCTGATTTATCAAATCCTGCAGCTCTAATAAAACCAGTTTTTTCTAGTTCTATTCGTCCCCTTACTATTTTTTCACAACCTGAAAACATAAATAACGCACAAAATATAATTATAAGTATATAAATCTTTTTCACATATACACCTCCGAATACGCTTCACGCATGATATATTACCCTATTCTTTTTTTATTATAGGTTTTCAAAAAATTAGGTCTATATTTTAAAAATTTAATAGGTAATCTTATAAGTGAGTCCCCTGCCTGCATAGTTTCACTTTCTACAAATGGTTCTAGATAGGCAACCCCAAAAGTCTCCATCTTAGCTAAATTAAATAATATTAAAATAACTCCTATCATTAAACCAAAAAGTCCAATTATACTACTTAGAATAACAAATATAAATCTCCATAACCGTATTGCATTACTCAAGTCTTGATTCGGTACTGCATAGCTAGCTATAGCAGCTATAGCTATAACTATTACTACACCTGGAGATATTAGCTTGGCTGTTACTGCTGCATCACCAACAACTAATGCCCCTACTATAGAAACTGCTTGACTAATAGTTTTGGGCATTCTTAGCCCTGCTTCTACAAGAATTTCAAAAGCTACTAGCATTAGTATAACTTCAAAAAATATAGGTAGAGGAACTCCCTCTTTTGATTCTGCAATCGACATAGCAAGCTCTGATGGTATCATCTCTGGATGGAATGTAGTAACTGCAATATAAAACCCCGGTAATAATATAGTGGAAATAAGAAGAAAATATCTTAATAATCGTACTAAAGACGCAATAATTGAATCTTCTGAATAATCTTCAGGTGCCTGAAGAAGTTTTGCAAATTCAGTAGGTACTATGACTCCCATTGGGAGTCCATCAACTATTATTCCTACTCTCCCCTCAATAATATCAGAACAAAACTTATCCGGTCTTTCTGTATAGTCTACTTGTGGAAAAACGGAATACTTTTTTTCATTTATAAATTCATCAAGCTTTCCTATCGATAATACTTGATCTATATCCATCTCATCTATTTTTTTCTTAACGCTATTTACAATGTCCATGTTAGTTATACCGTCAATATAAACTATATTTAATTGTGTCTTACTTTGCCTTCCTACTACTTTTTCTTCTATTATTAAATCAGGAGTTTTTATTCTTCTTCTAATAGTTGCAGTGTTAACACGCAAAGTCTCAACAAAAGAATCTTTTCCACCCTTTTTTACATTCTCACTAGATGGTTCTCCAATACTTCTACGTTCAAATCCTTTCAAGTCAAATGTAAATGCAATACTTTCTTGTTCAAAAATAAGTGCAACAGATCCCTCTATTACATCTTTTATGATATCATCTTCTTTATCTCTTTTTGTCTGAGATGAATAGTATAACGCTCCTTGCTCTATTAACTTTATAACCTCTTGAGGTGTTTCAGCACTTTTGAGTGTCTCACTTTCTGCAAGTGGTTGTAATATAAACTCACTTGTTTTTAGACTATCAATAAGTCCATTAATATATATAATAGAAACTGGCAAATCCTTATTTGAGTTTACATTAAATTTTTTACATGCAAAATCTACACTTCTCCCAAGCTTTGATTTTATTCTTTCAATTGAAATTTTGGTGCTTAGGTTCTTGCTCTCTTCTTTCTTTAAGTCATCTTCTTTAGACTCATTCTTTTCTTCTTTCTTTTTATCAAAAAACATAATATCACCCAATAATATTATTGGTAATAATTTGCAAACTATACAAAAAAACTCCCTTCTTCGAGGGAGTTTTCGAATTAAATTTTTTTAATCTTCTTCATCAACCAAATTCCAAAATACACAAGTGGTGAATTAAATTCTTTTGACACTTTTTTCAGCTCTTGCCTTATAAGTATCCCTTGCGGGCACATTTTCTCACATTTGCCGCATTCTTTACACTGCTTCGCATGTGATGAGCTTCCTCCACCTATCCCGGCAGTGAACCCTGCGTATTGATACTTTGCTCTCTTGTTTTTAAAAAAGTACTTGCTATTATATGAACTAAATGCATACGGTATGTCCACCCCGAAAGGGCAGGGCATACAATATCCGCATCCTGTACATGGAATTTTCATAAGTTCCTTATACGTTTCTTTTACGTTATACATCAATTTAAATTCTTCCTCTGTAAATGAATCTGGCAAGCTATTTGAAGCAATTCTTATATTCTCCTCTATATGATTGTCATCATTCATACCCGATAAAACAGTCACAACTTCCTTATGATTCCATACCCAGCTTAAAGCCCACTCGGCTGCTGTTCTTTTGATATCTGACTTGTCCATAATTTCTTTCACTTTATCTGGAACCTTACCTGCTAGTTTTCCACCTCTAAGCGGTTCCATAATAACTACACCTAATCCCTTATCACTAGCGTATCTTAGCCCTTCTGTACCCGCTTGATTATACTCATCAAGGTAATTATATTGTATTTGACAAAAATCCCATTTGTAATCATCAATTATTTTTTTAAAATTCGATATATTCCCATGATAGGAAAACCCTATATATTTTATTTTTCCTTCTCTCTTGTTTTTATCTATAAATTCTAATATTCCTAAATTTTTCATCCTCTCCCATGTCTCAAAGTTTGATACTGCGTGTATTAAATAATAATCTATATATGTAGTTTTAAGTCTTACAAGTTGTGTCTCAAATATTTTTTCCATATCCTCTGTCGTCTTAATCAAAAATGGAGGTAACTTATCAGCTATTTTTACTTTCTCACGACAACTATTACTCTCAAGAATATTACCCAGTACCGTTTCACTTTTTCCACCATGATAAAAGTATGCCGTATCAAAATAATTAACTCCATTATTAATAGCCTTCATTATTTGCTTATCAGTAAGCTCTTCATCTATCTTACCATTCTTTTGAGGAAACCTCATACACCCGTATCCAAGTATTGATACACTATCTCCTGTCTTACCCATTTCTCTATATAACATATTTTTATCTCCCTGTAATTCATCCCCCCATACATGTCATTGCGACATCCTAATACTTAGTTTGTGTATTTTGCAAACTTAGTTATAGGGGTACTAGTATAGTGAGAGGTTTTTTCGACGCGGCAATCTTTTAAATTTTTCATTACATAATCTTATCTTTATAAAAAAGCAGACCATTCATATTTCTGCTTTTTTATTTTTCCTGTTTCACTAATCGCTGTCTTTATTTTAATCATCTTCTCTAACTATGTTAACTGCCGCATCATATTCTTCCTCTGTCATTCCTGTATAATCAAGTATTTGATCTTTTTCTAATTGCTTCTTAAGCATATTTTTTATTACTCTCGCATTTTCTTTCTTTCTGCCTTCCTTTATTCCTTCCTTTATTCCCTCTTTAATTCCCTCTTCTCTTACAGCTTCCTTAACTTTTTCTTGTAATAATTCTAGCATCCCCATAATCTCTCTGCCTCCTTTAAATTCAATTTTAAATTCTTGCTCGTAATCTTTATTCTCTTTTGCTGGCAATTTTACTATCTTATCTATAAATTCAAATATTCTTTGTATTTTGTATTTGTTATAATTCCTCGACATCAGTAGTTTTATAAGTTCTAATTTAAATCTATACTTTTGCTCAGATTTTTCTTTTAATTTTACACTATAAAGCCCTGCAAGTATAACAAGTGCAAATGGATTTTCTTGTTCCTGTAGTTCATTTTCTTTTTGTTCAATTACTTTGTATATGTTATATTCATAACTTAGTTTTGTTCCAAAAAAATTATATTCGTATTTACTTGGCTTATAATTTTCATTATCATCTGTAAATATAGCTATTGCACTTATATCTACATTATATTTATCGTATATTCTATAGAAATATTCAAACATTCTTTTAGAAAATTCTTTGTCATTATAACCTTGAACTTCTATGTGTATTAGTATCCATTTTTCTTCACCGTTTTTTAGGTAAACTTTTACTAATTTATCCGATATTCTCTTTTTGCTTTCAGAATCATTAAATATTTTTTGTAATTCTTGTTCCAGAAAAGTATATTCTTTTGTAAAGTCTACTTCATTATATAGCTCTGGCATAAAATATGCTAAAAAATCTTCAAATAAATCCTCAATTATTGCCTTCCAAAGTTCATCTTGAGTAATGTCCATCCTTATTCCGCCCCTCTTATCTTTAGTATATGCTTATATTATATATTTATCTTTCAAATTTTGCAAGTATTTTTTATCTAATCCAGCTCCAAGGAGTAAATTTTTTTGACCACTTGCTTTCAATATGGTCAAAATACCCATATGCTACTTATATTTACAGTATATTTT
>DMOI01000051.1:0-6158 GCA_003452395.1 Clostridiales bacterium
TCAACACAAACAATAACAGTAGCAGCCGGAGTAGCAACATCAGAAGCCAATGGAGGAACTACACTTGGAAACAGTAAAAGTATAGTACTGGCCTTGACAGGAGCGGACCTAGTAGTAGGGAAATATATAATATTTGGGAGATATAAGATAGACCCAGCAGATGCAGGAGAAACAGGAGAAGACATTATATGGAGAGTGATCAAGAAAGAAGATAAAGATAGTAATGGAACGCAAGATGTAATGCTAGTAAGTGATAAAATAATAACCTTTAAAGCTTTTGACGCAAGTGGACTAAACTCTGGATTAGGAGATAACTACTGGCCAAATAGTAACATAAGAGACTGGCTAAACAGTAATCAATCAGCAGGGAATGTAACATGGACACATGCAGGACCAACGGAAAGTAATTTTAATAATTATGCAACAAAGGCAGGATTTTTAGCAAACTTCACAGCTACAGAGCAAGGTAAAATAGTACCAGTAGAATTAACAACACCAACAAGAACAGCAACATATGGGGGAACCCCAGTAGTAACAAACAATGAAAAAGTATTTATATTAGAACAATCAGAGTTATCCCTATTAACAACAGCAGGGTATGAAAACTACATAACACAAGCAACCCAAAAAGCAATTAATGAGGGAAATGCAGGACTAGAGCCAGCAAATATAAGTACAGCATGGTTATACTGGACGAGAACACCTTATACAGCCAATTCGTCTGACGTTATGTATGTTTATTCGGATGGATTGGTGGACTACAACAACGCCTATGGTGGTATACGCGGAGTTCGCCCAGCTTTGTACTTAAACTCGTCGAGTATGACGTTAGGTGCTGAGAATGGAGCGACAGCAGCAACGGCATACACAATAACGAATCTCAACTAAGTAAATTCTAGAAGGGTTTGATTATTTTGGAGGTATTATATTTTTAACACAAACTAGAGGGAATACTAATGAAATTGATAAGTGCATAACTACTGATGGAGACTGGATTTATTATTCTTAAAAATTACAACAAAGGGTTGTAATTTTTTGGTTTAGGGTCTATAATTAGAAAGGATGCATTCATAATTTGAATCTTTCAAAACTGTGCATTGTGCACTGAGAACTTAATAAAGGCGGTGATTTTCATGTATAAAAAGCTTATGGAATTAATTGAGGAAAAGAAGTATCAGCAAGTTAAAAGAGAATTAATGGAAATGAATGAAGCTGACGTTGCAGAAGTACTAGAAAATATAGATGATGGGGCGACTGTAATTAAAATAATCAGGTTGTTACCTAAAGATTTAGCGGCTGAAGTATTCTCATATCTCCGTGTTAACACGCAAAGAAACATTGTAGAGACATTTACGGAAAGAGAACTCACAAAGTTAATAGAAGAATCATATTTTGATGATGTAATAGACTTGATCGAGGAAATGCCTGCAAGTGTTGCTACGAAGATTATTAAGAGTGTAGGCAAAGATAAGAGGGCACTTATTAATCAGTTTTTAAATTATCCAGAGGATTCGGCTGGAAGCATAATGACTATTGAGTATATTGATTTAAAAGAAGATATGACAGTAGGGAAGGCAATTGAAAATATAAAACAATTGGATTTGGATGATGAGAATATAAATATTTGCTATGTAACAGATGCGACTAGAGTTTTGAAAGGAGTTGTCCCTCTACATAAATTGATTTTACTTGATGATAATGTAAAGATAGGCAAAATCATGGAAGAGGAAACTGTTGCCATAAATACAAATGAAACTAGCGAGAATTGTGCAAATATATTTAAAAAATATGATATAGTTACTGCACCAATTGTGGATAATGAAAATAGGTTAGTGGGGATAATAACTATAGATGATATCGTGGACGTTATCGAGCAAGAAGCAACAGAAGACATCCAGATGTTAGCCGGTATATCTCCATCTGACGAAGGTTATCTTGAGTCAAATGCTGCAAGTCTTGCTAAAAATAGAGTTGTATGGTTACTTGTGCTAATGGTATCAGCAACCTTGTCAGGCATGATAATAAGGGAATATGAAACTTTATTACAATCAGTGGTTGTGCTAGTAGCATTTTTACCTATGCTAATGGGTACAGGAGGGAACTCGGGCTCACAGGCGTCTACACTTGTAATAAGAGGACTTGCACTAGAAGAGATAAAGATAGTGGATGTGCTTAAAGTATTATGGAAGGAAATACAGGTAGGATTTTTGGTAGGGATAACGCTTGCAGTAGTAAATTTTGGTAGGATAATTTTATTTGAAGATGTAGAAACAAAAGTAGCCATAGTTGTTTGTGCAACATTGTTTTTCACAGTTATGATTGCAAAGATGATAGGAGGAGTGCTTCCAATAGCGGCAAAGAAGCTAAAATTAGACCCAGCAATAATGGCTGCACCACTTATAAGTACTATGTCAGATGTACTGGTTTTATTGATTTATTTAAATATGGCAAAACTGTTACTAGGAATATAAGTAGAGAAAATAGAAAACAATAATTGTTGCAAAAGTTGGAATAAATGGTATAATGTATAGATAAAAAATAGGAATGTCATTGATAACTATGACTGATTAAAGGAGAGATAAAACATATGGAAGTAAGGACGAGATTTGCACCTAGCCCGACTGGGTTTATGCATGTAGGGAATATTAGATCAGCGCTATATACATATTTAATAGCGAAGAAACATGAAGGAACATTTATTTTACGTATAGAGGATACAGATCAGAATAGATATGTAGAAGGGGCAGTTGAGAAAATATATAAGGACCTTAAAAACTTAGGTTTTATATGGCAGGAAGGACCAGATGTAGGTGGAGATTATGGACCATATACACAAAGTGAAAGAAAGCCACTTTACATGGAGTATGCAAAGAAGCTTATAAAAAGTGGACATGCTTATTATTGTTTTTGTGCGCAAGAAAGACTGGATGACCTTAGGAATAAGTATGCAGAAAATAATATGACATTTATGTATGATGGAATTTGTAGAGGGGTAGATGATACAGAAGCTGATGAAAGAATAAAAAATGGAGAGGCATATGTTATAAGATTTAAGATGCCAAGGACAGGTACAACAAGTTATGATGATGTAATATATGGCAAACTAACTTTCAAAAACAGTGAACTTGATGATATTATACTTATAAAGTCAGATGGATTGCCAACATATAATTTTGCAAATGTGGTTGATGATTACACCATGAAAATTAGTCATGTAGTGAGGGGAAATGAATATATATCTTCAACACCAAAATATAAGCTAGTATATGATGCTTTTGGTTTTGAGATGCCTAAAATAGTTCACCTTCCTATGGTTAATAAGCCTGATGGTTCAGGTAAAAAACTAGGTAAACGTGATGGAGACGTAACTTTTGATAGTTTGCTAGACAAAGGATATCTAAAAGAGGCAATTATTAACTTCATGGCTTTACTTGGTTGGAGTCCGGGTGGGGAAAATGAAATATTTAGTTTGAAAGAGTTAGAAGAAAACTTTAGTATAGATGGCATAAGTAAATCTCCAGCAGTATATGATCAGGTCAAACTTAACTGGATGAATGGACTTTATATAAGAAAAGAAGACATAGAATATATAACAGAACTCAGCATACCATTTATAGTGGATGCAGGATTTATGACTGAAAGACAAGTAAAAGAAAAAAGAGAATGGATCAAAAAGGTAGTGAGTGCAGTAAGGGGAAATGTTGAGTATTTAGCTCAAATACCAGAACACATAGGAATCTTCTTTGGGGATACAGTTACGGTAGAGAATGACGAGGCAAAAGAAGTACTAATAGGTGAGCATGTACCCACAGTACTCAAAGCATTTAAGGCGAAAGTTGAGAATATAGACGAAGTTAATGAAGATTTTACTAAAGGTGTATTTAAGGAAATACAAAATGAGACAGGGATAAAAGGAAAGAATCTTTTTATGACTATAAGAGTAGCACTTACAGGTCAATGTCATGGGCCAGAGATGCCTGAGATATTGCAGATATTGGGTAAGGAAATGATGATAAAGAGATTAAAAAAAGCTATAAAGGAGTGAAAATATGAGATTGTATAATACATTAACACGCAATATAGAGGAGTTTATTCCAATAGAAGAGGGCAAGGTAAAGATGTATACTTGTGGGCCTACGGTCTACCATTATGCTCATATAGGGAACCTGCGTACGTATATATTTGAGGATGTACTAGAGAAAAGCCTAAAGTACCTCGGATACGTTGTAAATAGAGCTATGAATATAACTGATGTAGGACATATGGACTCAGATGCAGATACTGGTGAGGACAAGATGCTAAAGGGTGCAAAGAGAGAAAAGAAAACTGTGCTCGAGATAGCCGAGATGTACACACAAGCCTTTTTTGAAGACTGCGATAAACTAAATATAAGAAAACCAGATAATATAGCAAAAGCTACGGATATGGTAGATGAGTATATTGAAATGATAAAGGTGCTTGAGAAAAAAGGATATACATATTTCTCAAATGGGAATGTTTATTTTGACATATCAAAACTTGAAAATTATACAAAACTTACAAATCAAAAAGTAGATGATTTGAAGGTAGCAGTAAGAGACGATATAGAAGAGGATAAATTTAAGAAAAACCCACTTGATTTTGGACTTTGGTTCACAAAATCAAAGTTTGACAACCAAGAGTTAAAGTGGGATTCACCATGGGGTGTAGGTTACCCAGGTTGGCACATAGAGTGCTCCGCAATTGCAAATAAGTTTTTGGGTGAGTATATAGATATACATTGTGGGGGAGTTGATAATATTTTCCCACATCATACAAACGAGATAGCTCAATCAGAAACTTACTGGGGACACAAATGGGTTAACTACTGGATGCATTCGGGACACTTAAATGACCAGACTGGCAAAATGAGTAAGTCTAAAGGGGAGTTTTTGACGGTAGAGTTAATAGAGAGTAAGGGATATAATGGTCTAGATTATAGGTTCTTAGTGTTACAATCTCACTATAGAAAACAACTTGTATTTTCGTATGAAACACTCGACTCTGCAAGGGCTGCGCTAATAAAACTAAAAACAAAAATACAAGAAATTTTAGAAGATGCACTAACCTTAAACGTAAAACATGAAAATATAAAAGAATACATAGACAAATTTAAAAACTATATAGCAGATGATTTAAATACGGCAAATGTGGTTACATTAATATTTGATATTATAAAGGATGAGAATTTAAACAGTGCAGAAAAAATCTATTTAATAAATGAAATGGATAAAGTATTATCTCTTGATTTATTGATATTAGAGGAAAAAGAAGTATCTGAGGAAGAGAAGAACATAATAGAAGACCTCATTAGTAAAAGAAATCAAGCAAAGGCAAATAAGGATTATGTGCTTGCAGATAGTATAAGAGGTAAGCTCGTAGATATGAAGATAGAGATAAAAGACACTAGAGAAGGAACCATGTGGGAAAAAGTTTGACAACTGAATTTACGGTAACAGAAAAAGGACTACCGATAGGAAGCAAACAAAAAGAAGAATAAAGAAATATGCAACGGAAGTAACAACAGGAAAGAAAGACATACAACAAATATCAGAAAAACTAAAGAGCTAAATTTAATCTCTTTGGGTCTAATTCCCCGTCCGCTTGCGGCGCGCATGTCATTGCGAGGAGGTACTTTCGACGAAGCAATCTCATTGTTAAGCTAAAAGATGAGATCGCCACGTCAGGAAGAACGCCTTCCTCGCGATGACAGAGAGATACCCCGTCGGCTTGCCGCGGGGGGATTCAATAAAAGCATAAAAAGGAGCGGTGATGAAATTTGAAAAATGAAAGAAGAAATAAAAACAAGGCTTTACATTGCTAGAGTGTGCGCATTGGTAAGTTGTTACTGTACAATTGGTGGAAATCCAATCGGGAAAGTGCGAACTGGCACACCCGTACTTAGCCTTGGGGACTGTAAAAGAGTGAACATTCGCGGCAACGCACAGGCTTAAGCGTAGGCAAAGGAGAAAGCGAACCGAAATCAACAGATGAAGCGTAACACAGACCCGGAAATTGATGTATAAGTCGGAGAGGTCGATGGTAAACTCGAGCCCGCAGACGAAATCTACTAAGTTCAAATCGGTTAAAGAATTAGTAGGCTCTCCCCGGGGCACTGAGCTTGGTGAGCTTGACAACGC
>DMOI01000051.1:6350-6569 GCA_003452395.1 Clostridiales bacterium
ACTCTATTATAAGAATAAATCTGAACATGACGTAACCGAACTACAACCTGAAGAGCCGTATGCGGGAAATCCGCACGTACGGTTCTGTGAGGGGGTGAACCCGCGAGGGTTCACTCTACTTGAACTGCTGGCAGTACTAGTAATACTAGCAGCGCTAGCAACAATAGCGATACCAATATTCATAAATAAGAGCGATGAGGCAAAGCAGGTAGCAAACAA
>DMOI01000009.1 GCA_003452395.1 Clostridiales bacterium
CTATAGCTTGACAGCATTGAGGCTTGCCTGCACCCTCTTTTTACTCATATCTTACTTCACCAGTATTTCACAGTCCTTGCCCTTAAATCCTATCCCGAGCTTAACTATCTCTTTCACCTCATGCTCTTTCAGCATTACGTCGTATTTCTTTTCCTCTATTTGTTGTATCGCTACTTCTGCCGCTGCTTCTATAGTTTGTACTTTTTTTGCTTTTTTAAATTCTATTATTATTCCTCTTTTTTTATTAGATTTTGGTATTAGTATTACATCACTTCGTCCGAGTCCTGTTTCTAGCTCACTTTTTACGTGATATTTGTCTTTTAGTTTTATAAATAGTCCCAAACAAAATATGTGGTAGTATTTTTCTGCTTCCTGACCTGTTGCATCATATGTACTCATGCTTTCTATTACTATTCTTTTGAATATTTCTATAAATTCTTCTATACTTCCTTCTGTTAGCTGTTGTAGCATTGTTTCTACTAGTGATTTTCCTACTTTTTCTGATAGCCAACTATTTACCATGCTTTCATATGAACCACTCAACTCTCTATTTGGCATTTCTAGGTTTACTTTTATTAATCCGTTCCCTTGTGGGTCTTTTCCTATTTCTTCTGCATTTCCTGCTTTTAGATACCCACTTTGCAGCATTAAGCTCCATATGTAGTCTTGATTTTTGTCTAGACTGTTAAAGTTTACTGCTTCGTTTATTTCCTTTTCTGCGGGTTCTCCCTTTATTATCTTGTTTAGATTGTCTACTACCATCTCTATATTATCCTTTAACAGTTCTCGTATTAGGTCGTCACTCCCTGTGTTTACCCAGTAGCTTATTAGTCTACTCTTTTTGTCTTCTACATAGTTTAGTACACTCCATGGATTATATATTTCGATATTATTGAGCTTATAACCATTGTACCACAGCTTGACGTCCTCGTAGTTTTCACTTTTTCCATAATATTTCAGCATTTCTTTTACTTCTTCTTCTGTAAATCCAAATTTGTCTGCATTTACTGGTAATAGCATGCTATCCATATATAAGTTGTTTAAGCCACTGAATACGCTTTCCTTTGCTACTCTTGTTACTCCTGTGAGTATGCCCTTCTCTAAGTAATCGTTTGTCTTCAGGGCTGATGATAGCATGTTTCTTATCACCTCTACTACCTCTGGGTAATACCCGTTGCAGTAGCCTGATATTATTGGTTGGTCGTATTCATCTATTATTAGTATTGCTTTTTGTTTGAAATACCTATAAAAATACTCCATTATATTTTTTAACGATTGTTCTAGTTCAACTTTCGTCGATTCTCCTGCCTTTACTTTTTCGTATGTTACTTTTTCATCTTCATATGCGTATTTTAAAACATATTCATTTTGAGAATAAATCCTTCTGATTATTGATTTTAAGGCTTCATAACAGTCTTGCCATTTGCCTGCTTTTATTTCCTTAAATGATATGAATATCACCGGGTATTTCCCTTGATGTTTCATTGCTTCGGTATCATCTGATATTTTTAGTCCATCAAACAAATATTTATTATCTGCTGTTATTTCCCCTTTTATTCTACTTTCAAAGTCATCGCACGTGCTTACACCATTATCAAAAAAGTACCTCATCATATCTAGGCTAAGTGTTTTTCCAAACCTTCTTGGGCGTGTTATTAGAAATATTTTTCGGGTTAATACATCACATATGAGCTCAGATTTATCTACAAAGTAGTGTTCCTTTTCCCTTAATTCCTTAAAACTATCTATTCCTATTGGTAATAACCTTTTATTCACTTTAAAACCACTCTCCATTCTCTCGGTATCATTGTTATATTATATAGTATTAAATTTGAAAAATCAAGCAATATTTTGCTTGATTTTCCGTCTATCTATCAGTTATACATCTTATCTTGCAGTTTCAAACTATACTAATATAGCTGTATCTTCCCATACCTATCTATATAATAAATCCCGCCCACTTTAAACCTATGTGTCGCTGGATCTAGTATATCATCCCTTGAAAATACCTGCATTACCCCTTCTGTATCCTTTGGAGCTACTAGCATTGTCTTTGTCACTCCACTAACTGCATCCTTACCTAGATAGTACTTAAACCACTTGCGGTCACTTGCTACCGTTCCTGGTGAATAGCCTGGGCTAGTGACCAATGTTGTCATTGTCACAGTTATAGTACCCTCCGTATTAAGATTAGCCGCTGCATCTTGGCAGATTCCTGCATTCACCGTTACCACCTGTTCTCCATCTACTAATTTATCTACTTCTATTGTATATGTGTTTCCATCTACTACCGTGAATGTTTCACCCTTAGGTGTTCCATTTGTGACATCTATATCGTCTACTGTAAATCCTGTTACATCCTCGCTGAATTCGAAGGTGTATGTTACAGTAGTAGCATTTGTTGGACTGACTGGTGATGATGTAATAGTTACATCTGGTTGGGTAGTGTCCGGTGGAGCTATAGCATACACTCCCGTTTGTACCTCATTTACAATAGTAGATTCCAAGATTTGGAATGCAGGACGCACACCAGTCGCAGTGACCGCGTTGAAGTGTTGTACACTACCATCGGCAAACACATTACGAACATCTATAGAGTTACCAGAATACGGCGTTATTAGCCACCAATAACTGTATTCCCCAGTACTTGGAAATATTCCTGCTGCTTTTGCTGAATTATACTCGCTTTCTCTTAGTAATCCTATCTTTGTATTTGTTAACGGTACTGCTGGGGTATTCCCTGTTTCATTAGTTTCATTTCCCCTATACCATGTACTACTCTTTATTAGTGCCCTTTCTCCTGCTGTAAATGTATTGTAGTATGTATTATTTAGATAATATCCTATATTATTACTATCCATTGGATTATATACATTTGTATTATTAGGGTCGAATACTCTCAATTCTACTATTCTATCTGTCACCACTAATCCGGTAGATGGAGTTACTACCCTCCATGCCTCACCGCGGAACATTATCGTATTTCCTATATTTAAGGTGCTTACTGTTATATCATCCCCCAATATTCCAAGATAATAATACATTCCTGAATTAGTATCATATTCAAAATTAGTAGATTCCAATATCCGGAAAGCGGGACGCACACCAATCGCGCAGTTGGCATCAATGTTGCTCACACTTCCATTACTGGCCACATAACGAACATTAGCGTTACCAGAATACGGCGTTATTAACCACCAATAACTGTTTTCCCCAGTACTTGAAAATATTCCTGTTGCTTTTGCTGAATTGTACTCACTTTCTCTTAGTAAACCTATCTTTGTATTTGTTAAAGGTACTGCTGGGGTATTACCTGTTTCATTAGTTTCATTTCCTCTATACCATGTACTGCTCTTTATTAGTGCCTTTTCTTCTGCTGTAAATGTATTGTAGTATGTGTTATTTAGATAGTATCCTATGTTATTACTATCGCTTGGATTATATATTTGCGTATTATCGGTATCAAATGCCATTTCCTCTATACTCTTCAGACTCACGACAGTCCCATCACCCGGATTCACCACCGCAAATTGTCTACCTCCAAACATTATCCTTGCTCCTACTGGCATACTAGATAATGCCGTAGCTGCATGTGTTGTTGGCATTGGTGTTACTAGAGTTATGAGTATTGATAATATTAGAATACCTGAAATTATACGATATAGCATTGACCTACCCGTAAGTCCTCCTGCTTCCTGCTTCCTGTCATATTTATCAGTCCTTTCTTTTTATCTTTAATAAAATAATTTTACCACATCTAAAAGTATTGTCAAGTTATATGTCAAGTTCTTTACAATTTTTTCTTATAGCGCTATATGTTCTAACAACTGTTCTATTTTCTTCCTTATATTTTCATTTTCTACATCAGTTAAACAACTATCTCTTTCTATAATTTCTCTTGCAGCTTCCTGTGACTCTTTTAGTATATCGGTATGCTCATAAAGGTTTGCTATTTTAAACTCAGGTAGTCCATGTTGCTTTGTCCCAAAAAAATCTCCTGTTCCTCTTAACTCTAAATCCTTCTCTGCTATTATAAATCCGTCATTTGTATTTTTCATTACATCCATTCTTTCGCGTACTATTTTCCCTTTCGCATCTGTAACAAGTATACAATAAGATTTGTGCAGACCTCTTCCTACTCTTCCACGTAATTGATGCAATTGAGCAAGTCCGAATCTTTCCGCATTCTCTATTATCATTAGTGTTGCATTGTCAATGCTTATCCCTACCTCAATAACTGTAGTGGATACGAGTATATTTATCTCATTGTTTTTAAACCTTGTCATTATGTCATTCTTTTCTTTTGCTTTCATTTTACCATGTATATACTCAATTTTATGTTTACCCAAATGTGTTTTGTTTAAATTTTCAGTATATGTCACTACCGATTCGAGCTCTGACATTTCTTCATTTTCAAGAACCATAGGACATACTACATATACTTGCCGTCCCTGCCCAATCTGCTGTTCTACAAAATTGTACATTCTTTCTTTGTATGAAGAATCAACATGATATGTATCTATCTTTTGCCTTCCCTTTGGCAATTCATCTATTATAGATATATCCAAATCACCATAAAGTATAAGCCCAAGAGTCCTAGGTATTGGTGTCGCTGTCATAACTATTATATCTGGATTTTCGCCTTTACCAGTCAGCTTCAATCTTTGATCTACACCAAATCTATGCTGTTCATCCGTTATAACAAGCCCAAGATTGTTAAATTGCAAATTCTCTTGTATTATTGCATGTGTGCCAATAATTACATCTATTTGTCCTTTTTTCAGTTTATCATATAAATCCTCTTTTTGTTTTTTGCTTAATGAACCTACTAACAAACCTGTTCTTATGTTAAACTTTTCTAAATATTTATTTAAAAACTCATAATGTTGGACTGCCAATATTTCAGTTGGCGCCATCATAGCCACTTGGTAATTATTTTTTACACAAATATACATAGCCATTAGTGCAATGACCGTCTTGCCCGAACCTACATCACCCTGTACAAGCCTATTCATAATTTTTTCTGTATACATATCTATTTTTATTTCATCAATAACTCTTTTTTGTGCATTGGTTAGCTCAAAAGGCAACTCCTTCTCTAAACTATCTATATCACTCGGAATGATAAATTTTATACCCTTTATATCATTTTCTAATTTGCTTTTTATATATAAAAGTGCTGCTTGTACTACAAAAAGCTCTTCAAATATAAGTCTCTTTTTAGCCATATTATAGGCTTCATCGTTTTCTGGAAAATGAATATTTCTTATAGCATAATTATACTCTGCTAAGTTATATTTTTCACGTATCTCAATCGCAAAAATATCTGTCAATGTTCCGTTCACTTTTTCTAAAGCATTTTTTATAATTTTTTGTAGATTGTGTTGACTCATACCATATGTAAGAGGATACTTAGGCACTATTCTACCTGCTATCATAAGCTCTGGTTTGTTTGCCAGCTCATACTTTGGGGAGTCAACTTGTACTTTACCAAAAGCTCGTCTCACTTTTCCTACAAAAACATACTCCACTCCAAGCTTTAGTAGCTTTTGAATATAGGGCTGATTAAACCATGTAATCTCCACCACACCTGTATGGTCTGACACATCTACTTTAGTTATAACTTTTGCCTTAAATTTAGTATTTATAGGAAAACTCGCGATACTGGCTTTAAATGTACAGTTTTCCCCGTCAATCAGTTGACTTATTGTATTTATCTGTGTTCTATCCTCGTAATCTCTAGGAAAATAAGTAATAAGATCCTCTAATGTATCTATCCCCATTATTCTTAGCTTTTCAAACGTCTTTTCTCCTACGTTCCTTATATTCTCAATTTTGTCAAAAGTTTTCATATTTTTTTCACCTTCCACTTGACAATTACCATTTTTTGTTATATAATCAATAAAACGAAAGTTAAAGATGAGGTGGATTTGATGGAACACATATTTCGTGATCTTATAACCAGATTTGGTAATACACATTTGGTAACTAAACCTGATTTAATAGTGCAAATACCTTCAAATAGATTACAAAATCCAGGAAACTCTTTTGTGGAATTTCAAAAGTATTTTGATAATAATACGACTCCACCTATTCCTACTCCTACACCTATTCCTATTAGTACTCCTACATTCAAACCTATATATAATAAGGATAAAAGTTTAACCCAAGAAATAATTCGAAATGAATATTCACTTTAAAAATATAATTAGCTTGTAAGAATTATGCAAAACATAATTCTTTACATATATAAAATTTTGTAAACCACCACATCAAAATTTTATAGTTTCAACCTTCCCCCTCAAAGCATTCTGTACATATGTATAGGATGCTTTATTTTTGTTTCTAATCTAATTTTACCAATATTTATGTGATATGTAAAGTAAAAAGTCAAATTTGTTTTAAAACAAATTTGA
>DMOI01000040.1 GCA_003452395.1 Clostridiales bacterium
AAGAAATTCTAAAATTCAAGCCTACCCTAGCTGTTCCAAAATTCAAGTCTGACCCCAGATGTTCAGAAAAAACTAAGGAGTGGTTTTAAGTGAAGAAAAAAGAAATACAGCAAGAAAGTGGATTTACTGAATTTTTATTATATACAACTCCAAATGGTAAAGTAAAGATTGAGATATATCTTTACAAAGAAAATATATGGCTTACTCAAGAAAAAATAGCAGCTTTGTTTGGTGTACAGAGGCCAGCTATTACAAAGCATCTAAAAAATATTTTCGAGAGCGGAGAGCTAAATGAAAATGCAGTATGTTCCATTTTGGAACATACTGCAGATGATGGTAAAACATATAATACAAAGTTTTATAATCTCGATGCCATTATCTCTGTTGGCTATAGAGTAAATTCTTCACAAGCAACTCATTTCCGTATATGGGCAACGGAAAGGCTTAAAGAGTACATAATCAAAGGTTTTACGATGGATGATGAAAGACTTAAAAATCCTAACAATATATTTGGAAAGGACTTTTTTGAAGAACAACTTGCTAGAATTCGTGATATTAGGTCTAGTGAAAGAAGATTTTATCAAAAAATTACGGACATTTATTCTCAGTGTAGTGCGGATTATTCTTTGAATAGTGAGATTACACAAAACTTTTTTGCAACAGTTCAAAATAAAATTCATTTTGCAATAACTGGACAAACAGCAGCTGAAATTATTTACTCAAGAGTGGATAGTAAAAAAGAGAATATGGGACTCACAACATGGAAGAATGCTCCTGATGGAGTAATAAGAAAGCCTGATGTATCGATTATTTAAACGAAGAGGAACTAGACATGTTAAACAGAATAGTGACTGTGTATCTTGACTTTGCAGAGATGCAAGCTAAGAGAGGAATTATAATGTACATGGAAGATTGGGCAGAAAAACTAAATGCATTTCTAAAGTTTAATGAATATGAAATATTGCAGGATAAGGGTAAAGTAACTACTGAGATTGCAAAAGAGTTGGCAGAAACAGAGTTTGAAAAATATAGAGTAATACAAGACAAAAAGTATGTTTCTGATTTTGATGTAGTTGCTCAACAATTAATAGAAAATAATAAAAAAAGAGGATGAAAATTTACTGGGTTTGTGGGGTGTGAGTTTTGGGATGATAAACGTTTGATAACCAAAAGCTGAAGTGGTTATCAAAATGCAGATAAACCTTGTAGATAAAGGATTTTATATAAAGAGCATATATGTTACAAACATCAGAAAACATAGTGATACATTGTGTAATACGATATGAAAAATAGTTTTGGGTTGTGTCAGATGTGGAGATTATAAGGGGAGGGGTAGTAAATGAATAATATAACAATTGCTACATGGAATATTAGTGGTGGTGTTTCAAAGGATGTAAGTGAAGAAAATTATTTTGATCAAGAAAAAAGTTCTGAAATTGATGAAAGTTTTTTAAAGCAAATTATTAAATTGATAAACAAAAAATATATTGACATAATATGCTTTCAGGAGATAATTACAACTGAAAGAATTAATTATATTAATAAAATATGTGATAATACTAAGTTAAAATATAAAAGTATTCTCGAATTAAGTGAATGTAATTTAGTTCAAAATACGGATTGTGGAATTGCAATCTTATCAAAATATCCAATCAACAAGGATAAAAGCATAGTATTTACTAATCCAAAACTAGCTAAGACTACATCAACAGGTGCAACATACTATACGTATGATAAAGGTGCCATAATGGCAAACATTTCTATAGGAGATAAGGAAATAAATATTATTACGAATCATGGTTTTCCTTTTAGAAGATTTAATTGCATACCTGAAAATCATTTAAACATTTATGAGGAATTTTCAAATTTTATAAATCAATATGAAAATGTTATAATAACTGGTGATTTTAATGCTGAAAATATTAAAACTTTAATGCCAAATATAACCAAAAGGGTAAATGAATTATTTGGTGAAATTACGACAACTGATGGTAAAAGATTTGACAATATTTTAATTGATCGGAAATTTAAAATGATTAATAAAGAAATTATAGAATTATTATCAGATCATTTTTTATGTATTACAAATATAAATATTTAAGTGATATTGCCTAAGAAAATAATAGATGATTTCTGACACTATTTACCAGGAAAGGGAGCTAAGTTTGATTATATAGAATTAGAAATAGATGCCTATACAAAAGAAGGAAAAAGGATTTGCAAGATATTGGGGTTGAAATTTTGGTGTGATAATCAGTATGGTGGGAAAATTTATGCAAGTGATAATAATGACAGTAGGGATGGTTCTAAAACTATGATAACCACTTTTAACCGTGAGGGAAACACACCACCACTACGATAGAAAATTTTAGATATTAAATAGAGGAGAAGAATTAATATGAATAACATTGACAGATTAATTAGATTAAGATATGCATTAGATATAAAAGACACAGATACTGTAGAGATATTTAAACTTGGAGGTATCATAATAACAAAGGAAGAAGTAAAGGAAATGTTTGCAAGAGCAAAAGATTTTTGTGATGATGAAGATAGTGAGTGTGAAGGAATCAATAAACTTAATAGTAATAAGTTTGATTCGTTTTTAAATGGATTAATAATATTCAAACGTGGAAAGCAAGATTTGAGTATAGGAGAAGTAAAAAGACCTACAATGATATTGAAAGATAATGAAGGTATGAATAACATTATGCTTAAAAAGGTAAAGATTGCGTTGTCACTTACGAGCGATGATATAATTGAAATATTAGCACAAGTAGGAATTTGCTTGACAAAAAGCGAATTAGGAGCAATATTTAGGAAGGAAGGCCACAAAAATTATAAAGAGTGTGGAGATAAATATGCTAGGAATTTTCTGAAGGGATTGGCCATGAGATATAGAAAGACATAGGACAGTTTGTATTTTTATGTATCTTATGTAAATAAGAAAAATAATGTGATTAATGAGAATTTGTTTTAGTTTATAGATGTACTGATAAAAGTGATAGTCGGAGGAGAAAGCTTATGTACGTAAAAGATCAGGATTTATATGAGAGATTTGCGGGTAAATCTGAAAATAGCATTATTAATTTTTATTTTCGCTTAAATCAGCTAAAAAACCTTTATAGACAAGGATGGATACAGCTAAAAGGTGAAGAGTTTAAAGAAAAGTGTGAGTCTGTCGCAGATCATTCTTTTGGGCTTGCTATGTTAAGTAATACGATAATAAAGAAATATAGTTTGAACCTAGATGAAGAGAAATGTTTTAAGATGGCTTTGGTACATGAACTTGGGGAAATACACGTAGGAGACTTTACTCCAGTAGATAATGTAAGCGATGAAGAAAAGCATAAATTGGAATATGATGCGGTAAAGAAAGTACTAAAGGATTGTGAGTGGGAAGATGAGTACTTTAGGTTATGGGAAGAGTTTGAGGACTGTAAAACAAAAGAAGCAGTATTTGTGAAGGAACTAGATAGCCTAGAGTTCTTGATGCAAGCAGCTTGCTATGGCTATGATATAAGTATATTCAACAGGAGTATAAGTAGGGTGAAAAATGAAGTATTGGTCAATATAATTGAAGAAATGAAAGTGTTAACTAAAAACGGAGATACTGACATTAGTCGGATAAAGAGATGAGATAAGGTACGGTTATTGAATTAGAACGAGGGAGTGAAAAAATGATAAAAGTAGTTATTTTTGATATGGATGGTCTTATGTTTGATACTATTCCAATATGGGATAAGGTTATGTTTGATTTACTAAAATCTTATGGGGCGGAGTTTACACAAGAGGTAAAATCTAAAGTTTATTCTATAAGGCAAGATGAGTGTGTGAAATATTTTATTGAAAAATTCTCAATACCACAAACACCTGAATACCTTATGGAAAAGATGGGACGAATATTTAAACAGCATGCTAAATCAGTAGAAGCTATGCCAGGGCTTTATGAATTACTTGATTATTTAGAAGAAGTGGGTATAAAAAAAGCTATTGCAACAACAAGTTTGAGAAAAGACGTCACAGTATTAGTATCAGGAATAAAAGATAGATTTGCTGAAATAGTTTGCGGTGATGATGTATTGCATTCAAAACCTGAACCAGATAGTTATATAGAAACTATGAAGAGGTTAGGGTATTTAGCAGAAGAATGTATCTCACTAGAAGATTCAATTAATGGTGTTAAATCAGGCAAAGCAGCAGGATGCTACACTATAGCAGTACCTAATGAACATTCAAAAGATGTAGACTTTAGTGCTATTGCAGATTTGGTAGTAAAAGATTTGAGTGAAGTTATAGAAGTTATAGATAAAAAATTAAATGTGTAGTTGGAGTGGAGGTATATATAAAATTGATTTACAAAGGATTTGGAATTTGAGTATAAGGTGACAAAAAAAGACCGTCACCATGTGTTATATGCCTAAATGAAAATAAGGAGTAAAATATGAAAAAATACATATTTGTAGTGGAAGATAATGAAGATGGCGAGAGGATTGACAAATACTTAGTTAAAAATATTGCAGAACATTCAAGGGAGAATATCAAAAAAAACATAGATAAAGGGAATCTTTTTATAAATGGAAAAGTGGGAAAGCCAAGCTGTACATTAAAATCACTTGACAGCATTGAGATTGATATTTATGAGGTGGGTGAGACGAGGACTGTTCCAGAGGATATACCAATTGATATTTTATATGAAGATGAGGATATAATAGTTGTAAATAAACCCCAAGGAATGGTAGTACATCCGTCTCCTGGGCATCTTTCGGGTACACTTCTTAATGCTCTTTTATACCATGCAAAGAAAAGCTCGTCAAAAAGTGGGGTTACTATAAAAATTGGTGTTGTTCATAGGATTGATAGGGATACCTCTGGCATTCTTGTCATAGCTAAAAATAGTGCAGCACATTGTCACTTGTCAAAACAATTTGCATTACATACGATAAACAGAAAATATCACGCAATAGTGCATAATGATATTGCAAACGATATTGGAAAGATAGATGAACCGATAGCTAGGGAAGTAGTAGATAATATGAAAAGGGTAGTAGACTATATTAATGGAAAAAATGCGGTAACGCATTATAAAGTTTTAAAAAGATTTGGGAAGTTTACTTATGTAGAATGCAATCTTGATACAGGGCGTACTCATCAGATAAGAGTGCATATGGCGCACATAAATCATCCATTACTTGGAGATGATTTATACGGGTCTGTACACACACATGAATTACAGGGACAGGTACTACACGCAAAGGTGCTTGGATTCATACATCCAACAACTAATGAGTATGTTGAGTTTGAGAAAGAAGTTCCTGAATATTTTAAAAAGCTGCTTGAAGAATTTGAATAAGTAAAAAAATTAATAAATGGAGAGGAAGTGTGATATTATTATTTTTATAAAGAACATGCGAAAATGTTTGAAAAAAATCAATAAATAAGGTATAATTGATATTATAGGAAAACGTTTTTATAAATTAAAGTGTATTTTAAAGGCAGGTTTAATTTTAGTATCTAAGGGGGAGATTTTATTGAATAAAAATTTTGTTATTAAGATATTTATAGTTACTTGTATCATAATATTTTGTATATATTTCTTAAAATTGAATAGTTCTAGTTCGGCGGCGAGTGAAATCGAACCTGAACTTATAGGTGTGTCAATTGTAGATTCTACACATTTAAAGCTTACATTTAGTTTGAAGGTATGGAATAATGGAGTGGCTACTAATAATACAGAAATAGAAGTTAGAAGGACTGAAAGTGGCGATGTCATAAACATAATTCAAATAGAAGCTGTACCTAACGGTTCTGGAAAAATTAGTTGGCAAGTTACTCTACAAGATGCACTGGTAGATGGAGAGCTTCCTACGGTAGAGATAAAGGACGGTAGTAAAATAATACTGGATAGTGATGATAATACGATGGCTGATGATCAAGATTATATTAAGGCAAACAGTCCAGCACAAGAGGCAGTTCTTTTAGTTGTAAATGATGCAGAAACTGTTACTAGTATGAAGAATGCTTTGGAAAACAATGCAGCTGTAATAGGTATAGACGTATCAGAAAGTTCGGATTATGAAGAGCTTGATGATAAAAAAGAGGTGGCAGAGTACATAATCGATAAAAAGGGTGACGACTATGCGAACATAGAATTTCTTGCTGATATGTTTGAGTTAGCTATTGCAGGCCAAAAAGCGATAGATGAGATAAATGATGCATCAGATATAGAAGAAGTGAGAGAGGTAGTGGAAGATAGTAATAGTCGAAAGGCGTTAGGACTATCTATAATAGATTATAATAAGCTTAAAGATGCAGAAAAGGATGCTGTGTGTCAGGCGGTTTATAATTCAGGAACTGATTATGATGAAGGAACAATAGAAGATAATTTACTAGCAATAAAAGATAAATATGATGATGCTGTTGAAAAATATGATTCTTCTGATACAACTACTACAACGACAACAACAACTACTACTACAACTAAGAGTTTAATAAAAGATATAAGACAAACAATAACAGAGACTACAGGTATAGCTAAAGTTGCGGAACAACTAGCTAAACTTATAGATGCAAATAAAGATAAAACAACAGATGCTAGTATAAAAACTGAGATAGCCAGAGCTACAAAAACAATTTTTGATAGAGCTTCTAAAATTGCTTACGATGATATGGAGTTTGTAAAAGAAGGACAAATTACTATTGTAAGTGCATATGACTCTAGCTTATATGTTGCTATAGACAGAACTGCTAGTATTGTAGATACGTTAAAAACCTCTTTTGGAGCTGGAAATTTAAGTTCTGAGGCGAATAAGTTAAGAAAGGAAATAACAATATCATCTATTTCTGGACACTTCAATGATAAGGAAGTGAGGTTTCCAATTAACGCACCTGTTTTAGATAAGGCGAAGGAAAAACTAGTAGGATTTGTTATTAAACAAAGAGACCTAAATATTTACATCCCACATGATGCACTAAACACAAAATCAGAAAATGGAAATGTAGATAAGATAGAGATAATATGTAAAAAGCCACAGGATATTGTAGTAACGGATGAGGGAATGACTACTGTAGGTAATATCTATGAGTTTGAGGCTCAAAAGGTACTAAAGGATGAAAGTGGATTAGAAAAGAAAGAACAAATTGATAAATTTGATAGTATGGTACAAATAGAGATGTCTTTTGCAAATGAGGATGTTTCAAACTTAGAGGATGTTAGTAAACTTGGGGTTTATACATATAACGAGGATAGTAAAAAGTGGATAAACGTAAAAAGTGAAAATGATGTAGAAAATAAGAAAATAACCTTTTACACAACACATTTCAGTAAATATGTTATTGCAGAATATAATAGAAGCTTTGATGATGTACCAAAAGAAAGTTGGGCATATGAGTATATTAAGGACTTAGCGGCAAAACAAATAACAACAGGAGTAGATGAAAACAATTTTGATCCAACAGGGAAGGTATCTAGAGCTCAATTTGCTGCATTAATAGTTAGAGGGCTAGGGATAGAAACTAAGGATTATCAAGGTAAATTTACTGATGTTGTAAGTGACTCATGGTATGCAAGTGCGATTGAGGCTGCGGTAGATGCAAAGCTTGTTACTGGTGTAGGAAGTGGTAAATTTAATCCTGATGGACAAATAACTAGAGAAGAAATGGCTGTTATGATAATGAGAGCGTACAGAAGTAAGAAAAATATAAATATAGAGAAAGAATCAGATAAAGCTGCGGGAGTTTTTGAAGATGCTTCAAAGATGAGTGACTGGGCGAGAAGTGCTGTGCTAGCTGCTAAAGCAACAGGTATGATAAGCGGAATAACTGACAGGAAATTTGAACCTAAGCTGCCTGCTGAGAGGGCACAGGCTGCGAAGCTAATAGTAGAACTACTAAAAGCATGCGAATAATTAAGAATAGTATATTAATAGAAAAAGAGAGGAAATGACAGATGAGTATTTTAACCGTAAGTAATTTGACACATGGATTTGGGGATAGGGCTATATTTAATAACGTTTCATTTAGACTACTAAATGGTGAACATATAGGGTTTGTAGGGGCAAATGGAGAGGGTAAATCTACTTTTATGAATATAGTAACAGGTAAACTTCAACCGGATGAAGGAAAGGTAGTTTGGTCTAAACGTGTGAGAGTAGGATACCTTGATCAGCATACATCACTAGATGCGACGATGACAATAAGAGGAGTCCTAAAAACTGCATTTAAGTATCTTTTTGATATGGAAGAAGAAGTAAACAATATGTATGAAAAGATGGCTGATGCAACTGACAAAGAAATAGAGAATATGCTTGATGATATCGGAAACATTCAAGATATTTTAATGCATAATGATTTTTATATGATAGATGCGAAAGTAGATGAAATAGCTAGGGGACTAGGTTTGATGGAAATAGGTATGGATAAAAATGTATCAGACCTAAGCGGGGGTCAAAGAACAAAAGTTCTACTTGCAAAATTGTTGCTTGAGAAGCCAGAGATACTGTTGCTTGACGAGCCGACTAACTATCTTGATGAGCAACACATAGAGTGGATAAAACGATACTTACAAGAGTATGAATATGCATTTATACTTATATCACATGATATACCGTTCTTAAACAGTGTAGTAAATATTATATATAATGTAGAAAATCAAGAGTTAAACAGGTATGTTGGAGATTATGATAATTTTCTTAAAGGACACGAAGCAAAGAAAGTACAGCTAGAAGCAGCCTACAAAAAACAACAACAGGAGATTGCCAACTTAGAGGATTTTGTAGCGAGAAATAAAGCCAGAGTATCGACTAGAAACATGGCGATGTCACGTCAAAAGAAGCTAGACAAGATGGAAGTAATAGAACTAGTATCAGAAAAGCCAAAACCAAAGTTCAACTTCAAGGAGAAAGGTGCATCAGGCAGAGTAATATTTGAAACAAACGAGTTGGTCATAGGGTACAATGAGCCACTTTCAAAACCAATAAACCTCAAGATGGAAAGAGGTCAAAAGATAGCAATAATAGGTTCAAATGGGATAGGTAAAACCACACTACTCAGAAGTATATTAGGTGAGATAGAACCAGTATCAGGTACTGCAAAGACAGGTGATTACCTATCGATTGGGTATTTTGAACAAGAAATAAAAGACAAAAATAACTATACATGTATAGAAGATGTATGGAATCACTTTACAGCAATGACTCAATACGAGATACGTTCAGCTCTAGCAAGATGCGGACTTACAACAAAACATATAGAAAGCAAAATAGCAGTACTAAGTGGTGGTGAGCAGGCTAAGGTCCGCTTATGTAAGCTGATAAACACACAAACTAATTTGCTAGTATTAGACGAACCAACTAATCACTTAGACGTAGATGCCAAGGCTGAGCTTAAGCGTGCATTACGAGAATACAAAGGAAGTATACTCATAATATGTCATGAGCCTGAGTTTTATATGGATGTGGTGAGTGATGTGTGGAATTTGGAGGAGTATACCACTAAGATAGTGTAGAATTAATAGATAGTTTCCTTTTAGAAAATACATGCTTTTTAGTATATTGATATTTTGCTAGTAAATACTAAAAACAATACTGAATTTTTAATCAGATGTATCAAAACTAGGGGGGAATTTTTTATGGCTAAAATTATGAAAATGATGGATGGAAATGAGGCGGCAGCTGAGGCGTCGTATTCATTTACAGAAGTATCGGTAATCTATCCCATTACACCATCAACGCCAATGGCAGAAAAGGTAGATGAATGGTCTGCAAAAGGAAAGAAGAATATCTTTGGTCAGCAAGTTAAAGTTGTTGAAATGCAATCAGAAGCTGGAGCAGCAGGATCAATGCATGGTTCACTTGCTGCGGGAGCACTCACAACTACATATACGGCATCGCAAGGGTTACTACTTATGATTCCTAATATGTACAAAATGGCTGGTGAGCTTTTGCCAGCTGTATTTCATGTAAGTGCGAGGGCTATTGCAACTCATGCGTTATCTATTTTTGGAGATCATCAAGATGTAATGACTACGAGGCAAACAGGCTTTGCACTTTTGGCATCTTCAAATGTACAAGAAGTAATGGACTTGGGAAATGTTGCGCACTTATGTGCAATTGAGTCAAGAATTCCGTTTCTACACTTTTTTGATGGATTCAGAACTTCACATGAATACCAAAAGATAGAAGTGATAAGTGGGGAGGATGTAGCAAAACTGGTTGATTATGATGCGATTAAAGAATTTAGAGGACGATCCCTAAATCCAGAGCATCCAACTATAAGGGGTACGGCACAAAATCCTGATATATATTTTCAAGGAAGAGAGGCTTCTAATAAGTTTTATGCGGAGGTTCCTGATATTGTTGAAAATTATATGAGGGAAATTGAAAAAATTACCCAAAGAGCTTATCATCCCTTCGATTATTATGGGTCACCAGAAGCTGAGCATATTATAATTGCCATGGGATCTATGTGCGATACTATTAAAGAGACAATAGATTACCTTGGGAGTAAAGGTGAAAAATTGGGCTTAATGAATGTACATTTATATAGACCGTTTTCTTCTAAATATTTCTTTAAGGTGTTTCCAAAAACTGTTAAAAAGATTGCAGTACTTGATAGAACGAAGGAACCAGGATCTTTAGGTGAACCGCTGTATTTAGATATATTAAAATTATTCTATGATTATCCGGAAAAACCTGTTATAGTTGGTGGAAGATATGGATTGGGTTCAAAGGATACTAGACCATCACAAGTTATTTCTGTATTTGAAAACTTGAAACAAGAACAACCTAAAAATGGATTTACAATAGGAATCGTTGATGATGTAACAAATACATCATTACCAGAAGGAGATGCAGTTGAAACGACACCAGAAGGAACGTTTAGCTGTAAATTCTGGGGGTTAGGTTCTGACGGTACAGTTGGAGCAAATAAAATGGCTGTGCAAATCATAGGAGGGAATACAGAGCTTTATGCACAGGCTTATTTCTCATACGACAGCAAAAAATCTGGTGGCAGTACAGTATCTCATTTAAGGTTCGGCAAGAACCCGATAAGGTCACCATATTTAGTTTATAATTCAGATTATATAGCATGTCATAATAAATCTTTTTTATATAACCAAGATGTACTTAAAGGGTTAAAAAAAGGTGGAATTTTTGTATTAAATTGCCCATGGAATGAGACAGAACTAGAAGATAAACTTCCTGCACAATTTAAAAAATATATTGCGGATAATGATATTAATTTTTATATTATTGATGCAGTATCGATAGCACAAGGACTAAAGCTTGGTGGAAGAATAAACATGATAATGCAATCTGTTTTCTTTAAATTAGCAAATATTATTCCTATAGAAGAAGCTGCCGACTTAATGAAAAAGTCTGTTGAAAAGACATATGGTAGTAAAGGTGAGGAAATAGTAAAATCGAACAAGGCTTCGATAGATAAAGGTATTGAAGGAGTAATTAAAGTAAAAATTCAAGCAAAGTGGGCAAATATAGAGGAAAAAATAGAAGAAGAAGAATCGGATGCAAAAGAACTTAATAACTTCGTGAAAAACATTCAATTTCCTATGGCAAGACATCAGGGGGATGAATTGCCCGTAAGTGCTTTTAATAACATGGAGGATGGGAGTTTTCCTCTAGGAACCACTGCTTACGAAAAACGTGGAATCGCTGTAATGATTCCGGAGTGGCAAACAGATAAATGTATACAGTGTAATCAATGTGCATATATTTGTCCACATGCAGTTATACGTCCGTATTTATTAAATCAAGAAGAAAAAAGAAATGCACCTGAATCTTTTGAAACAAAGAAGGCTATAGGTAAGGGACTCGAAAATCTAGAGTATCGGATTCAATTAAGTCCACTTGATTGTACGGGTTGTGGTAATTGTGCAGATATTTGCCCTGCTAAAGGGAAAGCTTTGGTTATGAAGCCAGCAGAGGAAGAAATAAAAGCAGAGGCAGATAACTGGAATTTTGCAATGACTGTAACGGATAAAGAGAACCTAGTAGATCCGAAAACATTAAAGGGAAGTCAGTTTATAAGACCTCTACTCGAATTTAGTGGTGCATGTCCAGGGTGCGGAGAAACACCATATGTGAAGCTACTAACTCAGCTTTTTGGAGATAGGATGATGATTGCAAATGCTACTGGATGCTCATCAATCTGGGGGGCAAGCGCACCATCTATAGCATATTCTACGAATGCAGCTGGGAAAGGTCCTGCGTGGGGGAACTCATTATTTGAGGACAATGCTGAGTATGGATATGGAATGTTTCTCGGTGTAAAACAGCTACGTGAAAAACTAGTAATGTTGATAAAAGAAGCTTTAAGTCAACCGATTAGTGAAAAATTAAAAGAAGCTTTTGAAGAATGGCTTGATGGATTTGATGATGGAGATGCATCTAAGAAAGCTACTGCCAAAATACTACAAGAGATTAAAAATGAAGATTTAGAAGGTAATGAGGTATTAAAAGAAATATTGGATAAAAAGGATTATTTGATTAAGAAGTCCCATTGGCTAATTGGTGGAGATGGATGGGCATATGATATTGGATTTGGAGGAGTAGATCAAGTTTTGTATGAAGGCGAGGATGTAAATATTTTTGTTATGGATACAGAAATGTATTCAAATACAGGGGGTCAATCATCAAAATCCACCCCAATAGCATCTGTAGCAAAATTTGCTGCATCAGGAAAGAAGAAGATTAAGAAAAACCTAGGAATGATGGCGATGAGTTATGGGTATGTGTATGTTGCACAAATTTCTATGGGAGCAAATATGAACCAAACCATAAAAGCAATTGCAGAAGCAGAAGCATATAAGGGACCTTCAATAATTATTGCGTATGCACCATGTATTAGCCACGGAATAAAAACAGGTATGGAGACTAGCATGGCTGAGATGAAGAAAGCCGTTGATACTGGGCACTGGCAGCTTTATAGATATAATCCACTACTAAAAGAAGAAAATAAAAATCCTTTCATTTTAGATTCAAAGGAACCAACAGAGTCATTTGAAGATTTCATGAATGGGGAAATTAGATATACATCTTTAAAAAACACATTTCCAGAAAATATAGAAGAGTTACATCATAAAGCAGAGAAAAACGTTAAGGAAAGATATGAAGAGTATAAAAACTTAGCAGAGTAAAATTATTTGATGCTTCGTCGAAAGAACCCTCTCGCAATGACAAGCGCGGAGTTGCTTACAATAAAAAAAGATATATAACATATCTTTTTTTATTGAATTCATTTCTCGTTTGAATCTACCCAGTCTTTAGCATCACGAACACTTTTCTCGGTGGGAACAGGAACTTTTGAGACAGGTTTGGTATCTTTAATATTTGCCCAAGCAGCAGTAGTATGTTTTTCTATTGGCATCTTCCATGCTTTGCCATCTCGTTTATTCATTGACATATAGATCACCTCTTTTTATATTGTTCTCAACATAAGAAAATATATAAGAGGGGAAATTATCTATATTTGTATAGGATAGCAAGTGGAGCTTTGTCAAATATGTATTTTTCCTTGCAAAATTTCTCTTAAAATGGTATAGTAAAGTATATAAAACTAACGGAGTAATTCTTATTAATGAAAGAAGGTAGATACATGAAAAAAGAAGATAATACTCTAATATGTCCAGCCTGTAAAGAAGAAATAGTTAGACATGATAGTTGTTTTATCAACTGGAGCTAATAGATAAAAATACAATAGAAGAAATAAATTCTAAAAAACCATGATGGAGATGAAGATATATGATATTTGTAGGTGGGGTCCATGGTGTAGGAAAGTCACATTTCTGCGATATAATTGCAGAACAAATGGATATACTGATATGTTCTGCGAGCAAGTTGATTTTTGATCTAAAAAAAGAAAATCCTAAAGAGGATAAAAAGGTTATTGATATACAAAAAAATCAAGATTACCTTGTCGATGCAATTAATCAAATGAACCTAAAAGAAAATTACGTATTAGATGGTCATTTTTGTTTGCTAGATTCGAATGGAAATGTAGTTAGAATTCCATATAATACATTTGAAAGAATCAACCCCCAAGCTATGATTATTATCTGTGACTCAGTTGATCAGATCGCCCAAAGACTAGAAGAACGAGATGGGATAATACATGATAAAGATGCGATTGAAAACTTTCAAAATGAAGAATTAAAATATGCAAAAGAAATCTCAGACTCATTAAATATTAAATATCTAGTCTATAATAATTCGGAAGAAATAGATGTCGCGATTGATTTTATAAAGAATAGTGAAAATGAAATGGAAGTTTAACTTTTGTAGGAAATTTAGCAAAGAAAGGGATACATATATAAATAGCATTATCATGGTGGCAAAAAAATAATGGTAATTTAAATTAAAGTAACTAAAAGACTTGAATTCTAAGGAATTCAAGTCTTTTTTATTTACTAGTAATGACACGAAAAACGAATATTCAATAACTAATTAGTATTAGGAACACAGATCTTTTGACCAATAAGTAGCGCTCTTGGATTTATATCTGGGTTAGTTCTAGAAAGAGAACAGACAGTAGTACCATATTTTTGTGCTAATGTATAAAAAGTATCTCCTTCTTTAATAGTATATTCTATCATGTTTAAAGGACATCTAACTGGAGGAGTAGCTAAAGGAACACAGATAACTTGATCAATATATAAATTATCTATATCAATATTTGGATTCGATTCTACCAAATCATACACTGAGATATTAAAAAATCTAGCAATACCATAAAAAGTATCTCCATTTTTTACTGTATAATAATTGCCCTCAGGACAAGGCGACAACGTTGGTTTGGAAGGAACACATAAAGTATTCCCTACGTACAGTGTAGAATAATAACCAATATCTGGATTTAGAGATAGTATAGAAGTAATACTAACATTAAATTTTTTTGCAATACGAACCAAGTTATCATTTTGTACAATAGTATATAAAAATGCACCATCAGGACATTCACGTGGCATAAATCACACCTCTTTTTTTATATTATATTTCTATAATATGAAAAATATAATTCAAAGTGCAAGGACATAAAAATAATAATATAAAACCATTGTTAGATTATATATTATAATATATATATAGATCAAAAAACCTATAGTAATAAATAAACCAAATGAAATGAAAACACAAAGAGCAGAGGTTATTTTACTACCTGTCTTTTTATTTTAACGATTGGCTCACCTTTTTTATTTGGTGTGATTTTATATCGTTAAGATTAAAATGCATATTATCATTTTTCATAGACATCTAAATCATCTCCTTCAAAGTTAGGTTCATCATCGTATTTTATATATATTGCGGCTTTTGGTGCGGTGTCAACGGATAAGTCTTCTATACGTTCTAGTGGAATATCCAATTTTTCTCTTCCGTTATAAACTCCTAAAATACAGCCAGTTTCTTTGTCTGCAATTATTGTTACTTTGGGAATTTCTTCTTCTGAATTTTTTATTCCATGTTTATGTTCTTTTTTTGCTTCCCAAAGCTTTTGGTCAGCTTCTTTGCGAGTCTCACTAGGTAATTTAATATGATCATCAGTAGTATGTTCGCATATAACGCCGGAAATATTAATTTGGAAGTCATTCTTTTGGTTACTATTGTATTGTTCCGCTCCTGCAGATATTTTACTTATGATTTCTGCTATCTTGTTTTTTTTGTCTGTCTCATTAGAAAAGTCTAATAAATCATCGGGTATAACTATGTCAAATTCATCTCCGCCAGTTCTTATAATGAATCCTTTTCCATCTAAAGCATCATTAATCAATTGAACAGAGTCTTTAAGTAACTTACTACCAGATTTATCACCAAGTTCTTCATTAATGATACGTAAATTGTTAATATCGAATACAATCCTTGTTGATTGTTTATAAACATGAGATAAAACAGTACCAATCTCCTTTGAGAAAGCACCGGTGACCTTATCTTTTATTAATAATTTAGAAAGTTTATTAAATATCATACCAAAATCATGGTTATCAATTAAAGCATCAAAATCTTTGGTTATCAAACATCTAAGGATGCTATAATCATCTTCCACATTATTATCAGTAGTGACTGAAGCATCTAATTTATTAGATGCTTTTACCTGTTTATATAATTCTGCTTGCTTTCCATTAAGCATAAGTATATTAGGAAGAGCATTATATTGCTCTTCATTTAATATAAAGCCTTCTATCTCGTCTGTCTCATCATTGGAAATTAATTCGAAAGAATCTTTTTGCAGATTTACAACAGGAGCATCCTTTTGAGAGTGACATATCTCTGTAACTGCATCAATAGACGTTCTAAGGTTATATGTTTGAGTTTCTGAATCATAAAGTTTGCTACAACCAGTTAAAAAATTAATCGGATAGTTTGTATTGTCTAAATTATGTTCATTTACTTTAGAAGTTACTGTATTGATAATTTCTTGGGGATTTGATCCTATGTCAGGTATTAGTAAAAATTTATCTCCATCTAACCTAATTACTTTGCCAGATGCACCGCAGAAAATTTCTGCTGCAGATCTTATATATTTATCACCCTCATCATGTCCACCATCTGGAGAATCATTGATTTCTTTTAGACCTTTAAGTTCAAACATTATAATACTAGAATCTAAATTTGCTTTTTTAGATTGTTCTATATTTTCTTTTGCCAAAATTGATAGAGCTTCTCTCTTGAAAATATTAGTATTAACGGTACCATCAATAATAAGAAAATAAAAGCTTTCTAATAGTTCTTTGTGAAAATCTTTACTATCAATTTCACTAAGAATTCTAAAATGTTTATCTGCTAAATCAATTTTAGAGTCCATAACTTCATTATGTTCTTTGACAAGCTTAATACGATCCCCCATAAAGTATCCATAAGCCTCGATTAAATCTTTATTATAATCCTTTAAGAATTCTAAATCTTTCAAGAAACCCAAATCTCCTAGTAATTCTAAATCTCCTAGTAATTCTGAGTTTTCTTTAAAAAATTTTGCATATTCCTCGACATTATGTATATCTACAAACTCATTCTCAATATTTCTTAAAGAATCAGAGTTGCTTTGTAAGGCATGTGTTTTTTGTTCTAGATTTATTTTGGTTTTGGGTTTAGAGATAAATGCAGCAACTATTGCAAGATAAGTAGCAAAAGAAGCACTGTTTATATCAGGATGTTTATTCTCTATATTAGCATTCATACACTCACCCTCATTCTAACTACTGTTATGTAAAAAAATGGAATCCACTACATATATTATACATCTATATACAAAAATGTCAATATATGGAGCTGTTTTTTTGACAATAAGAAGTGCTCTTGGATTTGACTCATAAAATTATGCACTGAGATATTAAAAAACTTAGCAATACCATAAAAATTATCTCCTTTTTAATATATACTTTTATAATATGAAAAAGATTATCCAAAGTGCATGGATATTAAAATAATAATAAAAACCATTGTCAGATTATATTTAATTATATATAATAAAGGCGAAAAGATAAAACTACCATATATTATCACTGCAATTTAGAAATGTATAAAAAATCAAAATATTATTTGCACAATTATCTATAAAGTGCTATAATATTACTTAGATATTTTCAAAGCTTAGGAGTAGCTAAAGCATCTTTTTTAGGGGAAGGAGTGACTAATATATAACTAATATAGGTATTTCAAAATTATAATATAATACATTCGTTAAATCTACAAGAGGGAATAAATATGTATGATTTAGAGTTTGTTCATGAGAGAAATAAAATATTAATTAAATTATATTTTGCGTTAGTACTAATCGGACTTTTTGTTGCAGTACCAAATTCATATGGCTCGTCATGCTTTGTAGAAGTTGTAGTAACTATGCCGACTGCAGCAGGAGTCGCTTTAATTATTACGTATTTTATAAAGATTAAAAAGTACATTGTAGCTTCAATGTATGCAATGATATTAAGTATAGGAGCTATTTGTTTTATACTTACATATGCTCATCCGATTGCCTTAAATTATATTTCATTTTTTATGCTCTTAGGTATGTCTACGTATTATCATAATTATAGGACAGTAATTCTTTCGTCAATAATTATCCTGTTTTCAACTAATTACTTTATGGTTATGGATGGATCAGTTGTATTTCAAAGATTACCAGGAGATAATTTTATAAACATGGCTGTAGCAGCTAACATTGTTGTAATTATGGTTTGTATGATGGTGATAGGGCAAATATATATTGGCAAAAAAATGCTAAAACAGATAACTAGTACATATGAAAAACTTGAGAAGACTCAGAAGGAGCTTATTATTGATGAGTTAACAGGTATATACAATTATAGGTATTTTGAGTATATAGTACAAGAAAAGATAAAAAACAAAGATAAGTTTGAACTTATTATGATAGACATGGACAAGTTTAAAAATGTAAATGATACATTTGGACATTTAGCTGGTAATAAAGTGTTACAAGATTTAACAAATTTTATAAAATCAAAATTAGATGATAAAGATATATTTTGCAGATTTGGAGGAGACGAATTTTTTATAATATTGAATAATCTAGAAACTGCTGAGGAAACAGCAGAAAATATTATGAAAGACAAGAAAAAAATCTGTACGCTATATGAAGGTAATAAAATAAATTATGAGTTTAGTGTGGGACTATATAAACATGAAAATGAAAATGAAGATATAGACTATAAAGAAATAATAGAAAAAGTTGATAAAGCGATGTATGAAGCGAAACAAACAGGCGGAAATAAAATAATGAGATGTGGGTGAAAGTAAATTGTATGTAACACAATATGAGGTTAAATAAATGATAATATGAAATTTCTATGGAAAGAAATATATGACGCATAAATTTTAAAAATAAGTTATTATATCAAACTAATTATATACTGCGAATATATCCTAAAATATATTTAACAAGTGCTTATTAGGGGAATGACTTACTGAAGAGCCGTATGCCTTAACAGGTCACGTGCCTCTACCAAACTGGAGGAGGAAGTTCAATAAAAGTGGCTAAAAAGCCTTTAAATATAAGTTTTTTTGAATTTGAAAATCGGCTATTATACATTATTTTTAAGGAGGTGATATTTATTATGGTGTTGTCTAATTATTTACCAGATAATGAAAAAGTTATTTATAAATGTGAAAAGAAACTATGGATTGTTATAGCATATATTTGTTTTTTGATTTTATTTTTAATAGTCTTTGGAATTGCGTCTAAAGAGATAGTAAGTTATTATACAGAAGGTAATGTTATTTTTGATATGGTAAGTGATTATTCTTTGATGCTGATTACGGCTATATTTATAGTGATATTAATTAGTGCAGGTGTCAGTTATATTTTTGATATATTTTTAATAACCAATAATTATATAGTTATAAGACGTGGTATACTGGGAGAAATATGTTTAATTAAAAGAAAACAAATAGTAGCGAAACGCGAAATAGTTATTACCGAAAAAGTAGCGAAATGTTATAAAGTTGAGTTTCTTTTAAAAAATGGTAAAATAATAAATTCAGGTGACTTACACTGCAACTCTAGTACGTATTATGATTTAAATGGAAAACTTAATTATCCTAAGGTTGAAAATAAAAAAGATTTTTTAAATTTCAAAATCAATTCAGATAATAATGTTTTAGTTAAGAAAAATTTAAATTTTTCTATAATAGGCTATGGTGTGTACTTGATTTTAATGATTTTCTCTTTACTTCTTTTTAGTGGAATTAATGAGAAATACGGTGAGCAAAAAAAATTTGAATTGCATGGAATAAGTAACAAATACACGGGATACAATAAAGGTACTATATATTATATTTCAATATTAGAAGATCAAAGTCAAAAAGAGTATAATATACATGTAAGTGGAGATATCTATGATTCTATTACACCTAATAAAAAAATTAAAGTTACAGGGAAGACAGGCTGCTTAGGTATTGTATATGACTTGAAAATGGTAAATATAGATTAAAGAAGTTTTAGTAGTAAAAATACGATTAAACAAAAGAGAGTGTAAAATAAAGGTAATGGTTATGGATGGATCAGTTGTATTTCAAAGGTTATCAAGAGACAATTTTATAAACATGGCTGTAGCAGCTAACATTGTTGTAATTATGGTTTGTATGATGGTGATAGGGCAAATATATATCGGCAAAAAAATGCTAAAACAGATAACTAGTACATATGAAAAACTTGAGAAGACTCAGAAGGAGCTTATTATTGATGAGTTAACAGGTATATACGATTATAGGTATTTTGAGTACATAGTACAAGAAAAGATAAAAAATAAAGATAAGTTTGAACTTATTATGATAGACATGGACAAGTTTAAAAATGTAAATGATACATTTGGTCATTTGGCTGGTAATAAAGTGCTACAAGATTTAACAAATTTTATTGAAGAATGCAAAAAGATAAGTTCAACAGGAAATAAATAAATAAATAAATAAATATTTTAAAAATAATTCAAAAACGTATTGAAAATAATACGTTTTTTCTTTATAATATAAATAACATATATATTTTAAAATAATGAGGGATTATCATGGTAATAACGAGTTCAGAAAATATAATTGTGAAAGATGCAATGAAGCTTAAACAAAAAAAATATAGGGATGAGGAAAACAAATTTGTAATTGAAGGATTTAAAATGGTTTCAGAAATTCCGATAGACTGGGATGTATATAGAATTATTGTTTCTGAAAAGCTTCCAGAAGGGCAGAGACTTAAACTCGATCGATTTGAAAAAAGAATTCTTTTTACAGTGTCAGAAAGTATATTTAAAAGGCTATCTGATACTGAAGAGCCCCAAGGAGTCATGGCTATATGCTATAAAAGAGATTATTTTTTGAATAGGGTGTTAGGAAAAGAAAAATTAAATATATTTATATTAGAAGAAATACAAGATCCGGGTAATCTAGGTACAATAATAAGAACTGCAGATGCTACAAAGGTTGATGCTATTTTAGTCTCAAAAAAATCAGCAGATTTGTATAATCCAAAAACCATTAGGTCAACGATGGCATCAATATTTCACATACCCATTTTTACGGATATTGATATTAAAGAAATGTATGAAATTCTTAAAAGTAAAAAAATAAAAATATTGGCAACTCATCTAAACACCGATAAAAATATATACAATATTAAGTTAAATGAAAGTATATGCGTTGTTATTGGCAATGAGTCAAGAGGAATATCAGATACTGCATTTAAGGGTGCTGATTTGTTGTTTAAAATACCTATGATAGGACAAGCAGAATCACTCAATGCAAGTATAGCTGCAAGTGTTACAATGTATGAAATATTACGACAAAGAATGTATTGTAGGCAGGAGAAAATATGAAAAAAGAAATCTATATTGAAGGTAAAATTGAGGATGTAAAGTTTCCAAATAAGTCAATCCTAGAGCATGAAGGGAAAAAAGTTGTGGTAAAAGGTGGACTTATAGGGCAAACTGTGAGAGTTAGAGCAATAAGTAAAAGGGGCAGATTACAGGGGAAAATAGTTGAGGTTTTAGAGAAATCTCCGTATGAAAAGAAGGCATTATGCATGCATTTTGATACTTGTGGAGGGTGCACATATCAAAATTTAAGATATAGAGAGCAACTAAAGCTAAAACAAGATCAAGTAAAGAGTATATTAGATGAAGTTATAGATTATAAATATAAATTTTGTTCAATAGAGCCTAGTCCTACTGAATACGGATATAGAAATAAAATGGAGTTTTCTTTTGGTGATGAATATAAAGGGGGAGAGTTAACTCTAGGACTACACAAGAGTGCCTCTATGTATGATGTAATAACTACATCGAATTGCCAAATAGTAGATAAAGATTATAGGAAAATTCTTTGTGTTGTACTGCACTTTTTTAAAAAGCTTAACATTGATTATTATAACAGAAAGACACATATTGGTGGTTTGAGACATCTTATAATAAGAAAAGCTTCAAAAACAAATGAAATTATGGTAAATATAGTTACAAGTTCACAAATAGATGTTGATTTTAATCATTTTGCACACAAACTTTTAAATATAAAACTAGATGGAGCTATAGAAAGTGTGATACATACTATTAATGATTCAATTTCTGATGTTGTTAAACCTGAAAAAATTGAAGTTTTATATGGAAGGGATTATATTGTCGAAGATATTTTAGGACTTAAATTTAAGATATCGCCATTTTCATTTTTTCAAACTAATTCTCTTGCGGCAGAGAAATTATATTCTATTATAAAAGGATTTGTGGGATTTACAAACAATAAAGTAATATTTGATCTTTATTCTGGTACAGGAACTATTGCTCAAATAATTGCTGTTGTTGCAAAAAAAGTATATGGTATTGAACTCATCGAAGAAGCAGTAGAAGCTGCACGTGAAAATGCTAAAATTAATGGACTGAAAAATTGTGAATTTATAGCAGGTGATTTGCTAGAAAAAATAGAAGAACTAAAGGATGAACCGCACGTAATAGTTATAGATCCACCAAGAGCTGGAATACATCCTAAGGCACTAGAAAAGATTATTAATTTTGATGCCGAGCATATAATATATGTTTCTTGTAATCCTATAACACTTGCAAATGATTTAAAGATATTGCAGGAAAATGGATATGATGTAGAAAAGGTTCAATGCGTGGATATGTTTCCGCACACACCTCATGTGGAGACTGTTGTGAAACTATCAGCGAATTGAAATTAATGTAAAAACACATAAAAGAAGTAAGTCAGTAAGATTCAAAAGTTATATATTTAATGTAACTAATAAGGAGTTGCTTAGCTACATACCAAGTGGGTGAAAATAACTTTTACAATTCTAATTTATTTAAGGGGGTGATATTATGTCAAAAGGAGATAAACCATCGGCACCAAAACCACAAGTGAAGAAGCCAAAACAAGATAAACCCAAAAAAGATAAGAAAAATTATAATTAACGATAAGTACAAAAGTTTTATCTAGATAAATTATAGATAAAACTTTTTTGTTATATTTAAAAACTTTTTTATCGAAATATATTGATTTTTTATTTATTTAGGTATATACTATTCGAGTATGTAATTTCCATAATAGTATTTATTATACATAATCTTAAATTATAAAATTCCAAAAGAGGAGATTTTTTTATGCTTGAATCATTTTATAATATAATGATGACCGATTGGTTGTCTATTTTCTTTGTTGCGCTAATTATTTTGATTAGTATTCCAATTTGTCTATTTTCTATAGGATATGTTAAAGAATATAGACAAAACTACTCGATAAAATATATTTATAGTATGATGACGTTTTTTATATTGTCAATGATCGGAGTCGTTTTCTCAAATAATAGTATAGTGTTTATGATATTTTGGGAGATTATGTCGATGACCTCGTTTTTTCTTGTTATTTATGAATACAAAAATAAAGAAAATTTGAGTTCGGGGATTATGTACTTTGTGATGACTCATATAAGCGGACTGGTGCTAATGATAATGTTTGCACTCATCTATAAATATACTAACAGTTTTGATTTTAAAGAAATAATGGAATATTCTAACAAGTTTACTCTTACTCAAAAAACTATAATATTTATACTGGCTATAATAGGCTTTGGTGCAAAGGCTGGACTCATGCCACTTCATGCATGGCTTCCGAAGGCTCACCCGTCAGCACCTTCAAATGTGTCAGCACTTATGTCGGGTGTTATGCTTAAGGTTGCTGTATATGGATTTATACGTACTGCTTTTATGTTTTTAGGAGATGTACCGTATAGCTATGGTATCTCCCTAATGATAATTGGAACATTGACAGCTATTATATCCATCTTGAACGCATCTGCCCAGCGTAATATGAAGAAGCTTTTAGCATATTCAAGCGCGGAAAATATAGGACTTATCTTTTCAGTTCTTGGACTTGCAATTATTTTCAAGAGCTATGGGTTGAATACTTTGGCAGTATTAGCTCTAACTGCAGGGTTGTTTCATGCAGTAAATCATGGCATTTTTAAGAGTCTTTTATTTACGGCTGCGGGTAGCGTTTTATATTCGACAGGAACTAAAAATATGAATGAACTTGGAGGACTTTATAAAAAAATGAAATTTGCTACTTTTTGTGCATTTGTAGGAACTGCTGCAATTTCTGCTATACCTCCACTTAATGGATTCGCAAGTGAAGTAGCTATTTTTATGAGTTTTATACAAGTAGCAGGTAAGATAGATAGTATTTGGATGATAGTTATTATTTTATGCGGAAGTATTTTAGCATTGACTAGTGGGGCTGTAATGTATGTTTCAGTAAAAAGTTTTGGAATTACATATCTGGGGGAGCCAAGAAGTATAAAAGCACAAAACATACATAAGGTACCGATTTCTATGAATATTGGAATGGGATTGTTATCGGTATATGCAATTTTATTTGGGGTCCTTTCGAAATTTATATTTGAATATATAATAAAAATTTCACAAGATATTATAAATGTAGGGAACATTAGACTTGATGAAAATACACTTCAAAACTTTGTTGGTTTTGATATAGTAGTAATGGCTAGCATAATTATCTCGGTGACTGTAGTGTTTTTACTAGTAAATTACATAACTCGCAAGAATAAAACATTTAAAGTATATGATACGTGGGGATGTGGATTTAATGAAGCAAAACCATATATGCAATATAGTGGGAGCGGATTTACTCAGCCACTAAGTAAAATAGCGACAAGTATTATAGGCTACAAAAAAACAGTATTAAAAGAAGAAACAATCTTTTTTAGACAACATACCACTGACATGATTGAAAAATATTTATATAATCCAATTATTAGTTTGGTAGATTATCTTGCTATAAAGATTACAAAAATACATTACGGACAAATTCAGGTATATATTGCCTATATAATTATGTCATTAATTATTGCGGTAGTATGCGTAGTTAAGTTTATCTAGGAGGTCAACAAACATGCTTATATATATTGTTTATATTTTACAACCTTTACTAATTTTACTTTTAGCACCTCTGTTTATGGGTATTTTAGGTAAAGTCAAAGCTTGTTTTAGAGGATATACGGGACCATCAGTATTTCAAGTGTACTATGATATAGCCAAACTAATGAAAAAAGACGAAGTAATTTCCAAAAGTAGTTCTTTTGTAACAACAATAGGACCCTTGTTTACGCTCGTTGCGGCAGTGTCATGCACATTCATTATTCCTGTATTCTATACATCTTTAGCATTTAGTTTTGGAAATATATTTGTTATAATTTTTACATTAGGTATCATAAAGTTTATTACTTCTTTAATAGGTTTAGACTCGGCAAGCACATTTGGAGGAATGGGATCAAGTAGGGAGCTTTTTATTTCGATGCTTGCTGAACCAATAATGTTTGTTGTGATTACATTTTTGTTCATTGAGACTAAGTCATTTAATATATTTACGATAGCTTATGCAAACAGCACACAGCTGTCATTTGGGCCAGGTCATGTACTTGCTGCACTAGCATTTTTTATATTGCTTTTAGCAGAAAATGCAAGGATGCCGGTAGATAATCCAGAGACTCATTTGGAACTTACGATGGTCCACGAAGCAATGATATTAGACTTATCTGGGAAAAGGTTGGCGTATATTGAGTTAGCTTCAGCGATAAAATTTGTATTATTTTTAACAATTCTTATTAATGGATTTTTGCCTTATGGAATAGCTACGGGACTTAATTTATTAACAATGGGTACGGCAATAATTTTGTTTATCATTAAACTAATCGGATGTCTTATTGTGATAGCTGTTATAGAGACGACAATGGCGAAGTTTAGATTATTCAGAGTGCCAGAACTCTTGACATTCGCATTTGCTCTAGGAATTGTCTCGATAATAATAAATCACTACGCGTAAGGAGGGGAGCATTTATGTTAGAAACAATTCTGGAAGTTTTATTGATAGTGACGATTTTAATGACGGGATTTAGAAGGATAAAATTGTTCATTTATGCCTTTGCGGTACAGTCACTATGTATTGCATTAATTTGTTTTTATTTAGCATACACAACTGGGGAAAACAGTTTATATAGTGTAGGCGTAATGACAATATTCATGAAAGTAATTTTAACAAGTGGACTGATTAAAAGGGTATCAAAAAGTTTAAAAGAAAATAGAGAAAAAGAATTTATAATAGGCGGGCTATTGTCATATGTGTTATGCATAGCTGGAATTATTATTACATACGGCCTTTTAGCGGATTTCGGACCGCCTTTCCTAAAAGTAGGAGTTGTACTCATGATAGTTGGCTCGATTCTTCTAGTAGGACGAAAAGAAGCCATTACGCAAATGATTGGTTTTTTAACTATAGAAAATGGGATTGTACTCCTAGAAATTTATATGGTTAAAATGTCACTGATTATTGAGGCAGGATTAATGCTCGAGGTTGTAATACTTGCAATCATAATGGGTACTATGATTTTTAATATAAATAGAGAATTTGATACCATTAATACTGATACATTCTCAAATACTAAGCGATAGCAGGTGAAGAAATGATTATTAACATGATATTTGTATTATTTATAGGTATGATTCTAATATCTAGTTTACTTAAAAACATTAAAGTTATTTCAATTATAAATATAGTTGGTACAATGCTAATTGGAGGCTGTTTTATTAGTGTTGTGGATAGCGTTTATAAATATGAACACATAAGTTTCTTAAATAATTTTTTATATATTGATAGCTTAAATGTGATTCAGATATTTATTATTATGAGCATAAGTATAATCTCTTTGCTATACGCACACAAGTATATAGCTCATGAGACGAAAGAGCATATAATTACTATAGGTAAGGCCAAAACATTTTATATACTATTTGATTTGTTCGTGATGTCAATGATTATTGTTGCAATAAGTAACAATATTGTTGCAATGTGGATGGGACTTGAGGCTACTACAATCTCAACAGCATTTCTGATTGGTTTTAGTAAAAACAAGCTTTCTATTGAAGCGGCATGGAAATATATAATTATATGTTCATTAGGTATAGGTATAGGGCTTATAGGAATTATTCTGTTTATATATTCAGCAGGTGTCACAGAGGCTTCGGAAATAGCAAACTGGACATATCTTGTAAGCAAAGCAGGGATTTTAGATAAAGATATTGCAAAAATAGCTTTTGTATTTATTTTTATAGGAATAGGGACGAAAGCAGGAATTGCACCTATGCATACATGGCTGCCTATTAGTCACAGTGAAGCACCATCTCCGATTAGTGCACTGATGTCAGGAGCTCTATTAAACCTTGCACTATATGTTATAGTGAGGTTCTATATAATTATAAAACTAGTAAGCGGACTTGAAAATCTAAAATACTTGTTTATTATATTTGGATGCATATCTCTTATAGTTTCTTCGTTTAGCATATTGAGGCAAACTAATTATAAACGTCTTCTTGCATTTTCATCGATAGAAAACATAGGAATAATGACATTAGGTTTTGGATTTGGAGGGTATATTGCGATATTTGGTTCGTTATTACATGGAGTAATACATGCATTCGGGAAAGCGTTACTTTTTCTTGTCTCGGGGAATATTCTCAGTGTCTATAAAACAAAACGAATGGATGTAGTCCAAAATTTAATAAAAACTATGCCAATTAATTCAGTATTTCTAATATTAGGAATGCTAATCATTGTGGGAGCTCCACCGTTTGCTTCATTCTTAAGTGAATATAAAATAATGATTGGTGGTATACATAATGATTACCTCATTTACGCTATCATTTATGCTGTGTGTTTACTATTAGTTTTTATCGGTTTTTTAAAGTCTTTTATAAAAATGATATTTGAACAAGATAACAGTAAAATATATACAAAGTCAGATATGGACAAAGAAAATATTCTTCCAATCGTTATAGCCTTTGTGCTTGTAGTGCTTACAAGCGTTTTCTTTGGAGGTTATTTGACTGAGATACTTGACAGAGCAACATTAATAATTGAAAGTTGAAAATTGAAAATTAATGGGTAGGATGTGGGAAAATGAAAATAAATCATTTAGAAAAAGAGATAACTAATATAAATAATAGAATCCAAACTCAAATAAAAAATAATAATGAGTTATACATAAATACAACATTTAGAGAAGTAAAAAATATTGTAGGGATATTAATAAATAACCTAAAACTAATTTTTGTAGGTGAGTTTTGCATTCAAGAAGAATTATTTAGTATAAATATAATATTAACGAATAGAAGACAAGGTTATTTTGTAATTGTAAGATATGATGTTAGTGATGCACTTGTGTCATTGCAAGATTTTATTCTTCAAAGTCATTTATTTGAAAGAGAGATTTCTGATTTATATGGAATAAAGATTGTAGATGGTAAGGATACTAGGCATATTGTGAAACACGAGGGATGGCCAGAAAATATTTTCCCACTTAGGAAGGATTATGCATTTGGCGATAAAGTTCCGCTTTTAAGTGAGGTGAGCGGATATAAGTTTAAGAAAATATCGGGCGAAGGCGGATATCAGATTCCTGTTGGACCAGTACATGCAGGAATAATTGAGCCTGGGCATTTTAGATTTAGTGTTATTGGAGAGCCTATAGAAAATCTGGAGATACGCCTTATGTACAAACATAAGGGTATTGAAAAAATATGTGAAAATATTAATGCAAATAAGCTAAATCTTTTGTTTGAGAGAGTTGCAGGTGAAAGCTCGGTGGCATATGCTGAATGCTATGCATTACTTGTTGAAAAACTAATAGAGTTTAAACCTACAGATGAGGTTAAAGCATTAAGAGTTGTTTTACTAGAACTAGAGAGAATCTATAACTATCTAGACGATATAGCTGGAATGTGTGTTGACGTTGGATATAGCTATCCTGCTAAGAAATTTAACTATTTTTCAGAAATGATACATCAACTATGTGAAAGAGTAACGGGCAGTAGATTTTTGAGGAACACAATTGTCCCTTGTGGGATAAATATTGATTTTAATGAAAAGAATAAAGCTGATATTTTAGATACATTAAAAAATATGGAGAAAAGATTAAATGCTATAATAGAAAAAACACTAGGCTCCGTTTCATTCTTAGATAGAGTTGAGGATACAGGAGTAGTCTATAATAAAACAGCGAATAGGTTAGGTATGACTGGGGTTGTTGGAAGAGCAGCTGGTATAGAGTATGACGTAAGGCGAAGCTTTCCATACGAATTATATAGAGAAATCAAATTAAAAGCAAATACTGAAATTTCGGGTAGCGTATTTGAAAGATATAAATTAAAGATAGCTGAGATTAGAGATGCATTTCTATTTATAGGGAAAGCATTATCGCTTATCGAAGGTAATGTTGTTAAAAATAAACCAGAAGTAATGGTAGAAGAGGGATTAGAAGCGTACGCTACAGTAGAAACAGTAAAAGGGGAACTAGTTGTATATGGCAAAATGGGCAAAGATAACAAATTCGATAGAATTTATTTTAAAACACCGTCATTTACAAATTGGAATGGTCTAACCTATGCGGTCTCGGGAGAAATAGTGCCAGATTTTCCTTTATGTAATAAAAGTTTCAATATGTCTTATGCTGAAAATGATAGGTAGGTGAGTTTATAATGGGAATTATTTTAGATAGAATTAAATATGGTAATGAAACAAAAAAGGACATATTATTTGATAATCCAGATTCATACGGTAAAGTAAATGTAGATAGTGATAAATGTAATGGATGTACAAAATGTGTAAATGAATGTGTTGCAAACGCTATTGAAATTAAAAAGGGTAAAGCAGTTGTTGATTATAAAAAATGCATTTACTGTAGAAACTGTATCGGTGTATGTGATAAGTTAGCAATAGAAATGGAACATGACTGCAAATTTTGCGACATAGAACAAGCAGGCAATGAGCTTGCGAGAAAGATATACGAGAAATTTAAGAGATCGCTGGTACTTAGATCAGTTGATACGGGTTCGTGCAATGCTTGCATGCTGGAGCTTTCTGCTACTCAAAATACATACTATGATATCTCAAGGTTTGGGGTGAAATTTGCAGCATCTCCAAGACATTCAGACGGTATCGTAGTAACAGGGCCAGTAACAATTAACATGAGGGAAGCGTTAATAAAGACATACAATGCTATGCCAGAACCGAAACTAGTTATTGCAGTAGGTACTTGCTCTTTTGATGGAGGAATATTTAAAGATGGGTACGGGAATGTGGAAAGACTTAGCGACATTATGCCAGTGGACTTGTACATACCGGGGTGTCCACCTTCCCCACAGGGTATTGTGTATGGATTGCTGAAGCTAATAGATAGGATTTAAAAAATATCTTGACAAAAAACGGAAAAGTATTTATAATCTAGTAACATATTAAATCTATGATGAGAAGAAGTAAGTGATTAACTCAACCAGAGAGAGAGGTCTAGGCTGAAAGCCTCTTTGAGCAATAAGTACTGAATAACACCTCGGAGAGTTGGCAAAATCAAACGTAACTCGCGTTAAGAGAAAAAAGGAATTGAAAATTGAAAAGCTAAGATTGAAGGTTATTACATAGAACTTTCAACTCTCAACTTTCAACTTTCAACTTAAATAAGGGTGGCACCACGGGTAGAAAACTCGTCCCATAGTAGAAGTCAGATGTCGGAGTTTAGATATCGGAATTTTATATGAGACGAGTTTTTTGTTCACAAAAAATCACAAAACAGGAGGAAACAACATGAGTGAAAATATGAAGGGAATGCATCGCACACATAGATGTACAGATGTAACAGAAAAATTTATAGATGAAAAGGTAGTAGTAGCAGGTTGGGTTGATGTAAGACGTGATCTTGGAGGACTTATTTTTATAGACCTTAGAGATGTTAGCGGTAAGGTTCAAGTTGTATTTAATGCAAGTTATATACACAGAGAAGGTTTTGAAAAAGCTGAGAAGTTAAGAAGCGAGTATGTAATTATGGTAGAAGGGATTGTTGAAAAAAGAGCAGATGGAACTGTAAATACTAGAATGAAAACAGGTACAGTAGAAATAGTGGCTACTGATTTTAGAATATTATCAGAATCACAAACGCCTCCATTTCAAATAGAAGAAAATGCTAATGTAAACGAAGAGTTGAGACTGACATATAGATATCTTGATTTGAGACGTCCTGACATACAAAGAAACTTTATTTTAAGACACAATGTGTATAAGTCAGTTAGAGAGTATTTTGCAGCTGAGAGATTTTTAGAAATAGAAACTCCTGTACTTACAAAAAGCACTCCAGAAGGAGCAAGAGATTATCTGGTTCCTAGTAGAGTGCATCCAGGTATGTTTTATGCGTTACCACAATCTCCGCAGTTATTTAAGCAGCTTCTTATGGTGTCTGGATTTGATAGATACATGCAAATTACGAAATGTTATAGAGATGAGGATCTTAGAGCTGATAGACAACCAGAATTTACTCAAATAGACACAGAAATGTCATTTGTTGATGTTGATGATGTTATCCGAATAAATGAAAGAATGCTTAAAAAAGTATTTAAAGATTGCATGAATCTAGATATAGAGCTACCAATTAAGAGAATGACTTATGAATATGCAATGAATAAATACGGTAGCGACAAACCAGATTTAAGATATGGACTTTCGATAGTGGATTTATCAGATGTAGTTAAAAACTGTGGATTTAAAGTGTTTGCTGATGCTATAGCAGATGGCGGTAGCGTAAGAGCTATAAATGTAAAGGGACAAGTGGAAATGCCACGTAGACAGCTTGATAGCTTGACAGAGTTTGTTAAAATATTTAAAGCAAAGGGTATGGCTTGGATAGGGATTGAAGCTGATGGGACGTACAAATCTGCTATAACAAAATTTTTGACTAATGAAGAGACTGCAGATATAGTAAAAGCTATGGACGGAAAACCAGGAGATCTTTTATTATTCTGTGCAGATAAAAATAAAGTAGTATTTGATTCACTAGGAGCTTTAAGACAGGAGCTAGCAAAAAGATTAGGACTTATTAATAAAGATGAATATAATTTCGTATGGATAACAGAATTTCCACTTCTTGAGTATTCAGAAGAGGATAAGAGATATGTTGCTATCCACCACCCATTTACAGCTCCTATGGACGAAGATATAGAACTACTCGATGAAGATCCAGTAAAAGTTAGATCTAAAGCTTATGATATAGTGTTAAATGGATATGAGATAGGTGGAGGAAGCGTAAGAATACATCAACGAGAAATACAAGAAAAAATGTTCAAGCTTCTTGGATTTACTGAGGAACAATCATACGAGAGATTCGGATTTTTACTAAATGCATTTAAATATGGAGTGCCACCTCATGCAGGACTTGCATATGGACTTGACCGCCTTGTAATGATTATGACAGGATGTGATAATATAAGAGATGTAATAGCATTCCCGAAAACTAAAGATGCTAGTTGTCTAATGACAGAGGCACCAAATGTAGTAGAAAATAAGCAACTTAAAGAGTTGTCGATAAAGTTGGATTTAAGTAAATAATCATAATTTGAATAAATTTGAAACGTGTGCTTATCAAAGACAAAAAATTACAATTATGTATTGTAATTTTTTTGACTTTGTGCTAATATATATGAACAATTGCTATATTAAGATTGTTAAATTTTATATAAGGGAGAAGTTTTTATGAGTGAAGCAATAAATATTGAAAAAGAACAGTTAATTGTTGGAAATAATGTACTAGATAACGAATATAAAGAAGAACCAAAGAAGGAAGAGCTAAAGACGGATAAAATCATTAGAACCCCAGGTAGAATAAATTTTTGTGGTGCAATTTATGAAATCGATGAAGATTGTTTCCTTAAAAAGGTAGGTCAACCTGATGAAGATCCAAATATAGAAATAATTAAAAAATAAAAAGGTGTGATGATCTATGTGCAAAAGAGATTTGATTGTAATTGGTGGACCCACTGCAAGTGGGAAGACTGACGTGTCAGTAGAGCTTGCTAAACGAATAAGTGGTGAAATAATATCAGCTGATAGTATTCAAGTCTATATGCACATGAATATAGGTAGTGCAAAGGTATCAAATAAAGAAATGAAGGGAGTTTTTCATTATTTAATAGATGAGATAGCACCCGATGAAGAATTTAATATAGCAATTTTTAAACAAAAAGCTGAACATTATATTGAAAAAATTTATACAAAAGATAAAATACCCATAATAGTTGGTGGCACCGGCTTTTATGTACAAAGCGTATTAAAGGATGTTGAATTTGCAGAAATGGAATCAGATTACGAGCTTCGTAGAAAATTAGAAAATGAAGCGAAGACGCAGGGGAATGAATACGTGCATGATATGCTTAAACAAATAGATGAAGTTTCTGCAAGAAATATTCACCCAAATAATTTGAAAAGAGTTATAAGAGCTATAGAGTATTATAAAATAACCGGACAACCTATATCAATTCACAATGAAAAAGAGAAAACAAAAGTAGATATATATAATACTAAATATTTTGTTTTAAATATGGATAGAGAAACACTCTATGATAGAATAAATAGAAGAGTTGACATAATGATGAGTAATGGTCTTATTGATGAAGTTAAAATGCTTCTAAATATGGGATATCATGAGAATTTAACATCAATGCAAGGAATAGGTTATAAAGAGGTTGTAGATTATATAAAAGGAAATATATCTTTTGAGATAATGGTGAGTACTATAAAACAAAACACTAGAAATTTTGCTAAAAGGCAACTTACTTGGTATAAGAATCAAACAAATGCTATTTGGATAGATGTGGATAAGCTAGGGTTTGACACAGAAAAGATAATGAATGAGATGTTAAAGAGGATGTGACGTATGTATGAATGAACTACTTAATGAAATGCTGCTAAAAGAATTTAGTATTAGTCATAAATTAATAGATTTAGTTTGTGAAACAGAAAAACAGTTACATAATAAATTTATGGAAGTTGATAAGGTTGCTGAATATAATCAATATAAAGTACTTAAAGCATTTGGGGAAAATAAAGTAAGCGAAATACATTTTGCAAGTACTACGGGATATGGCTATAATGATGCAGGGCGTGACATCATTGAAAGTATATATGCAGATGTATTTAAGACGGAATCGGCGTTAGTGCGTTCACAAATGGTTTGCGGTACCCATGCATTGTCAGTTGCTTTATCTGCTAATCTAAAACCAGGTGACGAAATGTTATGTCCTGTGGGAAAGCCTTATGATACTCTGGCTTCTGTTATAGGTACTAATGGTGCAAGAGGATCTCTTATAGAATATGGTGTAACTTATAGGCAAGTAGATTTGTTACCTGACTACAGTTTTGATTATGAAAATATAAAAAAAGCAATAAACTCTAAAACAAAACTTGTAGAAATCCAACGTTCTAGGGGATATAGCACTCGACCGTCATTTAGCATAAAAGAAATAAAAGATTTAATAAAATATATACGAGGGATAAAAGAAGATGTGATAATTTTAGTAGATAATTGTTATGGTGAATTTGTTGACTACACTGAGCCATCAGAAGTTGGGGCAGATATGGTTGTGGGTTCTCTTATAAAAAATCCAGGTGGGGGTATAACACCCATAGGCGGATACATAGTGGGAAAAAATGAATTTATAGAGAATGCTGCATATAGGCTTACCTGTCCAGGACTCGGCAAAGAAGTAGGCGCGAGCTTAGGTCTTAATCAAAAATTTCTTCAAGGCCTGTTTATGGCACCGCAAACGGTTTCAGCAAGCCTAAAAGGAGCCATATTTACAGCAGCTATAATGGATAAACTAGGATTTGAAGTTAGTCCAAAAGCAGAAGAAAGCAGAACTGATATAGTTCAACAAATAAATATGAGAACCCCTGAAAATGTTATAAAATTTTGTCAAGGTATACAAAAAGCTTCACCGATTGATAGTCACGCAATGCCACAGCCGTGGGATATGCCGGGCTATGATAATCAAGTTATAATGGCTGCAGGTACGTTTGTACAAGGTTCATCAATAGAGCTTAGTGCAGATGCACCGATAAGACCTCCGTACACAGTTTATATGCAAGGCGGATTAACGTATTGGCATGCAAAGATAGGAACGATGGTTGCGATTGAAAATATGAATATTATATAGGGAGAGAAGATATATGGAGGAATTAAATGGAGATTTAGAGATTCAAAAATATATATTAGAATTGTTAAATAAGAATTCAGATGTAAAACCAAATAAATCATTAGATGAAATACTAGAAGAAATAGATAAAAACGATTTGCAATACGAAAAATTAAAAACAGGTAAAGAGAGTCAGATATCACTATAAAATAGTAAAGCTTCGGGAGTTATATCTCTCGAAGCTTTACTATTTTAGCAGCTTTTCTTCTTCGTTCATCATCTATTTGGGCATAATGTTTTTTGGTAGTATTAACATCTTTATGGCCAAGCACATCAGCTACAAGGTAGATATCCCCTGTTTCTCTATAGAGATTGGTTCCATAAGTGCTACGTAATTTATGGGGAGATATCTTTTTTAGATTAGTAACAAGTGCGGAATATTTTTTAACTATATTTTGAACTGAGCGAACATTCAAACGTTTATTTTGTAGTGACAATAAAAATGCTTTTTCATGACCTGATTCGGGTACCATGGAATTTCTTTCCTGTAAATAGTCAATTAAAGCTCTTTTAACCTCATCGCTAAAGTAAACTATTACTTCATTTCCACCTTTGCGAGTTATTTTAATGCCATTTGTATTCATATCTATATCGTTTATATCAAGTCCTACACATTCGGAAACACGAATCCCAGTGCCAAGTAAAAGTGAAATGAGGGCAAGATCACGTATTTTAGTTTTGGAATGATATTTTTGTTGAAATTTTGTCAAATCGTTTCCTGACTCCACTTCATCGAGTAGTTTAACCATTTCATCTACTTCAAGTCTGATTATATTTTTTTGATGAATTTTAGGTAAATCAACGAGTAAGGAAGGATTATTTTTAATTTTTCTTTTTTTGTAGAAATATTTATAAAATGTTCTAAGGCTAGCAAGCTTGCGAGCCTTAGCTTTTTCGTCATTGGCATGTTCAATAACTTTCTCTGTTCTTTCATCCTTCTTTGTAAAATATGATAAGTACTCCAAATATCTCTCTATATCCTCTGGGGTTATTTTATCAAGAAAATCAACAGTAATTTTAGTTTTATCTTCATTTATATAAAGTTCTTTAAATAAAAAATCAAAGAAAACAATTAAATCATAAGCATATGCAATACGAGTTTTAACTCCCGTTGTCTGTTCTATACCACGAAAAAAGTCAAAACAAAAAGATGGGAGTATATTTGTAAGCTCCCTAAGTTTGGCAGTGAATTTTAATTTTTGTTGAATCTGATATGAATTCTTGTCCATAAGAAACCTCCAGTGTAATGATATTAGCAAAAACAAAATACAAGTTGTATACTAGTCACTTTTTAATTCATTCTACCACATTTTATTAATAATTAAAAGTGAATTTCAATAATAGGAAAAATGTCTTACAAAAACAGGACTTTTTTCCTATAGTATTATGATAAAGATAGTGATATAATAAGGAGTATCATCAATATTACAAATTTTTCTTTATTAAAATTTCGTTACAAACATTGAAAAATTGATAAGTTGTGATAAAATTAATTTGTAATATTGATGAAATACAAAAATAAAAAGGGGGATGTTTATGAACAAAAAATTAATTACCGGGATTATATCATTAGCAATGTGTCTTAATATCGGTGTAGTAACAATGGTATTTGCAGAGGAAACAGCTACAACAAGTAATATTACTGCTATTTCTACTGAGGCTACAAAAATTAGTATTGATAACAAAGGAAATAAAGTATTATTAAACGAGAAATTAAAAGAGGCAAAGGAAGTAAAAGAAAATGTAAAAGAAAAATTAATAGAAAAAGTTGAAAAGGTTAAAGAACTAAAAGAAAAAATTGAAATAAGAAAGGAAAACTATAAAAAACTTCATAGCTTACTTGAAAAGAAAATTAAATTAATTAATGCAAGATTAGAACTTTTAGCATCCGATACATCAGTAGATGCGATAGCTAAAGTTGAAGCATTAAAAGCACAATTAGCTAAGACAGAATTACAAATAACACGACTTGATAAAAGTATAGTAACTGAGAAAAATTTATTAAAAGAAAAGGTAAAAGAGGAATATACAACAGAAGAATTAGCTAAAATACAAGAAGTTGCACAAATATTAAAAGAACACAAAGATTTAAAACTATTACCTGTTCAAAATGTTTTTGCAAAAGGTAAAAATTTAAAATTTGATTTACCACCAGTTATAAAGGAAGGTAGAACGCTTATACCTATTAGAGCATTATCAGAGGCTTATGGATTTGATGTGAAATGGGATGCAGAAACTAAAAAGATAACAATAACAAAAGGTGATAAGGTAATTGAATTATTTGTAGATAGTAAAGAAGCATTTGTAAATGGAGAAAAAGTAGAGCTTGATGTGCCAGCAAAATTGTATAAAGTGAATAAAGAAGGTTCAAGAACAGTAGTTCCTTTAAGATTTATAATCGAACAAATGGGTTTAAATGTTAAGTGGGATCAGGAAACAGAAACAATAGATATTGATGATGAAAAAGAAGTAGAAGTTAAAGACGAAGATATAATAGAACAAGATGCTACTAAATTAGATGAAGAACTAAATAAAATAGAAAATGAAGTTGATGGAACAATTGCTACGGATGAAACAACTACAAATGTATTAGAGGGTGAGATTACAGAAGAAGCTGCAACAACAGAGGAAACCACAACAACAGAAGCAGCAACGACAACAGAAGAAACTAGTGCAGATAAAGATGTAATTGTAGAATAATACATATAACTAAAAACTAAATATTGTACAAACTAAAAAACTTCAGTCATATGCTGGAGTTTTTTTAATATAATAAATAAGAAATTGATATTTTAATATTTACAAATTGGATGTGATAATATGAAAAAAATTATTTTATTTATTATCTTTTTTCATATCATATTGTTAGTATTTACAGTAAAAACAAATTATATGCCTATACAATATGATGAAAATAATAACAGTACAATTATTAACTATAAAGATATTAATAAAAATGAAACTCAAAAACTAGATTTAGAAGATTATGTTTTAGGTGTTGTTGCTGCCGAGATGCCAGCAAGTTTTGAAATCGAAGCGCTAAAAGCACAGACATTAGCAGCGCGTACTTATTCATTAAAAAACAAAGCTTTTATAACAAATGATATAAATTGTGATCAAGCTTTTGCATCAAAGGAGGAACTGAAAAAAAGGTGGGGTAAAAACTTTGAAAAAAATTATAATAAAATAAAGTTAGCTATTTCAGAAACTAAAGGGGAAATAGTAGTTTTTAATGGCGAACTTATAGATGCTGTATATCATTCTACAAGTGCTGGAGAAACGCAAAATGCAGAAGATGTATGGAAGTATAGCCACCCATATTTAATAAGTGTTATGAGCACGTTAGATTCAAAAGCTCCATCATATAATGCAGAAGTTAGAGTCTCTGAAAAAAAGTTACTAGAGATATTTAGAAATAATTTAGGTATAAAAGAAAAAAAGGTAAATTTAAAGGTAAAAGAACGATATGAAACAGGATATGTAAAAACCATATTAATAAATAAAACAGAAGTAAAAGGTACAGAACTTAGAAAACTCTTAAATTTAAGATCGAATAATTTTGATATAGAAAAAAAAGGTTCAGAATATATATTTAAAACAAAAGGTTATGGTCATGGTGTTGGAATGAGCCAATATGGAGCTAACTTTCTAGCAAAAGAAGGAATGAAGTATGATGAAATAATCAAACATTATTATACAGGTGTGGAGATAAGACAAATAGGACAGATGACAGAGTATAGAAAATAGATTACAAAAATAATATATCACACAAAAATATTCTTATATAAGAATATTTTTGTAAGTCCTCGTCAATAATATTGATGGAGGTGTTGTGTATGAAAAAGAACTTTTATGTAGCTCTTATGGCTTGTTTTGTTGTAGTAATAATTGCTTCAATATTAATTGTTGATAACAGTTTGGATGTTTCAAATCAAGCAAAGACTCAAAAAGGGTATGTTGATCTAGATAAGGAGTTTGTTGATAAAAATTTTGAATCAATTCAAGCTTCAACAGGACAAGATAAGAACATAGAAATGGCAGAGGCAGAAAAAGTAGAGGAAGCAGAAGTAAGTAAAAAAATCGAAGTGAAACAAGAATTTATATGGCCTATAAAGGGCGAAATAGAAACAAATTACAGCCCGAATAAGGTAGTGTATGATAAGTTTTTAGATCAATATACTGGAGAAGAAGAAGTTAGCATAACAGCTAATAAAGATGATGATGTGGTAGCGGCAGAAGAAGGAACAATATTAAAAATATTTGATGGTGTGGTAGGTAAAACGATAGAAATAGAACACGAAAATGGTTATGTTACTACATACAGTAATGTATGTGACTTAAAAGTAGAAGAGGATGAATTTGTTGAAAAGAACGAAGCACTAGGTAAAGTTAACCAGTTAGATGGACAGTACAATTTTGTAAAGTTTGGTGTTAAGAAAGATGGAAAATATATAGACCCCAAAAAGGTTGTAAATTAATAAAATGGTAAACAAATATAAAATATGAAAAAAATTCAAGCAAGTGCTTGAATTTTTTTCATATTCTGATAGAATAGATCGAGAGGGGTGATTAAATATATGGTTGATATAAAATATTTAGAGTCACAGGCAAATGAAATACGTAAATGGGCACTTAAAGAAGTGTATACTGCAAATTCTGGACATATAGGAGGAGCATTATCTATAGCAGATATAGTGTCTGTACTTTATTTTAATGAAATGAATGTAGAACCTAAAAATCCTACATGGATTGAAAGAGATAGATTTGTACTTTCTAAGGGGCATACGTGTGCTGCACTTTATGCGGTGCTTGCTATGAAAGGGTATTTTGATACTGATGAGTTATACAAATTTAGGAATATAAATTCATTTTTAGAAGGGCATCCTGCACTTGGTAAAGTTCCTGGTATAGATATGTCAACAGGTTCACTAGGACAAGGATTATCTGTTGCAAATGGTATGGCACTAGCAGCTAAAATCGATAATAAAGACTATCGTGTATATGTAATAATGGGCGATGGAGAAATGGGCGAGGGACAAATATGGGAAGCAGCAATGACATCTGCGCACTATAAGCTAGATAATATTTGTGCATTTCTTGATGATAATGGACTTCAGATTGATGGTAAAACAAGTGATGTAAAAAATGTAGAGCCGTTGGATAAAAAGTTTGAGGCATTTGGATGGAATGTTATAAAAATAGATGGACACAGCATAGAACAGATAGTAAATGCACTTAGTGAAGCAAAAAAAATTAAAGAAAAACCTACCCTTGTTTTAGCAAAAACACTGAAGGGTAAAGGTGTGTCATTTATGGAAAATCAAGCCGGATGGCACGGAAAAGCACCAAATGATGAAGAATATGAAAAGGCGTTGATTGAGTTAGGGGGGATTAAATAAATGGGACTTGCAACTAGAGAGGCATATGGACAAGCACTTGCAGAGATAGGGATACAAAATGATAATATAGTCGTGCTTGATGCTGACTTATCAAAATCTACTAAAACGGAAGATTTTAAAAAGGTTTGTAAAGATCGTTTTATAAATATGGGTATATCCGAGGGGGACATGATGTCGACTGCAGCTGGACTTGCTACATGTGGAAAAATAGTGTTTGCAAGTACATTTGCTATGTTTGCAGCCGGACGTGCGTATGAGCAAATAAGAAATTCAATATGCTACCCAAACCTAAATGTAAAAGTAGCAGCCACTCATGCAGGCATATCGGTAGGAGAAGATGGTGCGTCTCATCAGTGTATAGAAGATATAGCTCTTATGAGAGTTATACCAAACATGACGGTCTTTTCACCGTCTGACGCTACCGAAACAAAGGCTATTATAAAATATTGTGTAGAAAATAAAGGACCTATGTATGTAAGATTAGGTAGGCTGAAGACAGAAGATATATTTGATCAAGAAAATTATAAATTCGAATTTGGAAAAGGTGTAGAAATAGCTGAAGGAAAGGATATTGCCATATTTGCTACAGGCATGATGACAGGAATAGCTATAGAAGCAAATAAAATTTTAAAAGATAAAGGAATCTCAGCTCGAATTGTTAATATACATACTATAAAACCTATTGACAAAGAAATAATAATAAAAGCTGCGAAAGAAATAGGAAAGATAGTAACACTCGAGGAGCATAATATATATGGCGGTTTCGGAAGTGCAGTATGTGAAGTAATAGCCGAGTATTATCCAGCAAGAGTAAAGATAATAGGTGTAAACGATCACTTCGGAAAATCAGGCAAAGCAGAAGAAGTAATTAAGCTATATGGACTTGATGCAGAGAGTGTAGCCGTGAAGATAAAAGATTGGTTGAAATAAAACTATAACCTTAAGGAGGAATACATATGTCAATGATGCTTTTTGCCCCAGTTGTTTTAATAATTATCGCTGTTTTAGTATATCTAGGAATAGCATTTAACGGGGGAAATTTTAGTATGAATTTATCAGGAAGTTTGAAAGAGTTGACGGATAATCAAGTTATTGATGAAGGTCAGGCTGAAAAAATAAAGATATATTATCAAAAAAAGAAAGAGGATAGTAATATAGCTATGGTTATCTTGTCTGTTATAGGTGTGATACTTATAGGTTTGGGTATTATACTCGTATTTGCTCATAATTGGTATCAGATACCTAAATTTATAAAACTCGGAATAAGCATATTTATTTTAATTATTGCTCAAGTTATATTTTTTGTTAATATACATAAAAAGAAAACTTCCTTGCTTGCAGTTGAAGGTAGCTCTATATTTTTAGCTATTATAAGTGCAGCAACAATTGCGTTAATTAGTCAAATATACCACATACAAGGTAGTTTTGAAGATTTTATGTTTGCATGGATGATAATGATTCTGCCAATCCCGTATATATATGGTTCAGCACTTACTGGAATATTATATATGATAGGTATAACAATATGGGCAAACGGCTATCAAGCAAGTATTTTTGATTTTGATTCTAAAGCTAATATTATTATGTATTTACTTATAATACCGTTTGTTTTAAACTTTATCACAAAAAATATATATGCATTACGTGAGCGTTTTGTTGAATTAGTATTGTTTATTACTATGATTATCAATTTATACCAACTCTCATATAACGAAAGTAATATTATAAATTCGGTGATTGTATTTAATTCAATTTTAGTAGTTATATTATTTATGAGCTCTTTTTTTAAAAGATTAAATTTAAACTTAACTAAAGTTTTGGCACAAATAACTATAGTTTTTCAAATGCTCATAATGGCATTTCAAAAACATAATTATAATAATGAATTAATGAGATCAAATCAAAATTTATTTAGTGATATAGCCTCACTTTTAATAATATTAATAGCTTTAATAGGGTTTTACTATTTCGTTAGGAAAAAGGAATATGAAAAACTTTTATATGCTAGTACACCTGTTTTACTAATACTTGGCAATTACGGTTTCGATACTAAATATGCTACAGATATTTCGTTTTATATTATAAACATCTATCTTATAGTTATTGCAGTCTGTTTAATTATAACCTCAAATAAAACAAACAATTTACTAAAACTTAATGCAGGATTAGTTATTACTATCATATTGATATTTAAATGGTTTGCAGATATGGGATTCGGAATAATAGAAAGAGCAATCGGATTTATTGCAGTAGGGGCATTTTTAATAGTAATAAATTTAAAAATACTAAAAAAGAAGAAAGAGGTGTTAAAAAATGAACAAGTTGACGAATAATTGTAAAGGGTTAGTAGAAAAAATAAAGAAATTTAAATTATTGATTATTACAATAATATTAATTGTTCAGCTTCTAATACCAGCATCTATGATATATAGTGAAGAAATTATTTCTATAGTAGGAGATGAGATATCACTTGAAATTGAACCAGTTGATCCTTATGATTACTTTAGAGGAAGATATCTATCTATCAGACCTATTGAAACAAAGGTAGTATATCAGCAATTTACTCAGGATTTAAAGGATGAATTACGAAATAGAGCTACTTCAAGCTCTAGTAATTACTTTTATGATAATATAAAATGCTACATTACCTTTAAAAAGGGTCAGGATGGAATGCATACAATCGATCAAGTAACATTTGAAAAACCAAAAAATACAAGGTCATATTTAAAAGCTACTATAAATAATATATGGGAGTCGAACGGAAAAGAAATTCATGTAAATTATTCTATGAATCAATTTTTTATTAATGAAGACTTTGCTTTAAAATCTGAAGATACTATAAGGAATCTGCCACAAGGAACTAAAGCATATATAAAAGCAAAAATTAATGATGGAGATTTTGTGATAGAGAATTTATATGTGGGTGATAAAAATATATATGAATACTTAAAATAAATATGAATAAATTCTTGAAATATTGAACCTTAAAAGCCCAGGCATTTGCTTGGGCTTTTAAGGTTTTGATTGATTATAAAATATTAATTCTGTTTGTTTCTTAATTCTTCATAAATTTTAAACATTATAATTAAAATTTCACAATAAACTCTTAATAATACTGGCCCTAAAAGTAACATAGCTAAACCTTCAAGAAGCTTATTACCCACGATATTTATTAATCCTGAACCTATTACTATAACAAGACCTATTATAAAGATTGCTTGAATAATAATTGGTGTAATCATCTTTTTAAATCCAAAAAAATCTTTCACAAATATCCCCCCTTTTGTAATTAAATTGGTTAGCAAATAATAATTTTATTGCTATTTATTTAATTATACACATTTATGTATAAATTTGCAAGGGGTTTTTTAGGGGTTTATATCAAATAAAATAAAGAATGAGGCAAAGCCTCATTCTTTATTTATACATATCAGCGATGTCGTCTACTAAGTTACCCACTTTTACTATCCAGTCTTTACTAACCTTACCAAAACCTTTTCTATTGTTTCTTGACGTAAGAGCTAAACTAGCCATTCCAATTAGGTTCCCAACTACGAAACCTGTTACAAATCTGTTAAAGTTCATATTCATGCTCCTTTCATTTTGTATATTCCTTTATTATTTTTTACAAATTTCTTATTTATACACTGGTATTATTATGAAATATTTTAAAAAAATAATTTTTTTTTGAAATAACAATTGTATTAAATCAAAAAGTTTATTATAATACTTATATAGTCGTATAAAAAGGAGAAAAATATGTTTGAAAATGTAAATACTGTAATTTTTGATTTTGATGGAACTATGGTAGATTCTATTAGTGTATGGAAAAAAATGAATTTTGATTACTTTAAAGAATTTGGAGTTAATTTAGAGGAAGAATCTATTAATAAGTTATTAAATCTAACTTGCTCAGAAACGGCAGAATATAGCACTAAAAATTTTAATATAACACTTACAACCAATCAAATAAGAAATTTTTGGATTGAAAAAGGAATAGAGTATTATGATAAGTACGTGCTATTAAAAGAAGGAATAAGAGAATTTTTAGAACTGTTAAGAAAAAACAACTTTAAAATTGGAATAGCTACTAATAATATTAGACCTATAACAGACTATTTTTTAAAAAAAGAAGACATGCTTAAAAATATTGATTTTATTTGTACTATGGACGATGTACAAATAAGAAAGCCAGATCCAGAAATGTATTTTAAAGTGGCAAAGTTTTTAGAGTCGGATATGACTAATTGTTTGGTCTTTGAAGATTCCATTGTAGGATTAATCGCCGCAAAAAGGGCTGGAATGAAAGTTTGTGCAGTACTTAATGGGCAATCAGTTGATAAAATAGATGAGCTAAAAGTAATATCAGATTATCAAGTAAGTAGTTTTAAAGATATTAAAATATGATTTTCCGGGGGGGAAAAGAATGAAGTATACTAATGAAACTGAGTTATATGAAATAATTGAATCAAGACATAAAGATCCACATCACATTTTGGGAATGCATAAAATTGAATTAAAAGGTAACGAGATAGTTGTTGTTAGGGCATATATACCGCAAGCAAAAACTGTATATGTAATTACAGAAAATAAAGATGAGAGTATTTACGAAATGAAAAAAATACATGATTCTGGTTTTTTTGAGTTATTTTTTCCAGAAAAGAATAGAAAATTCAAGTATAGACTAAAGGCCGAGGATTATGAAAATAATGTTTGGGAATTTCATGACCCATATTCATTTGATAAGGTGATAACTAGTTTTGATTTACATTTATTTAATGCTGGAAATCATTATGATATATATGAAAAATTAGGTGCTCATCCTATGGAGATAGATGGAATTTATGGTACTCTTTTTGCTGTATGGGCGCCAAATGCCAAAAGGGTAAGCGTTGTAGGGAACTTTAATGCTTGGGATGGAAGACGTAATCAAATGAGACTTTTGAGTAATTCAGGCGTATGGGAGTTATTTATTCCTGATATTGGGGTTTATGAGGCATATAAATATGAGATAAAAGCAAAAAATAATGATGTATTTCAAAAAGCTGACCCATATGCTAACGCAGCAGAACTGAGACCAAGAACAGCATCTGTTGTTTATGATATTTCAAAGTTTGAGTGGAAAGATAGTGAATGGATGTCTAAAAGAACTGCTGAAGATGTTTATAATAGACCTATGAACATATATGAGGTACATCTCGGATCTTGGATGAGAGTAGAAGATAATGAATTTATGAGCTATAGAGAATCAGCACATAAATTATGTGCTTATGTAAAAAATATGGGTTATACACATATCCAACTTCTTCCTATTGAAGAGTTTCCTTTTGATGGGTCGTGGGGATATCAAGTAACGGGGTATTATGCGCCGACTAGTCGATTTGGCACACCAGATGATTTTGCATACTTTGTTGACCATATGCATGAAAATGGTATAGGTGTTTTACTTGACTGGGTTCCTGCTCATTTCCCAAAAGATGCACATGGACTTAGAAGGTTTGATGGGACAGCCTTATATGAACATGAAGATGCAAGACGTGGCGAGCATCCAGACTGGGGTACACAAATATTTAATTATGGAAGAAATGAAGTTGAAAACTTCCTAATCGGTAATGCAATATTTTGGATACAAAAATACCATATTGATGGTTTGAGGGTAGATGCTGTGGCGTCTATGTTATATTTAGACTATGGTAAAAATTATGGCGAATGGGTACCAAATGGATATGGTGGAAAAGAAAATAATGAAGCTATAGAGTTCATGAAACACATGAATTCAGTTATAGCGGGTAAATTTCCCGGAGTTATGATGATTGCGGAAGAGTCTACTGCATGGACAGGTGTATCACATCCTACTGAAGATCATGGATTGGGATTCAAATATAAATGGAATATGGGATGGATGAACGATTTCTTATCATATATAAGTAAAGATCCTATATATAGAAAATTTCACCATGGTGATTTGACTTTTAGTCTAATATATGCATTTACTGAAAAATTTCTCTTAGTACTTTCTCATGACGAAGTTGTTCACGGAAAAGGATCTATGATAGGCAAGATGCCTGGAGATTATTGGCAAAAATTTGCTAACCTGAGAGTTGCTTATGGATTTATGTATGCTCACCCTGGTAAAAAACTATTATTTATGGGAAGTGAGTTTGGGCAATTTGATGAGTGGAATGAAGCTAAGAGCATTGATTGGAACTTACTAGAATTTGAGAAACATAAACAAATGCAAGATTATACGAGAGACTTGAACTTTTTATATAAAAATGAAAAAGCATTATGGCAAAAAGATTTTACAGGTGAGGGTTTCGAATGGATAGACTGTGCAGACTATCAAATAAGTATGGTGACTTTCCTAAGAAAAGGCGAAAATCCAGATGATGATATAGTAGTAGTATGCAACTTTACTCCTACTCCACATTTTAATTATAGAATGGGAGTTCCTGAGGGTACTTATGTAGAGATATTTAATACAGATGATGTAAAATATGGCGGTAGTGGAGTTAAGAATGAAAAGCCAATTAAAGCAGATAAAAAGCATTGGAACTATAGAGACTATAGCATAGAAGTAAAAGTACCACCACTTGGCGCTGTGTACTTTAAAAAAGTAAAGAATTAAGAAATGTAGATAACTAGAAAAGAATAATAAACTTTCGCGCTGTCATTGCGAGGAACGTATTTTGTGACGAAGCAATCTTATTTTTATTTTTGAAATGATAAAAAGATTAGATTGCTTCGTCGAAAGAACCTTCTCGCAATGACAGATTACTAGAAAGTGGAGGCGATGTGCGATATATGAAACAAATTGAAATCTATACAGATGGGGCATGCTCTGGCAACCCTGGTCCTGGTGGATACGGAACTATTCTAAAATATAAAGACAATGAAAAACATTTTTCACAAGGCTATAAACTTACAACAAATAACAGAATGGAGATTTTGTCAGTTATAGTGGGTATAGAGGCATTGTCTGAAACTTGTGAGGTTACTGTGTACACTGATTCTAAATATGTATCGGACTCCATATCACAGGGTTGGGCCAAAAAGTGGAAAGAAAATAACTGGAAAAGAAACTCAAAAGAAAAAGCACTTAACATAGATCTTTGGGATAGGCTACTTAATTTAATTGATAAACATAAAATAACGGTAGTCTGGGTAAAAGGGCACTCAGGACATGAATATAATGAAAAATGCGATAAGTTGGCAGTTGCAGCATGTAGAGCAGATAATCTACTAGAAGATGAAGGATACTCAAATAGTTGAAAGTGTAAAGTTGAAAATTTAAAGTTAAATGTAAAATAGACCTCGATTGAAGGATGGTGTTGAAGTGATAGAAATAGCAATAGATGGTCCGGCTGGGGCAGGAAAGTCAACTATATCAAAAATAACGGCAGGGAATCTTAAATTACTTTATATCGATACTGGAGCCATGTTTAGAGCTGTAACATTTTATTTTATCTCTAATAATATAGATTATGAAAATGAGGAGAGCGTAAATAAATATATAGACGATATATGTATAGAATTAAAGCATATTAACGGTATTCAACACATTTATCTAAATGGAAACGATGTAACAAAAGAGATAAGAACAGAAGAAATTTCAAAAGCTGTTTCAGTAGTTGCAAAGAATCAAAAAATTCGTGAGATGCTTTTAGATATTCAGAGAAAAATAGCGAAAGAAAATAATGTAGTAATGGATGGCAGGGATATTGGCACATGCGTTTTACCTAATGCAGGGCTTAAAATATTTTTAGTTGCTTCTGTAGAGGAAAGGGCTAGAAGAAGATATAAGCAACTTGTACGAAGAGGAAAAACTGCTGATTATGATGAAATACTCGTAAATCTTAAGAAAAGAGATGAACAAGATATGACAAGAGAAATAGCTCCCCTTAAAAAGGCAAATGATGCAATAATTATTGATAGCACTAATATGACATTAGAGAAAGTAGTGAAAATTATAGTAACATTAGCTAACGAGAGATTTTAAATAAAAATAGTGATATAATAATATTAATAGTAAACACTATCTATATATTGAAACATTGAGATACGGTATAGAAGTAATTATTAATTTTGAAAATTATAATATAAAAATATAGATTCTACAAGAGAATCTTGTAGAATAGGTCGAAAAAAATATAAAAACGCGTTAATATTTAAAAAATAGCAAAATTAGACTTGACAATGTTCGATAAAAGTGATTATATATGTATAACTGCGTAACATTTATGTCAGTAGAAATAATATTTAAAATTAGAAAGCGGTGAATATAATTTGGCAGAAGAGTATAAAGAATTTGAAGAAAATATCTTAAGGTTAACAGGAATAGATTTAAATTCTTATAAAGAGAAACAGATGAAGAGAAGACTAGACTTTTTAATAGATAGAATGGGACAAAAAACATATACCAATTACTTTAAAGTTTTAAAAGAAAATAAAGATGAACTTGAGAATTTTAAGAGTTATATAACAATAAATGTTTCAGAGTTCTTTAGAAATTATCCCCAATGGGAAATATTGCAAAAAAAGATTATACCATATCTAATAGAACTAAAAAAAGGACAAACCCTGAATATATGGAGTGCAGCGTGTTCTACAGGAGATGAGCCATATTCAACAGCAATATTAATGAAAAAACATTTCCCCAATATAAAATTCAATATTTTAGCTACTGATATTGATGAAGATATACTAAGCAAAGCTAAAAAAGGAGAATACTATTTTAAAAGTATTGAAAAAATACCACCAACATATATAAATGAATTTTTTACAAAATCAGATAAAGATGTTTATACTATTAATGAAGATATAAAAAAACATGTTACATTTAAAAAACATGATTTAATTGTGGAATCATACTCAACAGGGATGGACTTAATAATATGTAGAAATGTTGTAATATATTTTACAGAAGAAGTTAAAAATCAAATGTATCGAAAATTTGCTAATTGCATGGAAAAAGATAGAATTTTATTTATTGGAAATACTGAACAAATAATAAGTTCAAATAAATACGGGTTTGAATATATTGAAAACTTTTTTTATAAAAAGATATAGAAATAATTATGAATTAATTTCTGGGAGGCGTAGAAAATGAAAATAACATTTTTAGGGGCAGCAAAGACAGTAACGGGTTCATGTTATTTAGTACAATTTAATAATAAAAATTTTCTAGTAGATTGTGGAATGTTTCAAGGTCATAGCAAGGAAAATGAATTTAACGAAGAGCCTTTTCCATTTAATGCTGCAGATATAGATTACATTCTTTTAACTCATTCACATATAGACCACAGTGGTAGAATACCTAAAATCTATAAAGATGGTTTTAGAGGACAAGTTATTTGTACAAAGGCAACACATGATTTATGTCAAATAATGTTGCCCGACAGTGGATTTATTCAAGAGCATGAAGCAGAATGGAAAAATCGTAAACTAATAAGAGCAGGTAAGTCACCAATTCCGCCAATGTATACAGCAGAAGAAGCTATGCAGTCTTTAAAACTTTTTAAATATATTTCTTATTATGAGGATGTTAGTTTAAGCGATGATCTAAGAGTCAGATTTTTAGATGCTGGACATATATTAGGTTCTTCAATCCTAGAAATATGGGTAAGAGAAAACGGACATGAGACGAAAATAGTATTTTCAGGGGATTTAGGGAATAATGATTTACCAATACTTAGAGCTCCTGATATAATAGAAGATGCGGATTATTTAATAATAGAATCTACATATGGTAATAGATTACATAGTCAAACAGAAGATAGAGTTCACAAGCTTATGAATATTATGAAAGAAACTATAGATAGAGGTGGAAATGTAATCATACCTTCATTTGCTGTTGGTAGAACACAAGAAATAATATATGAAATTCATAAATTTAAAGAAGAATATCCTGAATATGTTAAGTTTTTAAATGAAACGCCTGTATATATAGACAGTCCACTTGCGATATCTGCAACAGAAGTATTTAGAAATAACCTTGACTGTTTTGACGAAGAAGCACAAACATATGTACGAAATGGGGATAACCCACTCGACTTCCCAGGTCTAAAGCTTAGTAAAAGTGCCGACGATTCTAAAGCTTTAAATGAAGACCAAGTACCAAAAATAATAATTTCAGCAAGTGGAATGTGTGAAGCTGGAAGGATAAGACATCACTTAAAGCATAATTTATGGAAACCAGAAAGTAGCATATTATTTGTTGGATATCAAGCAGTTGGTACCCTTGGTCGCAGGCTAACAGATGGTGCTAAGAAAGTAAAACTTTTTGGTGAAGAAATATCAGTAAATGCAAAAATAGAAGTTATAGAGGGCTATTCAGGACATGCTGATCAAAATGGACTCATAGACTGGGTAAAGCATATAAAAAACAAACCTAAAAAAGTCTTTATTGTTCACGGTGAACCTGACGCTCAAGAAGTATTTAGCAAACTATTAGATGAAAAATTTGGTTTTGATACGGTTATCCCTGAATATGCAGATCACTTTGACTTAACTATAGGTGATGTTGTTGAAACACCATTTAAAGAGACAAAAGATAAATTTATAAGACTTCAACTTCTTTCACAAATAGAAATATTGCAAGAACAAGCAGATTTTATAGGTATGCATATAAACCAAGCTTATTTAAATAATAAATCTGATGAGGAAATAGAAGAACTGCAAAGCAAACTTTCAGATTTAGATAGAGATTTGGTTAGTATAAGGGCGAATTTGATAAAATAGAACCAAACATATAAGCGAGCCATGATGCTCGCTTATATGTTATTATTAATAATTTTCATCCAAAGTCAGGTAAACCCACTTTTTCGAAGCTAGGGTAAACCAACGGAAATATCTATTTCCACATCCATCAGAAACCCATTTATTCCTTGTAATGCACAACTAAAAACTTTTGAAAACATTGAAACACGTCCTTTCATGAAAAATATAAAATATTTTAGAAAATTATTGAAAATATAACTACATAATGTTAAAATTTGGCTATATAAAAATTACTATACTTTACGAGGAGGATTAACCATGTTAAATTCATTTTTAAAACTATTTTACAAACCAGAAGAAGTTATACTGGAAAAGTTAGAACCGAAGGTTAGATGGGGGCATATCGGATTTTTTATTCTATGGGTTATTTCATTACCTGTAGCAATACTATTGTTTAATATAATAAATATAATTCTTAACATGAGTCAGGGTATAAACACATTTATGTTGGGTTTCTGGATGTCACAAATGTTCGGAACTCTACTGGGGACTATAGCTGGCGCAGCGTTATGGTTGATATTAAGCACTATTTGTATAAAACTGTTGGGTTTCATTGTTGGTGGTAAGGCAACTATGAACGAAATTGCAATTTCACAAATATATGTAACCATTCCAGTTATCGCAGTGTCTATTATTACCATCATTATTACATTTTTAAATTATTCTACCGATGGTATTTTATCTAACATACTTCAAATGCTTGAAAATATTATGTATGTACTGACAGCTATCTATTCTATTTACCTGGAAGTTAGGGTTGTTTCTGCACTTCAAAGAATTAACTTGATTAAAGCGATAGTGAATTGTTCTGTATTTATTGTTTTGGCGATATTGACAGCAATAAAATATGGTCAAATTGTAATAAATGTATATAACAATACAATGAAATAAAACTAAATTTCATCAAACATCCGAAAGGGTGTTTTTTAAAACCATATAAAATTGCCTATTCGCAGTCGGGAAATAGTAGCCGAAGTTTTTAAAATAATTTATAAATTTATGAAATCCTTATCCTATAAGGATTTGCAGTCGGGATTTAGTAGCCTACTTTCTCAAAGGCTGGAAGGCCAACGACTATAGTATAGTCGGTGTACGAATTTGCGAAAAATTTTGATATATTTTGTTTTATGTGATTTTTAATTTCAGGCATTGACATAATATATATTATACTATATAATATTTTTAGCGAGGTGGTTATATTGAAAACTGTAGATGCAAATCAGGATATAAGTGAATTAATAGAAGAAACGAAGAAAACATCAAAGCCTATACGAATAAAAAGCAAAAAAGGGAGTGCGATATTGATTTCCTCAGCTTATTTTAAAGCAATTCAGGAAACTTTATATTTGAGCTCTATGCCAGAAGTAAAAAAGGCTATAATAGATGGGATGTGTACTTCCGTAGAAGAATGCGAGGAACTTGATTGGAAAGATATAAAATAGTATACAGTAAACAAGCTATTAAGGATGCAGATAATTTTAGAAACTCTTCGCTTAAGGATAAAATAGTAAAATTAATAAGAATACTAGAAGTTAATCCATTTCAAAACCCACCTAGATATGAAAAATTATTAGGAGATTTGAAAGGAGCTTATTCAAGAAGAATAAATGTTCAGCATAGATTGGTTTATGAGGTTTTGAAGGTAGAAAAGATAGTGAAAATATTAAAGCTATGGACTCACTACGAATAAATCTAACTGAGTTCACGAAAAAATATAACTCAAAATGTAGCAAAAAGATGATTTTAAAACAGTATCAAAATTTTGATACTGTTTTTTGCATATAAAAAAATAAAGTGAATATATATGTACAAGATTATAAAATACAAAGGAGGAAATATGGAATACGTAAAAGAATGGTTGAATAATATAGCAATGTATATGGTATTAACAATGTTTATCAATATAATAATCCCAAATAAAGCCTACAAGAAATACATAAACTTAATTTTGGGTTTTGTACTTATTATAATTGTACTAGCACCTATAAATAAACTATTAAATGATTCTGATAGTTTTCTTGAAAGAAATATCGTTAAACAGAAGAGTCAGTTAGATAACAAACAATTTGCAATAAATCAAAGTCAACTAGAAAATCAGAAGAAGAAGGCAATACTTGAAATATTTAAAAATAATGTAAAAGACCAGATTGAAAATATTTTATTTCAAAATATGGAGCTAAAGGTATTAAAGTTAGAGTTAGGTATGAATGATGGCAATGAAAATACTGGTGAGCTTGAAAGTATAAAAATTACCGTTTCACAAAACAAAAACTATATCCTGAATAATGAAGTAGGTGGACTTAATAAAGAAATATTAGAAAAAAAGATTAAAATTTTATTAAAAAACTTCTATTGTATCGACGAAAATAATATATATGTAACTGTACAAGTTTAATGGGAGGAGAACTAATGAAAAATTACAAGGAGTTGTTTGAAAAGCTTATAAGAGGGGGAGATAACACACTTAAAAAACTTATTTTTGCTTTTATAATTGGACTAATATTAATGAACATTGGCAATTTTGTATTTGACAAAAAAGATACTTATATAGAAGAAATACCAGAAAAAACTATAAGTTTAAAAGAAGAAGATTCTACATACAAAACAACTATAGAAAAAAGATTAAGTAAAGCTTTAGAAAATGTGCCAGGTGCTGGAAAAACAGAAGCAATAATAAATATAGTGGAAAGCAAAGAAAACTTTAATGACAAGTCAAGCGAAGTAAAAGGAGTGCTTGTAATATCAGAAGGAGCAGATAATTTAAGAGTAAAGGAGGAATTACAAAAGGCAACGCAGATTTTATTAGATTTACCTATACATAAGGTGTATGTGATTAGAAGTGAAAATTTAAAATAACGATTAATTATACGAGGAGGAGTTTAAATGTTTGTAATAAAAAAGAATCAAATTATAATAGTTGCATTGGTTGCAATGATAGCAATAGCAGGATATTTTAATTATGTGGATACTAGTAATGAAGAGAGTAAATTAGTTTTGCAAGATGCAACGGATATAAAAGCACCAACTGATATAGATAATAAAAGTAATATAGACAATACGGAAAATAAAGCCAAACCAGATACTTTAGATACTGAGGGCATGAAAGTGCCTAAAGAGGTTGCTAGTGATAATGAACAAATAGGCTCAGCAGTATTTGTAAATAACTCGTTTGACGAAGAAGTACAAGAAACCTTTTTCCTTCAAGCTAAAATGAATAGAGAACAAACAAGAGCAGAGAGAAAAGATTGGCTTACACAAGTAATAAATAACGATAATGTTGCAACTGACAAAAAAGGTGAGGCAACAGACGAACTTATAGATATGCAAAAAAGAATAGAAAAAGAAAATTCCATCGAGTCAATGATAGAAGCAAAGGGATTTTCAGAAGTATATGTTAGAATTGATGATGATTCTGTAGATGTTGTAGTCAATGTAGAAAACTTATCAGAGCAACAAATTGCACAAATAGCGGAAATAACAAGTAGAAAAACAGGGTTACCTATAAGTAAAATAAAAATAACCCCACTTAAGAAAGAAGCAAAGTAAATTTGCTTCTTTTTATTCACCAATATATAACTTTTGAATAAAATACTAATAGAAGTTCGCAAGACTTCAAATTTTTGGGAGGTGTTTTGAAGTGGCAAGAAGAGGTGGAAGAGTAAATTGGTCAAATGCGGGATGTTATGATCCTGTTAATGAGTGTTTACCATATGAAGTTGGTGGAGTCTCAGTCATACAAGATAGGGTATCTGAGCCTATAAGAGAGGTAATAAACCTAAATCCATGCCCTAATCATAAGATATTAGATGTTGTTGACATAAACTCAGAAGCATATGTAAGTAACTGTAATATAACTGTTTGTGATAACTATGTAATGATAGATGGATTTATTAAGAAAAATATTATATATTCATTTATTGAAGATTTTCCAGGAAATGTTTCAGAGTTACGTCCATGTACATTTAATAGTTGTAATTGCGCAGTACTAGATACTGAACTCGGTAACTTAATAGCTTGGTATCCATTTAGTATAAAAATCAAAGTATGCGATGCAAATATATTAGTTGATTGTAAGTTAAGATGTATTTCAATAAAAGAATGTCAACAAAGTGATAGATTTATATATGAAGAATGTCCGATATTAACTTTACCTGGAATATTCTTAGGAGCAAAAATTTTCCCTATAATAGCTATTGTTGCAAACGATATAGTAACTGTTGACCTTGTTTGTACAAAATCATAGTCTAGATATCAGACAAATCTGATGTGGTATGTTACTTCGTAACGTGGTATGGTAGTGGTATATTGTGGTATATTGTAAAACAATTATCATACGTAGTATATCACAGTAAATCCTTACCACGTGAGAAGCACATATCATTTTTTGTGCAAAAAAATAGTGGTGGTGAAGAATGTGGCGACAATTAGTTTATGTATGATCGTAAAAAATGAGGAAGAATATATAGCAAAATGTTTAAATTCTGTAAGTGACTTGGTTGATGAGATTATAATAGTTGATACAGGGTCCACAGATAACACTGAAGAAATAGTAAGTGAATACACTAATAATATATACTTTTTTGATTTTGCAGATGATTTTTCAGCTGCAAGAAATTATTCTTTTGAAAAAGCCTCAAAAGATTATATTTTTTGGCTTGATGCAGACGATGTTTTACTAGAAAGGGATCGTGTAAAATTTAAAGAACTAAAAAATAGACTAGATGATGAAGTAGGTATTGTTGCAATGAAATATAATTATATTTTCGATGAAGAGGACAATGTAGTTTTATCTTTTTACAAAGAACGACTGATACGTAGAGAACTAAAACCATTATGGATTGAACCTGTTCATGAATATATTAATGTAGATGCTGATATTTATAAAACAGATATAACTATTACTCATACAAGAAAAAACACACAAAGTGATAGAAACATAAAAATTTATAGAAAATTTTTATATGAAGGTAATGAATTATCACAAAAAGGCATGATGTATTATGGAATGGAGCTTTTAAGTAACAATCTAATACAAGAAGCGATTTTTCAACTTGGAAAATTTTTAAAACTAAAATCAGAGTGGGACAGTGAATGTGAATGGGTGTGTTTAGAATTGTCAGCATGTTATTTAAAGCTTCATGATTATGATAATGCCATAAAAGCATTATTATACTGTTTTGAGAAATGTGTCCCCAGAGCAGAAATATGCTGCGAAATCGGAAATTGTTTTGTTTATAAAAAGGAATATGATAATGCAACGTTTTGGTTTGAGCTTACTGTAGCTATGAAAAAAGTAAGAGATGATTTTAGTTTTGTACTCGATATGTATATAGATTTTATACCCAATTATCAACTAGGAATCTGCCATTATTCACTAGGTGATATCGAAAGAGCTATTTATTACAATGAAGAAGCTCTGAAAGCCAGACCAAATAATATAAATGCAAAGAAAAATGATACTTTATACAAAAAAATTCAGGCGAATGCTTGAATTTTTTTTGTATAAAGTGTAGAATGGGAAGAACAGATAACAGATAGTTATAGCACAAACATATTACTTATGTACTAGTTTTTACTGTCATCTGTTATATGTTATCTAAAAAACGGGAGGTTTAATTATGGTTTATATATTTTTAGCAGAAGGATTTGAGGAAATAGAGGTTGTAACGCCTATTGATATAATAAAAAGAGCGGGTATAGATATAAGAATGATATCCATATCAGATAGATTGGAAGTTTTGGGTGCACATGGTATGACCATAGTTGCTGATGAAACCTTTGATGAAGCTGATTTTTTTGATGCAGAAATGTTTATATTACCAGGTGGTAAAAAAGGTACAGAAAATCTTGCTAAACATGATGAATTAAGAAGTTTAATAATTGAAAAAAATGAGCAAAATAAATATATAGCAGCAATTTGTGCAGCACCTGCAATACTTGGACAAATGGGATTATTACAAGATAAGGTAGCTACATGTTATCCAGGTAATGAGGGTATGCTAAAAGGAGCAAAACTATCAGATAATAATGTTGTAACTGATGGAAATATAATTACATCTAGAGGACCAGGAACTGCACAAAATTTTGGACTTAGAATTGTTAAAATATTAAAAGGTAAGGAAGTAGCAGAAAAACTAAACGAAGCAATGCTTTTTAAACGAAGATATGAAATAATGATAAAGGAAAAATAGGGGGAACGTTGATGTATAAAAAGTTTAAAGAAAAATATGACAGTAATACAGATGTTTATAATGAATTACAAAACGGTCTAGAAGAAATAAAAAAGTTTATTCAAGATGATACTAGTAAGTACGCTGATTACTTCAAATGTATTGCTAACTTCATTGTAAAGACTTTTGATTATAGAGAATTACAAAATAATTTAGAAAATATAGATTTTGATACTCTGCTAAAAGCGAATAATGGGCTTTATATGGATATTCATAAAGATAATTATGATAATAGTTATGCAAACCCAGAATACACTTGCAATATTTTTGGTAAAGAACTTGGCCAGATATTAACTTATATTTATGCATACACTAAAAACTATATAGACTGGATATCAAATGAAAACAACTATATAATTAATCAAACAAATAAGCTTATATTAACTATAAAAAATATGCTAGAAACCAGTGAAAAACCTAATAAAGCTGAGATTATCGAAATTATAAAAAAACATCATCTAGACGTTATTGAATACAGAATAGAATTTAATTTAAATAAAATATTTAATCCTGAAGTAAGTGACCGGTATAGAAGTATTATAGAAAATGGTATAGATATTGATATGAAATACTTATTTAAGTATAATAGATACATTGGTGATGCTGAAATAAAAACTGCCAGGTTTTTAAACATAATGAGGGATGAACAGATAAATGATATTGCTATTACTATAGTTGAAGCATTTAAAAATGGATACGCAAGAGATGGAAAAGATATTACTAAAAAATCTAATATTAGACCTATGTATCAAATGGGAGAAGAACGTATTGTAAAAAAGGTTTTAGAAAAACTGGAATCTATAAACATCATGGGATTTTCATTAGTTCCATTATGTGTATCACAATTTAAACAATATGAGTATGATCATGAATTTGATGCAGGACTTTATTTTGATAAAGATTATGTTGATAAAAGCTTGAAGTTATATGAAGAAAAGTGTGAAAAATATAAAGATATGCTTATAAAATTTGGAGGTCCAATTTTTATAGAGACATTTGGGCAAATCCCATTTTCACCAAAATCTAAAGATACAAATATAAGGTATAACGATGATCAAAATGATTTGGATAAAAATTTAAAAAATAAAAACATGCAAATATTAAATAAATATGCTACTAGATCTGAATATAGCTTTACTATAGTAGCATTACCAAACCCAGAAATAGGTGATAGATTTGAAGAAATATTTGAAGAAACTTGCAAGGTAAACACTCTAGATAATGATAAGTATGAAAAGATTCATCAAAAAATTATAAATATACTAGATAAAGCTGATTTTGTACATGTAAAAGGGAAAGGAGATAACTTAACGGATATAAAAATAAAAATGCAAAAAATTAATAGCGCGGAAACTGAAACCCTTTTTGAAAACTGTGTTGCGAATGTAAATATACCAGTTGGAGAGGTATTTACATCACCTAAACTTACAGAAACAAGTGGAACATTACATGTAACAAAGGTATACTTAAATGATTACTTGTATAAGGATTTACTACTCGTATTTAAAGATGGTTATGTTGTAAATTACAACTGTAAAAACTTTGAAACTGAGGAACAAAACAAGAAATATATTGAAGAAAACTTGTTGCATCCATATAAATCATTACCTATGGGTGAGTTCGCTATAGGTACCAACACTACTGCATACGTGATGGCTAGAAAATATGATATCGGACACTTGTTACCGATACTTATAGCAGAAAAGACAGGACCTCATTTTGCTATAGGGGACACATGTTTCTCACATCGCGAAGATTTAAAAGTATACAACAACATTGATGGTAAAGAAATTATTGCACGTGACAACGAAAAGAGTATACTCCGTAGAACAAATCCAGACGAAGCCTACACAAACAAGCACACTGATATAACCATACCATACGATGAACTAGACTTTATTAGATCAGTAACAGGTGATGGAGAGGAACTTAGTGTCATTGAGAAAGGAAGATTTGTAGTAGAAGGCACTGAAGAATTGAATGAAGTATTTAATTAAAGTAACAAGTTTCATAATATAAAATTTGTAAAGAAGTCCTCCCCCTAGGAAGGGGGAGCTAGAGGGGGTAGAAGTTTTTAAAAATAAAATACGTTAACGATGTGACCCCACCTAACCTCCCCTTCGCAGGGGAGGGACTAAAATACTTAAGGAGGTAACATGAAAAACTTAAAAATCATACTAGTAATTTTCACCTTAGCACTCACAATAACAGCCTGCTCAAATGTAAAAGAAACAAATCTTTCGAGTGTCAGCGTAGCAACCTTAAAAGGCCCTAGCTCTATGGGTATTTCTAAAATGATTGAAGATAACGCAAAAGTAGATGATGTAAGTATTAACTACGAAATATACGCAACTCCGGACATAATAGTGTCAAAGCTATTAAATAGTGAAATTGACATAGCCACGGTACCAACAAATGTAGCTGCTAATATATATAACAAAACAAATGGTAAATATAAAATACTAGACATAAATGTACTCAATGTTTTATACATAGTTGCACCGAAAGATATGGAAATAAAAAGCATTACTGATTTGAAGGATAAAACTATAGAAATTAGTGGAAGGAAAACAGTTCCGGAATATGTATTTAATTATGTGCTTAATAAAAATGATCTTGTAGACGGAGAAAATATTACTTTAGATTATTCGATTGATCATACAACATCAGCACAAAAAATGATTACTGGAAAGTCAAAAATAGCCATAATGCCCCAGCCATTTGCTACACTTGTTACTATGAAAAATAAAGATTTGGAAGTGAAAATAAATATAGGTGATGAGTGGACAAAACTTACTAGTACTGACCTACCAATGGGATGTATAATAGTAAAAACAGAACTTGCAGAACAAAATAAAAAGTTTGTAGATAATTTTATGGAGAAGGTTAAAGAATCTTCTCTATGGGTAAATAAAAACATTGATAAGGCAAGTATTACTATTAAAAACCTTGAGATATTACCAGATGAAAACATTGTAAAAGCTGCAATACCTTATTCTAGTATAGTTTACATTGATAATGAAGATATGAAAGAATCATTAAGTAAATTTTATGAAATTATAAATGAAATAGATAAGGATTCAATAGGGGGCAAAGTACCTGATGAAAAGATTTATTATACAAAGTAATGCAATCAGAATTATATTGATTACACTATTTTGGTTGTCAATTTACCAAATGTTATATATGTACATAAATAACGATATTTATATTCCTAGTATACAGTCTATATTAAAAGAAACAACAGACATATTTACAAACAAAGAAAAATTAATTGATATTATTTTTACATTAGGTAGAATGATAATTGGAACAACTATATCAATAGTTGCTGCGATAGTTATAGCTGTGATATGTGGTAGCAAAAATTATATGTTTGAATTTATAAAACCAGCCATGGCTATTTTAAAAACTGCTCCAAGTATTGTACTCATACTTATTTCTTTGATTTGGTTCGATGCAGAAAATTTGCCAGTTATTATTTGTGTTGCTATGTGTTTACCAATCATGTTTTCTAATATAGTATATGGAATATTAAATATAGACAAAGTGTATATAGATTTTGTGAAAGTTTATAACATAAAAAGGAAGAACGTATATAGCTATTTGTATGTAAGCTTATTAAAACCATATTTTATTTCAGGTGTAAACACAATAATAGGTATAAGTTTTAAAGTGATAATTGCAACCGAAATACTAGCACTACCCGACTATGGAATAGGCAAAAGGATATATGATTCTAAATTATATTTGAAAACTGATGAAATGTTAGCATGGACTGTTATAGTTATTATAGCATCGCTACTTATTGAAAAATATTTTAATAAATTTATTAGAAAAAAGGTTGAGGTGATAGTTTGATACTTTTAAAGAATGTATATAAAAGTTTCGGTACGATGCACGTGTTTAAAGATTTAAACCTACAAATAAGTGAAAATAAGATAACTTGTATAATAGGGAAATCAGGTATTGGCAAAACAACTTTATTATCAATTTTAGCTAAACTTGAGCACATTGACAGTGGGGAAATTATAAACGATAACCCCAAAATATCTTTCGTTTTTCAAAGAGATACTTTACTTCCAAATACCAAAGTAATAGATAATTTTAAATATATTCTTGGTGAAATTTATGATAAGGAAAATTTAGAAAGTCTTGTAGATACATATTTAGAAAAGTTTGGAATGCTCGAAAAAAAGTATGAATATAAGGAAAATCTAAGTGGGGGAATGGTGCAAAGAATAAAAATTATTCAAGCGCTACTTTACTCATCTGATATACTAATACTTGATGAACCATTTAAAGAATTAGATGAAGGAATAAAAGATGTTTTCGTAGCTGAACTCAAAAAGCTGAAGAAAACAATAATAATTTCATCACATGATTTAGAATTGGTAAATAACATTGCGGATGATGTTGTTGATTTGAATGAAAACCAATTTAGTTATACTGTAGTTTAGCAAGCCAACTTAAAAAAAGTAATTTTGTTTCAAAACAAAGTTGCTTTTTTTGTTTTATTAGTGTAAAATGATATAAAAAAATATGAAATGAATCATAAATCAAAAAAGGAGTGTTATATACATGTCAAAGTTTATTTTTGTTACAGGTGGGGTCATTTCGGGTTTAGGTAAGGGGATAGCAGCAGCGAGTATAGGACTGTTACTCAAAAATAAGGGACTTAAAATTGCAGTTGAAAAGTTTGATCCTTATTTAAATGTTGACCCAGGTACAATGAGTCCTTATCAGCATGGAGAGGTTTTCGTTACAGAGGATGGTGGCGAAACTGACCTTGATTTAGGACATTATGAAAGGTTTATTGGAACTAATATCACAAAAAATTGTAGTTTTTCTATGGGGCAAATTTATTCTGAGATAATAAAAAAAGAAAGAAAAGGTACCTATCTAGGTGGTACAGTTCAAGTAGTTCCACATGTAACAGATATTATAAAAAATAAAATAAAAGATTTAGCTATGAGATCAGAAGCGGATGTAATCATAACTGAGATAGGAGGTACTGTCGGAGAAATAGAGGCAGAGGTTTTTCTTGAGGCTATAAGACAATTTAAAACGGAAATGGGAAGGGAAAATGTAATATTTATTCACCTTACACTCGTACCATATTTAAAAAGTTCTAAAGAACTAAAAACAAAGCCTACTCAGCACTCAGTAAAAGAACTTCAGAGGCATGGTATAAACCCAGATATGCTTATATGTAGAGCAGATAGGCATATATCAGAAGAACTTTTAAATAAAATAGCAATGTTTTGTAATATAGATAGTAAATATGTGTTTGAAGGTATTGATGTAGATACTATATATGATGTTCCTATAAACTTTCACGAAGAAGAAATGGAAGAAAGAATTTGTGAAAGACTAGGGATAAAGACAGAAAGAAAAAACATTGATGAATGGAAAACCATTGTGGGTAACTACAAGAATCCTGAAAAGGAAGTTACTATAGGTCTTGTTGGTAAATATGTTGCACTTGAGGATGCATATTTAAGCGTATCCGAATCTTTAAAACACGCGGGTGCACATCATAAATGCAAAGTAAATATTGAATGGATAAACTCAGAGGATATAGAGGCTAACGGTGTAGAAAAGTATTTGTCAAAACTTGATGGTATAATAGTACCAGGAGGCTTTGGTAATAGAGGGATAGAAGGAAAAATAGCAGCTGCAAAATATGCACGAGAACACAAAATACCTTATCTAGGACTATGTCTTGGTATGCAAATAGCTGTTATTGAATTTGCACGTAATGTTTGTGGTTTAAGTGATGCAAATAGTAGCGAGTTTGGTACATATGAGCATCAAGTTATAGATTTGATGGATACTCAGGTAGGAATATCAAATAAAGGTGGTACAATGAGACTTGGTAGCTATCCATGTACCTTAAAAGAAGACACTAAAGCTTATAGAGCTTATGGAGAAAAGAAAATTAATGAAAGACATAGACATAGATATGAATTTAATAATAATTACAGGGACGTAATGAATAAAAATGGTATGATATTTGCAGGTACAAGCCCTGATGATATGCTTGTTGAAATAATAGAGCTATCTGATCATCCATGGTTTGTAGCATCTCAATTTCATCCAGAATTCAAATCTAGATTATACGATCCACATCCGCTATTTAGAGATTTTGTAGGAGCAACGGTAAAGAACAGATGACAGACTAGTGTTGCACAAACATATTACATATGTATTAAGTCTTTAACTGTTGTCTGTACTCTGTACTTTGTTATCTTTTTTATCAGGGGGTGATTTCATGTTAGTAATTAAAAATCCATTTAAACGAAATAAACCTATCGTAAACAACGATATAAAACCAGTTGCTAAAAAACATGAATCAAGCTTAGGTTGGGTTACAGTGTGGCAAATAATAATTACACTTATGGTTGTGGTTTTTTTAATACTTATACATCCAGTACCAGAAAGGCTCTCAAAGCACTTGGTTATTGGTAGTTTTGTAGTGTCTTGGCTAATTATAGTGTTCAAGTTATGGAATAATTATTTTACTAGAGCCGTTGTAATAATAGCCACAGTATTTATTTTTGTAACCTACTATGGGAGTAATAAAGTTATAGTTAGTGACGAATTAATAAGATTATCATATATTGAAAATTTAAAGAATTATGAAAACACAAACTATATGAGTGGTGGGGAGAATCGGATAGGTATAGATTCATCAGGATTAATTAGAAGACCAATGATAGATACTTTTATAGAAATGGGTTTTAAAACCAAAAACATGCAGTATATTCGAATGGCACTCAGTATATGGATGGACGACTATGCAATTTCTGATATATACAATAATTATAAAGGTATGTATATTGATATTCTAAAATTTTGCTCTATATGTGAAATTACTGATAAAAATATAAAGAGCGGAGATATACTTATATATGATAATTATAGTCAGGTATATATTTATCTAGGAAATAATGAGTGGATAGAGGTAAATCCTCACGATAAAAAAACAATAATTGTGAGTGCAATACCAGCACTTAGTATAATGAGAGAAATTTCAGGCAAGGTGGTAAGGTGGAAAGTACTGGAAAGTTGAAGACAATCTAGTATAATTGTAATCTTAAAGGATGTAAAAAGATGAGATTGCTTCGTCGAAAAAGTTTCATCAAAGTGACAGGTCTCAATAAAATGGGGGATAAAATACTAATGAATATAAGGCAAGCTTGGTTGTGGCTAAATAATATAGATGGTATTGGGAATAAAAAAATAAGTATATTACTTGGAGTATTTGATTCTCCATTAGATATATTTAATGCAAAAGAACAAGATTTAAAACAGGTTATGGGGCTTAGGCTTCGTGATATACTAGAAATAGAAAAATCAAAAGAAAGATTTGATGTGAAAAAATTTGAAGAATATTTATTTGAAAATGAAATAAAATACATATCAATACAAGACAAAGATTACCCCAAGGCACTTAAAAACATATATGAACCACCTCATATATTATATTATAAAGGAACATTACCAAAAAAAGAAGATACAATGTTAGGAGTAGTTGGTTCAAGAAACTGTAGCGAATATGGCAAAAAAGCAGCATATAATATATCAAAAAGTCTTGCTGAATCAAATGTAACGATAGTAAGTGGTATGGCTATTGGTATAGACACATGTGCTCACAGAGGCTCACTTGATGGCAAAGGTAAAACCTTTGCTATACTTGGTTGTGGTGTGGATATATGTTATCCCAAAAGCAATGCAGAATTAATGAAAGAAATAATAAAAAACGGAGCAGTTATCTCTGAGTACTCTCCGAAAACACAACCTCTTCCCCAAATGTTTCCCGCGAGAAATAGAATAATAAGCGGTATGAGTCGAGGTGTACTTGTGGTTGAAGCTGCAGAAAAAAGCGGCTCACTAATAACAGTTGATCAGGCTCTAGAACAAGGAAGAGATATCTTTGCTATACCTGGTGATATAACTAGTAGCTTAAGTAGCGGAACAAATAATATTATAAAACAAGGTGCTGCTTTAGTAACTAGTTATAAAGATATACTTTTAAATTTTGGAATAATAGAAATAAAAACAAACCCAAGTGATAAAGCTATGATTAGCGATAGTAGAGAGAATATAAAAGATAATATAAAAGAAAATATAAAAGAAAATATAAAAGAAAATAATAATTTCGATAAATTACTTGACGAAGATGAGAAAATTGTGTATTCTTGTATAGATTTAAAAAACAGCCATATTGATGATATAGTAAATAAGTCTAAAATGGGAATTAGCAAGATGCAACACTTACTTACTATGCTTGAATTAAAAGGCGTTATTAAACAATTGCCAGGAAAAAGATTTGAAAGGTTGATGTAGATGTCAAAATACTTACTGATTGTAGAGTCACCAGCGAAGTCAAAAACTATAGGGAAATTTTTAGGGAAAAACTATAAAATAGATGCTTCAATGGGACACATAAGGGATTTACCAAAGAGTAAACTAGGAATAGATATAGAACACGATTTTGAACCACAATATATAAATATTAGAGGAAAAGCTCCACTAATAAAAAAGTTAAAACAAGAAGCAGCAAAATCTGAAAAAATATTCTTAGCTACTGACCCTGATCGTGAAGGTGAAGCTATTTCGTGGCATCTCATAAATTCTTTAAAACTTGATGAGTCTAAAACTTATAGGATAACATTTAATGAAATAACTAAAACTGCTGTAACAGAGGCTGTAGCACATGCGAGAAACATCAATATGGATCTAGTTGATGCACAGCAAGCACGCAGAATTATTGATAGAATAGTAGGTTATAAAATAAGCCCTCTTCTTTGGAAAAAGGTTGCAAAGGGACTAAGTGCCGGTAGGGTTCAGTCAGTTGCACTCAGGCTTATTTGCGACAGAGAAGAAGAAATAGAACATTTTGTAAAAGAAGAATACTGGTCTCTAAAAGCTAATCTTATTAAAGGAAAAGCTAAAACTTCATTTGAAGCTGTTTTACATGGTAAAAATAACAAGAAAATAAAAGTTACAAATCTAGATGAAATGCAAGACATACTAAAATATGTAAAAAAACAAAAATTTGTTGTTAAGGATGTAAAACGAGGAGAAAAACATAAAAATTCATTACCACCTTTCATTACAAGCACTTTGCAACAAACTGCTTTTTCAAAGCTAAATTTTACCCCAAGTAAGACTATGCAAATAGCACAGCAATTATATGAAGGTATAGATATACAAGGTGAAGGTCATGTGGGTCTAATTACTTATATGCGTACCGATTCTACAAGGCTTTCAGTAGAATTTAAAGCTGATGCAAAAAAATATATAAATGATAAGTATGGGAATGAGTATGTTAGTAAAAGTGATACTGTATATAAGTCAAAAGGTAGATCACAAGATGCCCATGAAGCTGTAAGAATAACAGATGTTAATAAAACACCTAATATACTTGTAGATTCATTAAGTAAGGACCAGTATAAACTTTACAAGCTTATATGGGAACGAAGTGTTGCTTCACAAATGGCATCTGCTGTCTATAATACTTATAGTGTAGATATAGATGCTGGTGAATACAATTTTAAATCAACAGGTTCTACACTTAAATTTGAAGGATTTTTAAAAGTGTATAATTTTGAAGAAAATGAAGAGTCTAAACATTCTATTCCTGAGCTCGAAAAAGAGGAAATATTAACTTTAAAGACATTAGAGGAAAAGCAGCATTTCACAGAACCACCACCTAGGTTTACAGAAGCATCACTCGTGAAAATATTAGAAGAAAATGGTATAGGACGTCCGAGCACATATGCAGCAACGATATCTACAATACTTATTAGAAAATATGTTACCAAAGAAGGTAAAAGTCTTATTCCAACGGAGCTTGGAAATATAGTAAATACAATTATGGAAAATCATTTTGAGAATATAGTTGATGTGAAATTTACCGCAAAGCTAGAGAAGGAATTAGACGAAATAGCCGACGGGAAAGCTAATTGGAAAGAAACTATAAGAGAATTTTACGAAGGTTTTAGTCCGATACTAGAACTCGCTGAAGCAACTATAGGAAAAATAGAAATAAAAGTTGAAGTAACCGATATAATATGTGAAAAATGCGGTAGAAATATGGTTATAAAACGGGGAAGATTTGGAGATTTTCTTGCATGCCCAGGCTTTCCTGAGTGTAAAAATGCAAAACCAATTAAAAAAGAAATAGGGGTAAAATGTCCAAAATGTGGCGGGGAAATATTAGAGAAAAAAAGCAAAAAAGGTATTTTATATTACGGTTGCGAACACAATCCAGAATGCGACTTCCTTTCATGGAATAAGCCACTGGATGAAAAATGCCCAGAATGTGGAGATATGTTAGTTGAAAAAGGAAGAAAAAATAAGACCATAGTATGTAATAACGGAAAGTGCGAGTATAAGAAGTAGAAGTAAATAAAAAGTTGCAAGAATTTTCTTGTAACTTTTTATTTATTTTTAGGTATATCTATTGCGTTTGTAACAAAAAAATATTATAATAGATTATGTAGAATATAATACGCGATTATTGCAAATTGATATCAAGGAAGATATATATTAATTATAATGGCAACGGAAGCCGATAAATATAGTAAAAAAGTTAGGAGGTGCGTTATTTAATGCTTATGAATAACATGTTTTCAAATACAAAATTGCTTGAAAAAGCTTTAGATGCATCACTTATGCGTAATGAAGTCATAGCAAATAACATATCAAATGTGGATACACCAGGCTATAAGAAGAAGGCAGTACGGTTTGAAGAATTATTACATAGTGCAATGGGTAATGGACAAGATTTGAACATAGATGGAATAGAACCGGAAGTTTATACTGATAATGCAAACTTAAGTTATAGGACAGATGGTAATAATGTAGATATAGATGTTCAAATGGCTGATATGGCTAAAAATACAATAAAATATAATGTTTTGATCGCTCGAATGAATGGTAAATTTAATAGTATAAAAACAGTTCTTAAAAGTAGTTATTAGTATTCGGTAGGCTAGGAAGCTAGTAAATGAAATTCTTTACTTTGCAGCCTGACTTTTCGATATTCTCAACCGGAGGTGTCATACATGTCATTTTTCAGTTCAATGGATATAAGTTCAAGTGGGCTTACAGCTCAAAGACTTAGAATGGATATAATTTCACAAAATATAGCGAACGCTGATACTACAAGAACAGAAGAAGGTACGCCTTACAGAAGAAAGGCGGTACAATTCGAAGAAAAACAAAAAAGTTTTAGTGATGTTTTAAATAATAAAATGAAATCAATGATTGGTAATTCTGGTGACGATACTGCTGGAGAAGATGTTGGAGCCGGTGTTAGAGTTAGTAAGATAGTTGAAGATCAAAGTGCCTTTAAAAAAATATATGATCCTGGAAACCCTGATGCAGATGCAGAAGGATATGTAAACATGCCAAATGTAAATGTAATAGAAGAAATGGTAAATATGATATCAGCTAGTAGAACATATGAGGCGAATGTTACAGCTATGAATACTAGTAAGAGCATGGCTTTAAAGGCTTTGGAGATAGGAAGATGATAGTACAAATAACAAATGTAAATAGCATGTTTTTGTACTTTGAAGAACGGGGGTTTGTTTATGTCGATAAGTCCGATTGGTAAGATAAGTGAAATATATAAACAAAGTGCTCAAGCAATTAAAGGAACCTCAGATACTGGGGTTAGTTCTGGTGCATTTAAAGCTATTTTTGATGCAGCAAAAAACGTAATAGGTGACACAACACAACTACAAAGTGCTGCGGATGCTACAACAAATGATTTTATTACGGGTAAAATTGATAATATACACCAAGTTCTCATTGCAAATGAAAAAGCAAGTGTTGCCTTGCAATTTACAGTGGAACTTAGAAATAAAGCAATAGAAGCTTATAAAGAAATAATGAGATTACAAATGTAATTGAGAATTAAGAATGAAATTGAAAAATGAAAAACATTTTCAACTTTCAACTTTCAATTTTCAACTGTACTTCTAGGGGGTTAATATATGGGGGGAACTTTTGAAAGAATGCTTCAACAAATTACTGAAAAATGGAATCAAATTGATAGAGGAGAAAAAATAAAGCTAAGTCTAATTGTGATAGTTGCTTTGTCTATATTAGGAATAGCTGTATTTATGGTTACTAAATCTTCATACGTTAGATTGACAGATGAGCAGGTTTCTTATAAAACCATGGGCGAAATAAAGACAGTTCTTGATTCTGGTAAAATAGCATATATAATTTCAGACGATGGACAAGGAGTAATGGTAAATAAAAAGGACTTAGCTAAGGCAAGAATAGCGGTTTCTACTGAAAACATTTTAGGTAGTGAGTATTCTTGGAGTGAATTTTCAAGTGAAAATATGATGGGGCTTACAGAAACAGAGAAAAAATATAGATATAAAAAATTAAAGGAAGAGGAATTAGTAGGAGCACTTAAAAAAATTGAAGGTGTAAGTGACGCTATAGTTAAATTAACTATACCTGAAGATAGCCCATTTGCAACTGATGAAAAAAAGACGGCAAAGGCTGGCGTACAACTCTCTCTTACTAGAACTTTGACTAAAAAAGAAGTTATGGGAATTGCAAACTTTGTAGCTGCTAGTGTTGAGGATTTAAGTATAAATAATGTAAGTATTTCTGATACAAGTCCTAGTGTATTGTTTTCGGGCGAAGATATGAGTGAATCAGGTACTGGTAACTTATCTAAGTATGATGAAATTAAAACAGCAAAAGAAAATGAAATTGAAAACAAAGTAAAATCTTTGCTTTCACGTATGTATACTAATGTTGATGTTACAGCAAACTTGAAAATTAATTTTGATAAATATAAAGAAACTAGTGAAAAGGTTTCATCACCTTTTGAAGGTGGAAAAAAAGGTATTCCTATAACTGAACAAATACAAACAACTGCAAACGAATCTGGAGCAGGAACAGCCGAACCTGGATATGAAAGTAATTCTGGAACAACAGATTACTATACTGGAAGTACAGACACTTCAAAATCAACTTCTGAAAACTCTAGTACAACTTATGCTGTAAATAAGACGGTATCAGAGATGGAAAAGAGCACAGGAGATACAATATTAGATGAATCATCACTATCTGTAGTTGTTTTCAGAGATCACATATATAATCATGCAGAAATAGAAGAACAAGGATTGCTTAAGGATACAACATGGAATGAATATATAGCACAAATCCAATCTACTACTAAAATATTGACTTTGGATGCAGAGATAGCTGATCTTATAAAAAAAGGAACAGGCATTTCAGATATAAAGCTTACAGGATATGAAAACCCAGTATTTATAGAAAAAGAAACTTTTAAATTTCCTATTGAGGAGTATCTACCTGTAATAATAACTATTATAATGATTTCAATACTTGCACTTGCTTTAATTAGGAAAACTAAGAACGTTGAAGTACATCACTCAGAACCAGAATTATCTGTTGAGCAAATGCTTGTATCTACAAGAACAAAAACTAACAGAAATCACGAAGAGGTAGCAGAAATTCATGAACATGATTCTGAAACTAAAAAAAGAATAGAAGATTTTATAGAACAAAAACCCCAGCTAGTTGCGCAATTACTTAAAAACTGGATAGCTGAAGATTGGGAGTGATTATAAGTGCCAAGTTTAAAGAATGATTATAGGGGAGTAGAAAAATCTGCAATGCTACTTATAACTTTAGGACCAGAAAAGGCAGCAGAAATATTTAAATATCTTGCAGATGAGGAAATCGAAGAGCTAACGATGGAGATAGCGAATACTACATCAGTAGCACCGCAATTAAAAGATAAGATATTACAGGAATTTTATGAGATATGCGTAGCTCAAGAATATATAACTGAAGGTGGAATTCAGTATGCAGAGCAAGTTTTACAAAAAGCTTTAGGTAAGGAAAGAGCACATGATCTTATATCGAAGCTTACTATGTCTCTGCAAGTTAAACCTTTTGAATTTGCTAGAAAGGCAGAGGCTAGTCAACTTGTTAACTTTATTCAAGATGAACATCCTCAAACTATAGCGTTAGTTTTATCATATTTAGGTTCGCATCAGGCTGGTAATATTTTATCTTCATTACCAAAAGACAAACAAGCAGATATCATAAAGAGAATTGCTGTTATGGATAGAACTTCACCTGAGATTATAAGGGAAGTAGAGAGAGTTCTTGAGACAAAGGTCTCTGCAACAGCATCTCAAGAATTTACTGCAGTAGGAGGAATAGATTCAGTTATTGAAATTTTAAATTCCGTTGACAGAGGTACAGAAAAAAACATTTTAGAAACTTTAGAGATTGAAGATGTTGAACTTGCAGAAGAAATAAAAAATAAAATGTTCGTATTCGAAGATATCATTACTCTTGATAATAAATCTATTCAAAGAGTGCTTAAAGATGTTGATAACAGTAAACTTGCAATTGCACTTAAAGGGGCAAATGCAGAAGTAAAAGAAATTATGCTTTCTAACGTTTCTAAAAGACTTGCTGTTATGATAAATGAGGATATGGAGTTTATGGGACCTGTTAAATTACGTGATGTTGAAGAAGCACAGCAAGAAATAGTTAATGCCGTTCGTAAACTCGAAGAAGCAGGCGAAATAATTATAGCTCGTGGTGGAGGAGATGAGGTAATTGTCTAGTATTATTAAAGCATCTTCTGTAAATTTAAATAATATTGAAGTTTTCGACTATAAAAATCAAGCGAAAAGTGATTCTACTGAATATTATTCTGATGAGATAGACGTTATAGACGTCCAGACTATAGAAGATGATGACATATTATATGATAAAGAACTTGATGAAGAAGTAAGAGTAAGGATTCAAGAAATCTTAGATAATGCAAGGCAAGAATCAGAGAATATTAAGAAAGATGCAAATGAACTCGGACACAAAGAAGGTTTTGACGAGGGTCTAAAAGATGCAGCAGAGTATAAGAAAAACCTAGTTTTAGAATATGAATCAAAACTCAAACTAGAAATACAAAATTTAGAAAAAAACAATATGTTATATTTTAAAAAATTAGAAAATAAAATACTTGAAATGGTAATGAAAATTTCAAAGAATATAGTATCAGAAGCTTTGCAAATAGACAGCAAGCTAATTATTGACGTTATAAAAGTTGGAATTGCAAAGATTACAGATGTTGAACAACTAAGTATTAAGGTGTGCAAAGAAGATTTTGACACAATTATAAAAAATAAAACAGATATTGAGAAATATTTTTCATCTGATATTAAATTAAGTTTTATGATTGATGAAACGATGAAAAAAGGAGATTGTATAATAGAGACGCCTTATGGCATAATAGATTGCGGAGTATATACAAAATCTAAATCAATTGAAGACAATATTAAAGAGGTGGCGAATATATAAATGTTGTATGAATTAAATAGATTCTATGAATTTTATCAGTCCAATATATTATTAAAGATATTACTTATTGTAGTTTTGTTTTTTATAATATATGCAGTAAAGTCTTATATATCTGATGCATTAATACACATACTTAAAAAAATATTTTTAAGAAATAATGTAGACAGTTTTAATAATTCTGCTGTTAATATGTTGCGACCCCCTTTGAGGCTTCTTATAACTACACTGCTTATGTATATAGTAATTATAAACGTTTTATATATTGACACCTCAGTTATTGTATTTTTAAATAAAGTTTTACAGTCAATTATCACTATATCAATATTTTGGGCATTATATAGGCTTGATTCATTTTTTATACATCTACTATATAAAGGATACATAAAAATTTCGGAAGATGAGAATGATTTACTAGTACCTTTTTTAAAAAATATATACAAAGTACTAATAGCTTTATTTGGTATTATAATGTCTGTAGAACAGTGGTATGATATTGGAGTAATAATTGCAGGACTTGGTATTGGAGGTATTGCATTTGCTCTGGCAGGAAAAGATGCAGCATCAAATCTATTTGGAAGTATAATGATTATATTAGAAAAAACATTTAAAATAGGTGATTATATTCAAACAAAGCACGGCGAGGGTGTAGTTGAGGATATAGGTTTTAGAAGCACAAAACTAAGAACCTCCGAAAATAATCTTCTCATAATCCCAAACTCAATGATGGGATCAGAAGAAATAGTAAATATTTCTAGAAAAAGTAATACTAAAACAAAGTTTATTATTGAATTAGCATCAAAAATATTATATAATACTATTGAAAAAGTAATTAGCGAGTTAAAACAAATACTTATAACTAATGAGTCTATTGAAAAAGATACTATAATTGTTACGTTAATAGAAGCAAGTCAATTAAATTCGAAGGTTCTAGTTTCATATTATATAAATTCAACAGTTAGTAACGAAGTAATTGCTGTACAAGAAAATGTAAATATTCAAATAAAAAAAATGCTAGAAAAGATAGAAAATACTAATTTATAATAAGAGGCTTACTAAATTAAGACATTATTTGTTTACTGTTAATTAATTTTAGGTGGTGATTTGTTGAATAATATTATAAAAATGAAAAAACATAAAAAAGGTTCTAAAAACTTTTTTTATGTTTTAGGTATTACATTAATATCTATTATGATGATTTTAGGTATTATGTTCTCACCCCTTTTTGAAGTGAGTGATATAGTAGTGACGGGTAATAAACTATATACAACCGACGAAATAGTAAAAATGCTAAACTTAAGTGAAGGAAATAACATTTTTTATTTACTTACTAAAGATATAAAATTACAACTAAAAAAATATAAAAAAATAGAAGATGTAAAGATTGATTTTATATTCCCCAATAAAATAATATTGAATGTTATAGAAAATCCTCCCATCGGTTACATATGTCAAGGTAACAATTACATTTATATAGATAAACAGGGTGTTGTAATTGATATTTCTGATAAGTCACCGAGAAATATACCAATAATAACAGGATTAGATATAAATGAATTTGAACTAGGTAAAAATATAGATATTGAGGATAAAGTAATATTTGAGAATTTAAGTACTCTAATCAGCGTTCTTAAAAAACATGGGTTAACTAAGAATAAGATTGTTTTAGATATTTCAAATAAATTTGATGTACATATATATATAAATAACATAGATGTAAAGTTTCAAACTCTAGATGCAATAGATGAAAAGGTAACTAAACTAGCAGAAGTTTTGAACCATATCCCAGAGAAAAACAGAGGAACCCTTGATTTATCAACGTACAAAGATAAAATAGTTTTTTCCCCAATGGAGTGAAATGTAAAATTGTTATAAAAATTTAAAAAAAATGTAACATTTTACTTGCAAATTTCCAGAAATAGTAGTATTATTAGATAAGCATTATATCATAGAATAAATTGGTTTTATATAAAGGAGGATTTCACGTGCTTGAGTTAGATACAACAAATAATATTAACCTTGCTAAAATTAAAGTAGTAGGTGTAGGTGGCGGTGGTAATAATGCCGTGGATAGGATGATTGAAGAGGGCGTTACAGGAGTAGAGTTCATAGCTATTAATACAGATGGACAAGCTTTAGAGAGGTCAGCAGCAGGAATAAAGATTAAAATCGGAGAAAAACTTACCAGAGGACTTGGTGCAGGTGCTAATCCTAGCATTGGTAAAAAGTCTGCTGAAGAAAGCTATGATGAAATAGCCAAAGCTATCGACGGTGCTGATATGGTTTTCGTAACCGCAGGTATGGGAGGCGGAACTGGTTCAGGTGCTGCTCCTATTATAGCAGGTATAGCAAAAGAAAAAAACATCCTTACAGTTGGCGTTGTTACAAAGCCATTTAAATTTGAAGGTAAAAAGAGAATGGAAAATGCAGATGAAGGTATAAGAGAACTTATGAAAAACGTTGATACTCTTATAACTATTTCAAATGACAAGTTATTATCAATAGTTGATAGAGGTACATCAATGCTTACGGCTTTTAAAAAGGCTGATGAAGTATTAAGACAAGGAGTTAAAGGTATATCTGACCTTATAACACATCCAGGTATCATAAATCTAGACTTTGCAGATGTTAGAACAATAATGTCTGGAAAAGGTGTAGCTCATATGGGTATAGGTGTGGCTTCTGGTGAAAACAAAATGGAAAAAGCAGCTAAAATGGCTATACATAGTCCATTACTTGATACAACAATAGATGGAGCAAAAGGTGTTCTTATAAATATTACTGGTGGCATTGATATGGGATTGTTAGAAGCTCATGAAGCAGCTGACTTAATAAAAGAATCACTAGATCCAAATGCTGAGATAATTTTTGGTGCTGCTATAAACGAAGCATTAAAAGATGAAGTTATAATCACTGTTATTGCTACAGGATTTGATAATTCTATATCTAGCCTATTTGAAAAAGATGGATTTAAAAACATAAGAAAAGAACTTGGGACATCTCAAACTGTACAAGATGATGATGATACAAATACTACAGAGAATTTTACTAGCTTAGAAGAAGGTACGATAGATATACCATTATTTTTACAAAGAAGAAAATAACATGATATAAAATCAGCCTAATTAGGCTGATTCTTGTTTAAAGTATTATTTACTAGTTATAAGGAGATTTCTATGTATGAAAAAAATATTGGTTGTATTTACTGGTGGTACGATAGAAAGCTCTACAAATAATGAGTTAATAATTAATAAAAATTTGCTTGACAAATATAAAATTATCATGTTATAATTTAACAAATTTAATAATAGTTATGACGATGCAAAGTAGATACTATTATCTTTTTAAGAGATGAAATGCCAGAGGCTGGAAGCATTTCTAGAGACAATGTAGTAAACGAAATTTCACATCTGAACTGTTTCTTTGAAAAAATGTAGGAGAAACCGCAAGCACACGTTAAGTGTAGTTGAGCACTGAAAATGGAAAATGAAAACCGTAAGACTAAAAGAGACATCTTTTTAACTTTCAACTTTCAACTTTCAACTTTCAATTTAATAAAGGTGGTACCACGGGTAAAAAACTCGTCCTTGTTTGTTGTATTTATACGACTGACAAAGACGAGTTTTTTTATAATAATACTAATTTAAAAAGGAGATAAAGATTATGAAAGTATTACTTGAAAGTATTAAATTAAAAACATTAGAAGAGCTACAAAATGTAACAGACCTAAAAACACTAGAAGAGATCAAAGTAGGTGTACTAGGTAAAAAAGGAGAGCTTACAGAAATTCTTCGTGGGATGAAAGATCTGTCTACAGAAGAAAGACCTATAGTGGGGCAGATTGCAAATGAGGTAAGGGAAGTTTTAGAACAAAAGATGAATGATATTAAAAATGAACTTGAAACGAATGAATTAAACAAGGCACTACAAAATGAAAAAATTGATGTAACGGTGCCAGGTAAAAAACATTTGCTTGGTACAGCCCATCCATTATCAATAGTTACAGATGAGATATCAAAAATATTTATGGGAATGGGATATAAAGTAGCAGAGGGACCTGATATTGAACTTGATTACTATAATTTTGAGGCATTAAATATACCAGAAAATCACCCTGCAAAAGACGAGCAGGATACATTCTACATTACAAAAAACATAGTACTTAGAACTCAGACTTCACCTGTTCAAATTAGATCCATGGAGGTTGATAAACCACCTATAAAAATGATAGCACCAGGAAGAGTTTTCCGTTCAGATCAGGTAGATGCCACACATTCACCAGTGTTTCATCAAATAGAGGGTCTAGTGGTTGACAAGGGCATAACAATGGGTGACTTAAAAGGGGTGCTCAACACATTCGTAAAAGAATTATTTGGGGAAGACACTATAACAAAATTTAGACCTCATCACTTTCAATTTACAGAGCCAAGCGCAGAAGTAGATGTTTCATGCTTTAAATGTAAAGGCGAAGATTCTAGCTGTAAAGTTTGTAAGGGTGAAGGCTGGATAGAAATACTAGGATGTGGTATGGTGCATCCACAAGTACTAAAGAACTGCGGGATAGACCCAGAAGTATATAGTGGATTTGCATTTGGAATGGGAGTCGAAAGGGTAGCTATGCTAAAGTATGGAATAGAAGATTTGAGATTGTTTTATGAAAATGATGTTAGATTTTTGAGACAGTTTTAGAAAGAGGTGATACAATGAGTTTCGATATTATAAGAATGCTCCCCACACCTGAGGAAATCGCAAGTGAAATACCACTTACAAAGGAGCTAAATGAATTAAAGGCAAAGAAAGATAAAGAAATTGTAGATATCATTACAGGGGTAAGTAACAAGTTTTTACTTATTATAGGTCCATGCTCAGCAGACAATGAGGACTCGGTTTGTGATTATATAAACAGGCTTGCTAAAGTACAAGAGAAGGTGTCTGATAAAATATTTATTGTACCTAGAATATACACTAACAAACCGCGTACAAACGGTTTGGGATATAAGGGAATGCTACATCAACCAGATCCTGCTGAAGATGAGAATATACTAAGCGGAATAAAACAAATTAGAAACATGCATATAAGAGTTATGCGTGAGTCCCATCTTACAGGAGCAGATGAGATGCTTTATCCAGAGAATTATGAATATGCTAAAGATTTAGTGAGTTATCATGCTGTGGGAGCTAGGTCTACAGAAAATCAACAGCATAGACTGGTGGCAAGCGGTATAGATATAGCAGTAGGTATGAAAAATCCTATGTGCGGAGATATATCAGTGATGCTGAACTCAATAAAAGCGGCACAGTCTAGTCATACATTTATCTATAATAGAGAGGAAACACTTACTAGCGGAAATCCTCTAGCACATGGAATACTTAGGGGAGCAGTAGATCACTACGGCAGAAATATATCCAACTACCACTACGAAGACGTATTAGATACTGCACAAAAATATATAGAAACCGGTCTTTTAAACCCTACACTTATAATAGATACAAATCATTCAAATTCAGGCAAAAAGTATTTTGAACAGCCAAGAATAGCAATGGAAATAATAAAGAAAAGAAAATACTCTGATATACTAAAAAACATGGTAAAAGGACTTATGATAGAAAGCTACATAGAAGAAGGTACACAAAAAGTGTCAGACGGCGTATATGGTAAGTCAATAACCGACCCATGCTTAGGATGGGTGGATACTGAGAAGCTTATAATGAAGATGGCTGAGAAACTATAATTAAGGTTGCAGAATGTAGAAGAAATAGATGCTAGCATAGAAAGGGGAATTTACATATATGGATATAAAAAATAATTTTTTATACGTAGTTGTCTTTATTTGTGGGGCTATGGTTATGATTCTTGAACTTGTGGCAGCAAGAATCATTGCACCTTTTGTAGGAACATCATCGTATGTATGGACAAGTTTAATAGGAGTAATACTCGGAAGTATGAGCTTTGGCTATTGGCTTGGTGGAAAACTATCAGATAAGAATCCTAAGCAATCTACATTAGCAATAATTATATTTAGTGCAGCATTTTGTATTGGAATTACAACATTTATAAATTTATTTGTAATGCAGTCTGTAGTATCGTATATAAATGATATGAGAGTAGCAGCTATTTTGTCTACATTGTTTTTATTTGCTATTCCAAGCATACTTCTTGGAATGGTATCTCCATATGCTGTAAAATTATCAATGGTAGATGTTGAAAAATCCGGATCTATAGTGGGCAATCTTTATGCATTATCAACTGTAGGAAGCATAGTAGGAACATTTTTAGCAGGTTTTGTATTAATACCTTGTTTAGGGAGCGAAAGGATATTATTGTTAATAACAATCATCTTAATTTTAACATCTTCAATACTATATTTAAAAACTAATTATAAAATAAACACAATATTAATTATAATCTTGATACCAATGATTATGTTACCAACGCCATCTACTTTAATATTTGCAGAAGCAAACATAATAGATGCTAACACTGAATACAGCAGGATTTGGATATATCCGACTAAACATAATAATAAAGATATAAAAATTATGCAAATAGGTAATGAATATAGTTCAGGAATGAACATAAATGATGATGAGCTAGCTTTTGAATATACAAAATATTATAGATTAGCAGAGCATTTCAGCCCTAACTTTAGGAAAGCTCTTATGATAGGCGGAGCAGCATATTCGTACCCTAAGTATTACATAAAAAAATATCAAGATGCTATGCTTGATGTTGTAGAGATAGATCCACAAGTTACAGAATTAGCTAGAAAATATTTTAATCTTAAAGATGATCCGAGATTAAGGATATTCCACGAGGACGGAAGAATATTTCTAAATAATACAAAAAATAAATACGATGTAATCTATGGAGATGCCTTCAGAGCAAAAAGTGTTCCATATCACCTTACAACCAAAGAAGCCACAGAAAAAATGTATAATGCACTAACTGATAATGGAGTTGCTATAATTAATTTAATATCACCTATCGAAGGTGCTAAAGGTAAATTTTTAAGAAGTGAGCTCGCTACTTATAAATCAATATTTCCTCAGGTTTACTTGTTTCTAGTTGAGGATGTAAATAATGGATTAATGAACCAAAATATAATGCTAGTTGCCTTAAAGACAAATGATGTTAAAGAATTCAATAGTGAAGATGATGAGCTTAATAGTTTTTTAAAACACCTATATAAAAAAGAGATAACAAATGATGTTCCAATTTTAACTGATGACTTTTCACCAGTTGAATATTACACAATGGAAAATAATTAATAATTTTAAAATTAAATAAAACAATAGGGAGGAGTAATAATAATGAATGTTTCAATGAATTGGTTAAAAGATTTTGTAGATATAGATTGTGATTTAAAAACTTTTTGTGATGCTATGACTTTGTCTGGCTCAAAGGTGGAGATATATAAGGATTTAGGTGGGCAAATATCAAATGTAGTGGTAGGTAAGATATTAAAAATAGAGAAACATCCAGATGCAGATAAACTAATAGTTTGTAAAATAGATGTAGGAAGTGGTACATTACTTCAAATAGTCACGGGTGCAAATAATGTTAGTGAGGGTGATTTTATACCTGTTGCACTTCATAAGTCTACACTTGCAGGTGGCGTGAAGATAACTAAAGGTAAGCTAAGGGGTGTTGAATCTGAGGGAATGCTTTGTTCTATAGAAGAGCTAGGTTTTGATCGTACTGATTTTGCTGATGCTCCCGAGCATGGTATATACCTTCTAAAAGGTGATTATAAACTAGGGACAGACATAAAAGAGGTATTAGGTCTCAATGATAGCATGGTAGAGTTCGAGATAACTTCTAATAGGCAAGACTGCTATAGTATAGTGGGTATCGCTCGTGAGGCTGCTGCGACTTTTAATAAGCCTTTTATATGTAAGATAAATGATGTAACGGGAAATGATGAAGATGCGAGCAAATATATTTCTATAAGCATCGAAAATCCTGAATTATGTAGAAGATATATAGGTGGAGTGGTAAAAGATATAAAGATAGAGCCATCACCTAAGTGGATGCAAGACAGACTACGTACAGTAGGGTTAAGGCCAATAAACAATATAGTAGATATTACAAACTATGTAATGATGGAAACTGGACAGCCAATGCATGCATTTGATCTCGACAGGGTAGCAGATAAAAAGATAATTGTTAAGAATGCAAAAAAGGGTGATAAGTTTGTCACACTTGATGGTGTAGAAAGAATACTTGATGACACAATGATAATGATATGTGATGGGCAAAAACCTGTTGCTATCGCCGGTATTATGGGTGGGGAAAACTCAAAAATAAATAATGATACAAAAACTCTCCTTTTTGAATCAGCTAATTTTAATGGCACAAATATTAGGGTAAATTCAAAAAAGCTAGGCATGAGAACAGATGCCTCTGGAAAATATGAAAAGGACTTAGACCCAAATCTAACTCTAGATGGTATAAACCTTGCACTTAGCCTTATAAAGGAACTAAAAGCTGGGGAAGTAGTAGGTAATTTAATTGATGTATATCCAAATAAGAGAGAAGAAACAACAGTGCCTTACTCTACTGAAAAAATAAATGCATTACTAGGAACTAAGGTATCGGATGATGAAATAATAGAAATATTTGAAAGTCTAGAGTTTAAGGTTGATAATCAAAATAAAGTACTAACTATTCCAACATTTAGACAAGATATAGAAAACAATGCTGATTTAGCAGAGGAAGTAGCTAGACTATATGGTTTTGATAAAATACAAGCGACAAACGTAACGTCTGAAACAACAATAGGCAGAAAAAACAAAAGTCAAAACCTTATCCAAACGTTGAAAGAAGTAATGCAAGCAGAAGGGTTATCTGAAATTCTCACGTATTCATTCGAGAGTCCTAAAGTGATGGATAAACTAATGATACCCGAAAATGACAGCTTGAGAAAAGTTATAAAGGTAAAAAATCCCCTTGGTGAAGATTTTAGTGTGATGAGAACTCAAATGCTAAATGGGATACTTCTAGCCCTTTCTAACAACTATAATAAGCGAAACGAAAATGCATATTTATTTGATATAAGTAAAGTTTATATACCAAAAGATTTGCCACTTACTGAGCTACCAAATGAGATTACAACTTTAGCTATAGGAATGTACGGAGAAGTCGATTTCTATAATATAAAGGGAATTATAGAGGTGTTAATGAAGAAGCTTGGTATAAGTGAAGATTATGCAACAAATACAAGTATAGCATATATGCACCCAGGCAAAACCGCTGATATTTTAGTAAATGGCAAGGTTATTGGTTACTTAGGAGAAGCACATCCAACACTTGCAGGAAACTACGAAATAGGTATGAAAGTTTACCTAGCGTGTATCAATGTGGATGAGTTGATAGCAAATGCAAAACAAAATATTCGCTACAAACCACTTCCAAAATATCCAGAATCGAGTAGGGATATTGCCATAATAATTAAAGATGAGATACAAGTAAAACAAGTAGATAATATTATCACCCAAAATGCAGGTGGAATTCTAGAAGCAGTAGAATTATTTGATATATATAAAGGCTCTCAATTAGGTGAAGGATTTAAGTCAGTCGCATATAGAATAATATTTAGAGCAAATAATCGTACGCTAACAGAAGAAGAAGTAAGCAGTGTTATGGGGAAGATTATGAAAGAGCTAGAAATTAAATTAGATGCAAAATTAAGGTAATTTTTATAGGCCACATAATTTTATTATGTGGCTTCTTTTATTATTTGACAATACAAATATTGTATGATATAACTAGACTAAATAGATTTCTAAAGCGGGTGATAAATGTGTTTACAAAAAGTAAGTATACATGGGTTTTGGTTGTTATATTCATAGCTATGATAAATATACTTTACGCAAGTGATGAGAAAAATAATATAATACGATTGGAATCAGAAACTAGTGTGCTTATACAAAATGAAAATTTAGATATTACAGACCAGCGCAATTTGCTTTATGAAACAAATATAGTTGATACGAGTAACAGCGACATCTTTGTCCATCAAAAGACCTCTTATGAGGATATAAAAAACAGCAAGCTTATTGAATTTGATAATAATGGAAATGTAATTGATGATAATATACTCAGCCGTTTTCCTGATAAGAATGAGTTGTATAAAATAAATAAAATAGTAAAAACCGCTGATGATGGTTTTTTGATTGTTCAAAATTCTGATGCTGACCTTCCTGTAAATTTTACTGTAAAAAAAGTAGATAAGTCACTTAATGAACTATGGACTAAGAAATTTGATAATAAAGGCACTCTGATTTTAATTACTGCACTAACTGCTCTAAATGATGGTTATGTTGTAAGTGGGTATGGTTATGACGATATAGAGAATGGGAAATCAAAGTTTGTTGCATATAAATTAGATAATAATGGCAAGTTGCTCTATAACATAGAACATACATATGATGCAAATTTTATGCCTTTTAGAGTTATTTCAAATAAAAATGACATTATTGTTTGCGGTAAAACTTACGAAGGGAATACGGAGAATATATGGATTACATATATCAATACTTATGGAGATATATCTTGGAAAAGAAATTTTACGAATTGTACAATACTTGGACAGAGTGAACTGTTAAATAATAATTTTGCTATAGTTGTAAATTCAAATAAAGACTTACCTAAAAATAAGTTTAGAATGATGCAATTCGATTTACTAGGAAATAAAATATGGGAGAAAATATACACTCCACCTTATAAATATGAGCAGTTTAAAACTTTATGCAGTGAGGACAAGTATATCTTACTTTGCAAATATAGTACACTAAGTGACCATAATGATGAGATAACTACAAAATATCGTGCAACAGCTATAGATAACGCAGGACATCTACTTTGGGAGGAAGATGTAGGTATACTAAAAAATAAGAAGATAGAAGATATGAAAAGAGTTAAAAATAATACGTTTTTAATTATCGGAACGGGAAATGACATAATGAGTAAAAACGATATATTGTGGGTTGGAAAGTTTATTACCAGAAAATATATACTAAGATAACACTACATACTGTATATTAACTACCAATATATCCAGTATATAGTATATTTTTAAAAAGATGGATTCACAAAATTCATCTTTTTAAATTATTTTTTCCTTTATCTACAACATTCTGACATGTTTGAGCACTAATGTATTAAAAAAAGCATTGACATACTATATTTAGTCTGATATTATTAATATACATACAAAATGTGGTGTATGTATTGGAAAATAATACCAAAAGGTGGTGAGACTTTGAATTGTCCGTTTTGTAAAAGCATTGATACCAAAGTTACAGATTCTAGACCTATAGATGAAAAACAGGCTATAAGGAGAAGAAGAGAATGCGAAGAATGTGGCAAAAGGTTTACAACATACGAAAGACTAGAAACTATGCCTATTATGGTAATTAAAAAAGATAACACAATAGAAGCTTTTGATAGAAATAAGTTGTTAAATGGATTGATCAAAGCATGTAATAAAAGACCAATATCTATACAACAAATGGAAGACCTTATTGATGATATTGAGAACTCTTTATATAATGGTTATAACATGGAGGTAGAGAGTTCAAAATTAGGCGAAATGGTGATGGATAGGTTAAAAGATATTGATGAAATTGCATACGTAAGGTTTGCATCTGTATATAAACAATTTAAGGATGTCGATTCTTTTATGACAGAGTTAGCTGGATTACTAAATAGCAAAAAATAAAAGGAGGATATTAACATGGTAAAATATGTTGTAAAAAGGGATTCAGATATAGTAGTGTTTGACGGTTCAAAGATAGCAAGTGCGGTATTAAAGGCATTTTCGTCTATATATACGGATAGAACACATGAAGATCTTGCAAAATTTTCAAGTGTAGTTGCTGATAAAGTAACATACGTTATTAATAAAAGATATGAAAATAAGGCTATAGATGATTATCCAAACATAGAAGAAATTCAAGATACGGTAGAAGATACATTAATGCAAATGGGAGAAAAACAGGTAGCAAAAGAATATATAGTATATAGATCAAAACATCAAGAGTTGAGAGAAAATAAAACTCTTGTTATGGATATTGAGAAAATATTCGTTGAGTATACTGAGCAAAGTGATTGGAAAGTAAAAGAAAATGCAAATATGGGATATTCATTACAGGGACTTAATAATCATGTAGCACAAGAAGTAACTAAGAATATCTGGCTAAATAAGGTTTATTCGGATAATATAAAGGAAGCACATATAACTGGAGATTTACACATACATGATTTAGGTTCTTTTGCAACATACTGCGCTGGATGGAGTTTAGAAGATTTACTCCTTAGAGGGTTTGGAGGAGTACTAAATAAAATAGAGAGCAAGCCCGCTAAACATTTGAGAGTTGCACTTGGACAACTTGTAAATTTCTTATTTACCCTTCAACATGAATGTGCTGGGGCTCAAGCCGTGTCATCTTTTGATGTGTATTTAGCACCATTTGTACACTATGACAAGCTGACTTTTGACCAAGTAAAACAATCTATGCAAGAATTTGTTTTCAACATGAATGTACCTACAAGGGTAGGTTGTCAAACGCCATTTTCTAATATTACATTAGATTTAATATGTTCTAGTGCGTTAAAAAATGTACCAGCTATTATTGGTGGAAAGCCTTATGGAAACTATACATATGGGGATTTTCCAAAAGAAATGGATATGATTAATCAAGCATTTTGCGAAGTAATGATGGAGGGGGACGCAAAAGGTAGAATATTTACATTTCCGATACCTACATATAATATAACTAAAGACTTTGACTGGGATAGACCTATTGTTAATAAGGTAATGGAAATGACTGCAAAATATGGCATACCTTACTTTGCAAACTTTGTCAACTCCGATATGTCACCAGATGATGCTAGAAGTATGTGCTGTAGACTAAGACTTGATAATAGAGAACTTAGAAAAAGAGGTGGAGGTTTATTCGGTGCAAACCCACTTACAGGTAGTATAGGTGTTGTTACTATAAATATGGCTAGACTTGGGTATCTATCTCAAACTGAAGAAGAGTTCATGCTAAAATTAAAAAGACTGATGGATTTAGCATATGCTTCTTTAGAAGTAAAAAGAAAAATTCTAGAAAAGAATATGAATTCTGGACTTTACCCATATAGTAGATTCTTTTTAGACACTGTATATGATAGATTTGGTGAATACTTTAAAAATCACTTTAGTACTATAGGCTTAAATGGTATGAATGAAGGTATAATGAATCTTTTTGGTGTAAATGAAAATATCTCTACAGAAAAAGGCAGATTATTTGCTGAGCGAGTTCTAGAATATATGAGAGATGTAATAACTGAGTATCAAGAAGAAACAGATATCCTTTATAACCTAGAGGCAACACCTGCTGAAGGAGTAACATACAGACTTGCAAACCTTGATAAAAAACTATATCCTAATATAATAACAGCAGGTAAAGATACACCTTACTATACAAACAGTACTCAATTACCAGTTACGTACACCACTGACTTATTTGAAGCCATTGATCTACAAGAAAACTTACAATGTATGTACACTGGTGGAACTGTAATTCATGGTTTCATAGGTGAAAGAATCGAAAGCATCGAAACTTGTAAATCTTTAGTTAGAAAAATAATGAATAACTATAGAATACCTTACTTTACTATAACACCAACATTCTCTGTATGTCCAGAACATGGTTATATAGTAGGCGAAAAGTTTGAATGCCCACAATGTAATGCTAGGACAGAGGTATGGTCAAGAATAGTAGGTTACCACAGACCAGTACAAAACTGGCATGAAGCTAAACGTGAAGAGTTTAAAGATAGACTTGAATATGAGGTTTGTGATTGCGATGGAGAATACGCAGTGTGAGTTAAATCGAAAGTTAATAGAAGCTATTGATAGAAATTGTATTGAATGTATACTATGAAAATAAGCATATAGGAGGAACTTAAAATGTATTTACCACTTAAAAAATATCCAGAAGCATCAGAAGAATTACGTATCCTGCTTTATGAAGCGGGTATTGCTGAACAATTGGTATGCCCCCAAGTAGCATATTATTTCTATTGTCCTGAGGCATTAGCTTTGGTGGCAAAGTTACCAAATTGCACATCTAATGTAGCGAAGGAAATAATTAATACCGCAACAGAATTCTACAGAGAACGTTCTAATTATGGACCTCCCAATATTGTGTCATATGTGAAACTATTAGAAGAAATAGTTTCACAAAAGCACTATTTTAACGCAGATCTGGCATCTTATGTAGTAACAAATTTAACGAATGAATCTGTAGGTTGTTTAAACAGATTTGATATATCTAAACCATTTAAAGAAAATCTAGACTTTGTTAAAGGGAGTATAGAAGTGATGAAGGCAATACAAATACAACCTTTTGGTTCCAATGAAGAAATCGAAAATGTAAGTAAAGAAATAGAAAAAAGTGGAAAATTAATTACAGCTACTACAGATTTACTATTTGAAGATATAAAGAGGTGTTACATATCATTCGATGATAAACAGTCTGGATTATCACCATTTGAAATAAATTAAATTCTAAGGAAAGTGATAATAATGATTATAAAAGGTTTTCTTAAAACATCACTTATAGATTATCCTAATAAAATTGCAACTACTATTTTTGTAGGTGGTTGCAATTTTAAGTGTCCTTTTTGCCATAACGGAGATTTAGTTTTATCATCAAATAAACTAAAGACTTATACTGAAGACGAGATTTTTGAACACATAAAAAAGCGGAAGAATATATTAGAGGGTATTTGCATTACAGGCGGAGAGCCTACAATGTATGATGATTTACCAGCTTTTATTGAAAAGATTAAAAAGTATGGATTACAAGTTAAACTCGATACAAATGGAACTAATCCTGATATGATAAAAGAGCTTTTAGATAAAAGTTATCTAGACTATATAGCCATGGATATAAAAAATTCGAAAAATAAATATTCATTATCGACAGGTGTAAAAATGAATGACATAACCAATATTGATACCTCGATAAAACTGTTAATTAACTCCGGTATTGATTATGAATTTAGAACTACTGTTGTTCGTGAGTTACATGATGAAGATGATTTTCACAAAATGGGAGAATGGATAACAGGAGCTAAAAGATATTACTTACAACAATATGTGGAATCAGATAAGCAAATAAAATATGGATTTAGTGCATATACCAAGGAAAAGCTTTTTGAATTCAAAGATATACTAGAAGAATACGTGAAAGAAGTAAATATAAGAGGGATAGTATAGAAAACATATAAAACATGTAGTTAGCAGATATAACTTATCTGCTTTTTTCATATTTAAATATTTATATAATATACTTATAATAAAGTGTACATAGATTGTTTATTATATGTTATTTAATATTTATATATTTAGGGGGGTAATTATGTCTAATATGAGTATAACAGAATCTTATATAAAAGGACTATTTATTATTGAAAGTAAGCAAGTTAAACAAAATGAAAGTGATTTACTCACAGAATATTATAATAAAAAGCTTTTTTGTGAGTATGAACTTTTTACTGAATTTATAAGTAATGTAGATATCAGCACAAGAAAAGGCTGTTTAAGAGGATTATATTTTTACAGAAGCACACCCGTGTTTAAACTTATAAAGGTATTAAAAGGTGAGGTATACATAGTTGCTGTTGATTTAAGAAGGGATTCTCCTACATATAGTAAAAGTTATAGCGTGGTTCTTTCTAACCAAAATAGAAAACAGTTTTACATACCTAATAATTTTGCATATGGTTTCCTTTCATTAGAGGATACAAATATCTTAAACATAAGTTCTAATGTATATAATATGGAAGAAGATAAATTTTCTATCGCATGGAACGATAGAGATCTAAAAATAGAATGGCCACTACAAAAAGCGGGCAATATAATTATATCAAGACAAAATCAAAAAAGTATTAATTTTAATGAAATAACAAAAATCCTATACTGAGTATTACTAGACAAATTAAGATCAAATAATCCAAAAAACTCAAAATGCAAGGTATAAAGCCCTTGCATTTTATTATTATATATGGTAGAATCTAATAACAAATCTGTCATTTTAATGACAAATACAAACTATAGGAGGATACAATATTTATGGAAAAAACGTATGTAATGCTTAAGCCAGATGCAGTAAAAAGAAACCTTACAGGTGAAATAATAAAAAGAATAGAAAGCAAGGGGTTAAAAATTGTAAACATTAAAATGATGCAATTAGATGAAAAGATTTTAATAGAGCATTATGCACATCATGCTAGTAAACCATTTTTTCCTGAAATAGTAGCATTTATGACTTCAGGACCAGTTATACCTATGATTATAGAAGGAGAAGATGCTATTAAAAAAGTTAAAATGCTTATTGGACCAACTAAATGGTTTGATGCACAACCTGGATCACTTAGAGGAGACTTTGCGTCATCAGTAATGGAAAATCTGGTACACTGTACAGATCCCGCTGATCCAGAAGGAACAGCAGAAGTGGAAATTAATAGATTCTTTGGGGAAAATGTATAAATGATGTCATACTTTACTATTCGCTAAAGACAAGTTTAACGAATAGTTACACAGAAGTTAATAAAAAACAACATATATTAAACAATTATATGTTGTTTTTTATTAGTAACACTTTCATAAAACTACTTTATCTAAATTATAATATTTTTCATCTTGTAAATATTTTGAGCAAAGATCTATTCCACGTTTTTCAGAATTCCATTTTCCATGGACTTCTCTTGTAGGAGAGTTTTCTAATATTAAAGTTGCTTCATTTAGTTTGTATTGTTTTTCTTGATCAGCTAAGTTTTCATTTAATTCTTTTATTAATACTCCTGGTGTGTTAAAATTACTTTGGTCATAGAATTCAGTACAGTGTATCATAGCTATCTGATATTCACCTTCTTGTCTTGTTCTATTAAAATCTGTTATTATTTTTTCTAATTCTCTTTTTTTTACTTCTTTATCGTGTATTACAATAAATTGTCCGGCTCCTGCTTTTATGTATATCGGCTCGTTTTCAAAGTTACTTTCATTAAAAAAAGTTTTAACTTTTATAGCACCTGCCCGCAGCAAACTATCGCCTTCTTCATGTCCTTGGGCATCATTTACAGCTTTTAGTCCAAGAAGTCTTAGACAAGTAATGTGCTTTCCTTCCACGTGTGCAGTAATGTGTTCTTTGTCATCAAACATATGCCTTGCAAACTCGCTTTTAAAAAAGCCTGTCGTTTTATCAATAGTTATTTCATCTTTCATAGTAAAAAATATATCTAGCAATTTATCTTTTGACATTTGTTTAAAAAAATTCTTATTTTTTTTCAGTATTGCATCCTTTATTCTAGCTTTTTCATCATATTCCATATTTGTTTTTGAAGAGTATCTAGAGTGTTTACTGAGATTTGATCTTTTAGTTAAATATTTAACTCTGCTATATGTTTTTAAAGTGCTTAAATCTTCATTATTATTTTCATCAATATCAAATATACTTATCATGTTGCTAGACGGGTTTTCTATTATTCCTACTTTTTTTATATTAAATGATTCTATAGTAATTCCCTTTTGAATATTTTTTTTAATGTACATATCTTTTTCTATTTTATCTAGAAACTCTTTAATATCCATTTCAGGTAAATATGTACCGTGTCCTTCTGCAAATTCTACCTCGAATTTTTGGTTACTTTTAGTATATGCTTTATCTATTATTTTAAAGTCGGTTATTAGTTGTTTTAATAGCTTTTCGTCTAAATTCAACTTATATTTATTTTTAATGTTTGTCAATATCAATTGAATATGGGCTTCTTTATTTATCATTTCCTTTAATTCCATTAGCATCTCAATTTTATCTTCTCCAGTTACAGTATTATATACTGCAAGTACTTCATCACCACCAAATCTTATAGCATAATCACCTTTATGTTCCTCAGTAGTAAGTCGTATAAGCCCAGCTACTATTCGAATATATCTATCTCCTATATCTTCACCAAACGAATTGGCTATTTTCAGATTATTTATATCTGTAAAAACTAATGTTTTTGGGGTAGTAGTTTTTTTAGTAAGACCGTTCATAAAATATTCCCACATATTTTTACTATATAATCCAGTTTTTTTATCTCTGAAATGTTTCTTTAAAGAAATAATAATTTTTATCAAAGTGTTAGTATTGTTTAAATTTTTTATATTATCATCACTTAACTCTAATATTGGTTGTATAACCATGCTCACTCACCACCATTCTTAAAAGTTTTTTAGCCTATAAAATCAAAATATGTTACTATTTTATAATAATTACCAAAAATTGTCAATAGTTTACAGTAAAAATTCTAATAAAACTTTGTTCGACACATCAATCCCAAATCTGGTAAGTCGTATATAATCACCTTTGTGTTCAATTAAACCTTTATTTATAAGTCCATCAATAGTTTTTAGATAAACATCATCTATATCTACACCAAAAATATTCCTAAAGTCTAATTTGCTAACACCAATGGTTTTTCTAAGCCCTAGAAACATAAACTCTTCATATTTAGCTTTGGTGTCAATTTTTTCTATATTGTATTGTATGACATTATTATTTAGAACTTCTTTACTGTATATATCTATATTTTTAGTATTATGGTATCTTTCATTATTATAGTATGAATGGGCCCCTAGTCCAAGTCCTAGATATTCTTTAGCGTCCCAATATATAAGATTATGTTTGCATTCGTACCCATCTTTAGCAAAATTGGATATTTCATACTGATTGTAACCTATATTGCTAAGGAAATCACAAATTAGATGATACATCTCTCTATCCAGCTTCTCATCTGGTAAATCAAGACCACCCCTTGTATATAAATCCATCATTTTAGTACCCTTCTCTAAAGTTAAACCATAAAAGGATATATGTTTTATATCAAGTTTTGAAACATTATATAATGTTTCTTTCAGCATTGCTAACGTTTGGTTTGGTAAAGAAAACATTAGGTCTACATTTATATTATCAATTCCTTGGTTTTTAAGGTTGTTATATGCTACTAGAAAATCTTTTTGGGTGTGAACTCTCCCCAGTTTTTTTAACAACTCATCTTGCCAAGCTTGTAGTCCTATGCTCACTCTATTTATTTTATAATCTTTCATAATCTTTATTTTATCAAGAGTAAGACTATTTGGGTTGCTTTCTATAGAAAACTCTTTAACATACTTCATATTTATATTTTCAAGCATACAATATAACAGTTTTTCAAGCTGTGCAGTACTAAGTATAGAAGGGGTTCCTCCACCTATAAATATAGTATTAATTTGTAAACTATTTAATTTATCTTTTAAATTTACAATATCTTCACATAATAAATTTATGTAACCTTCTATATTATCACTCTTATTATCAAAAGATAGAAAATCGCAATAAAAACATTTACTTTCACAAAATGGTATATGTATGTAAAGTCCTATTTCTTTCATAAGTATTTTCAGCTCCTAGGGTTAAAACGCATAAAAGACAGCACCTATGCTGTCCTTTATTTTTCTCTGGTAATCTGACAATTTAATTAAGCACTCTTCTCGCCGTTCTGTATACATTGCCATAATCAGAAAGTGCTGTTATTACCACTCCACTATGGTTATTAGACGATGATGCATGTATAAATTTATTATTTCCAATATATATTCCAACATGGGTTATATAACCTTTTTTCAAAGTATCAAAAAATACTAGATCTCCTGATTTTAGTTCGTCTCGTTTCACAAAACTACCTGAATTAGCTTGTTCTTTTGCAGTACGAGGTATGTTTATATTAAACTTTGACATAATATTTTTAGTAAACCCCGAACAGTCAATACCACCTGTTAAGCTGTTACCACCCCACACATATTTAGTTCCTAAAAACTTTTTGGAATATTCTATTATAGAGGTAGCTTCTGAACTTGTACTTTTTGTACTTTCAGCATTAACTATATTATTTTCTTTTGGTACACTAGTATCTAGTAACTTTTCATCAACAAACTCTTGTGATACATATCCTTCTTCACCATCATTGGTTTGTACTTGTATCCATCCTGAATTAACTTCTTTAACAACTTTTAGTTTTGCACCAAAAGCAAGTGAAAGCTTCTTATTTGAAACTATTGTTGGATATTCACGCAAATTAACACCTTGCTGAGATATAACATATACATAATCTAGCTTTGCGGTTGTTGCTATAACGTTATTTGTGCTACTAGTAGTAGTTGGAGAAATTGTAACATATGTAGATAGTACCCATCCTGTGTTATTATTTGCTTTTATGTGATACCAACCGTCACTTTTGGAAATAGTCGATATATTAGTATTCTTAGCAAGTTTTGTTATGACAGAACTTGTAGTATTAGATTCTTTTCTTAAATTTACATTGTCTGCATTTATTGTTCCATTAGATTCAGCAACAGTTTGTTTATTATTAGAATTTTGAACCTCTGAGTTAAAATCTTTATTTATGACTTCAATATATTCACCGAAAACCCATGCAGCTTGTCCTTCAAAATTGATTTTGTACCAATCTTGGTTCTGAGATAAAACCTTTAGCTCACGTCCACTATTTAATTCTCCTATAACTTCGCAATTCATGTTTGCTTCTGCTCTTACATTTATATTGTTTCCTGTAACATATGCATTGTTAGTTGTTGAAATAAAATCCTTTAATATGTACATATATCCATTTTGTGTTTTAAATTTGTACCAGTTGTTTTTTATTCCAATGATGCTTATTTTTTCGCTTTTTTGAAGTTGTCCAACTTTACCGTAAACAGTATCTGGTCCTGTTCTATAATTTACATCATAGCCTGTACATGTACCTGTAATACCTTCAGCTTGGATAATTATAGAGCCTATAAGCATATAAAACATTATAAAAGTCGATATAGCAAAAATTTTATTAAGCAAATTTATTTTATAGGTATCCATTTACATTCCTCCAAAAAGCATTATGTGTTATATTTTTTGTAATAATATACATATATTAACTAATTGTTACGAACTTATTATATAATTTTTACATACATTTGTCAAGCTTTTTTTCTAATTTCACATATTATATCGACAAAAAAGCTATATTATATAGCTTTTTTGTCGATAGGCTCTTGTAACTTAGGATTACATGGAGTTTATTATTATATATTTAAATATTATTAATACCCATATCGTAAATGAGTTTTTCAACTTTATTTATTTTAATACCATAATTATTTAAATATTCTTCAGGTACAAAATTAAGCATAATTTTCTCTAAAATACTAAAGTCATGAATATATAGCTCGTAACCTAAATTCTCTTTTGCTTTGCATATATTTATAAGCTTGGTAGGAAAATTATTTTTAAATTCATTAATATCCATAAGTGCCGAGGAAATAAATAATCCCAAGGTTTTGGTAATCAAAATTTCGGAGTTAGTAATACAAAAAGTTGCTATTTCTTTCTGAATTTTATTATGATATATTGATCCACCAATTATTAAATAATCATATTCTCTTATATCTGGATTTGGATGCTCATGTATATTTATAGAATCAACCTGTCCTAACATTCTTTCTTTTAATAAATCCACGCATCTTTTTACTGACCCGTGTTTACTTGCATAAATTATAGCAGTTTTCATTATTGTAATCACCCCTTATATTTTCTTAACGTTAGTAATAATTCATTATAGCAAATAAAATTTATATTTTCAATAATTTAATAGAAAAAACTATTAATTACATGATTATATAAAATATATTATAATATGGCAAGAACTTTTTTAACTAACCCTGTTTAATTGATAATATCCAATATTGCAAATAAAAAAATTGTAATATTTTAGTAATATATATTGTTTTTTTTGCATTTTTATTGTATAATTGTATTAGAAAAGTTATGACCTAAAGGGGGAAGTTTTATGGAGATACAAAATTTAATAAGCCTTGTCGGATCGAATATGTTTTTAATTGTGTCTTATTCTTTAATCTTTATACTGCTTAGTTCATTTGCTTTAAGGTTCATTGCTAAGATTTTTATGTTTTTTATATATATCGGTGTATTCGTATTTGCTATGTCTTTTATGTTTTCATCTTCACCTGACATAGGTGTAAATGATATTTCAATTGGTAAAATTGCCAAAAATATGTCTAATACTTTTAATGATATTAAAAAAACTTTTAACAATGGTAAAAATCTTATAACTAATGTAAAGAATACTTTTGATATTAATAAAGCTAAAAGTATTCTAAATGATTCAAATAATACATTAAGACAAATAAGTGACTATACGAAAACACAATTACCAAAAACAGAATCAAATTCGCAAAACTTCTTTCCCGAACAACAGATTATCACAGATGAAAATCAATCAATTACAATAACAGTAAATCCAAATGCAGAAGAATCTAAAGCTAATATAAATGAAAGTTTAGATAAATACAACTCTTTATTTAATGATTTGGTAAATATTGATGAATAAAAAAAGAACCCCTTTATAATCCACTTATAAAGGGGTTCTTTTACTCTACTGATATTATATAATAATAAACAGGTTGCCCTCCAAATTGTAATTCAACATCACAATCAGGGTATTTTTTTAATATATATTCCTTTACTTTTTTTGCGTCATTTTCATTTATACCTTCACCATAGTATATAGATATGAGTTCGCTGTCTTGATCAATCATTGCATCTATAGTATCTATCACTGTTTCAAAGACTTTCTTTCCTACTTTTTCTATTTTTCCTTGTATTATCCCGAGTATATCGTTCGTATTTATTTTTTTGTCATCAACAACTGTATTTCTGACAGCATATGTTATCTCTGCTGATTTCAAGTTTTTGTACGATTTTTGAAGATTATCAAGATTTTTTTCTATTAATTCTGATGGATTATACGCAAGTAGTGTAGAGATACCTTGTGGTATATTTGTAGTATCTATAACATAAATATTTTTATCTTTTACAACATCTATTACTTGTTTAGCAGATAATATAATATTTTTATTATTTGGAAGTATTATTATACTATTTGCATTAACGTTATTAACTGCTAGAAGTAAATCATCTGTGCTAGGGTTCATACTTTGACCACCATTAACTACATAATCTGCTCCTAAATCTTTCATTATATTTTCTAGTCCACTTCCAGAGGCTACAGAAACAAATCCTATTTCCTTTGCTGGCTCATTTTTTTTATTTTCTTCTTGTTTTGAAATAATATCTTCATGTTGTTCTTTCATATTTTCTATCTTTATGTGAACTAATCTTCCCATCTTAAGTGCTTCTTCTAAGACTTTACCTGGATTATTTGTATGTATGTGAACTTTTATTACTTCATCATCTTCAACCAAAACTATAGAATCACCTGATTTATTTAAAAACATATTTAGAGTCTTCATATTAGCATTTTGTTTTGGCCCTCTTTTAATCATAACCTCAGTGCAATATTCAAACAATATATTGCTTGTATCAATTTTCTTTATACTATCCGAAGAAATACTTATATCAGAATCAGTATATAATTCAGGTTCTAGATCTACCATACCATCAATAAATCCTTCAATTATATGTAAAAAACCTTTACCACCTGCATCTACTACTTCAGCTTGTTTTAATTCTTCAAGCATTTCTGGTGTTTTAAGTAAGACTTCTTCTGCATAATTATAGGCTTCTTTTAAAAATTCCTTTACATTATCATGATTATCAGCTATTTCCGTTGCTTTTTCTCCAAATTCTCTAATTATAGTAAGTATAGTTCCTTCTTTTGGTTTCATAACTGCTTTATATGCAGCTACTGATGCCTCAGAAAAAGCAAAAGCTAAATCATGTGGAGTAGCTTCTATTTTATCTGTAAGTCCACTTGCAAATCCTCTAAATATTTGTGATAATATTACTCCTGAGTTACCTCTTGCACCTCTTAATGCACCATTTGAAGCAACCTTAGCAACCTCAGCAATAGTAGCAGTATTACTTAGCTTCTTAACTTCATTTGCGACTGATGATATAGTCAAAGTCATATTTGTGCCCGTATCTCCATCAGGTACAGGAAATACATTCAGGTCATTAATAGCATTTTTATTTTTTTGTAAAATATTAGTTCCTGTTATAATCATATTTTTTAGCATTTGACCATCTATTGTCTTCATATTTTTTTTCATCCCTTTCGCCGATTAAGTCTTAATTACTCTACTCTTAACCCTTCAACTAGCAGATTTATGTTTTCAACTTCCAAGCCAATAAGGTGTTCTAATTTATACTTTACAGTACTTATAAGACTCTCTCCAATAGCAGAAATATTAGTACCGTATTCAACTATGATGTGTAATTTTATATTAACCTTATTATCATTTATTTCAACTTCAATCCCCCTTGTAAGATTTTCGAACCCTAATAACTTTACAAAACCATCCTTCATGTTACGTGAGGCCATTCCTACAACACCATAACAACTCATTGCAATTACTCCTGCAATTTTTGCAATAACTTCTTTATCAATTATAATTTTACCCGCTTCATTTTCAAATATTGCAAACATTAATACACCCCCATTTTAAAGTACAAAGTTCAAAGTTACAGAAAAACATCTATCAGCTCTTTGTTACTATTATTATTTGTCATTTGTACTTTGTTATTTGCATTATACTATATTTTAGAAAAATTTTCAACTCTTTTTCTTTTTTCTTTTTTTATTTTATGTATTGCATTTTTCTATAAAATATGTTACAATGTATGACAGTGTCTGATTTTGAAAATAATATTTAAGGAGGTTATCATAAATGGCTAAATGCTCAGTATGTGAAAAAGGTTCTCATTTCGGAAATAAAGTAAGTCATTCTCATAGAAGATCTAATAAAGAATGGAAAGCTAATGTTAAAAAGGTAAGAGTAAACGCAAATGGAACAAACGAGAGTGTTCACGTATGTACTAAATGCTTAAAATCAGGTCTAGTTGACAGAGTTTAAGATTTTAGAATTCAAAAAAAGTAGCTNNAGCTACTTTTTTTGAATTCTAAATAATTTTCTTAAAAATTTTGGCATAGTAAAAACAAAGATTTTCACAAGACCACCCTTTCAACATTTTTTTTTATCAGGACTTATCAATAAAAATCCTATTGTAATAAATATTATTCCCATTATAAAACACCAGAAATTTTGAGGTATAATAAGGTTTATAAGTATTCCACATCCAACAGACACAAAAACTATTCCCATTGTTTTTTTATGATGCATAAATTCACCATCTTTTTTTTAATATTTTATTATTATTATATATATTAAAATATAGCAAAAAAAGAACAATTTTTAGAGTAATTGTTCCATTTTTTAATGATATTTACATTATATTAACTATTAATTTTTAAACTTGTCCACCTAAATAATCTTTTAATTTTTTACTTCTACTAGGGTGTCTAAGCTTTCTGAGTGCTTTTGCTTCTATTTGTCTTATTCTTTCACGTGTAACATCAAATTCTTTTCCTACTTCTTCAAGTGTTCGTGCTTTACCATCATCTAAACCAAATCTTAGTCTGAGAACTTTTTCTTCTCTTTCTGTGAGGGTATTTAATACATCTCCTAGTTGTTCTTTCAACATTGAAAATGATGCTGAATTTGCTGGAAGTGGTATGTTATCATCAGGAATGAAATCACCTAAATGACTATCTTCTTCCTCACCAATTGGAGTTTCAAGAGACACGGGTTCTTGAGACATTTTCATTATCTCTAGTACCTTATCAACTGACATCCCCATTTCTTTTGCTATTTCTTCAGTACGTGGCTCCCTACCTAGTTCTTGCATCAACCTTCTAGAAATACGAATCAGCTTATTTATAGTCTCTACCATATGTACTGGTATCCTTATTGTTCTAGCTTGATCTGCAATTGCACGAGTTATTGATTGTCTTATCCACCACGTGGCATAGGTACTAAATTTATAACCTTTTCTATAATCAAATTTTTCAACTGCTTTAATAAGACCTAGATTTCCTTCTTGAATTAAATCTAAGAATAACATGCCTCGTCCTACATATTTTTTTGCTATACTTACAACAAGTCTTAAATTACATTCAATAAGCTTCCTTTTTGCATATACATCGTCAAATTCTATTTTTTTAGCAAGATCCATTTCTTCATCAATTGACAGTAAAGCAACCTTACCTATTTCCTTTAGATACATTCTAACTGGATCATCAGTTTTTATACCCTCGAAGGTGTATTCAATTTCTACTTCTTCTTCTATTAAAACATCATCAGTATCAAGTATATCTTCTTCAATTTCTGGGGTAGTCTCCAGCACTATAATTCCACTTTTTTCAAGTTGGTCATATACTTTTTCTATTTGTTCGACACCTAAATCAAATTTACTAAGCTTATCCATTAAGTCAGTATATTCTAAAACAGAATTATTCTTCTTGCCACCATCAATTAATTCTGATACTTTAGACATTAATTCATCTTCGGGCATTGTTACAATTTCATCAACACTTTGTATCTCTTCCCCAAAACCGATTATCTCATCTCCTATTGTCAAAGCTTCATCTATCAAATCTTCTTCATCTTTGAACTCTCTCATATGCATACCTCCAGGTTTCTCATCTCATAATGCACAATTTACAGTGCATATAGTTATGTAACAATTTTAAAAAGCAACATTATGCCTTTTCATGATAATTCTAATCCTAAAATTAAGAATTACCTTATTATAAAATCTTTTTTATCGTAGTCTTTCTAACTAGCCAAATTGTTAATTCTTCCTCTAGTCTCTTTTTTTCATCGTTTTCAGTTTGTCTTAATTTATTAGTTATATCATTTATCTTAAAATCTATGATTTTATTTGCAATAATTTTTAACTGCTCGTTTAAAATTTTTTCATATTCTTTCTCATCAAAATTTTGAATTTCATTAATTATAGTATTTACCTTTTTTTGCTCTTCTAAATCTGGAAAATAGTTTATAAATTGAGCAACATCAACATTTTTTAATAAATAATACATACTCGTAGTCTTTTCAAAAATATTTTTATGTAAATCTACTATAAAAATATCATTTCCTAATAAATCAATAACTTTATCAAAAACATCTTTACTATTAATCATAAATGATAATAAAATCCGTTCTCTTTTTTCATATATTTTAGGTATATTTCTAACTTCAACGATTTCAGGCTTTTGTTCAGATTTTTTTGTAGATTTTAAATTAATATTAGTAATTTGAGCTTGTCCATTAATTACTTTTTCTTCTATTCCAAATTCGTCAGAAATCTTTTTCATGTACATTTGTTTCTCTAGCTCGTTTTCTAATTCATTTGCATATTCTATAATCTTCTTTATAGCTTTTATTTTATCTTCTTGCTTACTCATGTTAAATTGACTTTTTATAATTTTTATTTGAAAATCGGCATAATCCATGGCATTAGCAAGTAAACTTTCAAATGCATCCATACCAAATTTATTTATATATTCATCCGGATCTTTCGCATCTGTAACCTGTAGTACTTTTGTTGTCATTCCTACAGACTTTAATATTGGTATAGCTCTAAGTGTTGCCGTTGTACCTGCCTTATCACTATCATATATTATTATGCACTCTGCCACATATCTCCTGAGAAGTAGTGCCTGCTCTCGTGTTAAAGCTGTACCTAGCGAGGCTACTGCATTTGTATAGCCTGCCTGGTGTAATGATATTACATCCATATAACCTTCCACTATCAAAAATACTGATTTTCTTGATTTTCGAGCAATGTTTAACCCATATAGATTGAGCCTTTTATTAAATACATCTGTTTCTGGTGAATTTAAATACTTTGGTTCACCCTTGTCAATTATTCTGCCACCAAACCCTATCACCTTATCATGAACATCAAATATAGGAAAAATCACTCTATCCCAAAATCTATCATGATAACCAGTCGAGTCTTTTATAATCAGTCCTGCTTTTTCAGCCAGCTTTTCATCTAAATGTTTATCTTTTATATATCTAGATAACGAATTTCTGTTATTTAGGGCATATCCAAGTCCAAAGCTTTTAAGTGTAGTTTCATTTATCTTTCTTTTATCTAAATACTCTTTAGCATTCTTACCATAATCAGATTTTAATATTTTATAAAAATATTTAGCGGCTTCAATATTTATTTGTATTAAAAGTTCTTTCTGCTTTATTTTTTCCCGAAGTGCAAGAGAAATCTCGGCTTCAGGAAGCTTTATGTTAGCTTTTTCTGCTAGATACTTTATCGCTTCGACAAAAGAAAGATTTTCGATCTGCATTATAAATGATACAACATTCCCTCCTGCTCCACACCCAAAACAATGATATATCTGCTTGTCTCTATTTACATAAAAAGAAGGTGTCTTTTCATTGTGAAAAGGACACAACCCAGAATACGAATTTCCTTTTTGAATAAGCCTAACATATTCGCCCACTATGTCGGCAACATCATTGCTTCTTCTAACTTCTTCTATCACTTCGTCAGGATAAAACATATAACACCTCCGACTCACATTCTCTATTTATCTTATTCGACAATATTATGTGAAACCCTTTTTTACAACAAAAAAAATCACAAAAGTTTTTCTAAAGTTTATGTATACATTCTAAAACAAATTAAAAACACCAAATATGTAATCTTGGTGCTCTTCAAATTTACTTACCCAAATATATTTTTTAATTTATCAAAAAATCCATTATGTTCTTTATATGTATCATCAGTAGCTGTATCTGCAAATTCTTTTAGGAGCTTTCTTTGTTTTTCGGTGAGTTTTGTAGGTACTTCTACTTTTACGATAACATATTGATCACCACGTATGTTTTTATTTCGCAAACTCGGAACTCCTTTACCTTTTAGTCTGAACTTAGTTCCTGATTGTGTACCTTCTTTTATTGTGTATTTCACTTTTCCATCGACAGTGGGTACCACTATTTCATCACCTAGTGCTGCTTGTGTAAAGGTTATAGGTATCTCACAATATATATCCATATCCTGTCTTTCAAATATTCCATGTTCCTTCACATATATGGTTATAAGTAAATCTCCCTTAGGTGCTCCTTTATCTCCAGCTTCGCCGTTACCTGTTACTCTTATAGTTTGTGAATTATCTATACCTGCAGGTATTTCGATCTTTATCTTCTTTGGCACACGTACCTTACCTGTACCTACACATTTGTGGCATTTATTTTTGATTATTTCGCCTTTACCTCCACAAGTAGAGCATGTTACAACATTTGCTATAGTTCCAAAAATAGTTTGTTGTGTTTGTTTTAATTGTCCAGTTCCGCCACAAGTAGGACATTTGTCTGCTTTTGTCCCTGGTTCAGAACCTGAACCATGACAAACATTACATTCTTCGGTTAAGTTTAGTGTAATCTCTTTTTCTTTACCAAATACAGCTTCATCAAAATCTATATTAAGTGACATATGTACATCTTGACCCCTTTGCGGACCTCGCCTTTTTGAACGGCCTGAACTTCCTCCAAAGAAATCACCAAAGATGTCACCTAAATCAAATTCCATTCCACCAAATCCACCATTAAACCCACTAAATCCGCCGTAGCCTCCTGCACCCCCACCGCCATTTTCGAACGCAGCATGACCAAATTGGTCATACTGTGCTTTCTTTGTAGGGTCACTCAGAACTTCATATGCCTCGTTGAGCTCCTTAAACTTATGTTCAGCTTCTTTACTACTTTGATTACTATCTGGATGATGCTCCTTAGCCAGTTTTCTAAATGCTTTTTTAACTTCCTGCTCTGTTGCGTCCTTTTTAACGCCTAAAACATCATAATAGTCTTTTTTAACAGCCATATATTTATGCTCCTTCCCTTTTTTGTCACTATTTTATTTTTCATTCATCAATTTCTCAAATTCATTCACCAATTCTCCGAAAAAGTCTAATGCTTTTTGCACTGGTTCTGGCGTAGACATATCTACTCCAACTTTTTTTAATAACTCTATAGGATAATCTGAACCACCGCTTTTTAAGAAGTTTAAGTAATTATCAAGAGTTTCCTTATCTCCACTATCTATCTTTTCCGCTATAGCTATCGCAGCTGAAAAACTTGTAGCATATTTATATACATAAAAACTATTATAAAAATGTGGTATCCTCGCCCATTCTACTTTTATTTGGTCATCACTTATTACGTTTTCACCATAATAAAGTTTGTTTAGCTCAAGATAGATATCACAAATCTTATCAGCAGATAATGCTTCTCCATTTTGTATTTTATCATGTGTTATTTTTTCAAACTCAGCAAATTGTGTTTGTCTATAAATAGTAGTTCTAATTTCCTCCATAAAATGGTTTAATAAATACATCTTTTCTTCTTTATTATCTGTATTTTTTAATAATTGCTTCATCAATAACACTTCATTTACAGTTGATGCAACCTCTGCAACAAATATTGTATATTCGGCATACACATATGGTTGATTTCCTTTTGAATAAAAAGTATGCATAGAATGCCCCATTTCATGAGCTATGGTAAATAAACTATTCAAATTATTTTGGTGATTAAGTAATATATACGGATTCGTATCATAACCACCCCAACTATATGCTCCACCTATCTTTCCTTCATTCTCATATACATCTATCCAATTACTTTTAAATCCTATATTCATGTTTTTATTATAATCTTCCCCAAGTACTTTCAAAGCGTTTTTAACCATATCAACTGCATCCACATATGATATTTCCTTATCAATATCTTTTAGCATTGGTACGTATATATCATACATATGAAGTTCTTGCAAATCCATATACTTTTTCCTGACACCAAAATATCTATGAAGTTTATCCAAATTTTTATGCATTGTCTCAATTAAATTTTCATAGACAGAAACTTCTACATTGTCTCCATATAGTGCTAGTTTAATAGGTGATTCATAATTTCTAACTTTCGCAAAAAATACATCAGTTTTGATGATTGAATTTAGTGTTGAAGTAAATGTATTTTTATATGACATATATACCGAATAAAGCTTTTCAAAAGCTTCTTTTCTTATATTTCTATCTCCACTTTGTATAAATTTGCTATAATTTCCTTTTGTTAATTCTACCTCATTACCCTTATCATCTATCAAAACAGGGAACTTTATATCCGCATCATTTAACATACTAAAAGTATTTTTTGGACTACCAAATATTTCACTTGCCATTGCAAGTAGCTTTTCTTCATCATCACTTAATACATGTTTCTTTAATCTGAAAATCTCGTCCATATAAAAGTTATATAACCCTAGTCTACTATTTTCTTTAACAAATTTATTAAATTCTTCTTTAGTTAGTTTTGTCAGCTCAGTTTTTACAAAAACAATTTCACTAGATATTTCAGCAATCAATGATTTTAATCTATCACTCATTTCTTGATATTTTGCTACATTTAAATCTTCATTCTTTCTATTACCAGAATATATGACAACTTTATCTAGTAACCTACAAATATCGAAATACAGTTCTAAACCTTCTTGAAGATTTGTAGCATCACTTGTAAGTTTCCCCTTATACTTTTTCATAACTTCTGTTTTACTCTTTAACTCATGAAAATCCTTTTCCCATAAATCATCACTTGCATATATATCCTCAAGCCTCCACTTATACTTATCCTCAATTTCACTTCTTTTCTTTTGCTTCTCAGCCATATATACCTCCAATAAAAATAGTCTATACATATTAGGATAGGATGAGATTATTCTCATCCTATCTTTTCTATTATTTTACACCTTTTTCTGAAAAAGTCAATTATTTTTAAAAGAGCTTACACTTCTTTATAATCTGCATCTACTACATCATCATTATCTTTTTTTCCTGTACCTTCACCTTCATTTGTCCCTGTTGCTGTATCGGGATTCATTCCAGCTGCTTGTGCAGTCTGGTAAAGCTTTGTAGAAACTTCCATGAATGTATTTTGTAGCTTATCTTTAGCTTCTTTTATCTTTGTTGCACCTTCTTCATTTATCATTTCTACCGGATTTGCTTGTAGTACTTCTTTTAGTTCCTTTAATTCATCTTCAAGCTTTTGCTTGTCAGCTGCATCTATCTTATCAGCTAGCTCACCTAATGTCTTTTCTGTTTGAAATGCTAATGAGTCAGCCTCATTTCTAGTATCTATTGAATCTTTACGTTTTTTATCTTCTTCTGCATGCGCTTCTGCTTCTTTTACCGCCCTATCTATTTCTTCATCTGAAAGATTTGTATTTGATGTTATAGATATCCTTTGCTCTTTTCCTGTTCCTAAATCTTTTGCACCTACGTGAACTATACCATTTGCATCTATATCAAATGTAACCTCTATTTGAGGTACTCCTCTTGGTGCTGGTGGTATTCCATCAAGATTGAATGAACCAATCATTTTATTGTCTCTAGCCATTTGTCGTTCCCCTTGACAAACTACTATATTAACTGCTGATTGATTATCTGCAGCTGTAGAGAACGTTTGACTTTTCTTTGTAGGTATTGTTGTATTTCTCTCAATAAGCTTTGTAAATACTCCACCTAATGTTTCAATACCTAGAGAAAGAGGTGTAACATCAAGAAGTAATATATCTCCAGCTCCAGCATCTCCTGCAAGCTTTCCACCTTGTATAGCTGCTCCTACGGCAACACACTCATCTGGATTAATACCTTTAAATGGTTCTTTTCCACCTGTAAGCTTTTTAACTAATTCTTGTACTGCTGGTACTCTTGTAGATCCACCAACTAACAATATTTTGTCAAGACTCGATACATCTATTTTGGCGTCTTTAAGCGCTGTATTTACCGGATTTGCTGTTCTTTCTATAAGATCTCCAACAAGTTCCTCAAATTTTGCACGTGTAAGTGTTATATCCATATGTTTTGGTCCTTCATTATTTGCTGTAATAAATGGAAGGTTAATGTTTGAAGTTGTATTGCTTGATAATTCTTTTTTTGCTTTCTCTGCTGCTTCTTTTAATCTTTGAGAAGCCATTTTATCTTTACTAAGATCTATACCTTCTTTATTTTTAAACTCTTTTATTAGATAGTCCATTACTCTATTATCAAAGTCATCCCCACCTAGACGATTATCACCACTAGTTGCAAGAACTTCAAGAACTCCATCACCTATTTCAATAATAGATACGTCAAAAGTTCCCCCTCCTAAATCGTAAACCATTATTTTTTGTTCATGTTCATTATCTAGTCCATAAGCAAGTGCTGCTGCAGTTGGCTCATTTATTATTCTTTTTACATCAAGTCCTGCAATCTTACCTGCATCTTTCGTTGCTTGTCTTTGACTATCTGAAAAATATGCTGGTACTGTTATAACTGCCTCTGTAACTTTTTCTCCTAAATAACTTTCTGCATCTGCTTTAAGTTTTTGTAAAATCATAGCTGAAATCTCTTGTGGAGAATAATTTTTATCTTCTATTTTTGTTTTATGATCTGTACCCATTTCCCTTTTTATTGATGATATAGTCTTATCTGGATTTGTTATAGCTTGACGTTTAGCAGATTCCCCAACTAATCTCTCACCATTTTTACTAAATGCAACAACCGATGGAGTTGTTCTAAACCCCTCAGCATTAGCTATTACTACTGGTTTTCCACCTTCCATTACTGATACACATGAATTCGTTGTTCCTAAGTCAATTCCTATTATTTTTCCCATTTTTAAATTCCTCCCTTTATGTTTTTTGTAGCTCGCCGGGCTTGCCTGCGACTATCTTTTTATTTTTTATTTTTTTAACTTTCCACTTTCAATTTTCCACTTTCAACTTAATTCGCAACCTTCACCATTGCATGCCTCATTACTTTTTCTCCATAAGTATATCCTTTTTGAAATACTTCTATGACTTCATTTTGTCCATAATTTTCATCTTCGACATGCATAACTGCATTGTGTATATTCGTGTCAAATGGTTTATTCAATGCATCAATTTCTTCAACACCTATACCTTTTAGGGTATCATTAAATTGATCATATATCATTTTTATACCTTTAAGTATTGAGTACTCTTTTACTTCTTCTTCACTAATATCTTTACTTATTTGTGCCATTGCTCTATCTAGATTATCAATCATTGGTAATATTTTGCCTACTGTCTCCATAACTCCAATATCATACATTTCTGATTTCTCTTTTATAGTTCGTTTTCTAAAATTATCAAACTCAGCCATGTTTCTTTGATATTTGTCAAGATTACTAATACACTCTAACTCTTTTTCTTCTAATTTTCTCTGTAACTCAATTATTTCTACTGTTTCTATAATACCTTCTTCTCCAAATTTTATTTCTTCATCTTCATTTTCGATTTTCTTTTCTTTCATATTTTTCTCCTTCCTTTGTGTTTTTAATTTTCATAATCCATTTACCTGTTTTATTAAACCACTTAGTAATGCTACTGTGTTTAAGTAATCCATTCTTGTTGGGCCAAGTATAGCAATAGTACCATACATGCTGTTATTTATGTTATACTTACCACTGACGATACTACATTGATCTACCTGAGAAAAACCGTTTTCAGAGCCTATACGGACCATTATTTTACCACTATCCATCTGAAATACATTTAATATTTTTAATATCCCATCTGACTCGTCTAAAAACTTCATCATATCTTTTGCTTTTTCTAAATCGTTAAATTCAGGAAAATCAAGAATATTCTTCATCCCAGCAACATAGCAATCCTGTTTATCAATACCTTTTATGGTATTTGCAATAACGTCTAGAATCGGTGCAAGTATGTTTTTATAGTCTACAAGTTCTGTCCCCACTCTATGAATAAGTTCTATGTTTATATCCTGTAAAGAATGATTTACAAAGTTTTTATTTAATATTTTTGAGATTTGATCAAGCTTTTCTTGAGTAACGGCCACACTCGATTTAAAAATGTGATTTCTTACGATATCTTTATTTATAACCAACACCAAAAGCACACTGTTCTCATCGATGTTTATTAATTGTATATACTTAATAGTTGATTTTTCGGAATGTGGTTTAGTAACTATTACAGCATAAAGAGTATTTTGGGAAACGATCCTTGCTATCCCTCTTATAAGCTCATCAGGATTATCAATTTTAGATCTCAAAATGTCTTGAATATTTGATATTGGTGCTTTGTCTACCTGTTTTTGTTTCATCAGTTCATTTACATAAAGTCTGTAGGCTTTCTCAGATGGAACTCTTCCCGCAGAAGTATGTGGTTGCAGAAGTAAACCGAGTTCTACTAAACCTGCCATTTCATTTCTTATTGTTGCTGGGCTCACACCCATATCATACTTTCTAACAATAGTCCCTGAACCAACCGGCTCGGCATTTTTGATGTAGTCATCAATAATAGCCATAAGGATTTTTACTTTCCTGTCATCTAAAACCACACCATCACATCCTCTTGTTAGCACTCTACTCATCTGAGTGCTAATTATTTTATACCACGATTTGGAGCTTTTGTCAATAGAGAAAATTAAAAAATTTTCAAAAATTAAAAAGAAGTATAGAGTTAAAATATAAATCTATACTTCTTTTTAGTTTTAATTATTTTTGAATACATTTATTCTCCATACTTCTCAATCAATATTCTCTCCATAATCACATCCACAACTGGCTTATCGAAATCATCTACTTTTACTTTTGCTATGTTGTCTACGATGTCCAAACCTTCAAAAACTTGCCCAAACACTGTGTGTTTTCCGTCAAGCCATGGAGTTCCACCATGTTCTTTGTATGCGTTAATTATTTCTGCTGGAACACCCTGTTTTGTATATGCATCTACTAAATCATTGTTAACTGTGGTTGCTTGCACTATAAAAAATTGACTTCCATTAGTATTAGCTCCTGAGTTTGCCATTGATAAGGCACCCCTAAAATTAAGTGCATTTTGTGTAAATTCATCTTCAAATGGTTTTCCCCATATACTTTCCCCACCTGTTCCATCACCTTTTGGATCTCCACCTTGTACCATAAATTCTTCCATAACACGATGAAATTTAAGATTATCATAATATCCTTCCTTAGCATGTGTAACAAAATTTTCTACAGCCTTTGGTGCAAACTGTGGGAATAACCTTATTTTAATGTTCCCCATGTTTGTTTTAATTATTGCGATTTCTTCTCCTACTACTGGTTTTTCAAATTGTGCTAATGTCATATTTGTCTTTTCCTCCCCAATACTGTTTTTGTTATTTCCTTCCTGCCCTACTTGTTCTATACTTTTAGCTTGTTCGATATTTTGCTTTTTCATTTCCGCTACATATTCTGGATTACTACATCCAACAAGTAACGTGCAAAGTGCTACGATAGAAATTAATTTTTTCATAGTTATTCTCCTTTAATTTTAGTTTTAGATAATACACTTCAACTAAGTAATTATCTCATATAATTCCTCCATAGAGTCAATTACATATTTCGGCAAATAATCTAATTTTTCCGAAAAAGGTTTGTACATGCAAAAGTCTATGCCCATCTTTGTACTAGCAATAAGGTCCAGATTTGTATCTCCTATAGACAGGGTTTCTTCTTTATTTATATTATATTTGTTCATAGTATAAATAAACATATCAGTACTTGGTTTTACCTTCATTGTAGGGTTTACAAAGGTAATTTCTTCAAAGTATTTTAATAAGTCATACCTATTTAAAAAAAATATTATACTATCACTTCTATTACTTATTATATAATTTTTATATCCCTTACTAATTATATATTTACACACTTCTATTGCATTTTCAATAGGTTTTGCTATATTTACATATTCTTCTGTTCGTTCCTTTTTCCAATATTCTTCGTAAAAATCTTCTGTAGTTATATTGTATTTTTCTTTATAATACCGAAGAACATGTTTTGCAGACTGTTCTTTTAACATTTTGAGTATCATATCCATGTCTTCATTTATACCGTGCTCTAGAAGTATATCTTTGTGCAGCTTTACTATCATAGGATAAGTGTCAAATAAAGTTCCATCAAAATCCCATATAAAATGTTTATACATAAATGCCTCCCTATTTAATCTTAAATATTTGTTACTGCGTTAACTCATCTAATTCTTTAAAATATGAATCAATAATTCCTCTTATTAATTTTTGATCTGTTTTATCTTCTTTTTCCATTTGATTTAATGATTCCTTTATTTTTGATAGTTCCTTGTCCATAGTTTCTATTTCACCTTTTATTATATTTACTTTGTGTTGTAAATCATATTTTAACCTTATTTTTTCTTTTATATTTGAAATTAATTCTATCATGTTAATATCTTCATCAAATATTATTTCTTTGCTTGTTAGTACCTCTTGAAGTTGCTCTTCGATATCAAAAAATTGGTGGAATACTTTATTATACTGATACTTTTTATCTAGTGTTTCTTGATATTTATCCCACTCATATTTAAGTGCTTCTGCAGAACGTGTATTAAATTTTTTGTATTTGTAATCTAACAAGTTAGTTACTTCTACATATTTTAATTTAACTTTATTAGATAATTTTATTTCTCGTGCTTGTAGTTGTCTATATTTTACTAGGTCCTTTTCAAGTTTATTATTGAATATGTATAACCACGTACTCCAAAAAATGACTACAACAGTTGTTATCGAAGCTGGCATTACTACACTTTCTTTCATTATTGAAAATAAAATAACAAAGATAATAACAACTAACGACACAGAAAATATTGTAAAATGAAATAATGCCCTAACTATCTTAAACGCTCTTTCTGTTTGTTCGAAATTTTGAAGTATTTCTTCTTTTTCACTTCTTAAACAATCCATATCTTTTTTTACTATTAGTTGTTCTTTCTCTAATTTTTTTATTTGAATTATCTCATTATCTATATCCTGATATGAATAGTGTGATAAATGCTCATATTTTTTTCCATATTCTAGTAAATGATTCTTTAAATTTTCCCTATTTTCTTTCAATTTAGCATAGTCATGCATTAATTTATCTATTTTTTTAATTGTATTATCATCAATCTTTTCATATACATCAATACTCTTTAAAGTTTCTTTATAATGATTTAATGTATGGATTCTTTTGGTTCGCATTTTTGAAACCTGTATAGATTTTTGACATAGTTTTTCCACATAAGAAAGTTCATCAAAAACAGTAGATTCCTCAGCTTTTTCTTCTACTTCACCAATATTATCATTTTTAAATTTATTCTTTATTGAGTCTAATATACTAATAAAAATCAACTCCTTGCAATACCTTGTGCGTGGATATATAATTCGTATGTGGTAGACTTCGCTGTAGTATGCTTTAGGCACGTAGTTTTTAGTATTTACAATCGTAAATTACAAGTTTACTAACCTCGGTTTGAAATCTAAATAATCTGAAGATGCTAAAATATAATCAACCCTATTATAAACCCCTTGTAACCCATCTTTATAATATCTTTTGCCGTGCAAATGGCCATATATAACTTTTTTTACATTATATTTATTTATCAGTTCTATAAATCCTGATGTTTCTAGTTTATCATTTGTTGGAGGATAATGCAATAGTAGAATTATATATTCTGTATTTTTTTTACTAGCTGATGATAAAGCTAGCTTCAAACGTGCCACTTCTCGTTTGTATATTTTTTCATCCGCTTTGTTAAATTTATAGTCATTAGGGCATAGATATCCTTTAGTTGCACATATAGTTATATTATCTATCTCAAATATAGTTTCATTTTGTATAAAGAATATATTTTCATATAAATTATTTAATTTATACAGTGACTTCCACCAATAATCATGATTACCCCTGGATATTACCTTTCTACCAGGAAGATTTGATATCTCATCTAAATCAGCCTTAGCGTCTTCTAAGCTTGTAGCCCATGAAGTATCACCCGACATAAGTACTATATCATTGTCCGTAACAATAGTCTTCCAATTATTTATTATCTTCTCTTTATGATTTAACCATTTTTCACCAAACAAATCCATATCCTTACCTGCGGCTTCACCAAAATGCAAATCCGATATAGCATATATATTCACGCTAGTCACCTCCGTTCGTCATATTAACCCCTACCCCTCTCTACTTATAGAGGGAAATCCCTTAGTGCTCGTCCTCCTAAATAATTACAAAGTCTCCCTTGATATCTACCATCCTTCAACATCTGTTCCTCTATCTCATCTCGTATTTTCCACCAGCTTGTATACCAATTCACAAATACAGTGTTTTGTTTTGGTGCCCTACTTATAAGTCTTTGTAGAACAATTTTGGGTGACAAATACTCGAGAAACAGCATTACTCGCTTTTTATAATCATCAGCACTTATCATATCAAATTCTTTTTTATCATACATTTCTGAAAGCACTGTGTTTTTCACTATATATAACGAATGTAGTTTAACAAAATCGATGCCAAGTGCTGATATGATTTTGGCCCCTTCTACGACATCCTCATCGTCGTCCCAAGGTAGGTTTAATATCATATGGGTACATACTTTAAATCTGTATTTTTTTATGCTTAAAACTGCTTCTATATATTCTGCCAGAGTGTGACCCCTATTTATCTTTTTTAGTGTTTTATAATTTACAGTTTGTAAACCTAGCTCAATAGTTATATTTACATTGTGTTTATCTGCAGTACTCCTCAGAAAAACTAAATATTCTTCATTTATACAATCAGGCCTTGTAGATATGGCGATTTCTACTATGTTTTCCACTATAGCTTCTTTTATATACTTTTTAAATTTTTCTATAGGCAAATAGGTATTTGAAAAATTCTGAAAATAGGCTATATATTTATTTGCAGCGTATTTTTCACCAATGTGTTGCATATTTTTTGCGATCTGATCCTTAACAGACATATCATTTGACAAGCTCTCAAAACCTGTACCTTCTTCTCCACAAAAAATGCATCCACCAGTTCCTACGCACCCATCCCTATTTGGACATGTAACAGGAATGTTAATGGGTAATTTGTAAACTTTCTCACCATATGTTTGTTTTAAGTAATCTGAATATTTATTATATTTTTCCATTTTCAAGTCTCCATTTTCAATTTTCAATTGTAATTTTTCTATATTCCTCACCCTTACTTAAGTCTTTCTCTATATATATCCATATGGAATTTTTAGGTATTAGATTCTTTATCGTATCTGCCCACTCTATAACACAAATTCCTTTTTTATATAAATACTCCTCAAAACCTATTTCCCACATCTCGTTCTCATCTACTATTCTATATGTGTCAAAATGATATAGGTTGAGGTTTACTCCTTCATATTCATTTACAATAGTAAATGTAGGACTAGTTATATTCTCATTTATGCGTAAAGCCTCTGCTATGCCTTTAGTTATTATGGTTTTTCCTACTCCAAGATCACCAACAAGACATATAACATCATCTGGTTTTGCATTTCTCCCTATGTTATTTCCTATCATTTTTGTTTCTTCTGTGCTATATGTTTCACATATCAAATTACTCACTCCAGTCTATTTTGTATATGTGATATTATACAATTTAAAAAAACATTTGTCAATCAGACATTTTTTGTTATCCAGTTATTGACATATGTCGAGTTTTGTTATATAATAAAAAAGTTGAATGGAGGGATATTATGGCAAGTTACGAAGAAATAAAGAAAAGAGAATCTCTTATTTTAAAATATTTTTTCTTAGATTACACCGGTACAAATGTTTCACATGACTTTCATAATTTAGGTGTATTACACAAAAAGTTTGAAGGTTGTACAGAGAAAGAACAATCTATATTACTTAGTGAATTATCAGAACAAGATACATATTTATTAAAAGAATACCATTCGTTTTCTAAACTTTGTAAATCAGCTTCACGAATTGCATCATCTGAAAAATTAAGATTAACTTTTGATAATTTAATGAATCTTGGATGCTCAGATACCAATATACATGATATATTAAAACGATTTCCAACTATAATTTCTTCTGGTAACAAGATAAATAGATTTAGTGATTACTTAAGAGGTAAAGGTTTTAAAGAGCAAGATATTTTTTCTATTATTAGAATTAACCCACAAATTTCTGCCTATTCAGAAAAAACATTAGATGAATCATTTGACTCATTATTAGAATACTTCTCTGATGCAGAAACAAAAAAAATTGTGACAGAATTTCCCAATTCTTTATCAGGTAATAAAGTTAGAAAAGATATAAAATTTCAGTTATTAGATCTTTACGACTTAAAACAACAGATCGTTGATAGGCCAAAAGATTTAATATGTGGAGTTAAAACAGTTGCCAGAAGAATTAATTTTTTAAGTAGCTATACTATCGATTTATCAGATAATAATATACAATCAGACATATTTAGTAGGCAAACCAAGTTTAATCAAAAATTTGGTATTAGTACAGAGGAACTATCATCCCACTATTCGTATGTCCCTAATAAGTTAGTATCTTCAATAAAAGAAACTTATAATTCCGATTCATCATCTAGCGTAGAAAAAATATTTGAAACTCATTATGCTATCTTTGACGAGATTCTAACATTAGAGAAGTTTACACCTGTATATGCTAATACACCCGAAAATAATGAATCATGCCCTACTGCATAGAAATAACCGCAACAGTGTGCGGTTATTTTGCTTTTTTTATGCTCAAATTTATTCTATTTCTCGCCTCATCAACACCAATAACCACAACCTCTACTATATCCCCAACAGATAATATCTCCATTGGGTGTTTTATGTGTCTGTCTGTTATTTCTGATATATGTACTAGACCATCTTGGTGAACGCCTATATCTATAAATGCACCAAAGTCAACTAGGTTTCTAACTGTACCATTTAGTCTCATGCCTTCTTTTACATCTTTAGTGTCAAGTACATCACTTCTTAGTATTGGCTTAGGCATATCTTCTCTTGGATCACGTCCTGGCTTTTGTAAATCACTTATTATATCTAGTAAGGTTGGTAATCCTATATCTATTTCTTTAGCCAGATTTTCCTTTTCATCCTTACTCAAATCAACCTTTATTTGTGTATTTTTTAAATCATTTACCTTATATCCTAACTTTTTAACAATCAACTCTGCATTTTTATATGACTCTGGGTGAATACCTGTATTATCAAATGCATTTTCACCATTTGATATTCTGAGAAATCCAGCGCATTGTTCATATGTTTTTCCTCCAAGCTTTTTAACCTTGAGAAGTTCTTTTCTTGATTTAAATTTAGAATTTTCCTCCCTATACTCTACAATATTATTTGCTATCTGTTCAGATATCCCCGACACATATCTAAGTAAAGGTACTGATGCTGTATTTAGATCAACACCTACATTATTAACCGTATCCTCGACAACAGCACTTAAGTTTTCTTTTAGCTTCTTTTGGTTCATATCATGTTGGTATTGTCCAACTCCTATAGATTTAGGATCTATTTTTACAAGCTCTGAAAGTGGGTCTTGTAACCTTCTTGCTATAGACACCGCACTTCTTTGTCCTACATCAAAATTTGGAAACTCCTTTGTCGCAAGCTCTGATGCTGAATAAACTGATGCACCCGCTTCGTTTACTATTACATAATATATCGTTTTATCTATTTCCTTTAGGAGGTTTACTATAAATTGCTCAGACTCTCTTGATGCTGTCCCATTTCCTATAGATATTACATCTACATCATATTTCTTGATAAGCTTTTTTAATACTTCTTTAGATTCTTCAATTTTATTTTGTGGTGGCGTAGGATAAATCACTGTAGTATCTAAAACCTTTCCTGTATTATCAACTACTGATATTTTGCATCCAGTCCTATATGCTGGATCGAGTCCAAGTACGTTCTTGCCTACAATTGGTGGCTGCATAAGAATTTGCTTTAGGTTTTTAGCAAAAACTACTATTGCCCCATCCTCAGCTTTTTCTGTAAGCTCTGATCTTATTTCACGCTCCACACTTGGAAAAACAAGTCTTTTATATGCATCTTCAACTACCTGCTTTAGTAGATTATTTGTATATATATTATCTTTCTTTATTACATTCATCTGGAGTATTTCATATATTCTGGTGGTATCAACATCTATTTTAACAGAGAGCTGTTTTTCATTTTCCCCTCTATTTATAGCAAGTATTCTATGACCAGGTATGCTAGAACATGATTCACTGTACTCAAAGTACATTTCATACACCTTTTCACTATCTTCTTTTGTCGCTTTTGTTACAAGTATTCCATTTCTAAATATATAACCTCTAATCCACTTTCTATATTCTGGGTTATCCGCTATTCTCTCCGCCAAAATATCCATAGCACCAGACACTGCATCTTCAACTGTATTTACACCTTTTTCTTCATTTATAAAATCCTTAGCATATTCCTCTACAGGCTTATCAATTTCCTGCAACCATATAAACTCAGCAAGTGGTTCAAGTCCTCTTTCTATAGCCTTTGTAGCACGAGTTTGCCTCTTTTGTTTGTAAGGTCTATATAAGTCTTCCACTTCTACAAGAGTTTCAGCGACTTCTATACTAGCCTTTAGTTCATCGGTTAGCTTTCCTTGTTCATCTATAATCTTAATAACCTGTATCTTTCTATCTTCAAGATTACGTAAGTATTTTAGACGCTCATCAAATTTACGCAAAACCTCATCGTTTAACGAACCAGTCATTTCTTTTCTATATCTAGATATAAAAGGTATAGTATTACCCTCATCTATAAGCTTTATTACACTTTCAACTTGCCATTTATTAATCTCCAACTCTTTTGTAAGTTTCAAAACTATATCCATGTTACGCCTCCTGTATTACTATTATAATAGTCTCTCTATTGTAAATAAAAAAAGACTTGTTGTCAAATCTTTTTTTATTTTATTATAATTTCTTTCACTTTACCTATATCTTCCATACTCAATTCCCTAAACTCCCCTAGCTTTAAATTACCATAAAGCTCTAGTTTGCCCATGGCTACCCTTTTTAGATACACCACCTTCATCCCCATTGCTTCAAACATACGTTTTACTTGATGAAATTTCCCCTCATATATTATAAGTTTTATCTCTGATATTTCAGCCGAGGTTACAATCTCAAGTTTTGAGGGTAGACATTTGTATCCATCATCTAACACTATTCCTTCCTTAAATCGTCCTATATGTTGGTATTCAATCATACCATTTATTCTCGCATAGTAAGTTTTAGACACATGTTTTTTAGGTGACAGAACATTATGAAGGAACTCCCCATCATTAGTTATAATTAGGAGTCCCTCCGTATCTTTATCAAGTCTTCCAACAGGAAAAAAATCTTTTTTATTTGGTATATCTAGTAAATCCATCACTGTCGCATCAGTTTTATCTTCTGTAGCTGTTATATAGCCATCTGGTTTGTTTAACATGTAATATCTATACTTTTTATATTCTATTGTTTTGCCATCACACTCTATCACTTGATTATTTTCATTCACTTTATATCCGTAATCTTTTGTAGTAACACCATCGACTTTTATTCTCATTTGTTTTAGATATTCTTTTACTTGACTTCTACTACCTAGCCCCGCATTTGCAAGAAATTGATCCAATCTCATAGTTATTCTCCTTACCCTCTTTATAATTACATTTGAATATTATTTTTTCTCATTAGTCAATATAATCTGTATCTCACTTTCACTATTTGTTATAATTAAATCAATACCTGAAAGTTTCATTAAATCCCTTGCTAAATCAATATATCTAGGAAGAAACTTTATCTCTATCGGTATATTTTCATTGTTTTTAAGTATATAACCTAATGGTATTTTAAACCTTATTTCAAAGTCTTTTTCTAATATGTTTAAGGTTACACTAATTGCATTATTTCTTGTTAAAATATATAAATAATCAATAAGCTCATTTATTAAGCTTTTTATCAAACTTACATTTCCTGTATAGGTTGTGTTTGATAATTCCCCCAAAGTTTCCAAATCTATTTTATAGCTTTTCAAAAAGACTATTAAATCCTCGTTTATATAACTTGAAATTACAGTAGGTAAATTTTCTATATATACTTCGTATAATTTTTCTAATGCCATTGCCAAACTTAAAATATTTTGGTCTTGTTTAATTGAGAGTAAAAAATTTAAATTTTTAAAAAATCTAGATATAATTATTTTTATATTTTGAATATCATTTTTAGTAACATTTTCCCCTGATTGTTTTATATTCATTAGCTTTTGGTACATAGCATTTTTAGTTTCTAATTTTTCAAATTCTTTATTTTTCGTTTCAAGAAGCCTCACATAATTAGACGCATCATTTAATGTGTCGTATAATTCCTCATTCTTCCAAGGTTTGAGTAAGAACTTATATAAATCAACATTGTTGACTGTTGCAATAACTTGAGTTAGTTGTGCATATCCCGAAAGTATTATTTTGATTGTATCTGGATAGCTGTCTTTTATTTTCTTCATTAATTCAAGACCAGACATATTAGGCATTTTCATATCAGAAACTATAATATCTATCTTTTTTTCGGCCATTATCTTTAGAGCCTCTACTCCTGAAATTGCAAAATAACATATATATGGTTCGGTAATCATTGCTCTTCTAATAGAACTCAATATATTTTCTTCATCATCAACAAATAACACTTTTATGTTGTTTTCCTCCATTATGCATCGTCCTTTCCGTTTAATTTAATACCAAAAAGCAAATACTATTTCTTGTGTTACAAAACACCAGACTAATTTTTCCTTAGCTAATTTCTACTAATTATCAGATTTAGTTAGTATAGGAATTTTAATAATAAAATTAGTTCCTTTACCTAACTCTGTATTTAATATAATCTCGCCTTTATGTTTATTTACTATTAAATCATATGATATACTAAGTCCAAGTCCTGTTCCTTCACCAACGTCTTTTGTAGTAAAAAAGGGATCAAATATATTACTTTTTATACTGTCTCCGATACCAGGTCCGTCATCTTTTATAGAACAAACTATATTGTCTTGATCCTTGTATATCTTAATGTATAAATTTCCTTTTTCAGATTTACCTTGAGTTTTTATGGCTTGTATTGCGTTTATTATTATATTTAAAAAGACTTGTACAATTTGATTTCTAATACATCCTACTTCTGGTAAGTTTTCTTCATATTCTTTATATATATCGACATAGTATTTAGATTCATTTTTAGCTATTATTAAAGTTTCATCCATTATTTTAGTTATATCCTCTGGTTTTATTAAATTTATTTTATCTTGACGTGCAAAATTTTTAAGAGATTGTACTATCTCAGTAACTCTATCTAATCCATCAAAAGATTCTTTGAACAATTCATCTAGATCACTTATTATAAAATCATATTTCATTCGTTCTTTTTGAACATCCATATTTTGAAGTTTTGTGATTATCTCCTTCTCTTCTTCACTTAATACCCTTTGTATCTTTTCTATTGTAGACTCTACAAAAAAATCATTTATTAATATTTCATATTCTTTTGAGAGATTTCTAATAATATCTACATATTTCTTTAAAGTTTGAACATTACTTTGAACGTAGCCAACAGGATTATTTATTTCATGTGCGATTCCGGCTGCAAGTTCTCCTATAGCAACCAGTTTTTCTTTCTGTATTATGAAAAATTGTGTGTCTTTTATTTTGTTTTGATATTTACACTCTCTTATAGCAACTTTTATTCTAGAGATAAATTCTATCTCATCTATTGGTTTGTTTATGTAATCTGTTGCACCATTTTCTAAGCATTCCCTCAAAATCTCTTTATCATTTATAGATGTAAACATAAGAATTCGAATATTATCATTATCTTGATTACTTCTTATTTTCTTCAAAACTTCTATTCCTGTCATTCCAGGCATTACAATGTCAAGTATAATTATATTTATTTCGTTCTTACTAATAGCCTCTAACGCCGCCATACCATTTCCAACTAATATTAATTCAACATCAAGATTACTTTTTTTAATAATACTTTCAGCAAAAGCTAAATTTAGTCTAGTATCATCTACAACTAATATTTTCAAATATATCATCCCCTTTATTAAGTTCATAGTTTTATCTAATTATTCTAATTTTATCTATACTATCATTTTTTCATTCTTTTACTATTTTGTCAAGTAAAATTTCAAATTTTCTTTATAAAAGTCCAAAAAGTAAGCAAAATTTCTTCGCATACTTTTTGGACTTTTATAATAAATATTTATCTTTCCTTTTCTTCTCCATTTACATCTATATTATAACCGTGGTTTATTGCTGCTTCTTGTATATCACCACTTGCCCAGTAATATGATGAAACATCCCCAAAATAAGTAGTTCCGGTTCTAAGCGGTCCTCTATAGTTCACCCTATTTAATATTGTAACTACTTCTGCTCTTGTTATTGCTTGAGTAATATTTTTAGTTACTAAATCACTATCAAGTACCAATTTTAACCTATATAATTGTTCTATTTCATTTGCCGCCCAATATGTTCTTATTTCTGGAAAATGAATAGTTAATGTTTCTTTATTTGCTACTTCCATTCTTCTAGCTATTATCGCTAAAAATTCAGCTTTTGTTATGGGTGCTTCTGGCCTAAATGTTCCATCACTGTATCCAGACAGTAATCCTAAGTTTGTTGCTGTCATTATTTCATTATATCCCCAACAAGTCTGAGGAGTAACATCTTTATATCTTGATTGCGCTGTATTATAATTGGCATTATATGAGTTATTATTGCCAAATGAATAATTGTTTGAACCAACTGAACTTAAGTTAAATAATCTCACTATTGCTGCTGCTAGTTCTTGTCTTGTTATCTTATTTTCCGGTCTAAATGTTCCATCAGGGTATCCAAGCATATATAAACTATGTTGTCCCGATGCATTTTTCTCATAAATAAGATTTTTAACTTCTGAATCATCTTCTTCATCATCATCTTCATATATTTTTGCTATAAGCTCTATCTCATCTGTTCCACTGACATCCTTGTATTCTAATTCTACTTCGTATCTTCCTGTATCGTCTGAATCCACTGTTCCTACATCCCAAGTTATTTTGGTAGTTGATTTAGTTCCTCCATCGGCATCTATTACAGTCATTTTCTTAGGAAATGTCAAAGTAATTTTAACATCTTCTATGTCTTCATCTGTTCCGTTATAGTAATCAACATAATAAGTAACTTTTGTTCCTTCTAAGTATTTTATTCTATTTTGTTTATTTTTTAATTCTACTCTTAATCCTGACACATTTGAGTTCATGTCATCATCTATATCATCATCGTCATCTTCATCATCTTCAACAACTTTGACATCTATAGTATCTTTTTTTGTTATCCCATCTTCTTCGTATGTTGCAGTTATCTCTACAGTTCCTTCATCTTCACCGCTTTTTACTTTATAACTTGTTGTAACATATGCTACATCTTCATCTTCTGATTCAAATTCAACATCTTCTGTTACATATTCGGTAGTATCATCACTATAAGTTGCCCTTACTTTCAAAGTATCCCCATATTCTTCAAAACCTTCTATGGTTTGTTTTTCACCTGGTATTATCTCTATTTTTTCTAACTCTACTATTCCTTCTGGTGTTTCTTCTTCATCTATATCATCTAAGTCATCTATAACTTTTACATATATAGATTCATACCTTGTAATACCACCCTCTGTATAAGTAATCTCTATATAAGTATTACCTTCTTTAACTCCACTTTTTAATTTATAGTTAATCTCATTTACTGTAGCAATACTTGGATTCAAACTATTATATTTAGAAGTATTTGTAACATCCTTTTTGCTTCCATTGTCATATATAGCTGTTACTGATACTGGTAGAGAAGTTGTATTAAGACCATTAATTGTCTTTTGAGTTGGTGTAACTTCTATACCCTTTAGTATTCCTGTATTATTACCTGGTGCTGATACATTTACCGTACATGTATCAGTATAACCATTATACTTTGCTGTTATTGTTACATTATTTCCTGCACTATAACTATATAAATATCTTCCTATCGCTTTAGCTACACTTGAATCTGTTGTTGTATAGTCAATACTATTTGTTATATCTCCGGCTGATGTACCATCTGAATAGTATCCATATACCGTTATTGTATCTGATGAATTAGTATTCATTGAATATGATGGTTTCTCTATATCAATTCTTGTGATTGTTTTTACTGGTGCTGATACATTTACCGTACATGTATCAGTATAACCATTATATTTTGCTGTTATTGTTACATTATTTCCTGCACTATAACTATATAAATATCTTCCTATCGCTTTAGCTATACTCGAATTTGTTGTTAAATATGTAACACTATTCGTTATATCGCCTGCTGATGTACCATCTGAATAATATCCATATACCGTTATTGTATCTGATGAATTAGTATTCATTGAATATGATGGTTTCTCTATATTAATTCTTGTTATTGTTTTTACTGGTTGCTCTGTAACATTGACAGAAATAGAATCAGTTTTTGTTATACCATTCTCAGGATAACTCGCACTCATACCTATATTCCCTGTATTTGCTCCACTATGTAAATATCCATCATTAGGTGAATAATAAACAATATTTGTAGCAGGTGATGCAAGTGTAGAACTACTAGTAACATCTAAATTAGTACCATCTGTATAATATGCTATAACTTTAACTTTCTCATTTGTATAGATGCTATTTGTTTTAAAAGAAGCATATTTCGGAGTAACTGCTATACGATCAAGTGTTTTTGCTGGTTGCTCTGTACAATCAATTTGAACCTTCGTAAAATACCAGTTACCACCTGTTTTACTTGAGTAAACTGAATGTTGCCCATTTTGTGACCACAAACCTTCGCTCCATCCCCATTGATTAAAAACTGTCCAGTATTTAGATGACGTATAGTTCCACGCCGTACCTGTAAGATCAGCTTTTACGCATAAGTATGCATAGTAAGTACCCGTACTAGTAAAAGTATGCGACACTATCTTAGGCGATCCGCGTAGGGATTTAATATTAGATTCCCCATTTGCCTTATCAAGTTGAAAATCCCATGCTATAATACTTTCACCTGGATTTACTGCACTACTTCTGTCTGAAAATGATAAGGTATCACCTTTTTTTATTTTCATTACTGGTATACCTACACCTATCGTATTTGCACTCTTATCAGAGTAAAATGTGTCCCCAGTTGTATTATTAGTAATCAAAAATCCAGCTGTTGGCTTCACCATTCCATATTCGCTCCAACCAATACCTCTGTAATCTCCTGTATATCCAAAAGCCTGAATTGAAACAAAAAGTATAGAAGCTAAAATTATCAGTGCCACCGCACTTATTAATTTTGTATTTAATAACTTTACAAAAATATTTTTTTTCATATTTACCCCCTGTTATTATGTATTTATTTTTAAATAATAATTGTTCCTATTTTACCATATTTTTACACTCATGTCAACTCATTTTTTGCTTATTTTTACGGTTTTTGTCGTTTTTTATGTTTAAAATAAGCTCCTATAAAGAGCTTATTTTAAATCTTATGTTTTTATGTTATATGTTCCCCACTATCTCTTTCGTATCTCTTGCTATTGTAAGCTCCTCATTAGTTGGTACTACCATTACTTTTACTTTACTATCTGGTGTAGATATTTCTACTAATTTACTTCTGCAGTTATTAGCTTCTTTATCAATAGTTATTCCCATATAGCCAAAATAGTTACATACCTTTTCTCTTTGTTTTATGCCTTTTTCGCCTGTTCCTGCAGTAAATATTATTAGATCTACTCCATTCATTGCTGCAATATATCCACCTATATATTTTACTACCATATGGGTATACATTTTTAAAGATATTAGTGCTCTTTCATTTCCTTCTCGCGCTGCATTTTCTATATCTCTCATATCATTAGATACTCCAGATATTCCAAACAAACCGGACTTTGTATTTAATACATTATCTATTTCATCAATAGTCATTCCCTCTTCATTAACAAGAAATTTGATAATAGCAGGATCTATATCTCCTGATCTAGTGCCCATCATGAGCCCCTCAAGTGGTGTAAATCCCATAGAAGTATCTTCCACTATTCCGTGATTTAGGGCACATATACTTCCTCCATTACCTAAATGGCACGATATTATTTTAAGTTCATCAACTTTTTTATTTAATACCTCTGCAGCTTTGTTTGTAACATATTTATGTGATGTACCATGGAATCCATATCTTCTTATGCCATATTTCTCATAATATTCATATGGCAATGCATACAAATACGCCACTTTACTCATAGATTGGTGAAATGCTGTATCAAAAACTGCAATCATAGGAACGTTTGGAAGTATTTTCTCACATTCATCAATACCTATAAGGTTAGCAGGATTATGAAGAGGTGCAAGGGGAATACATTTTTTTATAGCTTCTTTTACATCTCTATCTACAATAACAGATTTATTAAAGTTCTCCCCACCATGAACAACTCTATGTCCTACTGCATCTATCTCACTTAAATCTTTTATAACACCAGTTTCTTTATCTGTTAATAACTTTACCATGAACTTTATCGCTTCTGTATGGTGGTTTAACTGTGTGTGTATAGTTTTTTCTTCACCATTCGCCTCGTGCGTTGTAAACGTACCCTCCATCCCAACTTTTTCTGCATACCCTTTTGCTAAAACTGCTTCTGTCTCCATATCTAGTAGCTGATACTTTAAAGATGAACTACCGCAATTAACTACTAAAATTTTCATATATTTCTCCTTTCTGATTGAAATTGTGTCAAGAACTATGATATAACATACTCTTTTTACACTCATTCTTCTTATTATATTTTTTAACATATCCACTAAACTAGCGTTGCGAGGCACGAAGCAATCCCTTGTATTAGCACATAAATTAATGTTAGCAACTTATCTAACATTAGTTTACACAAATGTAAAGTATTCTACTAGCATTTACAATCCGTTGTTCTTAATTAAGAACAACGGATTGCTTCGTTACACGCAAACCATATATATATCTTAACAATTACATGATGGTTTGTAATCTTCTCTTCCTTCAATATTCCCCATCTGTCTTTCTATATTATGTAGTTGTTTTTCATAAATAACATCAAATATTTCTTTTTCAAATCCTAATCTAATAATGAGGTCTAGCCACATCAAGAATACATCTCCAAGCTCTTCTTTTATCTTAGTTTCATCTTCCTTTTCGGGTTTTTTCCAATATTTATAGTTTATGGCTCTATTTACTTCATCAGTTTCACCAACAATATATGCCATGAAACTCATAATCATATCTCTACGATCCCTAAACTCATATCTGTGTTTATCCATATGTTTTTTTACTTCTTTTTGTCTTTCAATTAACTTATCTATCATTACGCTCACCTCAAATCAAATTTTCCTTTTATAAACCACCCAAATATATGAATATTCATTATCTATAGACTCTTTGGTAGCCTCGACACTTTCTATTTCCCATTCATCCCCTATGTCAGGAAAAAATGTATCTGCATCAAATTCGTGAAATATGTGTGTTATATAAAGTTTATCTGCATATGCCATAAATTGTTCATAAACTGATTGCCCACCACATATAAATATATCTTTATCTTTAATACTCTTATTTAATTCTAGTACTTCATCTATATTTGAAAATACTTTAGCACTTTCAAACAAAATGTTTTCTCTTGTTAATACAATATTTTCCCTATCCTTCAAAGGTTTTTGTGGAAGACTTTCATAGGTTTTTCTTCCCATTACCACTATATTACCTTTTGTAATGTTTTTAAAATATTGTAAATCTTCTTTTATGTAAACTAATAATTTATTATCCTTGCCTATTCCATTATGCTTATCTACAGCAACAATAATATTTATCATATAGATACCTCAAATCTAGGTATGTCTGGTCCTGCTACATAATCAGTCAATATAAAATCTTCATGTTTAAAGTCATAAAAATTCTTTATGTCTGGATTGAGTGAAAACTTTGGTGCCGGAAACTCTTTAGCATCTAATAATTTTTCGACCGTAGGTATGTGTCTATCATATATATGACAGTCAGCGATAACATGAAGTAGCTTCCCTGGTTTGAATCCTGTTACTTGTGCAATCATATGAATTAATACAGCATGTTGCACAACATCCCAATTCCCTGCTGCTAATATATCTGCTGATCTTTGATTTAATATAGCATTTAATTTATCTCCTACAACATTAAATGTCATAGAGTATACACATGGATACAGTCTCATTTCATGCAGGTCTTGATGAACATATGTATTTGTTATTATTCTTCGAGAATACGGATTATTTTTCAAATCATATATTAATCTATCAACTTGATCAAACTCTCCTTCTTTGTACTGATGCTTTACACCTAATTGATATCCATATGTTTTTCCAATCAATCCATTTTCATCAGCCCATGCATCCCATATCTTTAAATTAAAATCATTTATATTATTAGATTTCTTTTGCCATGTCCATAGTAATTCTTCAACTACTCCTCTAAGGCTTATAGGTCTGATTGTTAGTAGTGGAAATTCTTTAGATAAATCATACTCATTAACTACACCAAAAAGCTTTTTTGTATATGCCCTAGTCCCATCTGGCCAGTTCCCTCGGACATTTTGTCCCGTTGTATCAAAGCCTTCCTCAAGTATTTTTCTACAAGTCTCTTTGTAAATTTTGTCTACCATACTCATAATTCAACACCACCTTCGAAGTATTCTAACATATACGGATTATACTTTTCCGCATATTCTTTCAACATGTTATATGCATCTTGATCTTTCAAGTCAGCTTGAATATCACACAAATCAAAATTTACAGAAACCCTACTTTTTTTTAATAATTGTTTAGTTTCACTATTTAAATATTTTCCCGATTCTTTATACTTATCACAATTTGTATATAGTTTCTTAAACCCACTTGCTATAACTAGATGTGCACATGGGTGGCATGGAAAAAGTGTAACATACATTATGTACTTATCAATGTTTTCAATATCAACTGACCTATTTTTAAATGCATCTGCAATTGCATCAACTTCAGCATGTCTAGCTGCCCATCCTTTATCATCCCAACTTAATTCTTCACTTGGTAGCTGATTATATCCAGCCCCTACTATTTCACCTTCTGGATTTACAATTATACATCCCGTCTTTGTATTAGGATCCTTGCTAAAAGTTTCAGCTATGATTGATGCTGCATTCATATAAGTTTCATTACTCATCATTTTAATATGCTCCTTTTTTATATTAGATTTTTAAATTTATTACAATATATCCATCTTTACTAATTCATTGTATATTTGTTCATTCACTATATTTCTATTTTCCTCTGTTAATGTTATTATTCTGATATCTCCCATTTTTTTATTAAATCAACTTTCTCATGTTCTTTCTGAAATATAATCCCAAATAAAGTCTTATCACCTTTTATAATATCCTCAACAATTTTAAAAAATTGATTTGACATCAGCTCTATTGGACCAATTTCATCAATTACAAAAATTTTATTACTATCCATTTCTTTTTCAAAATATGGTATTACAACATTGTCAAAGCTTTTTATGTCTACACCGTATCTACCTACTCTTGAATTGGTATCAAATTTAATATCAGACATTCGACATCTCGTACCATCCAAAGTTGTACAATCAAATCCAACTCTCTCTCCATTTTCTCTGATTTCTTCTGTATAAAACCCAACGCATTTTTCTCTTCCAAATTTTTCAATTATATTTAATAAACAAGTTGTTTTACCAACGCCAGGTTTTCCAGTTATAAGTATTTTGAGTGACATTTTTTGTACACATCCTTATCTACCCTATATTTTACGTTTATTTACTTAAGAAGTTTCTCCGTTGCCCACATAAACGGCGTGTATCAATCTTGTTGGCATTGCACCGCCGTTATGGCTACCACCCCTACTACATCCATCGCACTACACCCACGCGACAAGTCATTTACTGGCTTTGCTATACCTTGTGTTATAGGTCCGTATGCTTCTGCTTTTGCGAGCCTTTGTACTAGCTTATATCCTATATTACCTGCATCTAGATTTGGAAACACAAGTACATTTGCTTTTCCTGCGACTTTACTATCAGGTGCTTTTAATTTAGCAACATTATCTACTAGAGCTGCATCAAGCTGCAATTCTCCGTCAAGATTTAAGTCAGGGTATCTTTCATTAGCAATTTTAGTGGCTTGTACCACTTTATCTACATCTGTATGAGATGCACTGCCTTTTGTAGAGAATGATAGCATAGCAATATTTGCCTTTTCTCCCACTAGATACTCGAACGATTTTGAAGAACTATAGGCAATCTCTGCAAGTTCATCAGCTGTTGGGTTAGGATTCAAACCGCAATCAGCAAATACGAATTTTCCGTTTGCTCCATATTCTGAGTTTGGCACATCCATGATAAAGAAGGCTGACACAAGCTTGGTTTCTGGTGCAGTTTTAAGTATTTGCAGTGCTGGTCTTAGTGTATCAGCTGAAGAATGTATGGCTCCTGATACCATACCATCTGCTTCTCCCTGTTTTACTAACATTACGCCAAAATACACAGGATCTTTTAATGTGTTTCTAGCTTCATCCTCTGTCATACCCTTACTTCTTCGTATTTCCACAAGTGTATTTATATATTCATCTATATGTTCAAAATTATTATTATCTATTATTCTTGCCTTTTTTATATCAAGTCCATCGGCATTTTTAGCTATTTCATCTGGGTTCCCGATTAAAATAATATCAGCTATATCCTCTTTTAGCAACATCTCAGTAGCTTCAAGTATCCTTCTATCATAAGCTTCTGGCAGTACAATTACTTTTTTATTTTGTTTTGCCTTTTCTTTTATTTCCTCAAAAAAACTCATTAAAACCCTCCTTAATTATTAGCGTTTCAAGATTTGAAAACTTACAAATCATCTCTATCACATTATAACCATAATTCTCCAAAAAAACAAGAGAAAAATAAAACTTTNNTTTATTTTATTATATAATATTATCTATTTTCAAATATTTGACCTTTAATAACTTTTCCGGGTTGAAATTCTTTTTTTAAATATACTTTCGGATCCGTAGAAATCACCCTTACTATCTTATTACTTCCATCATCCATCTTCGAGTACTGAACTATTTGTCCTTTGTACTCAGCTTCTTCAGTTTTCAATACCGCATCGTTCATTACATTTATACTTTCATCTTCACTCATGTGGCATCCCTACTTTCTATAGAGTTCTGTTTCTCATTTATCAGTTCTTTAAGCTTCTGCATCGCTCTTTCGAGTCCTCCAACTTCGTTTATTATACCTTCCTTTACTGCTTGTTCTCCTATTATTACGGTACCAACATCCTTTGCTATATTTGCAGTGTCTAATATAAGTTCTTTCAGTCTCTCCCTAGTTATTCTAGATTTTCTTGTTACAAACTCAATTATCAAGTCTTGCATCTTGTCAAAATATTCAAAAGTTTGTTGAACTCCTATAACTGTTCCATTCATTCTTATAGGATGTAAGGTCATAGTACTGCTCGGTGATATAAACGAATAATTAGAAGCAACCGCAAGAGGTACCCCTATAGAGTGTCCTCCACCTAAAACTATTGACACAACAGGTTTACCTAAACTACATAACATTTCTGATATAGCAAGTCCAGCTTCCACATCTCCACCCACAGTATTTAAAACTACCAAAAGTCCTTTTATTTTATCATTTTGATTTATAGCAACAAGCTGAGGAATAACATGCTCGTATTTTGTAGTCTTGTTTTGAGGCGGCAACATCACATGTCCCTCAATTTGCCCAACTATAGTAAGACAGTGTATCTCACTAGTCTTTTCATCTTCTTTTTTATTGTCCACAAACAACTCTCCTTTGTATAAACTTTTTTAATAGTATGTACAAATAAAAGAGATTTTACTCTATGTGTTGTCATTGCGAGGAGTTTTTTTCGACGAAGCAATCTCGCTTTTAATATAAAAGATGAGATTGCTTCGTGCCTCGCAATGACAAAATCGGAGTACTTCCTTATATAACGAAAAAAGAGCAGGCACGCCTGCTACAAACCTTTTTCTTTCACTTATCACATCTGACCTCTAAATCCCAAACTCCCTATGAAGTTCATTGACTGCAATCTTTAAGTCTTCTTTTTTTATCAAAATAGCTATTGTAGCAAGCGAATCTACTGTTTGCAATATCTCCACGTTATATCTTTTCAAACTTTTTATTACTTTATTCATTACCCCAGGAACTCCACTCATTTTATTACCTATTATAGTTACTTTAGCACAATCTTCATTAAGCAAATAGTCTAAATCATATTTGTCTAAAATTTCTTTCATCTTTTTTACATTTTCCTTATTTATTATAAAAGCTTTCTTATCTACATATACATTTATCATATCAATACTTATCATGTTTTCTGCCATTTCTTCAAAAATTTCTTCATTATATAAATTATCTTCATTAATTATTACCTGTGCTCTATCAGAAAGACTCGCTATTCCAGTTATAAGTCTATCTTCCATGTTATCGGCGTCTTTTATATGTTTATACGTTATTTTTGTACCTTCATGATTACTAAAAGTGTTTTTTATCTTCATTTCTATATTAGCACGCCTTACAATATCTACCGCTTTAGGATGTATGACTTTTGAGCCATTGTCAGCTAATTGAAATACCTCATTATAACCTATTTCTTCTATAATTCTAGCTGTTTCACATATTTTAGGATCAGCAGTCATGAGTCCATCCACATCTGTATATATTTCTACAAAACTCGCCTCTATCGCTTCCGCAATTATACTTGCAGTCGTATCACTCCCACCTCTGCCTAAAGTAGTAATGTCCCCATCTTGAGTTACGCCTTGAAACCCTGCTATTACCGGTATGACACCTTGATCGAGTAGCTTAGTAATCCTCTGCGAATAAACCTTTATTGTTTCTGCATTTCCATAATTATTATCTGTTATTATCCCTGCCTGAGTTCCAGTAAGTGCTACTGCCTTATATCCTTTTTTATTAAGCAATGTAGCAAATATAACCGCAGATATAGTCTCACCACAAGACATAATCAAATCCAAATCCCTCTTATTTATGTTCACATCTATTTCATTAACCAAATTTATAAGTGTATCCGTAGCATAAAAATCACCCTTGCGACCTATAGCTGATACTACTACAGCTATTCTATTCCCCGCATTAAATGTCTCAATCACCTTTTCAGTCGCCTTTTGTCTAGCCTCTCCAGTTTTCAAAGAGGTCCCACCAAACTTTTGAACTATTATTGACATATAAAAAACCCCCATCACACAATTCTCAATTAATATTATACCACATATTATAATTTTATGAAATAACTAAATTTATGTGAGGTTATTATAATTTTTGTATTTCTTAATTTCTACCCAATACCTATCATCATTATATCTTCATTAAATAAAAGACGGGCAAACAACTAGTGCCGCCCCACATACAAACTTCCTTGTTATTTTTTTAACTTTCAACTTTCACCTTTCAACTCTTAACTTTCACCTTCCCCTTACTCTGCCCATTTTATAAGTCCCATTTCTATATTATTATCCGTATAACTATTATTTGGTATCACCCTCGCAGTGTATCCTAGCTTACCTATAAAGTCAAGCTTTACACTAGTTTCATATTGATAGTAGTTTCCATTCATGTCTTCTTGCTTATACATAGGTACTGTTTTGTATTCAATAATATTATCATTATCATCCATTATCCCTATATAAGCCTGTACTATAACATCTTCTTCTGATAAGTTTTCTAACCTTACATTTGCAGATAGTTTTATTTCCTCACCATATTCTGCCTTGTTATGTGATGCAGCTTGAACTGTTTTTATATCTATTTTATTCCAATTTGCATATACTTTTTCCTTCCATTCACACATCTCTTTAATTACTTGAGCGTTATCTTCATAAAGTGTATTCTTATTTTTTATACAGTTAATATAAAACTTTTCATAATACTCCTTTACCTGCCTATGCATACTGAAATTTGGTGCTAATGTTACCATCGACCTTTCCATCATTGAAACCCATCTATCCGAATATCCTCTGTCATTTTTCTCATAGTACATTGGTATAATCTCATTTTCTAATATATTATATAATATTTTACTTTCCTCAAAATCTTGTTCTTCTGTTGATTCAAACTTACGATAATCTCCTATTGCCCAACCATTATCCTTGTTATATCCCTCACACCACCAACCATCGAGTACGCTAAAATTTAATATTCCGTTTGCTGCAGCCTTCTGTCCGCTAGTACCTGAGGCTTCATAAGGACGTCTCGGAGTATTTAACCACACATCAACACCTTGCAACATATGCCTTGCTATATTCATATCATAATTTTCTATAAATATTATTTTATTTATAAACTCTGGTTGCATAGTTAATTCATATATGTTTTTAATAATTTCTTGCCCAGGTGCGTCCGCTGGATGAGCTTTTCCTGCAAATATTATTTGAACAGGTTTTTCAAAATTATTTACTATTCTTTTTAATCGCTCTATATCTTTAAATATCAAGTTTGCTCTTTTATAAGTTGCAAATCTTCTAGCGAAGCCTATTGTCAACACATTTTCATTTAGATTTACAACATTACAAAAATTATCGCTTGCATATTCCCTTTCTCTTTGCATACCTATTCTTTTTTTTGCTAATTCCATAAGCTTTCTTTTGTTTTCAAAATGAGCTTGCCAGATTGCATCATTTGGCACATCATATATTTTATTCCACACATCCTTATTATCTATGTTTTGTCTATATAACGCTTCAAAATTCTGACCAAACAAATTTTTTATATTTGAAGCAAGCCAAGTAAAACTGTGGATTCCATTTGTTATATAATCTATAGGAACCTCTTCCGTAGGTACATCATGCCATACACCTTTCCATAATTCACGCGATACAACACCATGTAGTTGTGAAACAGCATTGGAATATATCGATGTTTTTAAAGCTAGTACAGTCATACTAAAAAGTCTATCACCATAGTTAGTAGTATACTCGCCCAGTTCAAAGAAACTTGATTTAGTTATTTTAAAAATATTTATATAATTTTTAAAATATTTCTCTATCAAACTAAATGGAAACATATCATTTCCAGCAGGGACTGGCGTATGTGTAGTAAATATTTCATTTGACCTGACTAATTCTAGCGCTTCATAAAAATCAATATCAGCATTCTTCATACTTTGTGCGATTCGTTCAAAAACCAAAAATGCAGAGTGACCTTCATTTATATGCCACACAGACGGAGTAATATCTAGCTTTTCTAGTAACTTAACTCCTCCAATACCAAGTAGCATCTCCTGTTTTATTCTTTGATTATAATCTCCCCCATACAGAGAATCTGTTATATCCTTATTTTCACCATAATTTTCAGAAATATTGGTATCTAGTAAGTACAACTTATTTAACCCTATTTCTATTTCCCAAGCTTTCGCCCATACTTCCGTATCACCTATATCTATGGTTATTTTTATCTCTTCTTCATTATGATCATGTACCGGCTTTACCGGCAGATCAGTAAAATCATTAGTCACATAAATATTTTTTTGCTCTCCTTCCTTTGATATGCTTTGTAAAAAATAACCGTTCTGATATAAAAGACCTACACCAACAATAGGTATCCCTAGATCACTTGCGGATTTCAAATGATCGCCTGCAAGAACCCCAAGACCTCCTGAATATATAGGTATACTTTCATGTAAACCATACTCGGCACAAAAATAGGCAATAACATCTGTTTTATTTTTTTTATAATTTTTTTCTTGCCAGGTGTCTTTCTTTTCTATGTAGCTTTCATATTCCCTAACTACATCATTGTATAAATTAATAAAATTTTCATTTTCGGATATATCTTTTAGTTTATCTTCTGATACATTATTAAGTAGCTTTATCGGGTTAAAGTTTGTGCCTTCCCATAACTGTTCATCTATCTGCCTAAACATATCCATAGCTCTACTATTTGAAGTCCACCATATATTATAACCTATAACCTTTAACATCTTTAATTTATCTGGAATTTTAGGCACAACAATAATCTTCTCAAAATTCATATATAATCTCCTCTCTTTTTTAAACCAGAATTTTTTTAATACTTTTATCTCGATACTGCTATAATCTATATTATTCCATGACAAGCAAAAAAAATACAAGTAATTTCTTTACTTGTATTTTTCCCTTACTCAAAAAAGACTAACTGATTTGAATTTACTTTATTCTTAACTACTGGTGAAACTACTTTAATAATTTCAACTGAAGGATCCACTACTTCTAAAGCTAATTTTTCTAACGCATCACATGAATGTTCTTGAGATTGATTCAGTGGGGTCTGCACTGGTTCTTCTTTTTCCCATTTTACACCATCTGTACTGCCACTAACCTCTATATATATTTTATTTTTGTCATTAAAAATTTTATTTTTTACTATTTCTTCACCACATAGTTCATAATCGCAAATCTCAACTTTAGGATAATCTATATTCATTTTTATGTCTTTTTGCAATTTTATAATATGTCTACACCAACTACCATTAAACTCTAGACTATTGTTATCCTTATCATTACCGCTATTTGATACAACTTGAATATTCCTGTCTTTAGTAATACTAATATTTATTTCGCTTTTAACACGCTTCTTCACAAAATTATTATTTAGATACGTTGCTATAATTGTTTTCATTCTTTCATCAAATATAACTTCTTTTACTAAAAAGTCTAGTGAAATCTTAATATATGCTGCGGAATCCTCATTGACATCCGCTAGGTTATTTTTATGCAGACTGTTAATGTAATTTTCTAGCAACTTAATTTCCATCTACATCAAATGCGTTGTACTCTTTAATCGATGCATATTTCATGTTTCTATGTTGTTTTTCTACCAACAAACCATCACTACTACTATGCAAGGTAACTAGTTCTTCAGAGTTAGAATGAATAACAACTATGCCTTCAGAGTTTTCATCAATTTTTACATTATCGTTTTCTAGATTATAATTTAAAATTGCATCATCCAATGCATTAATAGGTGCATATTCTCCTGGTACAATACAATCTTTTGCTCCTAATAAAATTAAAATACTTTTTTTACATAATTTACAATCATCTGACTCTGGGTCTTGTTTAGAAGCCATATAAAAAAAATGTTTTACTATTGTTAACTTTTTCGAATCTTTTTGTTCCTGTAAATTATTATTACTCATTATTTTATTCCTCCAATATAATTGCATTATCTTTAGTATTTAACATCCTATATAATACATAATTTAGCAAAATGCTAAACCTTCTTCACCTGCTGGCTCTTGTTGAATTTCTGTAATTATTCTTCCAATTTCAGTACAAAACTCATCATCTGAACATGTCAAGAATTTAAATGTAGAATCAGCTGTTCTCATAGCCAATTCACGCTGTGTTAAAATATCACTTATTCTAGGTATATATAGACATCGAGAAACATCATTAAATTTAGAATTTTTCACAGTTAGTAAATCTCTATCCCCCATATCGCAAGTTTCTATTCTTACATTTGAACTTTCATATCCTTTTTCTTCATCTGATTTATACTTATCTACAAAAACACTTGTTTTTTGTAAATCCTCATTTTCTTTAACACTCTGTACAGTAACTAACTGATTATCTTTAACAAACATTTCAAATTCTATATTAGAAATATGAAGATATGGATTTAAATCATCTTCTTTATAAGTACGTCCGATTACAAAATCCCCATCTTTATTTTTATGAATATTTTTTGAGCTATACTTATGACTAAAATCAAAAATATTAAAACGTTCATACATAATATCAGGTTGATTTTTTAATTCCTTTGGCGCACGTAAAAAATCTAATATTTTATTAAAATTTTCCATTAGCTCCGCATAAAAAGCATCTTCTGAATCATCTTTTTCATAATTTAATATGCTACTTCTTCCCTCAACAAATTCAAACATAATTTCATTATTTCTAGCGTATCCTTTTGACATTTCATCCATTAAGTCACTTAAAGCTTTCTCAATATCAGTCATTTCTTAATTCCTCCAGTATGATTAAAATATTTTACGTCATTAAATTATACATTATCTTACAGGTTTTGTCAATATATGGTAAATAAGTTTATAATTGTTTTATTTTCATCTTCAACCCTTCCAATTTCCCCAGTGCCTCCATAGGAGTCATATTATTCACATCTATATTCTTTATCTCATTTATTAGCTCATCGTATTTGTTATCAGCAAATAGTGTAATTTGGGCGTTGCAAGATCCCTTAGGCACTATCGCGCCAGCTCCCTTGTTAAGGGAGCCTTTTCCTGATGCCTCTGCATTGTTGGCGCAGGCAAGCCGGCGCGCTACGGGTTCAACATTTAGTTCTACGTTGAGTATTTCATTTGCCCTATTTACTACCGCCATCGGCAGTCCAGCCAGCTTCGCTACCTGTATGCCATAGCTATTATCTGTACCGCCACGTACAATCTTACGTAAGAAGATTATGTCATCCCCGTTTTCTTTTACTGCTATTCTATAGTTTTTAACTCCTTCTAGTTTTCCTTCTAGCTCGGTTAGCTCGTGGTAATGTGTTGCAAATAGAGTTTTGGCTTTTATGTTTTCTTGTATGTACTCGACTACTGACCACGCTATGCTAAGTCCGTCAAAGGTGCTTGTCCCTCGTCCGATTTCATCTAGTATTAGTAGACTGTCACTTGTCGCATTGTTTAGTATATTTGCTACCTCAGACATTTCTACCATAAAGGTACTTTGCCCTGAGGCTAGGTCGTCGGATGCCCCTACCCTCGTAAATATTCTATCTACAATACCGATTTCTGCATTTTTTGCTGGTACAAAGCTACCTATTTGTGCCATGAGTGTTATAAGTGCAACTTGTCTCATGTATGTAGATTTACCTGCCATATTGGGTCCTGTGATTATTATCATGTTATCTTCTGTGGTTAGTAGTGTGTCATTATCTATAAATTCTCCTGATACTAGCATCTTTTCAATGACAGGGTGTCTTCCTTTATCTATATTTAACGAATTACCTTTTTTAACTATTGGTCTCGCATAATTTTGTGCTTCTGCAACTTCCGCAAGTGATGTTAGGACATCAGTTTCAGATATAAATCCTGCCGTTTCTTGTATTCTATCTACTTGCTCTAGTATTTGTTCACGCACTTTTGTAAATACTTCATATTCGAGCTTTATGACTTTTTCTTCTGCGCTTAGTATCAGGTTTTCTATTTCTTTCAGTTCTGGTAATGTATATCTTTCAGCGTTTGCAAGCGTTTGTTTTCTTGTATATCTATCAGGCACATTATTTAAATTTGAGTTTGTTATCTCTATATAATATCCAAAAACATTGTTGTAGCGTATCTTTAAGTTCTTTATTCCCGTCTTTTCCTTTTCCTCTGCCTCTAGATTCGCTATCCATTCTTTCCCGTTCTTTTTAGCACTCCTTAGCTTGTCTATCTCCTCAGAGTAACCTAATTTAATTATGTCACCTTCTTTTATAGAAAATGGTGGTTCCTCTTCTATCGACTCAGCAATAAGCACACATATGTCACCAAGTGCATCTATATTTTGGTATATATATTCTATATAATCACATCTAAAATCACTCAATATTTCCCTTAACTCTGGCAAGTGAGATATTGATGATTTCATAGCATTCAAATCTCTTGCATTCGCAGTATTGTAAACTATTTTACTTAGTAATCGTTCAAGGTCATATACCTCATTTAGTACTTCTTTTATCTCATCCCGACTTATAGGCTTGTCCTTTAACGTGGCTACAGCATCTAGTCTTCTATTTATATCACTCTCATTTATAAGTGGTTGCTCTATCCATTTTCTGAGCAATCTGGCGCCCATGGCAGTTTTGGTCTTGTCTAGAACCCAAAGTAACGATCCCTTTTTAGTCTTTTCTCTCATAGTCTCTACTAATTCTAAGTTTCTTCTTGTAGATATATCAATCAGCATATATTCATTAGTTTGGTACGGTATTAGTTTATATATATGCCCCAAATCGGCCTTCTGGTTTTCTTTTAAGTACTGGAGCAACGCACCCGCTGAACTTATCCCTGCAATATAACCTTTAGCTCCAAAACCATCTAATGAACCAATTTTAAAATGACCTGTCAGTAATTTATAACAAGTCTTAAATTCAAAATTCCAATCTTCATATAGGTTTATAAACGAATTAAACCTTTGCTTTATTTCATTTATAAACACAGTATCTTTATGTACTTCTTCATTAACTATCATTTCAGATGGGTTATATTTCGCTATCTCGTCAAAAACCTTTATACTGCCCTCTATATCTATTAACTCTGTAACTTTAAACTCACCTGTCGTTACATCAATAAAGCTAAGCCCATAGCTAGTTTCTTTTTTATAAACGCTTGCTATATAATTATTTTTAGTTTGATCCAGCTTTTCAGTATCTATGACAGTTCCTGGAGTTATTACCCTTACCACTTCTCTCTGAACTATGCCCTTTGCTTCCTTTGGATCCTCTACTTGCTCACATATGGCTACTTTATATCCTTTATCAACCAATCTAGCTATATAATTTTCCGCAGCATGATGAGGCACTCCACACATGGGTGCCTTATCTTCTTGCCCACAGTCACGACCTGTAAGCGTTATTTCAAGTTCCCTTGATGCAAGACGCGCATCATCAAAAAACATTTCATAAAAATCTCCAAGTCTAAAAAATAATATGGAATCTTTATTTTTTTCTTTAATCTCCCTGTACTGCTGCATCATTGGTGTTAACTTCGCCATTTTCTTCATCCTCCAACATATAAGTAAATATACAAGCAACTATAAGAAATGCTACTCCTATATACGAACTAATTTCGTAACCCCATGTTGCTGCAAATACTCCAAACATGGCTACCGATATTCCTATTATAAAATGTATAATCGTCTCAAAAGTCAAATATATATGCTTTTTGCTCTTTGCTACTGAATTTATAAAACCGTAATACCCTATATGTATAAGTGGTTCTGAAAACCCTAAGAGTGCAAAACCTAGATACATATTATGTAAAACAAATACCGTCAGTATGCTTGCAATTGCAAAAAAAGTACCGTAAAGTATAGCTGATTTATTGACAAATTTAAAATTTCCAACTATAGCACCTGCTACAGCCTGAAATATATAAGAAATCAGTCCCATAAGTACTATTCGTTCTGCTGAATATCCATGCTTTATAGCATAGAAAGCATATAATACAACAATACCAAAAGACAAATTAAACATAATTTTTGAAATCATCATATTGATAAAATTTTTCTCTTGCATACAACTTTTTATATCTTTCCATTTTATTTCTTCAGTATGTATATCAATTGCTGCATTATTAGGCTCTTTAAGGAGTAAATACATCGTACAAACACTAAAACCTATTACTGAAACTATTAAAAATAACACTATAAAGTTATTAGGATATTCCTTACCTATTATAAGATAAGATATGCTCATTCCTGTCATAATAGCAATCATCTGAAAGAAGATAGCATTCCCTAGTAACTTTTTAAATCCTTCATTTGATACTAGTTTCATTTTAAATTCTAGCCACATTACGATAAGTAACCTATTTATAATATTATTACACATGAATATTATAAATAAAATCATTGCTGATAGCTTATCAAAATACAGTAAAATTGCTATGATAAAGTATCCTAAAAACGTTAAAGCTTCCATAAATGCAATTTTCTTTTTTAATTTAATTTTGCTCAGATTTATTCCTATTAAAAATATACATAGTAAGAACGAGTAAAAGCTAAATTGATTAATAAGTATTAGTAATTTATCCCCGCCTACTTTTTCAAATAAAATCTGCAATGTCGTTGAAAAATCTCTTATCCCTAGTTCTAGCCCTATCAAAATCGCTGTCACATATAATATAAACAGGTTTCGCTTGATATCTCTATCACTATAATTCATTCCATCGCTCCTCAATTTTTATATATCAGAGTTCAGAAGTTAGAGATCATATATTTAGAAATAATTCTATATTTATTTCAATATCTTTTGCGCTAATTCATATTTTTCTTTCATGATTTCCTGTGCTTCTTTACTCATTTTATTAAAGCTTCTCTCTAATTTTGCTTTTACAAATTTAGCTCCCTCATTTACACCCATACCTTTCAATCCATATGCTAGTTTAAGCAATGATAGAACTTGATCTATATGTGCCATTGCATCTGCATCTGTCACACACTTTTCTTCATTAGTTAGTTTATCGTACACTACACTACCTCTGTGTGAAAATATACACTTTTTAACTAATTCTATTTTTTCCCTTGGATAATAAAGTTCAGTTAATATTATATCTGCCTCGTTCGCTCCATATATATGATGTTCTTCATACCAATCTTTATTTTTTATCCCTGCATAATCATGCAGAAGTGCGGCTATTTCAACTATTTCTTTATCAGCATTTAGTTTTTCTGCCATTATCTTAGAATTTTTTACAACTGACAATATATGATAATCCCATGCATCATATCCAAAAATATTATGTTCTGATTTGCACTCTTCTTCTACCAAAATATATATCTTTTGTATTATATCATTTTTCATGGTTTTCTCCTTCTTAACTTACGCGAGTTTTTCATCATTTTCTATAATCACATCAGATATATTAATAATCTGTCCTATGCCTTCTGACTGCTTGTTCTTGTCTGCTAGCTCCATTATCATTATCGAAAGTTTATCTGCATCATGTCGTATGTAACCCTTGAAGAATTCTATTACATTACCTTCTACATAATTGATACCTCGTTCATCTAGTTTTTCTCTTTGTTCTGCATCTAGAAGTATTTGTTCTGCGTCTGTTTTTTCATATTTGTGTACTTGCTCTTCATCAAGAATTTTATTATTTACAATGAAAGTATCTATTACGCCTTTTCCTATGTGTTCTTCTATCACGTTAAGATGATCAATAACCGAATAACCATTTGTTTCACCCGGTTGGCTCATTACATTACATACATAAACTTTTTGAGCTTTTGAATGTTTTAGTGCATCTACCACATTTTCAACAAGTAAATTTGGTAATATACTTGTGTATATGCTACCTGGACCTATGATTATAATATCCGCTTCGTTGATAGCCTCTAGTACTGGTGGATATGGTTTTACATTAGGGATATCAAACCTTAGCTTTTCAATCCTTGCTTTGTGTTTTAGACATTCATGAGGTATTTTATCTTCACCTTTTACTATAGCTCCGTTATCAAGGACTGCGATGAGATGTACATCCTCAAGCGTTACTGGCATTACTCTACCTTTTACAGCAAGAAACTCAGACATCTTTACTACTGCTTCTTCAAAGCTATTTGATATACCTAGCATAGCAGCAATAAACAAATTTCCAAAAGATTGGCCTTTAAGCTTTCCCGTTTCAAATCTATACTCCATTACTTCCTGCATGACAGGCTCAGTATTAGCTAATGCGAGCAAACAGTTTCTTATATCCCCTGGTGGCAGCATGCCCATGTCTTCCCTAAGAACACCCGATCCTCCACCACTATCAGCTACCGTTACAACTGCAGTTATCTCATCTGTATAGTTTTTTAAACCTCGGAGAAATATCGATTGACCCGTACCCCCACCTATCACCACAACTTTTTTCTTATCCATAACACATCACGCCTCCTTTATAAAAAATATCTACAACTCCTACGCTTTTAACTTTCAACTCTCCACTTTTAACTTTCCACTTAAATAATGTCCTCTAGTTTCCGTAATCTCCACATCCACGAGTTCTCCAATCAGACTTTTGTCTCCCTCAAAGTGCACCAATATATTTTGCTCTGTTCTACCTGTCAGCAGGTTATTATCATTTTTACTAACTTCTTCAACCAAAACTTTATATATTATGCCATTTCGCTTTGCATTATTCTCTTTTTGTATTTTATCTGTTTCTAATATGAGTCTATTAAATCTATCATTTATTACATCCATAGGCACTTCGTCCACCATAGTTGCTGCTTTTGTGCCTGTTCTCTTTGAGTATATATATGTAAATGCACTATCATACCCCACTTTCCTTATCACATCGAGAGTATCTAAAAAGTCTTCTTCTGACTCTCCTGGAAAACCTACTATAATGTCTGTGCTAATTCCTACACACTCTATTTCTTTTTTTATCTTATCTGCAAGGTTTAAATAATGCTCTTTCGTATATTTTCTATTCATTTCATTTAAAACCTTTGTACTACCTGACTGAATAGGTAAATGAACATAATTACAAACCTTTTCACAGTCTCTTATCGCATATATCAACTCATCTGTAAAGTCTTTTGGATGAGAGGTCATATATCGTATTCTCATTAGACCTTCTATTTTATTTATTTCCCTGAGCAACTTAGCAAATGTAATACCATCAGGTAGCCCTTTACCATATGAATTAACATTTTGCCCTAGTAGCATTACCTCCTTCACGCCATCTTCTACTAAATCTTTTATCTCTTGTACTATACTTTCACTATCTCTACTTCTTTCTCTCCCTCGTACATAAGGTACCACACAATAAGAACAAAAATTATCACACCCATACATTATATTCACAGCAGCCTTATGTTTATACTTTCTCACGCTCGGAAGGTCTTCAACGATTTCTTTATGCTCTTTCCAAATATCTATTATCTGATGACCCACTTCCATACGTGTTAAAAGTAACTCCGCTAATTTATATATATTGTGAGTTCCAAAAATTATATCAACTTCTTTTCTATATTTCTTCTGCAATTTTTCTAGTACATGTTCTTGTTGCATCATACATCCACATATAGCAACAATCAACTCAGGCTTTTTTTGCTTCAACCCTTTAATATTACCAACTCGTCCATAAATCTTTCTCTCCGCATTATCCCTTATACAACAAGTGTTATACAGAACAAAATCCGCCTGTTTTAGGGTATTTGTTTCCTTATACCCAATTTGTCTAAGCACTCCGGAAAGTTTTTCTGAGTCTTTCTCATTCATGAGACAACCAAAGGTTTCTATGTAGTAAAATAAATCTTTGCCCTCAAACTTTGTTCGAAGTTTATCTATAAATTTCAATTGATTGGCTAGTTCTTCGCTGTTAGCAGCTATATTTTGCGTTTTCATATTTTCCTGTCCTTTCTAATCGTAATTCATGGTACTTTGTACTAACATTTATTTTCAATTATTGTTTTCAGCTTTCTGTTTGTTATCCTGTTCGCTTAAATCAATAACTACTAACTTGTTATTTACTTCATCATCACGCAATCCTACTATTATTAACATTGTTACAAACTGAACAGCAAAAACTGATGCTAATCCTATAAAAAAGAATATAGTAATCATTCCTCTAACTGAAAAACTTAAAAAACCTCCAGTACTTGTATTAGCTACTTGTGAATATAATAATAGTACTCCTGTTATTATACATAAAACATTCTCACCAAATATAGACATTAAAAATGATGAGAAATCCTCACAATAGTTTTTTAATAAATTTACTGATATTATTCCAAATAATAATATCATAATAACAATTAGAACAATTGAATATATTTGTAGTTCTATACTTATAAAAACTACCAGTATTCCTAATAAAAGTTCAACTATTCCCATAGCTAATCCTATAAAAAATCTATTTTTTATAATCCATATAATTGTCGGAATAAAAACAACAAATAAAACGATAGGATTACCATCTATAAAACCATTTAGCATATATTCTAAGACATTTGGTATACGACTAATACCCATTAAAATACAAATCAAAACAGCTTGAACAATCGCCAATTTCTTATCAATCATAACTCCTACCCCCATTCACCCAAGCTTATATGAATTTCATATAAGATCAAAAGTATCAAATTCATTTTTTTTCATATACTACTATTGACATATGTCAAAGAATATAGTACAATATATCTTACAAAGCTCATCTACCAAGTTGTAGAAGGAGACTGGCACATTCCTACTGGGAATTGCCCTTTTTTATTTTATTCATGTATTCTCTATATTTCTTGGCATATTTGAGTTTATGTGATATATAAAACACCGGAAATGCTATCATTATTGCAGGGCAATATACTAAAACTCGTCGTATCTTCCTCGCTAAGTGAAATCATATGCCAAAAATCTTCTGATTTTCCATCAATCAATCTATTAAACTCTATATATATAAATTTATCTTTAAAATTCGATCTTGTCTTCTTATCCAAATAAGCTGTGCAAAATTGTTCATACAAATGTTCTATATCTATTTTATCAGAAAGTATTATCTTTTTCAACATTTCTTTGGCTCCCATATGAAAATATTAAATTTCTTTTCTGTTTTATCTGTGCTTTCTGATAAGCATATATTATATTTATTTTGTAGCCTTTTTATTAACTCTGACTTTGCAGCACTTTTATTTTGATATCCCCTATTGTAATAAGCCATTGCACCTATTAGCAAATCTACTATTTGAAGCAACTCTGACTCATGAGAACTAACCTCATTTATCATATTTATACCTTCTCTTTTGAAATCATATATATTATTGCATAGAACATTTTGCAACTTCCTGACTTTATAAAATCCCTTGGTATCTTTTCTATCAATATATATGTTATAGCTATCCTTATCCAAGACCAGTTCATTAAGCAGTTACTTTAAGTAATCCCTTGACTTGTTCATCAGTCATAGCTATTTCCCCTGAAGTACGAGAAATCATATCAATAATTTTTGCCATTTCTTCAAGTTTATCCAAACGTTGTTGTAGTCTCTTCTCATTGATTGTATAGCCATTTACTATATGCTGTTTAAGTATATTTGTAGCCCATTTCCTAAATTCAGTACCACGTTTTGAGTTTACCCGATAACCAATAGATAAAATTGCATCTAGGTTATAATATTCAAGATTTCTGACAATATTTCTATCTCCCTCCTTTTGAACTGTTGCAAAAAATGCAACAGTTGAATTTCTCTTAAGTTCATTTGACCCATATATATTTTTCATATGCCTTGAAATAACAGATTTGTCTCTTTCGAATAAATCAGCTATCTGATTAAGTGTTAACCACACCGTTTCATTTACAATCTTCACTTCAAAATTAATTTGCCCATCTTCAGCCTTATACAAAACAACTTCTTTTTGCACCTAAATTCCTCCCTGAAAATCGTTTTTACCAAGTTAATTAGACAATTGAAGGTTTCCTCTCCATTTTAAAAAGTCCTCTTTCAAAATACCATAATATTTTCTATCAACATATCTTCCCTTTCTATATCTATATCTATCCTGATGTAATACCCCTTCAAGTTTCATACCAGCTTTTTCAAGTACTCTTGCAGATGCACTATTTTCTACTTCGCACTGTGCTTATACCTTGTTTACATTCAAATACTCAAATGCAAATTTCAGCACTTTAGGTATAGCACTTGTCATTATTCCTTTATTCCAAAAATCTTTGTTTAACCTGTATTTTTTTAATACAATTTTCTTTCATTATCATCCATCCTTACTTTTTGTCTTATATTTTGATATATTTATATTATAACAAAAAATAAAAGTACTTGCAAGTGGCAAATACTTTGTTTTTTGTTATATGTATAAATTATTCTTCCATTTGAAAAGCTTGTGTTGTTTCAACGCTAGATGAGTTAAAAACTTGAAATTCTGCTCCATCTACGGGACAAACAAAAGTAGTATATGTACCATTTTGCTTTTCTTCTTTATAGCTATCTAAAATATAATTTACCAAATTTTGTATTTCATCACTGGTTTGTTGAACTAACGAATCTCCATTGTTTTTAATAGTATTATTTCCTTTTTCATCAACATCAAAACCCCACGTTGGTTTTTGTAAAACTTGTTCAATAATTTGTTTTGCTCGGCTTCCTTTAAGTGGGTCAAGAAAATTCCTAGATGTAATATTAAATTCTTGAGCAAGATCATATATTGCTGATTCTGGAACTTCTGACTTATTTCCATCAGAATCGAACACTACATTCTCTACACCTATAAGTTCACCACAAACTTTTATAATATCTGAATTATCTGCTGTAGTATAATTTGTATCTTGATCTTCTGGTAAAAATGAAAAGTTATAAGCAAGTCCGCTTATAGATTTAGCAATACTTTCTAATTCTCCTACACTTAATTCTGCTGTTTCATCAATATAATTATCATCAAACACCTTGTCAGTTATTATTTTTGCTAATATTTTGTTTTTTTCTTCTCGTGAAATATTTACATTCTGTTTATCACTATATGCTAAATTTTCTTGATAACTCTCATATATTTCTAAAAAATCTTCTTCTCTTTCTCTTTCCATTTCTTTTTCTATTTCTCTTTCTATTTGTACCATTTTTTCATATTCAACATCATTTTCTATTCCCTCTAGTAATGTATAACCCTCTTGCTCCGGTATTATACTTCCTTCATCATTCTCATATGTTACGTACCTAGGTTTTGTCAAAATCTCTTCTACAGATTTAGCAGCTTCTCCAAGCGTTATAACTTTATTTGAATCTGTTCCTTCTTCTATTCCACCAGTTATACCATTAGCTGTAGCTATTTCGTTTACTGTTGCTACTACATTCCCACCATTTTTTGCTATTGCATTTTCAAGTACATGATCTTTTTCACCCGCAGATAAAGATGCTGTAATTATTTTAACCTCAAAATACTTTGCATCATTTGCAGTTATTGGCTTATTTAAATCAACTGCTTTAGTTCTGTCATCCAAGACTCCTCTAGATTTTAACATCCCAACAACCTTTTTTTGATTCTCAGATAATGCCTCTATACCTTCAGATTGTATTTGATAATCTTCTACCGGAACATTTAAGTAATCTCCTGCTATATCTAATCCATTTGCAAAATATTCAAGTAATTGTATCTTAGTCACTAATGTGTTTTCGTTATCCTTAGTTACTCCTGTCAGCATATGTGCTAAATACAATGCCTTTTCCTTTTCTATATTTGAAGATACTTGTTCTTCTATTCTGTTATCGATACTGTCTGTTATATTTATTGCTTTTTCTATATTCGCAAGTTCCTTTTCATTTACACATGAAACATGTGCCATTTGTTCCGTTATTCCATTTTGATTATTTATTACTGCCAATGCCTCTTGTTGTATAGTACTAGCATTTACATTAGAAGCCCCATATCCTGCAAGTATACTAGCCGCAAGAACTACTTCAGCTATTCCTTTTTTCCCAAAGTTCACGTAAAAACCTCCTCAAAATTTATATTGTTTTTGCATCCATTTAATGCATAAGATAATATACCATATTTTTACATATTAGTCAAGCTTTTTTAAAATTTTATCTAATAATTTATACACTTTAATTTACGTAAGCCTTTAAACATGTCATTATACCTGTATTATATTTTTTATTTTAAGAAATCTATTGCCAAAATAGTAAAAACATGGTAAAATACAAAAATATACAAAATTTGACTATATTCGAATAGTTAGGAGAATAATGTTATGGCAAAAAAGAGAAATTTGGAAAGCGTGGAATTATCAGAAAAAGAATATTTGCAATTAACTAATATGTTTTTAAATAGTAGATTGTTTTTTTTTAATACTTTTAAACATATTTATACAGAGCATGTTCTTTTTACAGATTTTACTGATAGGAAGATAAATCTAAATAAGTCTTTTTTTGCAGATCCTTATAATATCTTATCTATATATTATTTAACTATAGATGCCTTCTTTAAAAAAATTTCAAAGTCTTGTAGTTTAGAAGATGGACTAATTAAAGATGTAAGACTGTACGAGAAATTTCGTGATAATAATATTAGATATACTCTATATAGTGAATTTAATGGTGTCGTTGGATATAAATATAAAGATAGAGAAAAAGGCTTAAAGAGTAATGAAAATTTTTTTGTTCTACAAATAGATATTTCAGGAAAAGTTATAAGTATGTATACTACTAAAAAGATTGATGAGCATTTTGATAAAAAAGATACTCCATTTGAAATAAGTATTAACGATAAACTAACCCATGAACAAATAGAAGATGGGGCTAAGATTCACGACAATAATAACCAAGACACTACTGAAAAACTAAGATATCTAGATTTGGTGGCAATAGCTGGGGGAGAATTAAAACTTAACTATACACATGAAGAATTTAGGCATAATGCTTTTAACTCTTTGTCTAACTGCATAGCTAGAAAGGAATTAAAACTTTTAGAATTTGAAGAGTGCGAAGAAAATAGAAGTCAGATAAATAATAATATAGAAGAAATTTATAACCTGAAAATCTCACAAAAGCTTCTATTAGAAGGTAACAGTAGCATATTGCCAGATACAATAGCTAATATTATCAATGAAAATATAACTAATTTATATAACATACATAATTTAGATAGTACACATCAAGTTGAAGATGAACCAAATTAAATACACATTTGAAATAGTAAGATTCTACTTAAAATCCCTCCCCCAACACTTCTCTTGCATCATGTACTACAACAAAAGCTTTTGGGTCTATTTCTTGTATCCTATCCTTTAGTTTAACTATTTCTCTTTTAGCGACTACACAAAATAAGACTTTTTTGTCTTGTTTCGAATACAGTCCTGTCCCATTTAAAGCCGTTACACCTCTTCCTAGCTTTATTAATATCATCTGTCCTATTTCACCTGATTTTTCTGATATGATGTATACTGCTTTTGCAAATTTTACCCCTTCTAGCATACCATCAAGAATCTTTGACACAATATAAACTGATAACACTGCATATAGTCCTTTCTCCGTTCCAAATATCCAAAATCCTAATGCAATAATTATACCATCAACATAAAACAATATATTTCCAACCGTAATCTCTCTGTTTGAATGATTAATTATACTTGCTAACATATCTGTACCACCTGTTGTGCTATAAGCTTGAAATACAAATCCAAGTCCTATACCGCTAAGTACACCTCCATAAATACTAGATAGAAGTAAATCATATCTAGGCACTGGAATAAGCTCAGTAAAATAAAGAGCAATTGATAAATATATAGTAGCAAATAGGCTTTTCACGCCAAACTTGCCACCCTTTACCAAGATAGCAGCTATAAATAATGGTATATTACATGCAAAATTAGTTAGCCAAATCGGTACATCTAGACCGAAATTCTCAGCCGCCAGACTTTTAACTATTATCCCTATTCCTAGTACCCCACCAGTAACAAGGTTGTTTTGTTCATAAAAAAGGCTCATACCTAGAGCCAGTATTGTAGTTCCTAACATTATATAGATGTATTCTTTTATGTGTTTTTTCACCATATCACTCTACCTTCGGCAACTCCTGTAGTGACTTAAACCCAAAATACCTTAAAAAATTATCTGTTGTTCCAAACAAAAGTGGTCTACCTATCTTTTCTAGTCTACCCATTTCTTCTATTAAATTATACTCTATAAGTTTATTTATAACATTATCACTCTTTACCCCACGTATGCTTTCTATTTCGTTTCTTGTAATAGGTTGCTTATAAGCTATAATTGCAAGTGTCTCTATTAGTGCTGGCGTTATCTTAGGTCTTTCTATTTTTTGATATATTTTAGCTATGTTTTCAAAATAAACAGGTCGAGTTACAAGCTGAAAATCATCATTTATCTGTATAATCTGTAGCCCTCTGTTATCACTATTATACTTTTCTACTAGCTCTATCATTATTTTTTTCGTTTCGTTTAAATCCTTACCCACAGCTTGTGCAATGTTATTTACATTTATCGCTTCACCCGAAACAAAGAGTATTGCTTCTATTATGTTATGTACATCATTCATGAAATGCCTCCACCGAGCTTTGCAAAGCTTCGCATATAATTATTTTTCCAAACATCTTATCCTGTCTTATATTTATCTTTCTCATCTTTATTAGTTCAAGTAACGCTAAAAAGGTAACTACCTTTTCTACTTTTTCTGTTTCATATTTGAATAACTCTTCAAACTCAATCTTTTTCTCTTGACCTAACCTCTGTAATATAAAATCTATCTTTTGCTCTACTGTATGTAAATCTTTTTTTACGCTTTTAAATTCTGCTCTGATATTATCTATTTTAATATTGTTTACTTTTAAAATCCTTGCGAAAGCTTCTGTAATGTCTTTTAGAGTTATATCAATCAAAACATCCTCTGCACTAACCCTTTTTATAGTTGAGTATTTTTCTATATCATTTCTCTCTTTGTATAATATTTTACTATACTCTTCACGACTAATAAATCCTTCGGAAGCTTCTTTATATTTTTTGTATTCAAGTAATTTTTGTACCAACTCTTCTCTTGGATCTTCGCTATTATCATTATCATTACTTTTTGGCAATAACATTTTTGACTTTATTGCTATAAGAGTGGCCGCCATTAGCATAAACTCACTTACATTATCCATATCAAGCACAGTAGTACTAGATACATAATCCATATACTGTTCTGTTACCTCAGCAATGGGTATATCCTTTATATCAAGCTTATTCTTCTCAACTAAACGATACAAAAGGTCCATTGGACCCTCGAACTTTTCTATTTTTATGTTAATACTCATGTGTCTCACCTCACGAAATTCCATACATACCAAATATAACTCCCAAAACCCAATTTATAGCTGGCCTTATAACATATCCAAAAGCACCTGTAAACATGAGTAGTAAAGCTATTATAATTATGGTGTTATAATGTTCCATAAGTTTATTTGAATACTTTGCTGGTAGTAAATTGAATAATAAATGAGAACCATCAAGTGGTGGAATAGGTAGAAGATTAAATATTCCGAGTCCTATATTAACTATAACTCCAAGTAATAATACTTGAAGAATTATATTCACTAAAAAGGTATCTGGTGCATTTAAAACATAAAATAATTTTATAACTCCTGCAAGTAGTATTGCTAGTATAAAGTTAGAAGCAGGTCCTGCTAATGAAACTATATTGTCATCCATCTTAGGATGTTTGAAGTTATTAGAATTTACTGGTACAGGCTTTGCCCAGCCAAAGTGAAATAATATCAGCATAATAAATCCTACCGGATCTATATGAACTACTGGGTCGAGTGTTAATCTACCCATATTTTTAGCAGTGTTGTCTCCTAATTTATATGCTGCATATGCATGTGAAAATTCATGCAAAGAAAAGCCAAGTATTATGCCTGGCAAAGCATATAATGTTGCTGTCAAAGCCTCTATACTAAATATATCACCCAAAATAAATTCCTCCTATTTTTATTTATACAGTGGATACTTCTCCACTAATCTCTTAACCATGTTCTTTACCTCTTCTTTATTACCCTCAAAATCAGTTAGCGTCATATCTATCACTTCTGCAATTATCTTCATATCTTCTTCTTTCATCCCTCTTGTTGTCACAGCTGGAGTACCCAGCCTTATGCCACTACCTACAAATGGACTTTGTTTGTCGTATGGTATCGTATTTTTGTTACATGTTACACCTATTTCATCAAGTATCCTTTCTGCATCTTTTCCTGTTATTTTTTTGCTTGTTAGGTCAACTAACATAAGATGTGTATCAGTACCTCCCGCAACTATTCTAAAACCTCTTTTGATCAAAGCATCGCTCATTGCTTTTGCATTTTTCACTATTTGTTTCTGGTAATCTATAAACTCATTACTCAACGCTTCCTTAAACGCAACTGCCTTAGCTGCTATCACATGCATAAGTGGTCCACCTTGAAGTCCTGGGAATATGGCCTTATCTATAGCTTTTGCGTGTTTTTCCTTACAAAGTATTAGTCCACCTCTTGGTCCTCTGAGTGTCTTGTGAGTTGTACTTGTCACAAAATCAGCATATGGTATTGGGCTTGGATGAAGCCCTGCAGCAATAAGCCCTGCTATATGTGCCATATCTACCATAAAGTATGCGTCAACTTCATCCGCTATATCACGAAACTTTGCAAAATCTATAGTCCTAGCATATGCCGTTGCCCCTGCAATTATAAGCTTAGGTTTGTGTTCTATGGCTAGTCTTCTAACTTCATCATAATTTATAGTTTCAGTATTCTCGTCCACACCATATGGTATGACATTAAAATATTTTCCTGATAGGTTTACCGGACTTCCATGTGTCAAATGCCCACCATGTGACAAGTTCATGCCTAAAACTGTATCACCAGGCATTAGCATTCCAAAATACACAGCTTGGTTTGCTTGTGATCCCGAGTGAGGCTGAACATTTGCATGTTCTGCACCAAACAGTTTTTTCACTCTCTGTATCGCTAATTCTTCTGCCATATCCACATACTCACAACCGCCGTAATATCTATGTGTCGGATACCCCTCTGCATATTTATTCGTAAGCCACGACCCCTGTGCTGCCATTACTGCTGGAGAAACAAAGTTTTCCGATGCAATAAGCTCTATTCTATCATTTTGCCTTGCCTTCTCAAGCAAAACTGCCTCTGCGAGTTCACTATCAACTTTTTTCAAATCTTCTATTGTATACATATTCTTAGCCCCTCTTTTATATATTTTTTTATCATTAGTATTTAATATCCTATTCAACATTGTTAATTATACCCTTTTTCTTTTTATAAATCAAGTGATTTCAAATAAAAAAAATCCTTCGCGAGCGTTCATGTTGACACGACGAAGAATATTTTTTTTATTTTTGTTCCATTTCTATTACTTGTTTTCCATCATATTTTCCACATGCTTTGCAAACTTTATGTGATTCCATTAATTCTGAACAACTTTTGCATTTTACTAGGTTTGGAGCTGTCATTTTCATTACATTTGTTTGTTTTTGTAATTTTCTTGCATGTGAATGTTTATGTTTTGGTAAAGCCATTTCATCTACCTCCTTGGTTTTTAAACATTTTATTTAATTTCGCAAATGGTGAAAATTCGTTTGTATCAATTTCACCTCTATTTATTATTCCTTTACAGTCTTCACTACAAAGAAATTTCATAGGCATACTCATATGTAGATTGTGATTTATAACGGGTGTAAAATCAATTTTATTATCATTCATTTGATAATATTCAGTTTCATCATCAGAATATGAATCATTTGTAAACTTTTCTTCCATTTTCATTATAAAAGTACTTACATAATCATTTATACATCTATCACATTCCGTTTGGAACTTCAAAGTAGCCTCACCAATAAAGTTCGCTATCTCTCCATCCGTAGTAATTATTCCAGTAACTTTTATTGGTTCTAAAATTTTAATGATTTTACCGCATATCTCAATAATATCGATTTTGTCTTCAAAATCTATATTAATAGAGTCTACATTACTTCTTTTCATCAAATCTGAAATGTTAATTATCATTTATATCGCCCCCAAAAAAGTTACTTCCTCATTATACATGCTTATCCTTTTTTTGTCAATATGTAATCACTAATTTTATTATTTTTGTACTTTTATGTCTTTTAGGGTCGGTTCCTTCTTTTCAGGAACTGTCCCTTTTATTAACCTCAAATTAGCAACCTTTTGTATATGGCCTTTTATTCCTTTGATAAGTTTTAATATCTTCTTCTTCTTTTATTTTTTCGTGGGGACAGTTCCTAAAAAGAAGGAACCGACCCCTTTAATATTTATATTTTTAGTTTTTTACATTGTCAATCCTCTACTTCATATTTTTTATAATTTCTATCCCTTTTTCTACCGCATCTATAATATTAACAGTTGCTCGTCCTCCCGCTTGCGCCATGTTTGGACGTCCTCCACCTTTTCCACCTATTATTTGTGCCATCTCTTTTATCATCTCGCCTGCGTGATATCCTTTAGTTACTAAATCATCAGTTACTACCACTAGAAGATTAGCTGTTTCTCCTGATACACTTCCAAACATTATAATTCCTGATTTTATATTGTTTTTTATATTATCAGCAATATTTCTCATTTCATCTATACTAACATCATCAAATAAATGTCTAATTATCGTTATATCATTATATACTTCTTTAGTGTTTAGTATAACATCAAATTCTTCATTTACCATTTTTTCTCTTAACTTCTCTATTTCTTTATTTGCATTTTTCAAGTCATTTTGTATATCTTCTATTTTCTTTGCTACTTCATTTGGGAGAGCTTTCAACAGTACGCATGCCGTTTTTAAATATCTTTCTTGTTCCTTATAGTACTCTACAGCACCAGTTCCTGTTAGTCCCTCTATTCTTCTCACCCCTGATGATACACTATACTCACTAAGTATCTTAAATAATCCAATATTTACAGTATTTCCGATATGCGTACCTCCGCAGAGTTCTATACTATAGCCTGAGATATTTACAACTCTAACCTTGTCTCCATATTTTTCACCAAAGAGTGCCATTGCACCTAGGTTTTTTGCATCCTTAATACCCATTTCTGAAATATCAACTGCAAAACCTGATATAATTGAATGATTAACTATGTTTTCTATCTGAACAAGCTGCTCTTGTGTTATAGCCTCAAAATGAGTAAAGTCAAACCTTAGTCTATCAGAAGAAACATCAGAACCTGATTGTTCAACATGCTTGCCTAGTACCTCTCTTAATGCTTTTTGAAGCAAATGGGTAGCAGTATGATTCCTAGCAGTTGCAAGTCTATTTTCAATGTCTATCCTTAGACATACTTCGTCTCCTACTTTTACTTGTCCATTCTCTATAATACATATATGTGCAATCTTATTTCCTAATACTTTTTTAGTTTCAAGTACTTTTGCTTCAAAGTTCTTACTTGATATAGTTCCAATATCACCATGTTGACCACCACTTTCTGGGTAGAATGGTGTTGCATCCACAACTATAGATATATTATCTCCAACCTTTGCAGTATCTACTAAATCAGTTTCATTAGTCATCGCAAGTATTTTAGACACTAAATTATTTTCAGTATACCCTACAAATTTTGTTTCAATACTTGCAGGTATCTTGTTATATACTGTAGTATCTTTTCCCATAAATGTTGTTTCACTTCTTGCGTCTCTAGCTCTTTGTTTTTGCTCATCCATAAGCTTTTTAAAACCAGATTCATCAACATTTATGTCATATTCCTCGAGTATTTCTTTTGTGAGTTCAATAGGAAACCCATATGTGTCATATAATTTAAAAGTATTTTCTGCACTAAGAGTAGTTTTCTTTTCCTTTATAAGTTCATCTTTATAATCATCTAATATGTTCATACCTTGGTCAATAGTAGTATCAAATTTTTCTTCCTCTACTTTTATTATTTTGAGTATATGCTCTCTTTTTTCTTCTAATTCTGAATAAGCTTCTTTAGAGTTCTCAATAACTACTTTTGCTATTTCCGTAAGAAACATGCCATCTATACCTAAGATTCTTCCATGTCTTGCCGCACGTCTTAGTAATCTTCTAAGAACATATCCACGTCCTTCGTTAGAAGGAAGTATACCATCAGAAGTCATAAAAGAGACTGCTCTTATATGGTCATTTATAACTCTTATAGAAACATCTTTTTTAGCATCCGTACCATATGTTACTTTTGCAATTTCGCATATTTTATCTCTTATCTGTTTCATTGTATCTATATCAAAAACAGAATCTACATCTTGCATAACTACAGCAAGTCTCTCAAGCCCCATACCAGTATCTATGTTTTTGCTTTCAAGTTCAACATATGTGCCATCTTCTTTTTTGCTAAACTGTGTAAATACATTATTCCATATTTCCATGTATCTATCGCAATCACAACCTACTTTACAATCAGCTGAACCACAACCGTATTTTTCGCCTCTATCAAAATATATCTCTGAGCATGGACCACATGGTCCTACCCCTATCTCCCAATAATTATCGTCTTTACCGAGTCTTGTTATTTTTTCTTTAGGAACACCTATAACCTCATTCCATATACGAAACGCCTCTTCATCCTCTAGATAAATAGAAGGATATAACTTATCCTCTGGCATTTTTAAAACCTTAGTCAAAAACTCCCATGACCACTGTATCGCTTCCGTTTTAAAATAATCTCCAAAAGAAAAGTTGCCCATCATTTCAAAGAAAGACAGATGCCTTGCATCCTTTCCTACTTCATCTATATCCAATGTTCTTATACATTTTTGAGATGTAGTCACTCTATTTTTTGGTGGAGTCACCTCTCCAGTAAAGTACTTTTTAAGTGGCGCCATACCTGAATTTATAATAAGTAAAGATTTATCCTCTTGCGGTACTAAAGAAAAACTGTTCATTATCAAATGATCCTTGCTCTCAAAAAATTCCAAATATTTTTTTCGTAATTCATTTGCTCCAAGTTTTTGCATACATATCACCCTTCCGTAAATTTAGTTAAAATTTTCTATATTATATCATACACATTCGATATATACAAGCATTTTTCATCCACCCAATAAGGCTTTTTCTATCTCTTTTATCCAATCCCCTATTGGCGTTGTATAAATAAATTCGGTATAAAACATAGCTATAATACCTACATAAATGGCTATAGCTAAAAAAATCTTTAGCTTTGAGTTAGTTTGCTCCATAAAAAGCATAATAAAAGGCAATAATATAAAAAATAAACTTACTGCTATTATATTATTTAATCCCATGTTTCCTTGCATAAATTCACCCCCTAATTTAACATAATCACATTTTCCGTTACACTTTGAAATGTGTCATCGTGACTAACTATAATGAGCTGCCTAAAATTTGTACCTACTGATTCTATTACCTCAGCAAGCCTTTCGCGACGGCTTGTATCCATATTTATTGTTGGTTCGTCTAGTATACCTATACCTAGCTTGGTCATTAACTCTAGCAAAGCTATACGTATCGATAGTGCTGCTGTTATTTGTTCTCCACCTGATAGCTGTTTAAATTCTTTTCTTATTTCTGCTCCATTTAATATATCATATAATGCTATTTCGTAGTTTTTTTCCCACTCAAGTTTACTACTGTCTATTGCTATTTTTGTGTATATGTGTGATGCTTTTGTGCTTATTTTTTTTATAAGAACTTCTGCTATATGTTCAGGAGCACCCTTTATTATATTTCTTATTTTTTTAATTACTTCATTTATTTTTTCTAATTTTTTTATTTGTGTTTGACTTTCTTTTATAGTTTGTCTTACTTGTTTTAAATATTCTATTTCTATTGTGCATTTATTATACTGCTGTTCCAACACTTTTAACTGCTCTTCTGCTTTTATAACCTCTTGTTTTACTATTTCATGATTTACCTTTGCTGATTCATATTTATCTTTATCAAAGCTTTTCGATAGCTCCTCTGTGTCTAGAACAAGCTTTTTCATTATTATATCTTTCTCCGCTTTGTCAGCTTCAAAGCTTTTATAATCTGCCACTTGTTTTTCATATTTACTAGCTTCAATCCTATTTAATATATATAGTTCATATATTGGTTTTAAACTTGTTATTTTCTTATCATTTTCAGCAACCTTTATTTCTATATCTTTATACTTTTCAGTACTTGATGTTCTTTGTTGTTTGTCATGCTTTAGCTTATCTAGTGCACTAACCCACTTGTTTTTCTCTTCCTCTGACTCTTTTATTTTTGTCTGCTTTATTAGATATTCTTCTTTATCTTTTGTTAATTGCATTTCCTTCTGCGCAAGTTCTGCCTTTTGTCTTTCATATTGTAGACTTTCATTGACATATTTTTTGCTTAATACTTCGTATCTAGATTTATACTTGCCGTATATCTCCTCTTCATCTCTATTTTGACTATCTTCTGCTATACTCATCTTTAAAAGAATGCTTTCCTTTAATTTTTCTATTTGTTCTGTTACATTTTTTAATTGTTCATCTGAGTCTTTTGTTTCTGCAGTTTTACCTAATATTAGCTCATTTGCCTTAGTATTTATAATATTTACATTGATATGTATTATTTCATTTGCATTTTCATCAATTTCTATAATCTTTGCCGCACTTTTTATATCTTCTAATCTCTTCAATTCTCTTTTAGGCGTTTCAAAATTTCTAATTAGTTTTAAAACATCTTTCTTTAAATGTTGCATCTTTATAATATTTTCAGATACATACTCAACATTACTTTTCATCAAGCTTATCTCTTGTTCAGTCTTTGCTAGCTCTTCTGTTTTTAGGATTAAAGCACCCTTTAAAGATTCTTTTGCATCGTTTTGTTTAACAAGCTCTTGTTTTTTTGTGAGTAACTCCTGCCTTTCCTCTCCAATAAACTTTTCTCGTTCATTTATCTTTGAGTTACCTGCTTCTATACGCTCATCCGTCTGTATCAATGTTTCTTTTAAAATTAAAAACTCCTTATAAATTTCTTCACATGCCTTTTTTTCTAGCTCTACTTTCAAATATTCATTATATTTATCTTCATTTTCTCTTAATATGTTCATAGCCTTTTTAGAGCTATCTATATCCACATTTTTTTGTTTTATGTACCCCACCAATTTTTCTATTTGTACTTCATTTATCCTTTTATCATTTTCTAGTTTTTGATGCACCTGCTTTTGCTTATCTAGTGTCTCATACTCAAGCTTCACTTGTTCAAAATCTTTTTTCGTTAACAGATAAACTTCTTTCTCTGACTTACATAAGTTTTTTATATTTTCACACTCTATCACAAGCTCATCTAGTTTCTTAGTTTCTCCTATCTTCACGTTTATCTCATTTTCTATCTTTCTTATATCACTAGTAATCCCTCTTTCAAGTTGTACATTTTCATAAGCACGCCTATAGCTTTCCAAGTTAAAAATAGGGTCAAATATAGATTTCCTAGCCTTTTCACTTTCTAAAAAAGCAACGGTAAACTCCCCTTGTGGAACGCTTACAATGTTCGTATATATATCAGATATATTATCATCGGGATAAAACTCTAAATGATCTTTTAGCCATGCTCGTACTTCATCATCCTTTGATACTATAGCTATTTCGCAAGTTTCATCAGACTTTTTTATAGCCCAGCTATTACTAGCACCTGAGGTTGAAATCTTCCTATCTACTATGTATTCTTCACCATTCTTATCTAAAAACTCTATCCTAACCTGACCCTTTTTCTCACCTTTTCTTATGAAATATTGATCAAAATTTTGCTTAGATATTTTGTAATCAAACAAAGCAAAACCTATACTCTCTATTATTGTGGTTTTACCAGCTCCATTCTTGCCAGATATAAAATTCACACCATCCGAAAGCTCTATGGTGATAGTATCATACCTTTTTATATTCACAAGCTCGATTTTTTTTATTTTCATAGATTCAGCTCCTACAAGGTCTTAGTTATCTTTATTCTATATTATACCAAAAAAATAAAGCATTCGCAAGTAGCAAATACTTTGTTTTGTGTAGAATTTTAGGAATTTTTTTTATAATCCTTCATCTTCAAGTGTAACTTGAGCTGGCTTATAAGAAATAATTTGACCTATAGTAGCAAAACTTTCTATATTATTTCCTAAAAACATCTCAATTTCTTCCTGCGTTGCTACTTTAATTTCATTAACAAGTCTATTGTCTTTAAGAGCCCCTTTTTGTTCTACTCTTTCCTCAGCTTTACTTGCATCATCCAATAATTGTTCTCTAGTCTTTCTCATAATTATTCCTCCTTATCTTATGTAAGTATATTATAATACATTTTATATTATACTCCAAATTTTTACATATGTCAATGTTATTTTGTATATTTTGTCGTTTTATAATTATCTACATTTTTCTTATTTATATTAAAGGATTAAAATCTGTTTTTCTAAGATTGCTTAAAGTTAGAAACAAATTTTCTGGAAACTCATCCCAATCCATCCATCTCCATTCTTCACACTTATTTGGTTCTAGTAGCTTCACTTCTCCAAAGTCATACTCTGAAAGCATAAAAATAGTTATATAATGCTTATTTTCCTTCTCAAAAATATCATTCGTTACTGCTCCAAACTTTAAGTTTTTTATATTTATACCTGTTTCTTCTAATACCTCTCTTTTTGAACACTCTTCCCATGTCTCAAACATTTCCAAATGTCCCCCAGGTAGTGCCCACGTACCTTCTCCATGTGAGTTTTTACGTTTACCCATAAGTATTTTCCTTTCCTTAATTACAAATACACCTAACCCTACTTTTGGACGTTCATTCATATTTGTTACCTCCTTTTAGATATACCCCTTACCCTGTCATTGCGACATCCTAATACTTAGTTTGTGTATTTTTCAAACTTAGTTATAGGGGTACTAGTAGAGTGTAAGGTCTTTTCGACGTGGCAATCTTATCTTTTAACTTTTTTTCTATTACTATACTTATGCTAGATTATATCAAAAAAACAAAGCGTTCGCAGGTAGCAAATACTTTGGTTTTTATAAATATTATATTTATTTTATATAACTAAACTAATTATCTAAACACTCAAATTCGCTGTACTTTGTCTTGCTAAAGTATCTATATGTTCATAATCTGATTGGATAGCAAAGTAATCCGTTATCTGGTCTGTGGTATCTTGTTTATCCTGTTCTTTTTCCAATTCTTGTATCTTATGCTCCATCATCAAAATAACAGTTTCTGCTCTCATGCTCTCAATTGGATCTCTCTCATTTATCTTTTGAGTTAGCTTCCATGCTGCATCTTCATTTTTAAAAGCCTTTTTATTAAGGTCTTTAAAAAGACTATATCTCCAGTTACCATTTATACCACTTTGTGTACCTTTGATACCTTCTTCTTTTTCTTGTTGATATTGCTTGAATTGTTCATAAAATTCAAATATATTTACAGGATATTTCTTTTCCATCCAATGATACCATGCATAAAATTCTGGAGTTTTAGTTATATGTCCACCTACTTTTTCTGGTATTTTTATATCTAATACACCAAATTTTACGGTTTGAAGTAATAAAATGTTTCTTTCGTTATACGCTTTCTTTAACATATTCATATCATGATCTGTATCATCTTTTGCTATTGATACATCTTGTTCTGACCAATGACAGCTATAGGAGTTAGCAAAAATTTTCATGTATGTCTCGTATTCATCAAAATTTTGTAGGTTTTTCAAAAATTGCACTTCATCATTAGAATTTTTTTTCATTCATCTAGTCTCCTTTTATTGTAATTTATGCTTATATTTAATTATATTATATTCTATTTTTTTACATTTGTCAATGTTTTTTACATATTTCCTTTTATTTTACAATTGCAAACTATGCATTGTCCACATATTTTTCTACAAGCCCCTTTATATCCATACCTTCCTGCATATCCATAGTTATCGTACCTTCCGTTGCTTGTTCTTTTATGTGCATTACAATATTAATCAGTTTCTCTGCATCTTTTTCTTCAAAGCCTTCATTTTGTATAAGTTTTAGTATTACTTCCCTGTCAATTTCTTCTCTTGTTTGATTTTCTTTTAATGCTAGTTCACCGGAATTTTTTGATTGTAAATTATTTAATATTTCAATATATATAACATTTATCAGTGTTTTTACTTCCTTTTTTAGAGCGTTTATATCTAAAACGGTTACTCCATCAATCAATGTTCCTATAAGTTTAATATTTAGTATTATGTCATCATTATTTGTATGCACTTTATCAACTTCGGCTTTTATTTTACTTACTATACATTCAACATTGCTACTTAATCCTGTTATGTCAACCTCTATGTTAATGGAGTTTCGTATGTCTACTTTTTTGAATTCAGTATCCACTTTTCTTGTGTCATGAGCCAAGTTTACTAAATAAAACCCTTTGTCTCGATTATCTTTATTCTTTGTAAGCGACTCTATCTTCACATTTTCTATTGCTCCTGGATTGTAGTATTTCATATCCTTATTATCATATCTAGTATGTATATGTCCTAGTGCGATGTAATCACTCTTTTCTATCACTAAAGTGAGTTCATCTTCTCTAAGTCCCCCCATACCCTCAGTCAAGAATTTATCTATTCCTGTATGTAGCATTATTATTACTGGTTTAACCTCATTATCTGGAATAAACGCTGAAAGCTTGTTTATCATGACCCCAGCTGTTGCTCCAGGGTATCCAAGTCCAACTATATAAGAATCCTCTCGTTCAAGTATGCCACCTATTTTATTCACTCCCGACCTCTTCCTTAGTATAGGACTTCCATCGTCATCAGTATCAGGCTTTAGCAAGTATATATACTCCTTTTGACACAAAAAGTCAAGCCAACTATAAATATTGGTGTATGTAGCCATATCGTGGTTACCCTCAGTCATATAAACAGGTATGCCGGCATTTTTAAGTGGCTCAAGCAGATTCACAGCCTGCTCTAATGTTTTGGCATTAAGATTTTTCTGATGAAAAAAATCCCCTACGATCAAAATAAACTCAACCCTTTCACTTATTGCACATGCTACCACCTGCATAAAAGCCCTACCCATATCTTCAAACCTTTCCTCTATCCCATAAGGATTAGCCCCCAAATGTATATCACTACAATGTATAAACTTTATATTGTTTTTAATAATAATCAACTCCAATTTTAATATATATTTACATTTTACTCTATAAAATAAAATAATTCAAGTAATTACATTACTTTTTTATAGAATACACTGAAAATTGTTTATTTCTCTTATGAAGTGCACCTCGTAGTTTACTTTAATCGTAGGGGCTATGCCTGCGTGCTAGCCCGTTTATAGTTATAACACTTATAATGTTAATTAACTTTTTGTTTGTTCCATGTCCAGCTACCTGCCAAACCTCGGGTCACCACACAGGGATGACCCCTACGTTTTTATAACACTTTATTGAACACTACTAAATCGAAAGCTTTCATAATACATAAAGAAGAGCAAAAACAAGCTCTTCTTTATATGTCCTTTGACCTAATTAGTAAGAAGAATAGTCTACAATACTATACAAATCAAATTTCCACTACCATCATTTATAACCCTTTGTAAAGTCTCCTGCAAACGTTCCTGCGAATCATACGACATTTTATTTATCTTACTCTGCAGTTCCCCACTTACAAGCTCATGCAATGGCTTCCCAAATAAATTTGAATTCCATATCTTTTTCGGATCTTTTTCTACCTCACCTGTAAGATAATCCAGTAAGTCTTGACTTTGCTCCTCTGTTCCTACAATTGGTGAAATCTCAGTTTCAATATTGGCTTTTATAATATGAAGAGAAGGCCCACGAGCTTTTAGTTTAACTCCAAATTTATTACCCTGTCTTATTATTTCTGGATCATCGAGGGTGAGTTCTTCAAGCTTTGGTATTACTATACCATAACCTTTTTGTTCAACTTCTGCTAAAGCATACGAAACTTTTTCATACTGTTGCTTTATATCAGCAAGTTTTTTAAGTATACTAATTAGTTCCGCATCACTATTTATTTGTATTCCTGCTGTGTCGCTTATTACCTCATAAAATAATTCATCGAGTAAAGATACATCGATATTTGCTACTCCTTGTGCTAAATCTATTGAGTTTAAATATGTCTTTTTTACATGCTCACTTTCTGAATAATCTTCTACTGCATTTTTTACATCAGATATTTTCATCATTTTTTCTGAGCTTACCTTTATGTGATCTATCAAGTTCTTCTTTAACCAATAATCATTATCCATACCCTCTAGCCATTTCGGAAAATTTATTCTCATCTCTTGTATTGGGAATTCATAAAGTATCTTTTCTAATATATTAGTAACATCTTCTCTTTTAAGCTGCAGACAATTTATTGGCATTACATACGTACCATGTTTTTCTGTCATCTTTTTTGCTAGATTTTGTGTACTCTCTGAATGTGGAGTTCTAGAGTTTAATAAAATTACAAACGGCTTATTTATAGCTTTTAGTTGACTTATAGTCTTTTCTTCTGCATCCTCATAATTTTCTCGTGGAATACCTGTTATACTGCCATCTGTTGTTACAACCAACCCTATAGTAGAGTGATCTGATATTACTTTATATGTACCCATTTCTGCAGCTTTTTCAAATGGCATGTCATCTTCACTCCATGGTGTGTGTACCATCCTAGGATTTTCACCCTCATAGTGTCCATTAGCACCTTTTACTACATAGCCTACGCAGTCAATCATCCTTAGTTTAAAGCTTACATCATCATTTAAACTAACGAGTGCAGACTCATTTGGTATAAATTTTGGTTCTGTCGTCATTATAGTAGTTCCGTCAGAGCTTTGTGGTAATTCGTCTTGAGCCCTCTCTTTTGCAAAATTATTTTCTATATTTGGAATTACAAACAAATCCATAAAACGCTTTATGAATGTTGATTTTCCTGTCCTAACTGGTCCTACAACACCTATGTAAATGTCACCATTTGTTCTTTCTGCTATGTCTTTGTATATATTGAAATTTTCCATGTTCTTATTCCTCCTCTTATTGTGATTGCAGCATAAAATGCGTGACAATCTCTTCTAGTAAATTATATTTACAATATTTTCAATTATTACATTTATTAAATTTATTTTTATATATTGCAAAAAATCTCATAATTTGATACAATAAAAGATATATATAATTAATTACTATAGATTGGGCATTAGTGACTGTAATTATAATGTTCAATTTTCAGTTTTCAATTACGTTTCGAAGGGTGGTGATTTTATGGAATTTTTTACTGAATTATGGGTTATATGGATTATTGTAGCTCTTATATTTGCTGTTTTAGAATTAGCAACAAATGCTTTTACAATGATATGGTTTGCCATAGGTGCAATACTTGCATGTATTTTTGATCTATTAAATGTAACATTATATGGTCAACTTTCTGTTTTCTTGCTAGTTTCTTTTATTTTAATCTTATACACTAGACCTCTTGTTAAAAAGTTTTTAGGTTCAAAACATAACCAAAAAACTAACCTTGATTCTATCCTTGATTCAAAAGGAAGTGTTACAGTAGAAATTAATCCTGATATTAGCGAAGGACAGGTCAAAATACGAGGTGAAGTATGGTCTGCCGTATCTAAAGATGGAGAAATTATATCTATTAATTCTATAGTAAAAGTAGAGGAAATAAGAGGTGTCAAAGTTGTGGTATCAAAAGTAAATGAATAAAAAAAGTTCCTTTCAGAGCTTTGAATAGGAACTATCAAAGGAGGAGTTTTAAATGGTTTTATTAAGTAGTTTTAGTTCGCAAGATCCAGTTTTACTAATGTTTGGTGGAATATTTATATTTGTTGTCATATTAGCCATCGCAAGTATTAAAATAGTATCACAATCTACATTAGGTATCATAGAAAGATTAGGTAAGTTTCATAGAAGAGCTGAAACAGGTGTAAACTTCCTTATTCCATTCCTTGATAATATGAAAGCTATAATTGACCTTAGAGAGCAAGTTATAGATTTCCCACCTCAAGCGGTTATTACAAAAGATAACGTTGCTATGCAAATAGATACAGTTATTTATTTTAAGGTTACTGACCCAGTAAATTTCATATATGAAATATCACAGCCACTTAACGCAATAGAAAATTTAACTGCAACTACTCTTCGTAACATAATCGGGGATCTTGATCTTGATGGAACACTAACTTCTAGAGACCTAGTTAATACTAAATTACGTGAGATACTTGATGTTGCGACAGACCCTTGGGGTATAAAAGTAAATCGTGTAGAATTAAAAAATATAATGCCACCAAGAGACATACAAGATTCTATGGAAAGACAAATGCGTGCAGAAAGACTAAAAAGAGAGGCAGTTCTTACAGCCGAAGGTCAAAAACAAGCAGCTATTCTTACTGCTGAGGGACTAAAACAGGCAGCTATCCTTAATGCCGAGGCTGACAAAGAATCTAATATTCGTAGATCAGAGGGTGAAAAAGAAGCCCAAATATTAAAAGCTACCGGAGAAGCTGAAGCTATAATACTAGTTCAAGAAGCTACAGCAAGAGGAAACAAAGCAGTACTTGAAGCGATAAAATATGCCTCTCCTACTGCCGAAGTAGTTGCAATAAAAGGCTTAGAAGCCCTTGAAAAAATGTCTCAAACTGAATCAAGTAAGATTATTATACCATCTGAAGCGGTATCATTACTTGGATCGATTACAGGTGTTAAAGAATTATTAAGTGGAAAAAAATAGAGCCAATGGCTCTATTTTTTTGACTACTCAAAGCAGCTTCCCCCAATAAACTCCCTCACTAGCGAATTCGCTGGGATTCTGTCGTTGTCTATTCCGAGTATATAGTCTAAGAATTTTAGCAATCTCTTAGCTTCTGCATATTGTGGCATTGTTTCGTCAATGTTATATAGTAAGGGTGCTGCGTATTGTTTTAACACTGCTATTTCATATACCATTGCGGAGTTAAACATTATATCCGCTTCTTCTTGATATGGGAATATGTTTTTTTCTTCCCCTTTTCTTACCTGAGACCACATATCAATGGTTCTTGCTGCACTATATCCCCTAAAATTATTGTCACGTACTATTCTCCTGAGTAGTCTATTATCTGTAGTTGGTATTCTGTTATGCTCATCAAGATTTATTTGTGTTAACGCACTTACATATATTTTAAACTTTTTCTCATTTGCTATATTTTGTGTTAGTTTTGGATTTAAACCATGAATACCCTCGATTACAAGTATATCATTATCCTTTAACTTCATTATATTTCCTATGTATTCCCTTTGTCCTTTTTTAAAATTAAACGATGGCATATCTACTTCTTTACCTGATAGTAAATCGTTTACATTTTGGTTAAACAAATCTGTATCTAATGCTCCAAGTGCTTCAAAATCGGGCTTTCCGTTCTCATCTAAAGGGGTATGCTCTCTGTCGATGAAATAATCATCTAGACATATTGCATGTGGATTATATCCGTCTGCTTTTAGTTGAATTGATAATCTTTTTGAAAAAGTTGTCTTTCCAGATGAAGATGGTCCTGCAATAAGCACAACACCTACTTTAGACTCTCTCTTTTGTATCATATCGGCAATAATTCCTATTTTTTTCTCTTGTATTGCTTCTGATATAAGTATTAATTCTCCGATTTCGCCTCTTGAAATAGTATCATTGAGATCAGCAACTGTATTTACACCCAAAATTTCTGCCCATTTTGCTGATTCCATAAATACATTAAATAACTTTGTAGAATCCTCTATTTTAAGTTTACATTCATCATCACAGTTTATAGGATCGTTTAAGACGAAACCTGGTGCTTTATCTGTAAGTTTAAACTTTTGCAAGTATCCTGTACTTGGAACCATATATCCATAATAATAATCATATAACCAATCTAGCTTATATAAGTTTACTTGTGTTGCGTTTCTATATTTGAATAATTTTATTTTCTTTAATGTCTTATTTTCTGCAAATTTCGCAATTGCTTCTTTCTTGGTTAACGTGATTTTTTCAAAAACAAAGTTGCTAGCAATTATTTCTTCCATTCTTTCTTCAATCTTATCTAATTCTCTTTCTGATAAGAAATCTCCATTTTGAGTTTTAATTTCACAATATAAGCCTTTATCGATAGAATGATATACCATAAGCTTGCATTCTTTATGTAGCTCCATTATAGCCATATTTAGAACAAAAGTTAGGCTTCTTATATATACTCTCCTACCATCGGCACTCGTCATATCAAAAAAAGTTATATTGCAATCTACATCTACTTTTACATTAAGTTCAAATAGTTCATTATCTATTTTTGCTACAACTATTGATGTTTTGTAATCATCCTTAAAGTCGTTACTTATCTCGAGCAATGTTACCCCTTTTTTATAATGTCTCTCCTCTTTTTCATTCACATACACTTTTACCATATCTTCCATCTTTATATCCCCCTTATTAAATTGAAAGTTGAAAATTGAAAGTTGAAAATTGAAAGTTGAAAGACTTTTAGTACTCTTTAATTTTCATTTTCATTTTCGATTTTTGCCTTCTGTTTTTCATTTTATAAGTATTTTATCGGACTTTCTTCAAAGTAAGGAACCAATATTTCTATTCTATGTTGATGAGCATATCCCTCTATACTCTCATGAATAATCTCTTCAAATATTTTTTCAGTATAATAATGAGATGCATCTATTACCAAAAAATCCATTTCTTGTACTTCTAAAGCTTGATGATGTTTTAAATCTCCTGTTATGTATACATCTGCGTCCTTGCTGTGAGCTTGCTTCATATAATCCATACCACTACCTGGACATATTGCAACTTTTCTAATGTTTATATCTTTATTCCCTGCATACCTAATTATATCACATTTCAAAATGCTTTTTAAATTATCTACAAGGGTTTCAAATGATATAGGTTTTGGAAGTTCTCCTACTCTTCCTATTCCTTGCACCACACCTTGCTCATCTTTGTCTTCTTTCAAAATCATAAGATGCTTTAAATCAAGCTTTTCGGCCAATTTAGTTGCTAATCCATGCTTAGAAATATCTATATTTGTATGCATAGCATAAACTGAAATATCACTTTTTATAAGCTGTTGTATGTTACTCCCTAAGTAATCTTCTGTGGTCACTTTCTTTATACCTTTAAAAATTAGAGGATGATGTGCAATTATAATATCTACCTTTTCGCGAATAGCCATAACTATTATTTCTTTAGTTACATCTAGTGTAACCAATATCTTATCTATGTCTTTATCAAGCCTTCCTACCTGTAAACCTACGTTGTCCCAATCTTCCGCTAAATACTCAGGTGCAATTCTTTCTAATTGAACAATTAAATCTTTACATAAAACACCCATTAAAACTTCCCCCTTTTAATTAATTATTTTCTCTAATAGCCTTATGTACCCACATATCTCAGTTATTCTGCTATTTGCATTTTCTGTTTTTGACTCTTTTAGAGAATTAATTATATCTTTAGATTTTAGTATCTCATATTCTAAAAAACTTTTCAACATTTTATCTTGCCTATTTAGTAATACCTTTCCAAACATATATTCTATTTCTTTTTCATAAATTTCATTTCCTTTTTTACCAACAATTATATTATAATACATTTTGTCTTCAAAAACAATATCTTCGTCAATAATTATATATCCGATGCTATGCATTTTTTTTCTCACACTTTCTATATCAGTTTGAGGTTGTAACACCAAATACTCAATATTATTAAGCTTGTCTACACCTTCATCCAATATTTTTTCAACTAGTTTACCGCCCATTCCCGATATCACAACTGTGTTGAACCCAATTGTATCTATACTCTTTAATCCATCAGATTTAATAACTGATATTCGTCTTTCAAGTGAATGTTCTAATACGTTCTTACTTGCCTTTTCACATGAACCTTTGCTCACATCACAAGCTATCGCCTTTTGTACTACTTTTTTTTCGCATAAATATATAGGTACATATCCATGATCTGTACCTATATCTACTATATTTGAATTTTTGTTCACTTTACTTACAATAGCTAATAGACGATTTGATAAATTCACATAATCACAACCTTTAACTAGATATCTAACCTAATAATTCATTCAGTTTTCCTGAAAAAATATCATCAAAGCTAATTTTTATTTCCTGCTTTACACAAAGTCCCTTAGGCAATACTATCTTGTATGCATATAATAGTTGGGTTTTAACATTATAATTTCTCTTAAACAATCTATTTACTGCGTTTTCTCCGTATTTTGAGTCACCAATTATAGGGTGTCCTATGCTTTTCATATGTGCTCTTATCTGATGCCCTCTACCTGTTATAAGATTGATTTCGAGTATAGAGTAATCATCATGGGATTTAAGCACTTTATATCTTGTCTCTGCATATTTACTACCTTCAATTTCTCTTTCAATAATTACTGATGTATTAGTTTTTGTATTTTTCATTATAAAACCTCTAAGTGTTTTTTCTTCGTATTCCGGCAGTTTTCCACTTACAACAGCTATATAATATTTTTCTATTTCTCTGTTTTTTATCATTTCGTTTATTGTCTTAGTAGTTATATAATTTTTACCTATTAATACAATCCCTTTAGTATTTCTATCAAGTCTATTGCATAAAGCTGGCATAAACCCTGTTTCTTTTGATTTCAGGTATTCTTCATCATTTTTGTCATGTAGATATTTAGTGACTATATCTATCAAAGTATTTTCTTCCTCATCTTCATTTGAGTGTACAGAAAGGTTATCCTCTTTGTTTACAACCATCATATTTTTGTCCTCATAAACTACATTAAGTTCTATATCACGAGTTGAATTATATAGAGGCGCACCTTCGCCATTTTTAAATTTATTAAAAGTCTCATCTTTAAAAAAAACCTCTATTAAATCTTTTTCTTGTAAGATTTCATTTCCTTCTATTTTCTTGCTATTTAACTTAATATTTTTTTTTCTAAACATTTTATATAAAAAACTTGTGGGCAGCTCACTAAAGTATTTAGATAAATATTTATCTATCCTCTGACCCTTATCCCTACTATTTATTGTAATTTCTTTCACTTGTTTATCATTCCTTTCTTTATAACCCGTATCCAATTGCTTACTAATTAGTTTTTTTGTTCCTCCCCTGCGAAGAGGGGTTAGGTGGGGTCACTTTTTTTGTTCACTTTTCTCTGTGACCCCCTCTAACTCCCCCTTCGCAGGGGGAGGACTTACCTTAACATATATTAAACACGTTTACCTTTATATTCTGGCTTTTTTGTACCTTTGCTTGATGGTCTTCCCGTTTCTTTTCTCTTTGGTCCAAAAGATTTACCACCATCTTTTTTATCTCCAAATGGTTTTTTATATTCTTTCTTGCCTTTAAATCCTTCTTTTTTATTCTCTATATCATTAACTGATTTTCTGTCCTCTGTTTTACCCTTAAATCCAGTATTACTGCTTTTTCTAACTTCCTTGCTAACTGGTCTAGTGGCTAATTTTTTCCCAGTACCAGACACCCTTCTTGATTCCCTTTTTGCCGTTCTTTTTTGTTCACTAAAACGAGACTCTGATTCATTTCCAGTATTGCCACGTTCTTCGACTTTTCTTACTAGTGGCTTGCTTTTAACTGTTTTCATTTCTATATTATCTGATTCCTTATTTCCCTTTATTTTTCTAAGCATCAAGGTTACTTCTGAGCGGTTATTAAATAGTTGCTTTATTCTACTTATTGTATATACTTCTTTTATACTCTTTATAGCATCATTTAAGGTTTTACTGAAATTACCTTTAGGGAGTTTTAGAGTCATGATAACAATACCATTATCAGAAAGATATTTTCCAACGGATTTCATATGTTCACTCGACTTTACACTATCCATCTTCATATCGTTTACTATGAGATCATATGATACATTATAATCTTTTTTTACAAACTGTCCTATGCTCATGCTATAGTGCTTTAATCTATTGTTTTTAACTAATTCTTTATCGAGCTCGGCAGAGTCTATAGAATCTACTAACATGCCATACGAGAGTAATACCTTGGTCCAACCACCTTGCCCAAAATTTATATCAAGAGCAATCTTGATTTTCTCTGTATTTATATTAAAACAATCAATTGCTTCTAACAACTTAAATTCAGACCTGCTAATTTGATCATCCTCTACTTTAAATCTATGTTCTCCACCTGTCCAATTACTAATATTATCTTTTGCTTTTGAGATTCCTACATATGCTTTATCCTTTTTCATTGTTATTGATAATATTTGTTTTGGTTTTTTTGTATCCTGCACGAATTTCTTGTCTTCTAGAAACTTAGACATAGAACTATTCACAACATATTTGGTGTAATTCCATTTACCACCCTTAAGCAGTCTCGTTTGAACTGAAAAAGTATCTCCAAAATTTAACTTCTCCATGTTTTTCTCAACATATTCTTTCAATATTTCAATGTCACCTTCATTATTTGACATGCAAAGAATATCATCTACTGGATGAATATGCCTTACAAATATAGGATAACTTTCTTTTATTCTGAGTATTATAGTTTCATCTGAGTCGATAACACCTATACCTGAATCCACCCATTCAAAAAACTTTACGCTACTATCGAGATTTTTCAACTCTTTTAATCCCTTATCTTCCATGTCTTCCTGCGTTGTAAATAAATACTTTTTCAATTCATTTGTCTCCTCTTTTTATATATATCAACCACTTACCCTATTTATTTCCCTCACACCTCGTATATTTTTCAATTTAGCAATAAACGTGTCTAACTGTTTCTTTCCTTTTATTTCAACTGTTATGCATACATATGCTTCATTTGGTGGAGTAGCTTTCGCACTTACTGCTTTAAGTGGAACTTTCATGTCTGCCGCTACTTTAGATACATCAAAGAAAAATCCGTCTCTTTCCTCACCAATTATAACAAGGTCAGTTAAATATAAATTATTAGATCCCTCTTGTTCATAGTCTACCCATTCAGATTCTATTAATTTAGATTTTTCAAGACTAGATAGATTCATAATGTTTTTACAATCTGTCCTATGTATGGAAATACCTCTTCCTTTAGTTATATAACCTATTATTTCATCTCCAGGTACAGGACTACAGCATTTAGAAAATTTTATTGCTAAATCTTCTACTCCTTTTACTGTAATACCACTTTGACTTTTTTTAGCTATAACCTTTTTAACAGTTTGTTGGTTTTTTTCAATAAGCTCATCTATTGTAAGTGTTTTCTCGTTTGCCTTCTTATATTTATCACATAGTCTATTTAATATGTGACTTTCTTTTAAATCTCCATGCCCTATCAGAGCATAAACCATATCCCATTTTTGCAGACCGTATTTTCTTAATATTTCTTCCATCCACTCAGGCTTCAAAATTTTATTAACATCAATACATTTCCGTTTAGCCGCTTCTTCAAATAATAATTTCCCTTTTTCCGTATTTTCAGCCTTAAGCTCTGTTTTAAACCATTGATTGATTTTATTTCTAGCCTCAGAAGTCCTTACAATATTTATCCAGTCTTTGCTAGGTCCCCTTGAGTTTTGAGATGTGAGTATCTCTACTCTGTCGCCTATTCTCAAAACATAATCTATAGTAACAATTCTATCATTAACCTTTGCTCCAACCATTTTATTTCCTATTGCTGTGTGGATATGATATGCAAGGTCGATAGGGGTAGAACCTTGTGGTAAGCTAATCACATCTCCTCTTGGAGTAAATACAAAAACTTCATCATTAAACATGACAAGGTCGCCTTTTAGATTTCTCATAAACTCTCTACTATCAGACATATCTTTTTGCCATTCAAGTATTTCGCGCAACCATGCTAATTTCTGCTCCATCCCAGCTTTATCTTTTTTATTTGTAATACCTTCTTTATATTTCCAGTGAGCAGCAATACCATATTCTGATGTCCTATGCATATCCCAAGTTCTTATTTGTATTTCAAAGGGCTGTCCGTCTGGACCAATAAGTGTTGTGTGTAAAGATTGATACATATTAGGCTTAGGCATTGCTATATAATCTTTAAATCTATTAGGCATTGGTTTATAAAGTTCATGGACAATGCCAAGAACACCATAGCAGTCTTTTACACTATCTACTATGGCCCTTACTGCAAATAAATCATAAATTTCATCTATACTTTTGTTTCCATTTTTCATCTTTTTATATATACTATAAAAATGCTTCGCTCTACCTTGTATATCAACTTTCACTTCTGCTTGTGTGATCTTTTTTTGCAAATCAGCTATTATATCTTCTACATAATTTGTACGTTCTTCTTTTTTAGTTTTTATTTGTTTTACTATATCATAATATTCCTCTGGGTATAAATACCTAAATGACAAATCTTCAAGCTCAATTTTTATTTTTGAAATACCAAGACGATTCGCTAGTGCCGCATATATGTCAAGTGTTTCCTGTGCCTTTTGCTTTTGCTTATGTTCTGGCATATGTTTTAAGGTACGCATATTATGTAACCTATCAGCTAGTTTTATAAGTATAACCCTTATATCCTTAGCCATAGCCATAAACATTTTTCGGTAGTTTTCTGCTTGAATATCCTCTTTGCTATGTAGCTTCATCTGTTCTTCGGTTTTTAGATAATCTATCTTCGTAAGTTTTGTAACTCCATTTACGAGTTCTGCTATCTCTTCATTAAATAGCTTTTTTATCTGATCACATGTATATGTAGTATCTTCCACTACATCATGCAAAATAGCAGCAGTTATTGTCTCTAAATCAAGTTCCAAATCCGCAAGTATATATGCTGTCTCAAGAGGGTGTATTATATATGGCTCACCCGAGTTTCTCTGCTGATCTTTATGTGCATCATAAGCTACCTTATATGCCTTCTCTACCATATCAAGGTCGCCAAAATCATGATACTGTTTTATCTTATTCATCAACTTTTCAAACCTATCAAACGGCATATAATCAACTCCAATCTATAAAGCAAATATTGTTACCTGTTGCTTTGCTTAGTTTACTCATCTAATGTTTCATTTATAAATATTGTCAGATTCTTTTTCAAATCTATTTCATAAGCACTTGTCAGCTTTTCCCCTTTTTCATCTTCATATACTCTCACAATAGGACGAGTTAACATATCCTTGTTTTGTGATGCAACTATAGCCTTGCATCCATTATTTAGTTTAACTATAACCCCTGATGGATAAGGTGCAACAAACCGTCTAAATGCATCAACCATTTCCCTGTCGAGCTCCGATGTGCTTAAATATGTTAAATATTCGATTACTTCATAAGCTTTCATAGCTTTTCTGTATGGTCTATCTGATGTCATAGCATCATACATATCACACACTGTAACAAGTCTAGTTAATTGATGTATCTGTGTACTATCTACAGAAAGTGGATATCCTGAACCGTTCATTTTTTCATGATGCATAAGTACTATGTTTTTTGATATAGGAGTTATTTGTGGTTTTTGATTTAATATATCATAACCGAGTTTAGGGTGTTTCTTCATAAAATCAAATTCTGAATCATTTAACTTACCCGTTTTATTAAGAATATCATCAGGCACAAAGATTTTTCCAATGTCATGTAATATCGCACCAATAGCCAACTCTTTAAGCCTATTCATATTAATATTCATATGTGCTCCTACAGTGACAGCAAGAACACAAACATTAACAGAGTGAGCATATGTATATTCATCCTTAGTACGTATATCATTTATATTAAAAACAATTTCCCTACTAGACAATATCTCATCCATTATTTGATCTACACACTTCATTATTCTTTCTATATCTATATCCTTCTTATCCAAATAATTTTTGAATTGTTGTTTTATTTCTTCTCTACTCTGTCGTCTAGTTTTTTCACGCAGCATATCATCTGCTTCTATTCCACCTGATACTTCATCTTCTACATAAACCTGTATGTATCCTTTTTGTTTTAGTTTTTCTACATAATTATCCTTTACCTTTGTACCAGCAGTCAAAAGAATACAACCGTGATCGTCATATACGTTTTTGCCTAATTTTTCTTCACCTTTCAACCTATCAATATTCATTGCTCTCATAAAACTACACCCCCGTATAAATACAATTCACAGTTAATTGTATCATGTACAATTAAGATTTCAATTCTTTCAACCAATTATTCAGTCTTGTAAGCAATTCAGATTTAGTCAAATCGATCTTTTCACTATTTAATACTTCAAACTCTATCACATTATGTTCAGGAATATTAACTCTTGCCAATTTCATTTCTTTAAATACATCCATAATTACTAAAATCTTAAATATATTTAGACTTAATATCTTTATTATATTGTCAATATTTTCAGTAACCTTTCCTTCTTTACTTTTATTTTGAAAATATTTATATACCAGTGCACAATCTGTTCTTGAAATATTTAGTTCTTCAACATCAGAGACTAGATTTTTTATTTTACAAAAACTAATTTCATCTAATTTTAAATGCTCTGTATTTTTAAACATATTGTATATATCATATAATTTACATTCTTCATTCTTAATATCTTTTACCATGATTTGTGGAGTTATATTGCCATTCCATTCATTTATTTGCAGATTTCCGGCTATTATTATATCCATTTCATTATCAAGTTTCTCGAAATATTCTGATGAATTAAACATCATTGCATCCATTATAACATTATTTTGTCTAATTTTCAACTTTAAATGATTACTTTCTTTACCTAAAAGTTTAAAATTTTCTATTTCACCACAAAATGAAAAATTTGGCTGTGAGTTTCCCATTCCATAAGGCTCTAGTTTCTCAATATTTTTTATAAAATTTATTGTGATATCTTTATCCTTTAGTTCCCCTTCTATCTTTAATTTTGGTATTAACATTTCCCTTGATATATTTGCATCTGCATAGAATTCTATTTGTTTTTTGAAACTTTGAAAATTATTCATATCTAAGGAAAGACCCGCTGCCATCTGATGCCCACCATATTTGTCTAAAAATTCTTTCCCACTGCCCAAGCATTCAAATATACTAAAACCTGCTATGCTTCTAGCTGAACCTGTCGCTTTACCATCTTCTATATTAAGTAAAATTGTTGGTTTGTAAAATTTATCAACTATTTTAGATGCTACAATACCTATAACTCCATGATGCCATCCCTCTTTTGCTAAAACAATTACCTTTGATTTACTATGCCCATCATCCTTTTGTATACACTCAATTACTTCGTTAAATATTTGTGCTTCTAGCTTTTGCCTATCTTGATTATTTTTTTCTAATTCTTTCGCGATAAAACTTGCTTCTGTTTCATCTTCCGTTACGAAAAGATTTACACATTTCTTTGCATCACCTATTCTGCCCGCTGCATTGAGTCTAGGTGCCAATATAAACCCTATAAATCCTGATGTTATATTTGTATCTTTATATCCTACTTCTTTTAGCAAAGCTTTTAGTCCTATATTTGTAGTTACTTTTACCCGTTCAAACCCAAACTTAGCTATAACCCTGTTTTCACTTGTAAGTGACACAATATCCGCTACCGTACCGATAGACACGATATCAAGGTACTCCCATATATCTTCTACATTTCCCACTTTTATAGATAAAGCATGTATCAGTTTAAATGTAACACCAACCCCTGCTAGATCGCAAAATGGGTATGTAGAATCTGGCCTTTTGGGATTTATTACTGCAAATGCATTTGGCATATTTTCTTGACATTCATGGTGATCAGTTATAATCATCTCTATATCCATTGTTTTAGCATATTCTACTTGTTCTAATGCAGCTATACCCGTATCCACCGTAATTATTAGGGTTGTACCATTCCCTTTTAATATATCTAATGCATTTTTATTTATGCCATAGCCCTCTTCGAGTCTATTAGGTATATAGTAATCTACATTAGCACCCAGTTTTTTTAGGTATAAATAGAGTATTGATGTGCTTGTTATTCCATCTACATCATAATCTCCATATACAACAACTTTATCCCTAGTATTTACTGCCTGCAAAATTCTAGTCACCGCTTTATCCATATCATTTAGTAAATACGGGTCATAAAACTGTAAAGTTGTAGGATTAAGAAATCTTTGGATATTTTCCTTACCAATTACACCCCTATTATATAAAAGTCTTTGGATAATCTCCGGATGTTCTATTTCTTTATTATAGACAAAGTCCTTGTTGTCTATATAATTCCAATGATACTTACCCTTTATCATATAAATTCCCCTTTAAAATTTCTTTATTATATCTTTTTGTTGTTACTAATTCTCTATCTATAATTAATACTTAGTATAATTTTTTTATCAATTTTTGTCAAGGTATTTTGCCAATAAAAAAGTTGTATGAATTTATTGAAATCACTACACTAACTGCACGATTTTCGCAATTATCTGTTTTTTATCCTTAATTCATACCGTTCACTCACAAAATCATATACTTCGTTCAATCTATATAGACGAATAACGAATTTTGTTATAATATGAAAGGGCTAATATAATCGGAGGTGTTTAAATTTGTTTTCAAAAGTTTTTAGCTGTGGACTACACGGCATAAATGGATTTATAATAGATGTGGAGGTAGATATAGCAGACGGATTACCACGGTTTGACCTAGTAGGTCTTCCTGATTCTGCCATTAAGGAAGCAGCTGAAAGAGTTAAAGCCTCTATCAAAAACTCTGACTATCTATTTCCAATAAAAAAGATAACGGTCAACCTTGCACCTGCTAATATGCGAAAAGAAGGAGCTTCTTTCGACCTACCAATCGCTATAGGTATACTTGCCTGTACTGGAGTGATATCGACTAATTTATTAAAAGACACTATCTTTTTAGGCGAACTTTCTCTTGATGGAAACATTCGCCATATAAGCGGTGTTCTTCCTATGATATACCACGCCAAAAGTATAGGCTTTAAAAAGTGTTTTATACCAAAAGATAATGCCTATGAAGGTGCAATCGTAAAAGATATAGAAATAATAGGAGTAAGCAAACTCTCTGAAATAGTTGACTACTTTAATGGAACTTTGGATATATCTCCAACCACAGTTAACCTTGATGACCTTATGTCTGGAAATCATATAGACTCACATATAGACTTTAGTGATGTAAAAGGTCAAGAAAATGTAAAAAGAGCACTTGAGATAGCAGCTTCTGGTTATCACAACATGCTCATTATTGGAAGTCCTGGCTCTGGAAAGACAATGATGGCAAAGCGTGTGCCTACTATTCTGCCTGACCTTTCATTCGAAGAGAGTATTGAAATAACTAAAATATATAGTATATCTGGACTACTCAGCAATAAGAACTCGCTAGTTACCACCAGACCTTTTCGCTCCCCCCATCACAATATATCTGCCTCAGCCTTGACAGGCGGTGGTAAATATCCGAAGCCCGGTGAGGTAAGTTTGTCGCATAACGGAGTACTATTCTTGGACGAGCTACCTGAGTTTCAAAAAAATGTACTTGAGGTTTTACGACAACCTCTTGAGGATAGAGAGATTACGATATCTAGGGTAAATGGTTCCCTTACATTTCCATCAAACTTTATGCTTATAACTGCTCTCAATCCGTGTCCATGTGGACATTATCCGGACAGTAACAGGTGCCATTGCTCTGAAGAAAGTATAAAACGATATCTTGGACGTATCTCTGGACCACTACTTGACCGTATCGACTTACACGTAGAAGCCGCTGCAGTAAAGTATGAAAACCTTAACGACTCTCGTAAAGGGGACACCTCTGCTGTCATACGTGAGCGAGTAATAGCGGCACTTAAGCGACAACAAGCTAGGTACAAAGATGAGGGGATACACTTCAACTCACAACTGTCTGCTAGTCAGATTGAAAAGTATTGCGTGATTGATGAGAATGGGAGTAAGCTGCTTAAGGTAGCTTTTGATAAGCTAAACTTGAGTGCTAGGTCGTATCATAGGATACTAAAGATTTGTAGGACTATTGCTGATTTGGCTGGGTCGGATGATATTAAGGTGAATCATATTACGGAGGCGATACAGTATAGAAGTTTGGATAGGAAATATTGGGATTAGGATAAGCGAGCCGTGTTGGCTCGCTTATCCATTTTCACTTACTTTGTTTATATGCTCAAAATCTGAAGTTTCAGACTTGTCTAATTTTATCATTTGAATATATGCCTTTACTTTCTTTCTTTTCTCTGCCATATACTCAAGTCTTTCTTCTATTGTCATATTTTTAGTTATTTCGTGATTTTTTTCTCTAATTTTATGGATTTCTTCTATATATTTATCTGTCATCTTCATCCCCTCCTAATAGCATAGATGGTGGTACTATTTGCACTTGCCTATATCCTAGAACCATATTAATAGAATTAACCATGTTGATAGTTTTTATATTTACAAAATGCTTAAAATTCCAACTCACTATATAATCTATATTATTCACGACTGCATATGCAATATGTATAAGATCATCAGCCGAGAGATGCTTTACATGAACTTACTACATTAATACTTTCCTTTTTTTCATTTTTCTCTCAATATAATATAATTTTTTTATAATATTATTGACTAAATTCATTCTTAGGAGAAATAGACCATGTTTGAATAATTCACTTATTCAAACCTACACTTCACCGGTTCTATAATAATAAAAAAATGCTAAGTTAATTTCCTTCACGTTATTTTATCATATTTTTCCATACTCTTCAATTGTTTTGTAATATTTTAATAAAGATTCATTCGACAAAATTCTTTTTTTTATTTTCAAGTTTTCATTTTCATAAATAGTGCTTTTAGCTTTATTTAAGCAGTAAGCACCTGTATGCATAACTACTATAGCTCCCCCGGTCATTTTTTTCGGTATTTTCATTTTTTATTCAGTATTTTTTTAATTCCTCTTATCAATCTAAGGTTTGCAAGGTCTATAAACCCACCCAACATTTCTTCCGTGTACTTGCTATCTTTTTTCACAACATAGCATCGTAATGGTTTTTGGAGGTCCATCATTACTTTTGTAGCCTTATTTACATTTTGCTCCTTTAGTAATTTTTTCATTTTTACATATTTTTGATAAATATAAATTGGCATTACAATAGGTCTAAATCGTAATTGTTCTATCGTGTTATCCGCTGTAGCAGCCATAAATTTCAATTTTTTGAGCGGTAGCTTCTTACCATACCTCGATTCAAAGTCTTTTCGTAAAGTTTTATTGACATCCTTATACACTTTTTTGTTTTTTTCTTCTTTCAAATCTGGATCATTTGATTTTATTTGTATTTTTTGTGTCAGTTTTATATCTCTACTTGATGCAGCTACACTTATCTCATACTCTCCTGATTCTACACACCACATATGCTCTTCAATATTGTAGTATGCGAAATTTCTCACATCAAGTTCTATTTCTATATCCTTCTCTTCTTTTGCCTCTAATGATACTTTTTGAAAGTTTTTCAGTTCATGTTTTACTCTATATGTATGGGAGTTTTCTTTTGAAACATAGATTTGAACAATTTCCTTACCGCTCATATTTCCAACGTTTTTGACTTTTACGGTTAGCTTTATTTTCCCATCTTTGTTCATATGTATCTTGTCCAAACGTAAATCTGAGTACTCAAATTTTGTGTAACTAAGTCCATATCCAAAAGGAAATAAAACCTCTTTATCAAAAGTATCATAGTATCTATATCCTACATATATGCCTTCACGATATTCTACATTTAAATTCGATCCTGGAAAGTTGTAGTACGAAGGTGTATCTTTTAATTTCAGTGGGTATGTTTCAGAAAGTTTTCCACTAGGATTAACTTTCCCCATAAGTACATTCACCATTGCTTTACCTGAAGCCTGCCCACCTAGATATCCATTTACAATTGCCTTTACCTTGTGTGCCCAAGGCATTTTTACAGGTGCTCCACCTGATAATACGACAACAACATTTTTATTGACTTTCAAAATATCTTCTATCAATTTATTTTGATTGGTCGGAATATCTAAAGTCCTTCTATCCATTCCTTCTGACTCATATTCCTCTGTAAGACCTGCAAATACAATTACGATATCTTTACCTTTTGCCATCTCGCAAGCTTCTTTTCGTAGCTTTTTATCCCCTGCGCTTGGAAGGCGAGAGTATCCATTTGCATAATCAACCTTTAATTCTGCTGAAATAAAACTATCATACGCATTTTCTATTATCTCTGAGTTAATTGTCGAGCTTCCAGCCCCTTGATATCTAGGTTTTTTTGCCATGTCCCCTATCACAACAATATTTTTAGATTTTATTGGAAGTATCTCATCTTCGTTTTTCAATAACACAATTGATTCTTCCGCAATCTTCGTTGCTAATTGAAAATGCTTCTGCTTGTCATAACTTTGTCCCAACTTTTCATTACTTGTTAGTTTATCGATAATATCAAGAAGCCTTCCTACTCTTTCATCAAGTAACTCCTCACTTACTACTTTTTCCTTGACTGCTTGTACAATTTGTAAATCAGATTTACCATTTGTTGCTGGCATCTCAAGCTCATTTCCCGCAATAAGTCCTTCTACTCTATTATTCTCTGCACCCCAATCCGTGATTACAATACCTTTATGCTCCCATTCATTTTTTAACATGTCTAACAATTCCTTATTCTCCGTGCAGTATCTTCCATTCAATTTATTATATGCACTCATGACTGAAATCGGCTGCGTTTCTTTTACGATATGCTCAAATGCATATAAATATATCTCTCTTAAGGTTCTCTCATCAATTATGGCGTTAATAACTCTTCGTCTCTCTTCCTGATTATTTGCCGCAAAATGTTTCAAGCAAGCTCCTACTCCTGTACTTTGTAGTCCATTAATATACGCTATTCCCATTTTACTTGTGAGATACGGATCTTCCGAAAAATATTCAAAGTTTCTACCACATAATGGACTACGTTTTATATTTATCCCTAGACCTAACAATATATGGACATTATTTTTAAGGCACTCTTCGCCAAGTGCCTCTCCCATTTTATAAATTAAATCTACATCCCAGCTATTACAAATCGTCGCCCCTGATGGAAAACAAGTTGCTTTTTCACTTTCATTTATGCCCAAATTATCAGCTTGCTTCAGTTGTAGTCGCAAGCCATGAGGTCCATCTGACATAGTAAGCCTTGGAATATTGTATTTTTTTAGCTCTTTCGTATGCCAATAGTCGCCTCCAGAGCATAAACTAGCTTTCTCTTCTATAGCCATATCTTTTAATATTGTATTTTTATCAAGCATCATAGTCCCCCTTTTTACAAATATTATTAACATATTGTATCATATCAAACTAATATTCTCAATACTTTTATTCATCATCACCTATGTTAATTTGTCCAATCTGTGTATCTGACAATTCAGTTTCTACAGTAGTGCCATCCCTACTTTAAACCTATATAAGTATACTAGTATAAACAGAAAAAAATAATTCATTTTTCAATGAATTATTTTCATTCCACCTGCACTGCCTCATCCTTTATTACCTTTTTTATCTGTTTTCCTTCATGATTAATATAAAAGTTATCCTTATATATAATATCCCCCGATGTTACAAATCCGTATCCCTTTTCTTTTAACTTACTTATCATCTCATCTAATGCATTACCAGTGTGCTTTGCTCCTGTATGCATAAGTACAATTGCCCCGCCCGTCATTTTTTTATGATTAACTACCTTATTTATTATTTCTGAAGCACTGTAATCCATCCAATCGAGACTATCGACTCTTACATAGGTTTTGCTCGTATAAATTACCATCTTTTACCATATCAACCCTATCTTCATTTTTACTAAACCTTTTACTACCAACCTTTGCACTATCAACGTCTTCAGCTGATTTAATAAAGTCATTAATATACATTTTAAGCTTGATATCTATCTTGTTAGGACTAACAACTATTTCTTCAATGATTTGTGAGAGTAATACCTTTTTCACTTCACTAGGTGCATTTTCAAATTCTTCACGCCATATTGGTATCATCTTCTGTAACTTAACCATATCATCATGCTCTATTTTTTTTGCCTCTAGCACTTTTTCTAATTTCTCACTTTCCTGCCTAAACTGCTCTAGTTGATAGCTCTTCTCTTCTATTGCTATATTCAGCATATCTGGCTTAAATGAGCTTTTACCCATGATACTCTTTGCAATTTCGCCTTTAAGTGCTGTCAGTTCCTTTTCACATTCAACCATAGACCTTTGAACCTTCTTAGCACTTTGCTCTTCTTCGCTGATATTTTGCTTGCGTAGCTTTTCTATTTTATGCGTCAAGTCAATCTTTTTCAGCTTATCAAGATAAGTAAATATCTCTTCTAAAACTGCTTCCTCTATCTTTTTCTTTGAATATGAAAACGGTCCATTACACCCTATATTGCCCGATGTTTTCCCAACGCATTTATATGCTCCACTAGAATTATCATGACTTATACCATCTTTTGTAGTCCATTTGTTTTTAGTATAACCTGTTGATAAACTAGACCCACAGCAACCACATCGTATGAACCCAGTAAACAACAGTAGACTTTTAGTTTGCATTGGATAGTTGCTGTAATCCATGTTCTCATCCCTATATTTATCAGGAGTTCGACTATTTCTAACCTTTTGAACCTTGTCCCAAATGTCTTCAGGTATTATTGCAAGGTGCTCTATCTTTTCTTTTGATAGTAACCAATCTTTTGGACTTGTTCTGCCCTGTTTCTTACCTTTTGAGGTCGTTTTACCATATGACATATAGCCTTTGTATATGGGATGTCTTACCATAAAGTTTGTGACTGTAAGTCCCCATTGATTTCCTTTTCGTGTATGAATTCCTTTTTCATTAAGATATTTTGCTATCCGTTGTCCACCCATCCCATAATTTAATGCTAGATCATATATAAGTTTTACTATCTTTGCCTCTTCATCGTCTATCATCAATTTCTTTAAAGCTCTGCCTTTATTACTGATTACACCTGAAAATTCAAGTTTGTATCCATATGGGGCTGTACCACCCGTAAAAGCTCCTTCTGCCACCATCTGGTGATGTTTTTCTGTAACTCTCATAGATGTCTTTTGGCTTTCACCACTAGCCTGCCAAAAGGTAATATAGTTCATTAGGCTATCTATATGATTATCAAACCTGCGTTCACCCTCCCGTACAGACCACACTGCTACTCCGTTATCAACAAACCATTTCACTACAAAAGGTGTCTCGTTATCTAAACGTCCTAGCCTATCAAACATAAACACTAGAAGTACATCAAATTCTTTATTTCTCCCAGCCTCTTTGACCTCCATCAGCACGTCCCTGTCCTCTGACTTATTTTTGTACCCCGACACCCCTCGCTCTAGGTATTCTTTATATAATTCCCAACCTTCCATTTTAGATATGAACTCTCTACAAGCATTTTTCTGCATAGGAATGTCGTTTTCCTCTACCTGAGCCATTGTTGATACCCTATATAAACAGGCTACTCTCTTTATCTTATCCATATATTTAAACCTCCTATTAATTATCATGTGGTATTTTAACGCCGTTTAAACAAATTTGCAATAGCAATTCTAGAAAATTCTAAAATTTATTTTACAAGCATTCGTTCAATAAACTGTGTTTCCAATGTATTAACAATTACTGACTTAATGTCATTATGTACATCTGCAAATTTGAGACAAATCAACATTTTATGTTTTGTGTTGTATCTAGCTAAATACTGTTTACCATCTTCATCTTCCAGTAATCTATACTTAGATTCATCTATAATAATTTTCTTATCCATACATTCGCCTCCTGATGTTTCTCTTACATCAAATGTATGAGGCTCTTTTTCAAAATATACTACTTTCTTGTTACATGTACACCCTCCTTCCGAGTTTACATCTTCTATACTTTTCTTCTCTGATACTAAAACTACATCGACAGCTTCTTCAACTTCATATTGAGTCATTTCTTGATTCATTTTTGGCACTCTCCTAATTTTAAATTTTTGGATATGCCTACTAAATATTTTTATGTTGCCAACAAAGCATTTCACCTTTCACTGGCACGTATGTCATCCACTCTTATGTTTTCCTATCAACCAACTGTGGTATCAATCTTTTTCATTAGTTATATTTGTGTTCACATTTATAGTTTTTTTAAAAATATTATTTATAACTAAAACAAAGTTTTTCACAATTTCAACTAGTCCTGATCACGTTACACCTTTTTTACCCTCTAATTACCAAGTAAACTAATGTGCAGTGTTACTATAACATCAACCTTAAGTCTCACCATCCAGAAACAATATGCTCTAGATTTTCAGAAAACCATTTGTCTAATTTCACATCTCGACAACCAATTCACTAAATGCTCAACTTTTGAGTTCCACTATTTTTTTCTTGAAAGATATGGTTTATGCCTGTCAAATCAACCTTTTTGGTAAAAAAATATCAGCTATTCTATTTGAACCAAATAGTTAGGTGGTTTTCCATCGACTGCTGATTGTATTTTTGGGTTATAATTTATTAGTTGTACGCCTATCGTTAGGTTTTATTAGTGTAGCGGTGATAGGCTCACTTGTATTACTTGCTCAGTTCCTCATCATCTAGTATTGCTGATAGTTTTATCAATAAGTTCATTTGGCGTAGACAAACATTACTCTTTTCATATAAACTAACAATATCAACGCTTTTCGTTGAGCCTAATGTCTTAGACTTTCTTTATGCTGATTGGGATTATCTCAACAAGTCTTGTAACTGTTGATAATATTTAACATTAATTTGCTACCAAGTCTTTTGTCATTTTTTTGGCTTAAGTCTTTTATTTGCTTACAATACATGATTTTTATACGTCGATATTACTTCATAATCCCTTTTGATAAATATTTAATGTTTAACTTATACTTCACTATCCCGACACACTTATTAAACAGTACAAAAAAAGGCAGTAGGTCAATCTCTCATGACATACTGCCTTCGTAGTTTTTCTGATGTCTACATTTTCTTAATACCTCGTTATTACTTTATTTATTATAGCTATTTTTCTAAATGAAAGTTGAAGATTATAGTCACTGCATACCCCGTTTTTTTGTAACTGTTTATACATTTTAAACACCCCAAATTTAAAAATCAAATTTCCCACTCTTTTTTACACCCAATGCTTTACATAAGAAAATACATCTGTACCCGTCAGATGTATAACCTCATTTTTAACCAATATTATTGTTTATATCGTACTCAATCAGATTAAACAACATTTCCACTGCTTCAAATCGTGATACATGTTCCCATGCATAAAGGTTTGTTGTTACATCTTCCTTGATAAGATTTCTCTTCAAGGCTCGCTGTAGCATTTGGTAAGTATCTATGTCAACTCCCGAGTAAGGAATGGTAGCAAAGTATTCGTATTTTTGCGATTTGGTATGCATCCTAAATATTTCTGGTGTTTCATGTAAACCTATTCCAATATACTTACTTTCTTCACCTAGATTTCCTTCTTCATCTGGGTAGAGTATATGGAGAAGTATATGAATTGCTTCAAATTTGTTCATGCCTCTATTTATATGAAACCAAAGTATATTATCATCTGCTTTATAGAGTACGTGCTCATTCATAGCATAGTAATAAACAATATTTTTATCATTGATTATGTTGCTTTTCTTTTCTAATGCTACATTGTACAATTCTTTTACACTTACGTCATTGTATATTTTATCTTCCGAGTGAAGTGCCTTATAAACCATAGCAACAAAATCTCCCCTTAGTATGTTGTTTTCCCCATCAAAGTAAACCTCGCCTGTTGTTGGGTCAGTTATATCTTTTATAACCCCATAATACTTTGCTAATATGGTTTTCTTACGTATACCTTCATAGTCAACTGCCGCCGAGTAATCTTCTTCAAAGAGCCAATTTATCTTTTTAGATATTTCCTTATTATTCAATGCATTCATGATATTCTCGTCCATGAGTGCATCATATAAACAGCCTGCCTCTCTCATCTTTGATATAACTATCTCACTTTCTTTCTCGTGTAGTTCACTTTTTATTATTGTATCTACTTTATCTCTTACTTTTATTATATTTAAATCGAGTTCCATTGGTATAATTCTAAGCCAGTTCTCATTCATTGTCATGTACCTCCTCATAGTCGCTTGTTAGTAGCAACATTAATTTTTCCTTTCTTACTTCATCTACCTCGGTTAGCAAACTTGTTGATAATATGTACATACAGTATCCCACTGCTTTCCTGTTAAGGTTGTCAGATATATATTTCATATGTCGCTCACAATATAGAGTTGTCGAGTAACGCAGAGGAGCCTC
>DMOI01000050.1 GCA_003452395.1 Clostridiales bacterium
ACGATGACTTGACAGCATTGAGGGTAGGGTGAGGGTAGTTTTTCCATCTAAATATATAGATAAAAACAATACCCCCTCTAGCTCCCTCCTATTTTAGGGGGAGAAGTTACTTTCTGACTTCCTGATCCCCTGACCCATCTTGCTTCAATCCTGGTTTCAATCCTTGTTTTTGCCTTACAGAGTTTATGGCACCAAAGATCTGTGGACGTTTATTCATTGCCCAAATAGGTGCTCGTATTATTGTATCTTTTAGATCACCAGGTATTAATGGAGCCAAAGGAGCCAAATAAGGTACCCCAAAAGAGCGTAAACTACATAGGTGAACTAACATAACAAATAATGTAGCAATAAAACCTAATATTCCATATAGACCTGAAGCAATCATTAATATAAATCTTAAACTTCTTATTGAAAGAGCAGCACTAAATGTAGGTATTGTGAAATTAGCTATTGCAGTTATAGCTACAACTGTAACTGTAGCAGGACTGGCTAGTTTTGCCTGTATTGCTGCCTGTCCGAGGACCAATGCACCAACGATGCTTATAGCTTGTCCAACATTTCGAGGTAACCGAGCTCCAGCTTCTCGAATGAGTTCAAGTATTAATTCCATAAGGATAACTTCTATTAAAACGGGAAATGGTACATCCCTACGCCCAGATACGATAACTTGTAGTAAGCCAAAAGGAATCATCTCATGGTGAAAACTTGTAACTGCAATGTAGAATGATGGTAAGACAAGTGCAATAATTAGTGATACAAACCGAAGAGAGCGTATTACAAAGCTTGCATATACTCTTTCATTATAATCTTCAGGTGAAGTAAGAAATTGCCAGAATACTATAGGAAGTAGTAATACCAGAGGTGTTCCATCAACTAATATTACAACTCCACCTGATAATAAATGTGCAGTTGTCTTATCTGGACGTTCAGTATGAATTATTTGAGGCAAGATGGCAGATGAACTGTCTTCTATAAATTCTTCTATCATTCCAGTTCCAATAATTGAATCAGTTTTAATACGATTAAGTCTATTTCTAACTTCTTCAACCAATTTAGGATTCACAACACCGTCTATATATGATATTATAATATCAGTTTTAGTAAGTGTACCTATGTTCATATACTCCATTTGTAATTTATTACTTTTTATTCTTCGTCTGAGTAACATGGTGTTTGTTAATAAAGTTTCTGAGAAGCTGTCTTTAGGCCCATGAATAATCTGTTCTGTATTTGCCTCTTGTACACCACGATCAAGCCATTTTCTGTTTCCAATTATTAGTGCATATTTATATCCATTTATAAAAAGAATAGAATCTCCAGAGAACATTTTATCTAAAATATCAGAAAAGCTACATGATTGTTCTATTTTAAGGTTTTTAATGACTTGTTCACTAATAACATTAAGTAAATCATCTAAATTACTTTCTTCAGGAAGTTCTGTTAAAAGTGGATCAATGACAGAGTTATTTATAGTTGGCTTATCAACTAACCCATCAACAAACATGAGCGAAGCCGCCATACCTTTTTTTCCTAGTGGTAATTTCAGTTTTCGAATATTTACATCATGACTAATACCAATAAATTTATTAAAGTCTTCTATGTTTTTTTTAAGGTCGAAATCAAGCACGTAACTATCGGATGGGGAACTGACAGAACTAGTGATTTCATTATTTACACTAGTTTGCTCAATACTACTATTTATTTCTGGCAGTTTTGCTTTTTTCTTAAACATGTTAAACATATGCATCACCTTCTATATGAATATCATATAATCGTAGGGGCTGCGCCTGCGTGCCAGCCCGTTTATGTTTGTAACACTTACTACATGATGAAAAATAGTATTATTTCTTACACATATATCTATCGATTATTTAAGCGAGTGCGGGCCGGCACACAGGCGCGGCCCCTACGGTGCAAGTTAGTGGCACTTAAACCAATTATAAATCTTTGCAACAGGGGCTGCATGTTTCATTTTAAAAAGAGGATTTAAATATATTAACTGTTTTACAAATGAATTTCCTATTACTGAACCTATCATATCAAAATTCTCATTTTTAAAAGTATTTACAGCTTTTCGAAGTTCATGTAGTTTAATAATGTCTTTTCTATAAGGAGACATAATCTTATCATAATTAAGATTGTTGATAATAGAACGTGCTGCACATATTCCACTTATTATTGCATTATATGCTCCAACTCCCATAAAATTATCTGTCAGTCCAGCAGCATTTCCAATAAAAAAGATGTTTTCTTTTTGCATTGGAGATACGATACCTGAGTAATGATTTGTATCTTTTTTTTCTATTACTTCATAGTTGAGTTTTTCCATTGTAATGAACCTATCCCAATAAGAATCGTACTGGTTCTGTTGTACACTATCTAGTATTTGTGCAAGAGTAGCTACTTTTGAACTTTTGGGAACAAGATAGCAAAATGAATGGTTAGCATATTCTGTATTAAACCATGTCTTGCATACACCAGGTATAAAGTCTCCCCGTACTCGTGTAACTCTGGAATGAGATATAGTAGTAGTTGACCATATTCCTAATTTATCTGCTGGATTATGATACCCACCAGCCACTACAACGTAATCAAAATCATTTTTAATATCTTCTACTTTAACCGCACTATTAAATATTATATTAACATCAGCTTGCCTTGCTATTTGGTTTTCTAATGAAAATATATCAGAACTCCTCTCCATTATGTACCCAAGGTTACCTTTGACATTAACCTGACCATTAGGAAATTTCATTATAATTTCTTTATACCTACAAAGTGGTTTAATATCAAGATTGTATTTTTTTTTGATATAGTATATAGGATCACCAAAATGCCTAATAAAATTTGATGCCCACATACCAGTATAATTCATGGGTTCACCTACTTGACTTTGTTTTTCAAAAACCACAGGTGTGCAACCATGTTTTCTTAACTCAAAAGCACAAGACAATCCTGATACTCCGGCTCCTATTATAGCAACTTTAATATAAATCATCTCCATTAATAATCTAGTATGTCCCTATATTATGGGTAGGGATGCTAGAAAAAGATTTTTTTATTTTATTGTTTAATCTGAACTTCTGGAACTTTGGTTTCCTGACTTTCACAATAATGATAACTTGATTTTAAACCTGGCAACCTTGAAATAAAAGCTTCGGTACTATAAACATCATTTTTAGAATCACTTAATTTATTCCTAAACTCTACAAAGTGATTAACATCATTTATTAATGGCTGAATAGCAATATTATAATTCTTATTATTTATAATACTGCGTGCAGCAAGTACTCCACTTTCTATTGAATTCATAACTCCATATCCAAGAAAATCTTCGACAAGTCCTCCAGAATTTCCTATAAAATAAGTATTACCTATTTGCATAGTATTTATGAATCCAGTATAAAAATCAAGCTCTGTTATTCCATTTATTTTATAATTTAGTTTCGTAAAGAGAAGAAATTCTTTAAAGTAATACTCCATTTCACTGTAGGAAATATTATTGACTATCAATGTAAGGATAGCTTCTTTGGGGCTATGTGCAATCATGTAGCCATAACAGTCTTTTGCAAATCTTTTATCAAACCATAGTATAAGTGAGCCAGTTTCAAATTTACCAAGTATAGTTGCAATTCTTATACGTGTACTTAGTTCGTAATTCCAGATGTTTAAGGATTTAGCAATATTATTATTTCCAGTAGCAACTACAATGTAATCAAAATTATTACTTAAATCCTTAGTGTTGTGAATATACGTATCAGAAGTTATAGGACATTTTATTTTGCTAGCTAATTGACTACCAAGAGAATATTCCTCTATACCTCTTTTAAATATATACCCAAAGTTGTCAACTAATATTGTTTGTTTATCTGGGGTATTTAAAGTTACTTTATTTAGATGACTTAAAGGATTAAGTTCTATATTGTACTGCTTTTTCAAATATACAAGAGGATCCCTGTAAGACTTGCCTGTAGTATTGAACATGCAGATATTTAAATCAAAGGTATCTCCTGGATTACTTTTCTTTTCAAAAATAGTAGGTATAATTCCATTCCTTTCAAATTCGAAAGCACAAGCTAGCCCCGATATACCTGCACCTATAATTGCAACCTTCACGCTAACACCTCCTTAAAAAACTGTGGCACGTGGCACGTGGCTAGTGGTTCGTTGTTCTCCCCCTGCGAAGGGGGAGTTAGAGGGGGTCATAGAGCAGGTATTAACCAATGTTACCCCACCTAACACACGATACCGAATAGTTCTAAGTTACTACGTCACTAAGAACTAAAACGGTACTGCGAAACTTCTACTTTTACTTATAAAATACATAAGCAAAGTATACAGTTTTCCCCTTCGCAGGGGAGGAACTTAAAATATAAGTATTAGTAAATATAATTTTTAAGGTACATCAGTACCATTAGAACCTACCTACTTCAGTAGGTAGTGGTTGAGTTTTTTCACTATCCACCAGCTACGTTTTTTATATACATGAATAATATTAGCATTTTTAGTGGAAAATATTTATAGACTTATAAATTATATGGGAGGGAGTTTGCATGCAAACTGTATTACAACAAAATATTGAGGAAATAGCATTTAAACTCGCTATAGAAAGAGAAAATCTACTTATTAAGAAATATAATCATTACTATAAGGAAATCAAAAATGATGATATTAAGGACATGATAATGGAATTTGAAAACACCTCGAGGGAACATATTAAAACGGTACTCAGTGTAATGGAAAAACTTAATCCGCAAGGGAGCTTTAGGCAATGAGAGATGATGATATATTGAATGATATATTAAAGGATAGAATAACAAATCAGTGTTATTATAATGAATGTATATTAAATAATAGAAACCCTGAGGTTAGAAATTTTTTTACCGAAGCTAGAGATGATGAAACAAGAGCTATCATAAGGTTACAACAAAAAGTCGAAAGAATACAGAACAACTCTGGTACCATAGTTAAAATTTTCTCAACGAAGGATAGTTGATTTTTTATCACAGAATTAAAATAATGTTAGTTAGGTGGTTATATACATGGAATGGATAATTTATTTTATAGCAAGTTGGATTCTTTTCGTCTTACTAATCGACATAAAAAAAATAAAGATAAATATTTGGGGTGGCGTTTTAGCAGTATTGTTGCAGCTGATTTTTGATACAGAAGCTATGAATCACAAATTGTATATTATTAATAATCCTATTTTAGAGTTGTGGGGTTCTTCTTTGTTTTTCATTCTTGGTCCTTCATTTACAATTGGTGTACTAATTGCACAGTACCAACCTGAGAACAAGGTAATGAGAATTGCTAATGTTCTTGCATTGACCACGCTCTATACATTAATGGAATTACTCCTTGTGTTAAGAAAAGCAGTTGTTTACCTAGACTGGCATTGGCATGACAGCATTGGGGTAAATTTTGGGATAATGATTATTATTAGTTGGTTTGTCATTGTAATACTTCGAAAGAAAGATGGTGTTAAATTATGAGTATAGTGTTATATGTTGTTTTTACAATTACTATTGCTATTTTAACATTTGGCTGGTTTAAGGCTTGTGATAAATACGGAGGGATAAAATAATGGATGTTGCGATAATTGGTGCAGGTCTAGCAGGACTCGCTTGTGCCCATGAACTAGAAAGATATGACATAAAGCCTACAATATATGAAAGAAATAGTTATATTGGTGAACAATTTAGTCATGTAGGTGCACTCCTAGAACTTGTTGACAGACCGATTGTTGATAGTATTAACTATATCAAAAAAGAATTTAATATAGAAATAATGCCACTAAACATTATGAATAGACTCATATCATATTCTCCAAATAGAACATATGAAGTTAAGGGAAAACTAGGGTATTTTACAAAAAGAAATAAAGAACCTGATGATTTAAAAAAACAGTTGTATGCACAGCTTAATAATACAGAAGTTAAATTTAATGAGGCAGGAGATTATGAAACGTTAAAGGAACAGTACGATTTTGTAGTTGTAGCAAATGGCGCACCCTCATTTGCAAAGGAATTAGGCTGTTTCAACGAATTGTTTAATGGTTTTGTAAGAGGAGCTGTCGTATTAGGAGAATTTGATCCACATGCTCTTTTAGTATGGCTTGACAAGGATTATTGTAAAAATGGTTATGCTTATTTAGCACCATTTAATGCAAAAAAAGCATTTTTAGGACTCGTCATACCTGACGTAAATGAAAGTGATGCTGATTCATATTGGGAACTTTTTAAAAATGCTGAGAATCTTAAATATCCAGTTGTAGAAGAGTTTAAGATTAATCATATTAGCGGTTTTGTTTATCCACATAAAGTTTCCAATATTTTATTTGCTGGTAATGCTGGTGGATCTATGGAGCCTTTTCTAGGATTTGGTGTGTTTAATTCAATTGTAATGGGTGTTATGGCTGGAAAATCAATTGTTACAGGGCTTGATTACGAAGATCTTTTAAAAGATATTGTAAACAAAAATAAACAGAAGTATCAACTAAGAAAGCTGGTTAATATGGCTACCAATAAAGGATATGATAACGCTTTCACAGTAGTTAGTCAACCCGGAATAAGGCAACTTATTTATAATACATCTATTGACGTAGTAAAACATGGAGCAAACATTGTAAAATTTTTAACTAAAAACAAGTAAGATAGTGAAAATTTGTTGCAAAAGCACTCAAAAAATGGTATAGTGTAGGAAATGATAGAGATTATAACACTAACGGAGTGATGTTTTGAAAAAGAATTTGTATATAGCAGAAAAACCTAGCGTAGCTCTTGAGTTTGCGAGAGTACTTGGGATAACAGGAGCTAAAAGAAATGGATATATAGAGTCAGAAAGTTCTGTAGTTACTTGGTGTGTTGGACATTTAGTAAATATGTCATATCCAGAAAAATATGATGAGGGACTTAAGAAATGGAGAGTGGAGACATTACCATTTATACCTGATGAATTTAAATATGAAGTAATTGAGAATGTGAAGAGTCAATTTCAAACTGTAAAGACACAACTTGAGAGAGAAGATGTAGAGACTATTTATGTATGTACTGACTCTGGGCGTGAGGGAGAGTACATATTTAGATTGGTAGATATGATGTCTAATACGAAAGAAAAGATAAAAAAAAGAGTGTGGATTGACTCACAGACAGAAGAAGAGATACAGAGGGGAATAAGAGAAGCGAAAGATCTAATGGAATACGACAATTTATCAGATGCAGCATATTTACGGGCAATAGAGGATTATCTTATTGGAATAAACTGTTCAAGGGTATTTACTCTTATTTATGGCAATATTATAAGTAATATATTAAACAAAAGATATTCAGTAATTGCTATAGGGCGAGTAATGACTTGTGTACTTGGGATGATAGTGCAGCGAGAGCGTGAAATAAGAAACTTTATTAAAAGCATATATTACAAGATAAATGCAGTAAGTAACGGTAATAGCTTTAAGTATAAAGTTGATGAGGAGTCTATTCATTTTAATTCGCCTAAATTATTTAATGAAACAGGCTTTAATAAACAAAAAGATGCAATAGACTTTGTTAAATATTTAAAGGAAAATAACGAGCCAATAATCGGTATGGTCGCAGATATAACAAAATCAAAAGAAAAAAGGAATCCACCACTGTTGTATAATCTAGCTGAGCTTCAAAATGATTGCTCAAAGAGGATGAAGATATCTCCGGATGAAACTCTAAAAATAGTACAAGAGCTTTATGAAAAAAAACTAGTTACATATCCAAGAACCGATGCAAGGGTTATTTCTACTGCGGTAGTCAAAGTAATAGATAAAAATTTAATAGGTCTTTTAAACTATAAATTTAAAGAAGAAGTACAGAAAATACTTGATGAAAAGAAATATGAAAATTTAGCCAAAACAAAGTATGTAGATGATAAAAAGATAACAGATCACTATGCCATAATACCAACAGGTGTTGGTGTAAACGGTGTTCGTAACTTAGGACATGAACAGAGAGTAGTTTTTGAAATGATAGTCAGAAGATTTTTGGCAATCTTTTTTGAAAGTGCAGAATACAATAAGCTTACAATCAAAGTTAAAATAAAAACAGAAAGCTTTTATCTTAACTCAAAAGTGTGCATCAAAAGAGGTTATCTAGATATATTAGACGACACTGATAAGGATGAAAATGAAAGCAATGCGGAAAGTAATATTAGCGCTTTCAAAAAGGGACAGGAAATCATCGTAGAAGACCTTGAAATAAAAGAAGGCGAGACGACTCCACCAAAACGATACACATCAGGATCAATCATACTTGCTATGGAAAATGCGGGAAAACTGATAGATGATGCACAGCTAAGAGAACAGATAAAGGGTAGCGGAATAGGAACAAGCGCGACAAGAGCTGAGATTTTAAATAAACTAGAAAGGATAGAATACATAAATCTAAATAAAAAGACTCAGATATTAACTCCTTCATTAATGGGTGAGATAATATACGATATAGTGAAAAACTCCATGACATCACTCCTAGAACCGAACTTTACAGCAAGCTGGGAAAAAGGATTATCTATGATAGAGAATGGTGAAATAAATAAAAATGAGTATATGCAGAAATTAAATGGTTACGTAGAAAAAAATATAAACAAGCTAAAGCAAATAAAAAATCAACCAATGATTTTTAAACAAATTTTAGATATACCAAAAGATATTGTAAAAGGAAGATGTAAGTGCTGCAATGGAGAAATATTAGAAAACAGTAAAACATTTTACTGTAGCAACTATAAATTTGGTTGTGAATTTAAAATATGGAAAAACGAACTTGAAAGTTTCGGTGTTGAGATAGATAGGAAATTGGTGGATGAGGTTTTAGGTAAAGGCACTGCGGTTGTGAAGATGGATAACGGAGAGAGTAGTGAGGTTAAGATTAAGGATAATAAAAAAGGTGGATTAGTTAGTGGAAAATGATAGAAAAACACAAATTAATTTACAATATTTCCAATAAAATCCTAAATTATACTTTACATTTTACAAAATATGGTATATAATATAAAAATACGAATGATAATATTATATATAATTTTTGAGGCGGTGTATGTATGCTACAATATAAAGAGCTATTTTATGATAATGGTAAGAAGAAATATTTAGGTGAAGTAAATGATAAAAACAAATGCCATGGTAAAGGTAAGGCGTTTTATTATAATAGTAATGTTGCATACGAAGGTGAATATAGGGAAAGTAAATTTAATGGGACAGGTAAAATGTTTTACATAGATGGAAAGATTGCTTACCAGGGTGAGTTTTTTAATAATATGAAGCATGGGGTAGGTAAGTTGTATACTGTAAATGGCACACTAATTTACGAAGGAGAATTCTTAAATGATGTAAAGCACGGATATGGAAGAGAATATAGTAAAGATACAGGAGAAGTGATATATCAAGGTAAATATGAAAATAATAAGAGAGACATAAATATAGAAATAAAATATGAAAATAATAAGAGAATTGCTATAATATGATGAAATAAAAAATCAACCTAGAAAGTTGATTTTTTATTTGCCAAATTTTTTAAAATGTGGTATATTGTAATATATCATATTCAGATATCAAATACGGAGGTAAAAACTATGCAAATAACAAGTGAAGATGTGTTACATGTTTCGAAATTGGCAAAGCTATATTTAAATGATGATGAAGTTAAAAAATTTACAAAAAATTTATCAGATATAGTTAACTTTGCTGACAGATTAAATGAAATAGATGTTAGTGGTGTTTCACCAACAGCTGCGATATTGCCACTACAAAATGTATTTAGAAAAGATAAAGTAGAAAAATCAATGGAGAGAGAAAAAATATTACAAAATGCACCAGAAAAAAGCTATGGATGTTTTTGGGTGAAGAACAAAATAGTGGAATAGAGATGAAAAAATTAGCAGTACCCACAGACTGTCATTGCGAGGAGGCTTTTTCGACGTGGCAATCTTATCTTTTAAAAGCTGAGATTGCTTCGTCACAAAAAATGTTCCTCACAATGACAGGTCTGGGAGTGTATCAAATGAATATAAAAATAAGGAGGTAAAAAAATGGAATTACATGATAAAACGGTGCATGAACTTTGTGACATGCTTGATAAAAATGAAACAACAAGTGTAGAGCTTACAAAAGCTTGTTTTAAGAGGATCAAAGAGGTAGAAGATAAGGTACAAGCTTTCATCACCATAACAGAGGATTCAGCTTTAAAGCAGGCAGAGGAAAAAGATAAGAAAAGAAAAAATGGTGAAGTAATAGGTAAATTGCATGGAATACCTATGGCTATAAAAGACAATATATGTACAGAAGGAATACTCACTACTTGTGGGTCAAAGATGCTTGGTAATTTTGTGCCACCTTATACAGCAACAGTCGTAAATAAATTAAATGCTGAAGGTTGTATTTTGCTTGGGAAAACAAATATGGATGAGTTTGCAATGGGTTCATCTACAGAAAACTCGCATTTTAAGAAAACTAAAAATCCATGGGACTTAAATAGAGTTCCGGGTGGAAGCTCTGGAGGTTCGGCAGCTGCTGTTGCAGCATGTGAGGCACCATTCTCTCTTGGTTCTGATACAGGTGGATCTATACGACAACCTGCCCATTATTGCGGTGTTGTTGGTATGAAACCTACATATGGTTCTGTATCAAGATATGGATTAGTAGCTTTTGCATCATCACTTGATCAAATAGGACCTTTTACAAAAGATGTGCATGATATGGCACTTGTTTTGAGTGCAATAACTGGACATGATTCTAAAGATTCGACATCATATCCTACGGAGTATCCAGATTTTACGAAAGCATTAAACCAAGATATACATGGTATGAAAATTGCATTACCAAAAGAATTTTTTGGAAATGGAATAAATGAAGAAGTAAAAAGTGCGGTTATGAATGTAGCAAAGAAATATGAAAGCATGGGAGCTAAAATAGAAGAGATAAGCATGCCAATGAGCGATTATGCACTACCTGTGTATTACCTTATTGCTTGTGCAGAGGCTTCATCAAATCTCGCAAGATTTGATGGTATAAGGTTTGGATATAGAGCACAAGGCGTGGAAAGCCTAGACGATTTATATAAAAAGACACGTTCAGAAGGATTTGGCGATGAAGTAAAACGTAGGATTATATTGGGAACATATGCGCTAAGCTCAGGGTACTACGATGCGTATTATAAAAAATCGCAACAAGTTAGAACGCTTATAAAGAAAGAGTTTGATGAGGTATATAAAAAATATGATATGATCCTTACACCGACAGGACCGACAGTGGCATTTGAGTTCGGCAAGAACTCAGATAACCCACTAGAAATGTACATGAATGATATATGTACAGTGCCTATAAATATAGCAGGGGTACCTGCGATGAGTATGAACTGTGGATTTGACTCACAAGGAATGCCGATAGGAATGCAGCTTGTTGGGAAACATTTTGATGAATTCAACATATTAAAATTAGCACATGCGATGGAAAAAGAGCTCGGACTTAATAATAAATCTAAATTATAGTAAAACCTGTAAATTGATAATTAACACGAAAGGAGAATTAAAATGGCATATAATGATTACGAGATAGTTATGGGGCTTGAGACTCATGTGGAGCTTAAGACTAATACTAAAATATATTGTGGCTGTACTACAGAGTTTGGAGGAGATCCTAACACTCATTGCTGTCCAGTTTGTATTGGGTTACCGGGGACACTTCCGGTATTAAATGAAAAAGTTGTCGAGTTTGCTATACGTGCTGGACTTGCAACAAATTGTGAAATACAAGAATATAGTAAGCAAGATAGAAAAAACTATTTTTACCCAGACCTTCCAAAAGCGTATCAAGTTTCACAATTTGACTTGCCTCTTTGTTACGATGGTAAGGTTGACATAACAATAGATGGGGTTAAAAAAGACATTGGTATAACTAGAATACATATAGAAGAGGATGCAGGTAAGCTCTTACATGAAAATATACCCGGTTCTTTAGTTGATTATAATAGAGGCGGAGTTCCACTTATTGAGATAGTTTCAGAGCCAGATTTGCGTTCAGCTGATGAAGTAAAAGTGTATTTAGAAAAGTTAAAGACTATGTTAAAATATATAGATGTTTCTGATTGTAAAATGCAAGAGGGATCGCTTAGGTGTGATGTAAATATATCAGTTCGTAAACACGGAGATGCCAAATTTGGTACTAGAACAGAACTTAAAAATATGAACTCATTTGCATACATAATAAAAGCTATAGGATATGAATCGAAAAGGCAAATAGATGTTATAGAAGCAGGTGGTACGATAACACAAGAGACAAGAAGATGGGACGAAGTACGTGGCATAACCGAAAGCATGAGAGGAAAAGAAGAAGCTCATGACTATAGATACTTCCCAGAGCCAGATTTGATGCCTATAGTTACAACAGCAGAGAAAATCAAAAGTATAAAAGATACTTTGCCTGAGCTTCCAGAAGTTAAAAAAGAGAGATATATAAGCCAATTTGGTTTAACACCATATGATGCAAACCTAATTGCGGACTACAAAAATGTAGCTAAATTTTTTGAGACTTCTATAGATGGGGTGAAAACTCCAAAGATTGTAGCAAATATGATTATAGGTGATATTTATTCAAGGTTTGATACCGAAGAGGAAAAAGAAGATTTTACTATACCAGTTAGCCCAAATCAGTTTAATGAACTCGTAAAAATTATAGAATCAGGAATGATTAGCAACAGTATAGGTAAAAAGGTTCTTGAAGAGATGTGGGAAACAGGTAAAGCACCGATGCAAATAATAGAAGAAAAAGGTTTAAAACAGATGGATAATCAAGATGAGCTAAGAGAAATAGTAAAAAAGGTAATAGCATCGAATGCGCAAGCAGTAGAAGAATACAAAGGTGGCAAAGAAAAAGCCTTTATGTCACTTGTTGGTGGAGTTATGAAAGAAACTAAAGGTAAGGCAAATCCACAGATGGTAAATGAGGTTATGAGGGAAGAACTGAAGTAGATGTAAAAGCAAATTAGGTTAACAAATTGAAGTAAAGGTTTTAGGTTCTCCCCCTGCGAAGGGGGAGTTAGAGGGGGTTAAAGAGTTGGTATTAAACCAATGTGACCCCACCTAGCCTCCCCTTCGCAGGGGAGGAACCTAAAAAAGAACACAAAAACTTCACAATTTTAATCTTGAAAAATTAAAAGCTATATTATATAATATAGCTTTTAATTACTATTATTTAAATTTGGAGGTGTTTTTCATGGATGATGAAAAAGAATTAATGGAGAATGAGGAAAACATTAATGAGCAAGAAAGTAAAACGGAGGTAAAGACAAGAAAATCTAATAACGTGGGCATGTTTGTGTTAGTTGCACTGATTTTTACGGTACTTAATATAGGTATAATAGTGGGTGGTGATTATATAAAGCCGCTTGTGGAGAGTACATTTGGTAAAACTCAAGGTGTTACGGTAGAAGAGAAAGTAAAGGATTTTAAGTTTGAAGATGTAGTGTATGATGATACTGATTTAGCTAGTAGTAAAGGAGTAGAAAAACCTGGTATTGCGGGTATCGTAAAAAGTGTAAATAATTCAATTGTTGCTATAACTACAAAAACAACGGTAACTGATTGGTTTGATATGGAGTATGCATCTGAGGGAGCAGGTTCTGGAATTATATTTAATATAACGGATGATAAGGTTATGATAGCGACAAATCAACATGTTGTTGCAGATGCAAATAAAGTGACAGTTACTTTGTTAGTAGATAAAACATATACTGCATACTCGGTAGGAAGCGACGTGGACACTGATCTGGCTGTAATATATATAAATAAAAAAGATATAGAAAAAGATGTACAGGACAAGCTTGTTGCGGCTAAGTTTGGAAATTCAGATGAGTTAGAGGTAGGAGAACAAGCTATTGCTATAGGAAATCCTTTAGGGTCAGAATTTACTAATACAGTAACAGTAGGAATTATTAGTGCAATAAATAGAGAAATAGAAGTTTCAAATAGAAAATATAAACTTCTTCAAACAGATGCAGCAATAAATCCGGGAAACAGTGGCGGTGCATTGCTGAACTACAAAGGTGAAGTAATAGGTATAAATTCGGTTAAAATAGTAGATACAACAGTAGAAGGAATAGGATTTGCTATTCCAAGTAATACTGCAAAGCCGATAATAGAAGAACTCGTAAATAGCGGAAACATAAAACGTCCATTTTTAGGGATATATGGTGCAGACATAACAGATAGTTTAGCTGATTTATATGAATTGCCTGTAGGTGTATATGTTCAAAATGTAATTGAAAACGGTAGTGCAGGTGCTGCTGGGTTAGAGAAAGGCGATGTTATAATAGCAGCAGATGGACAAAAAATATTGTCAATGGAGCAGCTGACAAATATAATTAAAAACCATAAGGTTGGAGATATGGTAACAATAAAATATATAAGAGAACTAAAAGATAAAAGAGAAGTCAAGGTAAAGCTACAAGATAAAACGACATTTAAACAGGGTAACATTGAGAATACACGAGAAAGAGTAGTACCGAGATTTAATTACTAAACTTGCAAATTTTTTGCAAGTTTTTATTTTTTTTTGTATAAAAAGTTTAAAAAAATAAATGAATGTGATATAATTACATTAGGTTCATTTGACCGTTAAGGGTCAATTCCTCGCAGCTCTGCTGCGTGCTTGTCATTGCGAGGAGGTTCTTTCGACGAAGCAATCTCGTTTTTGAAAGATGTGATTGCTTCGCAAAAAAAGCCCGCAACGACAACATGATACCCTGCAGATCTTCTGCGGTGAGAATTCATTAGTGTAAAATGTGAGATATTATTTAAAAAATGAGATTGCCACGTCGAAAAAAACCTCCTCGCAATGACAGACCTGGAGGGTAAACTATTTCTGGGAGGTTCTGCTATGAAAAAATATATAATTATATTACTAATGTTATTTACATTAATATTTACTGCTAGTGTATCACATGCTAATAAGCAAAGTAGTATAGCTAAGGTAAATATTGATGATATTACATATAACGAAATAATAGATTCACTTACTGGTGAGTCAACAAAGCGTCCTATAATAAAAATCAGCTGGGAAGATTCAGCAGATTCTTTTGAAACAGATACTGGAGAAGGTGTTGTTCAAGGTAATGTAGTACATCCGGCTACTAAATATGAAATATATTTGCAAAATATTTCTGAATTAGGAGATAAGACTTTATTAACTGTAGTAGATAGTTTTGTGAAGGAATATGAAATTGGTACTTCCGCTTGGCTTACTCCAGGGAATCTCTATCAAATACAAGTTATACCCGTGCACTATCATGATAGAATTATTAATGGTGTAACGAGTCAAGTTAAGGCAGAATATGTGATTAATAATATAGATAGTCATCCCAAAGTTATTGCGCTTACTGATTACAATATAACACTTGAGGCAGAAGGTAAAGAGATAACAGTCGTTTGGGAAGATGCTGGAACTTGGGTTAATTATGATATATATTATGAAAAAGGTGATATATCAGATTATAAAAATATGTCTGGTAAAATAGAAGATATTAGAGACTTATCTACAAAATTTATAGATACTGATAAAAAGGTAAAATTAAAATATATTATAAAAACTAGTGATATAAAGTCAGGACAGCTTTATTCACTTAGTATAAGACCAAAGGTTAGCAATATAAATGGTGTAACCGTTTATGTGAATCCGAGAACTAATGTTGAAGAAGTGACTACAAAGGTTCCATTTAAAATAGAGGCCGAAAGTGATAAATACATAAAACTTTCATGGTGGGGGATAGACAATACAGTAGGTATGAGTGGAGAATCAACTGAATATTCAGTAAAAAGGTTGCAGATTATGAGGAAAGACACTAATGCTGCATCAGAACAGACTATAGCAACAATACAAGGCCAGGAATCAATAGATATAGGTTATTATACAGATTTGCGAACTGAGGATAAAACGAACTATAGAATAAAAATAACATACTCAAAAATGGAAAATGGTATGGAGAAAACTATATACATGTATTCTGATTGGGAGATGTATGACCCAGGAGCTTTTAGGATAACCCCTGCTAAACCAGAAGTGCCAGAGTTAAATGGGATGTTATCAAAAGATAATAATGTTGTAATTAATACTGATAATTACAATGGTGCTTTTACCATAAACAAAACCACAAATGTTGTAAATATTGTATGGTCTGTATTTGAAAGGCTTGATTATAGTGCAGATGACCCTGCAAATACTATTATTCAAGATTTGGATACATATTATGATATTTGGTTAACAGACGATGTCAATTTATTATACACTGATAATGATTTGTGTATCGAAGCTAATTTATATGTGGCAGCAGAAGAAGGTAAAGCTAATTATGTACAAAATAAGTCGGGAACAACTATAGGTTTTTATGAACAATATTCACAGTATCTTGCTGCAATTAGAGAAAACGGATTAGTAACTGGTTATAAAATGAAAGACCTAGAGCCTAATAAGATATATTATATAAAAATAGTGGCGAAGAAAAAATTATTAAATGAAGTGCTAGAATCAGAAGCAGCAATGATTTCCGTGTACTATGATTCTGACAAAACAGTATATGCTCCACCAGTGTTATCAAAGCCGCCGTTAAAGATTGATGAATTAAAAGCTGATAGGGTAAAACTTATGTGGAGACTTAGTTGGTGGGAGGTAGTTTCTAGTGACGATGTTGAGCAAGATTGGTATAATCAAATATGGTTAATAAATAATGATATTGTTTTTACTGAAACAGTAGGAGCAGAAAAAATATATTTAAATTCTCAAGAAGATGTCACTAAGCTAAAATCAAAGATAGATTTAGTTAATTTGCCCAAATATACATTTAGACAAATTAATCTAGGAGATAATATACAGTATGAAATGAAGACACTTCTTTACACAGATGTTGAGGCCGCAATACTTGAAGCACAGCAAACTAATGCTAATTATTCGTTAGAGGACTATATAAAGAGTATAAAGGATACGACTGGTGAAATAAATGGATGGGAGCAATTGATAACAAAAGTTGAAACAGCTGATAAGACTAACCAAACAATATACTATACAAAAGACAAACTAACAAATAATACTTCGTATATGTTTATAATTAAAACATATAGAACCATAGTAAATGGAGACGAAATAGAAAGATTATACTGTCTAAACCCAACAACAATAATAGCAACAACACTAATAGATGGAACGGAAATAATACCAAAACCAACTGTACCTAAATTATATTCTGGTGAAACAAGGGATATTGAAATAGAGTTGAAATGGGAATATAACACTAAGATGGAATATGAGATTAAGATTAATGAAAAAGAAGATTTCAACACAACTAGAGACTATGAATTTGAAATACCTACAAATTCTTCAGATCCTAATTTTCCAAATGATGGTGAAAACTATGTGCTTACAGTTATAGACTTGTTACCAAAGACAGAATATTATTTTTGGATAAGATCTAGACAAAAGAATGGGAGCGAATCATCTGCGTGGAGTAATCCAATTCTCGTAAAAACAACAGATATATTGCCAAACCCAATTAATCCACCAGGAGGAATAGGTATTGCGGATATAACAGATCCTATAGGGGAGACATATATTACTGTTGAATGGACACGATTGCTCGAAGATATTGCCTCAGAAGAAACTAATAAAAAATATAAAGTAAAGAAGTTATTTTCATATATTTTAATAATATCAGATAATTCAAAGTTTTTAGATGCAAGACAGATAGAAATAAAGGACGATAATGTTGGTTCAAGTGAAAACGGTTTTGAAATAATTAAAAAGTCACTTATAAAAGTAAATGGATTAGAATCAAATAGAAAATATTATTTTAAAATAAAATCAAAGGTTTCTGCAAGAAAGGGAGATTCTGCAAAAGTTGTGACTAGTGAATCTAATTATTCATTAGTCAAAGCAGTAAAGACATCTACTAATAATGAATATGATGCAAATGTAGGAGAATTTGTTACACCTCTTCCAGATAAAACAATAACCACATATGCTAATGAAACCCTAACATATACTATTGCTGACGGAGAAAGGGTTATAAATGATATATTAAAGCAAGATGAGTATAGATTTACCATTGATATGAAAAACTATACAACTACAAGTTCATCAGGCAAGACCACTGTTGTAAGTAAAACAATAAACAAAAGAGTAGCAAATATTCCATATGAGGTAATTGAAACTTTAAAACAGCAAAAAATGAATTTTGACATTGTAATGGATGATATGAAAATTAGTATGCCAGCAGAAAGCTTGAATACACCAATACTTACTCGTGCAAAACAACTGGGTGGGCTTAAAAATTATGTATTTACGGTTTCTACACCGTCAACAACGAGTGGCACATCAGACAAAGTAGTAAGTAAGTCAAAAGAATTATCAATAATGATACAAACGAAGCACGGAAATATAGATGAAAAATATCTTAATGGTTATTTTGTAATATCATACGATACTGTAAAAGCAAGCGCTACCACTACTGCAACAACTAATACTACTAAAGATAATGTTTCTCCTAATGCAAAATCATATAAATTTGATATTAATAAAAACCAATGGATAGAAGTACCTGAACAATATAATTCATACAATGGAACTATAATATTTAAAACAAGCGAACTTGGAAGATATGGATTAGGCGGAATCTGAGGAAAAGTTGAAAGGTGAAAGTTGAAAATGGAAAGTTAAAAAGATATAGGCATACGGTTTTGTAAGGAAATAAGGGATTATTCCCCTCGCCCTTTGTTGTAGGGAGAGGGTAGCAAGGATTTTAAATTAGATGATTGGAGGTGCACGATTATGAAGAGGTTTAAAATACTTGTTTGCGGATTACTATTAGCACTCGTGTTCCAATTTAATATTGCGAGTGCAGAAACGAACAGGGTGGTTTATCAAATTACTCAGGACAGTAAAAGTTTTATAAAAGTGACGCTTAGTTTCACAGAGATAAATTCAACTGATAAAATTCAAGTAACTTCATATAAAAAGTATAATGATAATACAATTATAATTACATACATGGCAAGTAAAGAAGCTGAATTATTCGATAACATAACTATTAATAAAGCTGAATTAGGACTCAAACTCTCAAATGATATTTTGCCTAATATTATACTGAAAAATGATTCTAATCAAAAATTTTATTCTTTCCTAGATGTAGGAGAACAATATTTATATCAGGGTTCAATATTAAATTTGTATAATAGAGGAGCAGTAAATGGTTATCCTGATGATATATTTAAACCAGAACAAGAAATAAGCAGAGAAGAGTTTTGTCAACTATTTGTTAAGTCCATAAATTTAAAACTAAGTGATATAGATGTAAACATATTTACTGATGTGGAAAATAACAGGTGGTCAAAAAATGTTATAAATACACTCTCAATTAAAGGTATACTAAAAGGAAAAGAGATAGGAAAATTTAACCCTACTGATAACATAACACTTGCAGAAGTATCTGCTATACTTGATAGAACGTATACGTTTTTAAATATCCTAAATAGAAATGATTATAAACATATAAAAACTGAGCATTGGGCAAATGGATATATTACTAAACTACTTAACGCAAACATAATTAATGAAGATGACGATTTTTATAAAAACTATACGTTAGATAGAAAAGTAACAAGAGCAGAAAGTGTATATATAATTAATAAAGTAGTGAATGGATATAAAACGGACAAATAGGTAGACTAGGGTCCTCCCCCTTGCGAAGAGGGAGTTAGAGGGGGTCATAGAGTGGATATCAAACCAATGTGACATACCTAACCTCATCTTCGGATGGAATAAAACCTAAATAAATTTAACCGCTATCTGCTTCCACAGACAGTGGTTAAATTTATTTGTAACAAAATTGTAATTTTTTTATTTTATATATTGTATTTTTTAAAGAAATGGTATAAAATATGTAATAGGTTACAGACGTAAATAAATGATTTGGGGGGTGAGTATTTATGGCTTCTAATTTTATTGAAAATCTTATAGCAAACAGGTTAGGTGGTAAGAAGTTTAATGATAAGACCACAGAATACAAATTTACAAAAATAAAGAATGCACGCGAGGAAGCAATGATAAAAAACCCTAATATGGATTTTATAGATATGGGAGTTGGCGAGCCTGATGCCATGGCTGACGAAGGCGTGGTAAAAGTTCTAACATATGAAGTAAAAAAGTGGAATAATAGAGGGTATTCAGATAATGGGATACAAGAATTTAAAGATGCCGCAGTCAGTTACCTAAAAAATGTATTTAATGTAGAAAATATAGATTCAAAAGATGAGGTTAATCACTGTATAGGTTCAAAGTCTGCATTAGCAATGCTTGCTCAAATTTTTATAAATCCAGGAGACATAATGCTGATGACTGTGCCTGGTTACTTTGTAACAGCAACTTATACTGAGTGGCTTGGAGGTAAAGTGTACAAGCTGCCTTTATGCAGTGAAAATAATTATCTTCCAGACTTAGATAAGATACCTAATGGGATAGTTAGAAAAGCGAAATTATTATATTTAAATTATCCTAATAATCCGACGGGTGCAGTAGCAACTAAAGAATTTTTTACTAAAGTTGTAGCGTTCGCAAAAAAGAATAATATTGCTGTTGTTCATGATGCCGCATATAGCGCTTTAGTATATGATGGTGAAAAGCCACTTAGTTTTTTAAACATTGAGGGAGCAAAGGATGTAGGTGTAGAAATTCATTCGTTATCAAAATCTTTTAATATGACAGGATGGAGAATAGGTTTTATTGCTGGGAATACAGATATTATTAGAGCATTTAAGATAGTAAAAGATAATAATGATTCAGGACAATTCAAACCTATACAGTATGCAGGGATTTATGCCATGGAGCATCCAGAAATAACTCAAAATACCGCTCTAAAATATTCTAGACGACTTGAGCTATTAGTTAGTACCTTGAGTGGACTAGGGTTTAATGTAGAAAAACCAAAAGGCTCATTTTACTTGTATGTAAAGATACCTAAATCTATCCCTCACATGCGAGTATTTAAAACAGGAACAGACTTTGCAGAATACCTGATAAGAGAAAAAGGGATTGTAACTGTGCCTTGGGATGACGCAGGACATTACGTAAGGTTCTCAGTTACGTTTTTAGCGTATGGAGAAAAAGAAGAGCGACATATAATGGGTGAAATATATAATAGATTAAAAGATGTAAAATTTTCCTTTTAAACATTGACAATTATGGAGAAATGTGGTAGTATTAAACACATATTACTACAAAAACAGACCATAGTGAAAGGAAGAGATAAGTATGGAAGAAATAGTCAAAATATATGAATTTAAAAAAGGAATTAAAGAAGATGGCTATATATTAACAGGAGAACAGTTTTTAAAAGAACTTGTAAAATTTTCAAGTTTGAAAGAAGCTAGAGAAGTAGCTACAAAGGTATTAAAAAAGACGTTTAGCTCAATGATTGAATTAAGACATGACGATAGTAAAAAAGAAAGGTATGAAAATGAACGTTTATTTATGACTAGAGTAATAAATAATATTGATGGCTTACAAGATCTCATAGAACAAAATAAGGATGATACAATTGTAAAAAAAATGAAGGCTGATATGAGTGAACTTTATGAAATGAATATAAGAATGGAACGAAGAAGAGAAAGATTTGGAAATGTTTCTGGGATTTTAAATTTTGAAAGAGAAAATGAGTTTGCACAAGGAATAATACAAAACATGGAATCAGATTTTCAAGAAAAGGTAAGTGAAAAATACGAAAGTTCTTTTAAAGAAGTTTTTGATGCTGCGGGACTTGACTTTGATGTAGATGTTGAAAAAGGTATTGAAAAAGGTATTGAAGAAGGTATTGTAATAGAATAAAAGAAGCAAAAATCTTTCACAGTGAAAGATTTTTGCTTCTTTTACAAAAAAATCCATCCTAAAACTTGACAAAGTATGAAAAATAGGGTATAATGACAACGTTGTTATTCCGCACAAATAAGGCTAGAAGGAAAAATGCAGAAATGCTGCCTAGTTTGGCGAGATTTATGTAATAGGAGGTGTACAGATGTACGCTATAATCAAAACTGGAGGAAAGCAATACAGAGTACAAGAGGATGATTTACTAAAAATAGAAAAACTAGATTTAGAAGCAGGAAGTGACGTTGTTTTTGACGAGATTCTTGCAGTATCAAGTAATGATACAATAACTTTTGGAACTCCGATTGTTAAAGGAGCTTCTGTTAAAGCAACTGTTTTAGCACAAGGGAAAGCAGATAAAATAATAGTCTTTAAGTATAAGGCAAAAAAAGGTTATGCAAAGAAAAAAGGTCATAGACAACCTTTCACACTAGTAAAAATAGAAAAAATTAACGTATAAAATGTGGTTAAGTATTAAAGGAATGATGGTTTTATGATAAAAGTTAAGATATTAAAAAAAGAAAATATGATTTATGGATTTGATATATTAGGTCATGCAGGGTATGACACGCATGGCAAAGATATAGTTTGTTCGGCTGTTAGTGTTTTAACTATAAACACGATTAATAGTATATATAATTTTGCCAAAGATGATATTGAGGTAGATAAATATATCGAAAATGACGGACATATAAAGTTTTGGGTAAATGGTATATACTCAAAGGAAACGGAAATTTTACTTAAAAGTCTAGAATTTGGACTTAATAACATAAGTGAACAATACGGAAAAAAGTATATAGAAATCGAGGAGGTGCAGTAAAATGTTATTAAAATTAAATCTTCAATTTTTTGCTCATAAAAAAGGTGGCGGTTCTACAAGAAACGGACGTGACTCAAACTCTAAAAGACTTGGAGCAAAAAGAGCTGATGGACAATTTGTTTTAGCAGGAAATATATTATACAAACAAAGAGGAACACACATACATCCAGGAAAGAATGTGGGTAAAGGTTCGGACGATACTCTATTTGCATTAATAGATGGATATGTAAGTTTTGAAAGAAAAGGTAGAGATAAAAAACAAGTATCTATTTACACTGAAAGAGTAGTTGTGGAGAAAGTTATAGCTGAATAAATAAAATATCGGCAATAAAACCATTGTGGTTTTATTGCTTTTTTTACTTTATACAAAAGGTTGGTGACAGCTTTACAGAAAGGAATGAAGAATATGAAACTAAGTGAATTTGATTATTACTTACCGGATAGACTAATAGCACAAAAGCCACTTGATAATAGAAGCAGTTCTAAAATGCTAGTGCTTGATAAAAAAACAGGACAAATAGAACATAAAATATTTAAAGATATTTTGGAATATGTAAATAGGGGGGATTGCTTGGTACTTAATGATACTAGGGTTATACCTGCAAGGTTATTTGGTGTTAGAAAAGATACAAATGCACCTATTGAGTTACTTTTACTTAAGAGAAAAGATATAAATACATGGGAAACTCTAGTTAAACCCGGAAAAAAGGCAAGGACTGGAGTAGAGATAGTATTTGGTAATGGAGAGCTCACAGGTACAATAAATGAAGTATTAGAGAATGGTAATAGAGTGATAAAGTTTAAATATAATGATGTTTTTGAGGAAGTGTTAGAAAAATTGGGGCATATGCCACTGCCACCATACATAACTGAAAAATTAGAGGATAAAGAGAGATATCAAACAGTTTATTCGAAAAATAATGGTTCAGCTGCAGCACCAACTGCAGGACTACACTTTACCCAAGAATTGCTTGAAAAATTAAAAGATAATGGTGTAGAGGTAGCTTTTGTAACTTTGCACGTTGGACTTGGGACCTTTAGACCGGTAAAGACTGAAAATGTCTTAGAGCATGAGATGCACTCTGAATATTATAATATAGATAAACAAGAAGCTGATAAGATAAACAATGTAAGGCAGAGTGGCGGAAGGGTAATAGCAGTAGGCACGACATCGACAAGGACATTAGAGGCTGCTTGTAACGAGCAAGGGGACGTAATAGCAGGTGATGCTTGGACAGACATTTTCATTTATCCAGGATATAAGTTTAAAGTTATTGATGGACTTATTACAAATTTTCATTTACCTAAATCTACATTGCTTATGTTAATATCAGCACTCGCAGGAAGAGAGAATGTCTTAAATGCATATAAAGTGGCGGTTGAAAGTGAATATAGGTTTTTCAGCTTTGGAGATGCGATGATAATTAAATAGTCGAAAATGTTTAAAAAACAAAAGAAAGGTGGTATATACATGTTAGAGAACATAGAACCAAATAGAGTAATGTATTATTTTGAAGAGATATCGAAGATTCCTAGGGGATCTGGTAATGAAAAGGCTATAAGTGATTATGTGGCAAATTTTGCTCGTGAACATGGACTTCTGTATATACAAGATGAAGTTAATAATGTTATTGTGAAAAAGAACAGAACAAACGAAAGTTCTGAAACCATTATAATTCAAGCGCATATGGATATGGTGTGTGAGAAAACTAAAGGTGTGGAGCACGACTTTCAGAAGGATGGTATAAAACTAAAAATAGATGGAGATTTTATAAAAGCAGAAGGGACTACACTAGGTGCTGACGACGGGATAGGGGTAGCATATAATTTAGCTATACTTGAGAGTAATGAAATAAAACACCCTAATTTGGAAGCTGTATTTACTGTCGATGAAGAAGAAGGTATGACGGGTGCAAACGGTCTTGATATGAGTAAACTAAGTGGGAGTATGCTAATTAATATAGATTCAGAAGAAGAAGGTATAATAACTGTTGGTTGTGCTGGTGGTGCCAGAATAAATATTAATATCACAGCAGATAAAACAAATCTAGAAAACATACAGGATTTTCAAAGGTATGAAATATTAGTAAAAGGTTTGCATGGTGGGCATTCTGGGATAGATATAGACAAAAATAGAGGTAATGCTATACGTATACTTGTAGAATTACTAAAAAACTTTGAAGAGTTTGAAGAAGATATGTATATTTATAGCTTGGAAGGTGGTATGAAAGTTAACGCAATTCCAAGGGAAGCAAGCGCTAAAATTTTGGTAAACACGAAAATCTTAATGAAGTTCTTAGGATTATATAACTCATATGAAAGTGAAATACTGAAAAAATATATAGATAATGAAAGTGAACTTAAAATAGAACTAAATAAAATATCAGTAGATGAAGCGTGTGATGTATATACAAAAGAAACAAGTGATAAAATAATAAATGTAATAAATAATATTATCGATGGAGTATATACAATGTCAAGTGACGTAGAAGGATTAGTAGAAAGTTCTAGTAATCTAGGAGTGCTAAAATGCGAAGAAAATAAAATAGAGTTAAGCATCTTACCACGAAGTTCTAAGGTAGAAAAGCTAGAAGAAATAATAAAACAAATAACAAGTATTATGAGTGAGCAAATAGATGCTAAAATAGAAGTTACATCAAGGTACCCTGCATGGGATTATGAAGTAAACTCAAAAATAAGAGACGTAGCAGTGCAGTCATATAAAGAACTAACTGGTGTTGAACCGATAATTAATATAATTCATGCAGGATTAGAGTGTGCAGTATTTAAACAAAATAATGGTAAAATTGATGTTATTTCAATAGGTCCAAATTTATACGATCCACACACTCCGAATGAAAGAATAAGCATATCATCAACACAAAAAACGTGGAATTATTTATTGAAGATAATAGAAAAAATATAATAGAAATAAAGAGCAAGTAAAAATTTTACTTGCTTTTTAGGTATATATAAAATATAATATAACTATAAAGGTTAAAATTATAGAAAACTACAGTTGTTGATAAAATGGAAATTTGTACCACGTTAGAAGAATATCACATAATTGTGAATTTTTAATCGTGAATGGTGAGATGTATTGGGGGATTTATATGGATATTTTTGTAGCTAGACAACCAATATTTGATACAAAGAAGAATGTATTTGCTTATGAGCTATTGTATAGGGATAGTTCTGTGAACAAGTATACAGAGACAGATGGTAATAAAGCCACCGCGGCAGTACTAGCAAATAGCTTTATGGAAATAGGATATGATACCATAACTAATGGCAAAAAAGCTTTTATTAATTTCACAGAGGAGCTCTTACATATGGGCGCACCTACTCTTTTTCCGAAAGAATTAATAGTTATTGAAATATTAGAGGACGTAGAGCCGACGGCAGTATTAGTAGGAAAATGTATAGAGTTTAAAGAAAAAGGGTATACAATAGCTTTAGATGATTTTGAGTATCGATACATAAGTAAATATAAATCTTTACTAAAAGTTATCGATATTTTAAAGGTTGACTGGTTACTTAATTCAGTAGGGGAACAAATAAATATTGTAAAAGAAATAAAAAAGATAAATCCCAAAATAAAATTTTTAGCTGAAAAGATAGAAACAAATACTGATTATGAAGAAGCACTGAAAAGTGGATATTCACTTTTTCAAGGATATTTTTTTAGTAAACCAACTATAATAAAAGGAATAGCAGGACAAAGCAGTAAATTAAACTATTTACAAATTATAAATGAAATAGCAAAAAGTAATCCTGACTTTGATAATATAACACATGTAATAGAAAGAGATCCAGTGCTTGCATTACAATTACTCAAACTTATTAATTCTGTGACCTATAGGTCTATACAAAGGGTAACTTCGGTGCATGAAGCATTAGTAAGGTTAGGCATGAAAGAAATAAATAAATGGGTTTCTGTACTTATGCTACGCGAAACGACTAAAGAAAAACCAATAGAAGTAATGAGAACATCACTAGTTAGAGCGTATTTTATGGAAGGGCTTGTAAGCACTACTATACTTAAAAACAGGAAATCAGAAGCATTTTTATTTGGGCTTTTCTCTTTGGTGGATGTTTTGTTTAATTATAGTAAAGAAGAACTCTTATGCGATATACCCCTTAATGATGATGTGAAAAGTGCTTTACTAGGAAAGGAAAATGAATTTAGTAAAATTTTTAAAATAATTACATGTTATGAAAAGGCTGAGTGGGATGAACTAGAGGAACATATGAAAGAAAAAAATATAACAATAAATCCGTTTCAAATATCAGAATTTTATTACAATGCTTTAAAACTTGCAGAAAACTTGATAGAATATTAAGAAAAAAATAGTTATATTAAAAAAGTATGAATAGTTTTAAGCTACTAAATAATAGAAACATAAAAAAAATAATTTTTTATGTTATTTCTTAAATAATACTTGACGGAATGGGAAATATATGATAACATAGGAAATGTAGATATTTTAATTAAAATATTTAAATTTAATTTTTTGGAGGATTTAGAATATGATGAACAAAGGAACTGTAAAATGGTTTGATGCACAAAAAGGTTATGGATTTATAGCTGCTGATGGCGGAGATGATGTATTCGTACATTACACTGCAATTCAAAACGAAGGATTCAAAACTTTAGAAGAAGGTCAAAAAGTTTCATTTGAAATTACAAATGGCCCTAAAGGAAAGCAAGCTGCTAACGTAACAGTAGAAGCTTAATTGTAAGAACAAACTAGAATAAGAGATAGTAATATCAAATATATGGGTTTGTCAAAAACTATTGATTATGTCAATAGTTTTTTTGTTGTATAATATATTAAATATTGTCAAAACTAATATTAAAGGTTTCTGTAAAACTTTTCATATATAAACAGATAAAGGGAGACGATATGATGTATTCTTATAAGACAAAACGAAAAAATAATGCATATGCTTTAATTATATTAATAATATTAGGATTAATTACATTTGTTTATTTTTATAATATAAATGTTAAAGCACCAAAAAATAATATGACAACAAAAAATTATTCTATAAAAAATGATGATAAACCTGATATCAGCGCTTCGAGTTCTACGCAAGTCGCTTCTGTTTACAACATTGTAGAGAAAATAACTCCTAATACAGAGATTGTTTATCAGTACTTTTATGAATTAGATCAAAAAACAGTAGAAGAGAAGGAAGTCCCACCTTATTATATGATTAATATGACGGAAGAAGAGTTGAAAAATAAATATAGTGATTGGCAAATAAAGATTTTTTCAAGTAAGCAAGTCGTTATGCAAAAGAATTTAAAAGAGAAAAGTCCATTTTATTTTAAGATTGGTGAAAAGGACGGATATATAGCTGTATATTATGAAAAACCTGTAAATGGAATATCACTTAGGGAAATAACGGATACACCAGTAAATACATTACCTAAGGATGAGCAGGACAAGATAAAAAATGGTATAACAGTTTATGGAGAAGATGAACTAATAAAAATATTAGAAGATTATTCATCGTGAATGAAAACATCATATTTGTAAAACATTTCAGAGCAAACCAAAATTTTGGTTTGCTTTTTTGTAGCAAAAAAACTATAGATTAATATTATATAGTAGTTGTTAACGTTTTTAACTTTCAACTTTTAATTTTATAAGGGGGGTTGATTATGCAAAATATTATAATTTCTATAATAGGTGGAGACATAAGGCATATATATCTAGCAAATTTATTAATTGACAGAGTAAAAGAAGTAAAGGTTTTTGGACTAAATCATGTAAAACTTGATCCAAGAGTAAATAGATATGATAATGTCATAGAGGCAATTAATAAAGCTGACATAGTTATTGGACCTATACCTTTTAGTACAAACGACAAGACAATAAAAGCAAGTTTGTATAACAAAGATATATATATAGAGGAATTATTTATTTCTATGACTAACAAGCAAAAGTTAATAAGCTCCAACTTTTCTGAAACTGCCACAGAGATGGCAACAAATTATAAAATTAATATAATTGATTTAAATAGTTTTAATGAGTTTGCAATCCTAAATGCAATAGCAACTGCAGAAGGTGCAATAAAGGAAGCAATAGAAGCAAGTGATATAAGCTTGCACGGAAGTGAAGTGCTAGTACTAGGGTTTGGGAGATGTGCAAAGGTACTTGCAGATAAGTTACAGGGCATACGTGCTAAGGTATCAGTTACCGCAAGAAAGAAAGAGGATTTGGCATATATAGAAGCATATGGATATACACCGATTGATTTTAAAAAAATGAATTCTACATTAGATAAATATGATTATATTTTTAACTCGATACCTAAATTGGTACTAGATGAAAGTATGTTATGTAAAGTTAAAAAAGATTGTATAGTAATAGATATAGCCTCAAGTCCTGGTGGAGTTGATTTCTACGCAGCTGAAAAATTAGATGTAAAAGCGATATTATCATTAGGTATACCAGGTAAAGTATCACCTAAAACATCTGCTGAAATTATGTGGAGGATTATTAGTGACTTGTAGGAACATTATTATCAGGTGAGTAAAAAAGGTATAAAAGGATGGTGTTGAACTTGAAAGAATTAAAAGATTTAAAAATTGGATTTGCACTTACAGCTTCATATTGTAATTTTAAAGAAGTGATAACATATATAATTAAGCTCATAGAAGAAGGAGCAAAAGTAATACCGATAATGAGTTATAATTCATATACATATGATACAAGATTTGGAAAGGCAGAAGAGTTTGTAACAGAGATAGAAGAAATAACAGGGGAGAAAGTACTAAAAACATCAGTAGAAGTTGAACCACTAGGACCTAAAGATTTAATAGACATAATAGTAGTAGCACCGTGCACAGGGAATACACTAGCAAAGCTTGCTAATGGGATAACCGACACATCAGTATTAGGAGCAGTAAAGACGATGAGGAGAAACGATAAGCCCGTTGTCATAGCAATGGCAACGAATGATGCATTGGCACTAAATATGAGAAACATATTTACACTACAAAATACAAAAGGCATAACATTCGTGCCATTTAAGCAAGACAATCCAAATGATAAACCACATAGCTTAGTGGCAGAGTGGGATAAACTTGTTGAGACAATAGAGGAAGTAGGGAAGGGACTTGAGTAATGAAAAAGCTTCATTGTTTATTAAGTTAATGGTTGATAAGTAGTGTCCAGATTTATCTGGACTATTTTTTTGAAGTGTTTTATACGATTAATGTATCTATTATATGATAATATCTTGAAAAAAGTAAAAAATTATTGTATTATATAGAAACTGACTAGCATTTAATTAATAATAAAAAGGATGGATGTAAATGATAAAGGTTTTGCAAAAGGGTGAAGAACATTTTGAAAAAATATATTTAAAGATATAACTTCAACTATTGTTATAAATACAAGATTCTGGTATAATTAAGAAAATTTTGTATGGGAGTGAAAAGTATGTCTAAAATAGTTGTTATAGGTGCAGGTCCTGCTGGTATGATGGCAGCGGGGATGGCTGCTAAGGGTGGAAATGAGGTAATCTTACTTGATAAGAATGATAGATTAGGTAAAAAATTATTTATTACAGGAAAAGGTAGATGTAATGTCACTAATTCAAGTGATATAGAGGATATGATAGATAATGTTCCGGGGAATGGGAACTTTTTGTATAGTGCTTTTTATACGTTTACTAATGAAAACTTGATTGAGTTTTTGAATGATTTAGGACTTGCAACAAAAGTTGAGAGAGGGAATAGAGTATTTCCTGAGTCGGACAAGGCGAGTGATGTTATAGATGTATTAGAAAAATTCCTTAAAATGAATAATGTAAGAGTACAATTAAGAGCAGAAGTTAAGAAAATTTATAAAATGGATAAAGAGTTTATTATTGACATGAAGAGTGGTGATAGTATAACTTGTGATAAATTGGTCATCTCAACTGGTGGGTGCACATATCAAGGGACAGGTTCTACAGGCGACGGATACCGTTTCGCTAAGGCGTTTGGGCATACGATAATCGAACCGAAGCCTTCGCTTGTTCCAATGGTTACGAAGGAAGATTGGGTTAAAGATTTGCAAGGATTATCACTTAAAAACGCACAAGTCACTTTGATGAAAAATAATAAGAAGATATATGAAAGTTTTGGAGAAATGCTTTTTACCCATTTTGGAGTGTCGGGCCCTGTAATACTTAGTAGTAGTAGACATTTGGTGGGTATCGATACTTTAAAAGATAATGTCAAGTTAATAGTCGATTTAAAACCAGCATTAACTTTTGAGCAACTAGATGATAGGGTAACTCGTGATTTTGAAAAGTTTACGAATAAAAATTACATAAATTCATTAGATGATTTACTTCCTCAAAAAATGATTCCAGTAATTGTAGGTTTGTCAGGGATAGATGATAATAAAAAGGTACATCAAATAACGAGAGAGGAACGACAAAATATAGTTAAATTATTGAAAAATTTAACTATGACTATAGAAAAAACAAGACCTTTAAATGAAGGCATAATTACAGCAGGAGGAGTTTGTACTGATGAAATAAACCCCAGTACAATGGAGTCCAAACTTGTGAAGGGACTTTACTTTGCTGGGGAATTAATTGATGTAGATGCATATACAGGAGGATTTAACCTGCAAATTGCATTTTCAACCGGGTATTTAGCTGGATCTAATGTTTAGAGATATTGCAAAAAGAATTATTGTATACTTTATTGAAGAATAAGTTGATTACCTAGTTCCGCATCTTCTAAATATCCAAATGGACCAGCTTCAGTAAATGTTACTAGTTTATCTTCTTTAGGTTGTGAAGGAATGTCGAGAGTGGAAAGATTATAAAGTCCACAACCAGGTATTACAAGTGATTGTTCTAATGAAAATTCGCGAGTATTTGGATTATAATGTACTCCATAAGAAAACTCATAAGAGCCGTATAATTTATTTGGAATTACTAAGTTAGTGACTTGTGATAAATTTAAAACATCTTTATCCATTTCACCACTATATATAAGCGCACCATATTTGAATTCTTTAATTACTAAAATTGCATCTCCAAAATTTATTCCTTCCATATCTTCAAAAGCTTTAGTAGAATTACCATAGGTTATAGATTTAATGTAAGTTTCATTTTCGTTAATTGTATGGTTTTCCTTTAATATCCAAGGTGCAATAATCTTTTGAGGTATATCATCACTGACTTGTGCAGCAAAAATAGCTCCAATTTCACTTCCATCAACGAAATAATCTTCTAAAGGTCCATCATTTACAAAAAAATTCATAATATGTTCCTCCCATGGTGAGTATAATTTATATATTTATTATACTTTTTAATTTACAAAAGTCAACATTTTTTTACAACAAAAGCACTCGATTTTTGAGTGCTTTTGTTGTAAAAAATACTATTATGTATTGTAAAATTAAGAAGTTAGTTAAAAATATAATATTAATAATAAAACAATTTATTCTATCAACTATTTTAGAAAGTTCATAAAAAAGCCACAATATATCTATATTAAAAAATGTAGAAATATGATATACTTATAAAAAAATCTAGTTTTAAAGCAGGTGAGAATGATGAGTACTAAAACAATACTTATTGCTGATGATAATGAAGAAATTGTAGATTTGATAATTCCACATTTGGTCAAAGATGGATTTATGCCCATAATAGCAAATGATGGTGAGAAAGCTATCGAATTGTTTGAAAAGGAAATCCCAAATCTTATATTGCTCGATATTATGATGCCAAAGCTAGATGGGTTGGCTGTATGTAAATATATTAGAGCAAAATCAGATGTACCTATTATAATGATAACTGCTAAATCAAGTGATGAAGATATGATAATGGGTATAGATATAGGGGCTGATGATTACATAATAAAGCCTTTCAGTCCTAAGCAGGTTTTAGCTAAGATAAAAGCTTTACTTAGAAGACTCGACATATCTTTAAAAGATGATAAAATCATAAAAATTGATAACTTGGAAATTAACATGGATGAATATAAAGTAAAGCTTGATACAAAAGAGATAATTTTCACTAAAAAGGAAGTTGAGATATTATTTACTTTGGCGAGCAATCCATCTAAGGTACAATCAAGGGAAATGTTACTTAATGAGCTATGGGGATATGAGTATTTTGGAGATACAAGAAATGTTGATACCCATATAAAAAGGATCAGGGCAAAACTTGGTTTGACGGAAGACAATGATTATCTCTGGGATATAAAAACTGTCTGGGGAGTAGGGTATAAGTTTGAAGTTGAAAGTTAAAAACGATTAGGGTGGTGATAGATATGAATCGAATTTCAGTGAAATTGATTATAGGGATAACGGTAATCGTGCTTATTTCTTCGACATTGTCGGGGTTATTATATTTGAATAATTACAAACAATTTATAATTACTCAAAAACAAAATGAACTACTAAAAAGATGTGAGCAGATTACCAATTTTTCTGTTGCCATTAATGACAAGGATATTTCATTTGGTAGGCGAATGCAGATGATACGATTAGTAGATGAGCTTACTGACTCAGTAGTTTGGGTTGTAGACAAAAAAGGGATGGTAATTTTCGATTCAAATGATGATTTTAGGTTTGTGAGGGCTAAGATTGATATTTCGAATATAAAGAATGGAGAAAAAATAACAACTCAAGATTTCACCTCGTTTTTTAAGCAAAATACACTGACTGTGGCTGTTCCTATATATAGTTTTAATGAAATTGTAGGTGCAGTATATTTGCATACATCAATTGATGATGTATATAGAACCTATCAAGAATATAAATATTATCTAATAAACATACTACTTTTTTCTATTTTTCTAAGCGTTATATTAGGTGCTTTATATTCAATAGTTTTTACAAAAAACATTGAAAAGATGAAAAAAACTGTTGATGAAATATCAAAGGGAAATTATAAGGTTAGAACTAATGTAACTAGTAATGACGAAGTTGGAGAACTCGCAAGAACTCTAGATAAAATGGCGGGAGATATTGATACACAAATAGAAGAAAACAGAAGACTTTCACAGATGTCTAAAGACTTAGTGGCAAATGTGTCACATGAATTTAAGACTCCTCTTACTTTGATAAGGGGTTATATAGAAAATATAAAAGATAATACTGTAGAAGCAAGTGAAAAAATATATGATAGGATACTTGATAATACGGGTTCGCTTGAAAAAATGGTAAATGAGGTATTAGATCTTTCTAAATTAGAGTCAGGCAAAGTTGAAATAAATACAGAAGAGTTTGAACTTGACGAAATGATTAAAAATATTATAAAAGAGATGTCTTTAATCGCAACAAAAAGGAATATTCAAATTAATTTGGATGTTAGTAATGCCCCAACAATTTTAGAAGCAGATTATATAAAAATAAAGCAAGTGCTTATTATTTTTATAGATAATGCAATTAAGTATTCCAGAGACAACGGGGTTGTTACTATAATTTTGAAGACTGATTGTATTGAGATATTAGACGAAGGAATAGGTATAAATGCAGGAATACTACCTCATATATTTGAAAGATTTTACCAAGCAGAATTGTCTAGAAGTGGAAAAGGATATGGATTAGGTTTATGTATTGCAAAACATATACTTGATATGCATAAATTCATGGTAAATATAGAAAGCGAGGAAAATAAAGGTACTAAAGTAACTATATTATTTAAATCCTAAGTTCATACATTGTTAAAACAAACAACACACTTTCGCCATAATTTAGTTGTATAATGTGCATATACTAAGATAAAAGGAGGGGAAAACAGAGTACAGATAACAGATAACAAAGTACAGAGAAAACATTGAAAAATTAAAATGAAAAGGAGGAATTTTATTATGAAGAGAGTTTTAAGTGTGGGGTTAGCTGCTTTGATGTTGGCTTCGAGTGTAGCGTACGCGGCAGATGGGGTAATGACAAAATCAATAAATGCAACAAATTTTGGAGGTAATGGTAGATATCAAATATGTTCTGAAGGTAAAATAGGCGGAGGATTAGGAAAGAATTTTGGAATGATGAACGAAAGATTCGGAAAAAATATGGAAAAAGAAGGGTGCATTACAGATGTCTTGGATGGTGTGGAACTAACAGATGCACAAAAAACTAAAGTAGAAACAATAAAGACAAACCAGATATTAATAAAAGAGCTAAGAGAGAAAATAAATGTAAAAGAAAGAGAAATAATAGGGGATACAACTTCTACGAATAGTACTTTAACAGATGCACAGAAGAAAGAACTAGAAGATGTCCAAACACAACTGAAAGAACTTGAAGAGAAAAGAAGCGAATTAATGACTAAAATGAAGGGAATAGTTGGAGATAGGAAAATGGGCAAGGAGAACATGGCTAATTTAACTGATGCACAAAAAGAAAAGATAAATGCCATTAGAGAAAAATTACAATTAATAAATAAACCGAATGTAAGTGAAGATGACGCAACTAATACTCAAGAAGAGAAAATTGTTATGAGTTCTAATAAAAAGTTAACCAATGAAGAAAGAGCAGAGAAGCTATTAGCTGATATAGATAATATTATAACAAAACAAGAAACAAAGATAAAAGCTTTAAAAGAGATATTAGCAGATTTATAATCTGCTAATATACAAGAGCAAAACGAAGAGAAAGAACACCAATCTGGTGTTTTGCTCTTGTATATTGAAAAATTACAAAGAAGCTATTGTTGAATTAATATGAAAACTTAAAAAGAACTGTACTCGCAGACTGTCATTGCGAGAAGGAACGACGAAGCAATCTCATCTTTAAAAGAAAGATTTATAAGATAATATAGTTTAAAAGATGAGATTGCTTCGTCGAAAAAACCTCCTCGCAATGACAGTTTGGGGAAGGTCTAGGGAGGAAAAAAATGAAAAAAAACAAAAACAAGTTAGTTTTATTGATGATTGCAATTATTATCGTAGGGGTAGGAGCTTTTTGGTATATTGACAATAACAAGAAGGCTACCTTAAAGACCGAAAGTACATATACCACAAGTACCGTTACAAAAGGTAATCTGAAAATTGATTATACTGATGAAGGTAGTATTGATCTAAATATAAAGGAATTAAAATTTACTTTAGATGGAACTGTAAATAGAATACCCGTAAATGAAGGTGATGTTGTAAAAGCTGGCACTGTGCTTATGACCATTGATAATGTAGATTATGTAGATCAAATGAAGCAAGCAGAGATTTCGTATGAAAATTCGAAACTATCGTATGAAAAATCAAAGATTGAATCGCAAACAACACTTGTTACTTTGAAAAATCAAGTTGATCAGTATAATGTTAAAGTTGAGCTTGCAAAAGAAAATTATGAGGAGCTACTAAAGAAATATAAAGTTGATGGTGGAAATTATGATACTGTCAAAGTAGATGATAGCAATCTTAAGACCCTTGAAATTGAGCATAATTCTATGATTGCTTCACCGGATGCATACGCTCAAAATGATATAAAAAATAAGCAAACAGCATACGAAAATGAAAAGACAAATTATGCTACTTCTATAAGTAGTGCTAAATCAACATTAAAACAAGCAAAGCTAAGCTATGATACGGCAGTAATAGACTATAATAAAACACTTATGGACTATAATACAGAAAAAAACATGAATTATAGTGAGAAGTTAAATAAACTTTCGATTGACAAGGCATCTATTGATTATAAAACCACAAAAGATACACTTGATGGGACAAAACTTGTAGCTCCATATGATTGCAAGGTAGTTGGTATAGCTGTTAATGTGGGAGATGAAATTACTAAAGATACTGTTGTTTTACAGGTAAGAATGATAGAGAATCCTAAAGTTGTAGCTAGTATTTCAGAATCAGATATTGGAAATGTTACAGTTGGAATGGATATCGAAGTTACATCGGATAATCTAGAAGGACAAATTTTTATGGGTAAGGTGACAAAGGTATCAAATGTAGCAACTGTGGGGTCAGGGAGTACTGTTTCTTATGATGTAACCATGGATTTAGATGAAGACTATAAAGATATAAGGGATAAAATGACTTGTAACATAAGTTTTATAATAAAACAAAAGAAGGATTGTCTTAAAATTCCTAATAAAGCTGTATATATGGAAAATGGCTCTCAATTTGTTAAGGTTTTAGGTAGTGACAATAAGATTGCAGCTAAGAAAATAAAAACAGGATTCACGGACGGTACGGATTCAGAAGTGGTAGAAGGATTGAGTGAAGGTGACACTGTAACAATAGAGGGCACAGCATCAAGTAGTAAAACAAGTTCAAGTAGTAAGTCATCAAGTAGTAGTAAATCTTCAAATAGTAGTAAAACAACAGTGAACGACATGCCACCGATGTTTTAGGTTTGTCATACTAATTGACTAAAGGAGGTGATATCGTTGTTATTTTCAGAAATTATAAAAACAGTGCTTATAAATATGAAGTCTAATAAAATTAGAGTGTTGCTTACTGGGCTTGGGATAATAGTTGGAGCGATTACGATAATATTCGTTTTAGGTATTGGGAAGAAGAGTACCTTAGACATAGAAGAACAGTATAAAAATTTAAATGTTAAGATGATAAGTGTAAATCAGATGATTGGAAGAATGTTTGGTGGGTCGGGTGCAAAGATTGTAAGATTTTCAAAAGATGACGCTACATTTTTAATGCAGGATTCGGAATATCTAGAGGATGCTGAGACAATGCTTACACAAAATACAAGCATAACTTATAATAAAGATACTGCATCGTACTCTCTTTATGGGGTAATGAATAAGTATGCAGAAATGAATAACTATGAAATGCAATATGGGGAGTTTATATCGGAGGAAAATGACTCAGATAAGGAAAAGGTTGTTGTACTTGGATATGACACAGCCGAATACTTTTTTGGTGAAGACTTTGAAGATATTACAGGTACATATATAACTGTAGGTGATAAAAGGTTTCAAATAATAGGAGTTTTAACGAGAAATGGAGAAACAACTATTGATGAAGCAGTGTACGTTCCATACGAAACTTGTGAGAAGTATCTTGTAGGAAGTAGAGGCGGTATGACTAGAATTATAGCATTTGCAACAGATGTAAAACAAGTAGAGCAAGCTAAGGAAGAGATACTGACAAAGCTAGGAGAAAAGTATGATACAGATACTATTAATGTTAGAGATGCAGGTAGTAGAGTGACCTCGGCTATAGAATCTGCTAATACGATGACTCTTATGCTAATGTCTATTGCAGTAATAGTTTTAGTAGTTGGTGGAATTGGAATAATGAATGTTCTCTTAGTTTCCGTGAGAGAAAGAACAAAGGAAATAGGTATACTTAAGGCGATAGGAACTAGAAAGAAGGATATTCTTAGAATATTTATGATAGAAGCAATCTTTATCAGCGTTGGCGGGGCTGCTATAGGAGTGGCAATTTCAATTATACTAGTTCCTATTTTATCTGGGTTTGGAGTAGGAGTAGTAACTAGTCCTGATGATTTCTTAATTGCAACCCTATTTTCACTAATTACAGGAGTGTTTTTTGGATATTATCCAGCCAAAAAAGCATCAGATTTAAAACCTATAGATGCACTTAGGTACGAGTAAAAAGGATGGTAGATATAGGATTGTAACTGTAGGGGCTGCGCCTATGTGCCAGCCCGTCTCGAACAGCCACGAACTAAGTGTAAATAACTAAGCATAGGTTAGAAAATATAAAATTTGTTATAATTATCGATTACATTATAACTTATCGTAACTTTAAGACGGGCTGGCACATAGGCACAGCCCCTACGATAGTGAGAAACATATTATAAAAGGGGGAGAAATAGTGAAAAGAATAATAACATTAACATTATGTATTATGTTTACATTTTCAAACATCGTATTTGCTGCTGATGTTGTAGCTACTACAACAACTGAAAGTAGCTCAGTACTTCAGCTTAGCATAGCAGAGGCGATAGCTTACGGGAAGGAGCATAATTATGAAATTATTCTCGCAAAAATAGATGAAGAAAATATGAAAACCAGTAAGAAAAGCGCAAAAGATGCAGAAAGTACAGCAAAAGATTCGTATGCCGAAAATAAAAACAGTGACAATTTTTCAAGTTATAAAACTAGAAACGGGTATAACACCTTATCAGTAAAAAATCAAGAGAAAATGCTAAATTTAAAAAATACACAAAAAATGCTTTCGCTTGAAATATCTGTTGAGACGGCTTATTATAACCTTTCAGAAAAGAAAACAACATATGATATAAAAAAGAGAACGACAGACCAAATAACTACTCAGCTTGGTATTGCTGAAACTAAATTGAAGCTCGGCAGTATTTCACAGCTGGATTATAAAAAAATAGTACTTGAAAAAGGAACAGCAGATGTAGCACTAATGAGTTCAGAAGCAGATTATAAAAAGGCAATGATGGATTTTAATCAGATAATTGGATTACCATTAAGGCAAGAGGTTGCACTTACTGATGAAGTAGGACCTTTTACGTATGCTATGCCTACATTTGATGAAAAGCTAGAGGAGCTTAAAACAACAGATACAACTTACATTCAATATGTTTTGAATAAAGAGCTATCAGAATTAGAAAATAAACTTACAAGAGCGTACTATGGAGTTAATTCGGATCAATATAAACAGCTATTAAAAACAGAAGAACAAACCCAAATCAATTTTAATCGTTATTTAGAAACATTGGAGTACAATTTAATATTTGATATTATTAATTTAAACATAGCAGCAAGAAATATTACATTAGATGGTCAATCTATAGAAATAGCAAAACTTACATTAGATGCTGCAAAACAAAAATATTCAGTTGGGCTAATTTCGGATATGGATATGATAGCAGCAGAACTTGATTATCAAAATGCAGAATTAAAGTATATACAAGAAATACATAGTTTTAAAACACAAGTACTTAAATTTAAAAATAATATTTGAAAGGAGAAATGTAAATGAAGCTTAATCTAAAGTTTAACAAAAAATATGTATTAATTATAGTGGGTGTATTGGTAGTAATAATTGGAGGTGCGGCTACTTGTTTTATTTTAACAAGGCCAGCAAGTACTCCTGTGCAGGCAAATGGAAGGTGGCAAACGAATTCTTCTAATATGCCTAATCGAGGCGGGATGATGCCAGATGAAAATACAAATAGAATTTATGGTAAAGTAACTAAAATAGTAGGTAATGAATTAACAATTGCAATAGCAGAAAATCCAATGCAAAACAGACAAAATGAGGTCGCTCAAAATAACAGTGGAATGAATGGCAGTAATAATACAACTAGAAGATCATCACAAATGCAAGAATTTGGAGCTGGTGGTGGATTTGGTGGTGGTTTTTCAGGTGGAGGTATGAATTCAGGTAATGGAAGTAAACGTTTAGGTATGACTGCTACCGAACTAAAACTAACTGGTGAAACGGCAAACGTAACTATACCAGTTGGACTTGAAATAACAAAAATGGGTATGAGAAGTCAAAATGGAACGAGTAATACATCTCAGCTATCTGATATAACAACAGATACTGTAATTACGGTATTTGTAGATAAAGACGATACAGCAGAATCTAAAACTGCAAAAAGAGTGATGATAAGATAGGAAAGAAGGAAGTGAGACAATGGCGAATGCAGTTATCGAAATGAATGATATAGTAAAAACATATGAGATGGGGAACGAAAAAGTTGATGTTTTAAAGGGTGTTTCTATAAGGATACAAGCTGGTGAATTTGTTTGTATCCTTGGACCTAGTGGTTCAGGAAAAAGTACTCTAATGAATATAATAGGGTGTATAGATACACTCTCATCTGGAGAGTACTATCTCGATAGCGAAAATGTAACTACCTCAAACGAAGATAAACTGACAGAAATACGTAATAAAAAAATAGGATTTATATTTCAAAAATTTAATCTTTTGCCTAGATATGATTCATTATATAATGTAGCGTTACCCTTACTGACTAGAGGTAGACGTTATAAAGATGTAGTAGATGAAGCAAAGAATGCACTAAGGGAAGTTGGGCTTGAAGATAGGATGAATCATAAGCCAAATGAATTATCAGGAGGACAACAACAAAGAGTAGCTATTGCAAGGGCCTTAGTAGGAAGTCCCGATATACTTTTAGCTGATGAGCCCACTGGAAATCTTGATTCAAAATCAGGGGAAGATGTAATAAATTTGTTTAAAGAATTAAACAAAAGAGGGCATACTATAGTATTAATAACACATGATATGAACGTAGCGAAGAATGCAGGTAGAATAATTTGTATAAAAGACGGACTTATAGATGAATAAAAACGACTAGGAAAATTTTCTAGTCGTTTTCTATGGAAAAACAATGTAAAATATTGCTATTTTGTAAAATATATAGTATAATAGTGATACATTTTGATGAAAGGACGGGGAATCTATGGGTGATATTGTGAACATGAGAGATCTTTCTACAAGAAAGATTATTATTAAGAAAGTGGAATCTATAGCAGAAAGATTTAATATGGGATATAGTAAAGAAGATACGGACAAGTGGGTTGGTGACTTAATACAAAATCATTCAGATAAAACTATTGAAGAATTGTCTGAAGAAGTAGATGATTATTTTTTTAGGGTTAATATTCTTATGAGTGAGTTAGGTACTTATTTGGGAGATGAGTATTTAGAATTATTTTTTATGCCTAATCTTACTACTGGAAATAAAAATATAAATTTTATGGAAACTAGTATAAAAAAACTTGGAGAAGAGGATATAGATATTAACCAGTTTGAATACTTAATGGCGTTTTACAGAATGGGATTTAATGAAGAAGATTCATATAGACTTGTTAATGAAATTGATTTGAATGATGAAGAAAGGCTGAAGTATATAATTAACATTCTTGATTTAGATACAGATAAAGGGAATGCTTTAAACTTTGTTATTTCACCACATAATTCAATAAAAGAGTTACAAGATATGCAAGTAAAATTATGGAATGATAGTTATAGACAGGATACTAGAGAGTATATAGAAAAATCAGATAAAAGAATTACTAAACTGAATATGAGTATGGTAATGACATTAAAAGAAGAAAAAGAAGATAAAATTAAGGAACCACAGGCTGATTTAGTATTAACTAAACCAGATGAAGGAATGGATGAATCAATATAAAATAAAAATTGCTNNAGCAATTTTTATTTTATATTGATAATATTTTTATAATGTAATATAATTATAAATAAGGAATATATATTAATGATAAGGTAACTACATAGGAGGTGCTTTAGATATGAATTTGGCTATAGTAGGGGCGACAGGGCTAGTGGGAAGAACTTTTCTTGATGTACTCGAAGAAAGGAATGCTAAAATTGATAATTTGTTTTTGTTTTCTTCAGCAAAATCAAAAGGGAAAATAATAAGATTTAAAGAAAAAGATTACATAGTTGATGAGCTTAATGAGAATTCATTTAAGAGTAATAAAATTGATTATGCACTATTTTCTGCTGGAGGGGATATTAGTAAAAAATTTGCTCCAATTGCTGCAGAGAATGGATGTATAGTAATAGACAATAGCTCTGCATGGAGGATGGATGAAAAAGTTCCGTTAGTAGTTCCAGAAGTAAATCCAGAAGATGTAGAGTGGAATGAAGGCATAATTGCCAATCCAAATTGCTCAACTATTCAGGCTGTTGTTGCACTTGCTCCACTTCATAAAGAGTATAAAATAAAAAGAATAGTATATTCAACATATCAAGCTGTATCCGGAGCAGGAATAGAAGGTATAAAAGATTTAGAAAGAGGAATGAAAGGTGAAAAAAACGAGAAATTTCCACACCAAATATGTAACAATTGCATACCTCATATAGATTCTTTCCTAGAAAATGGATATACTAAAGAAGAAATGAAAATGGTGAACGAAACTAGAAAAATATTGCATGACGAGACAATGAAAATAACATCAACAACAGTTAGAGTGCCTGTAACTAACTGTCATAGTGAAAGTATAAACATAGAGTTTTATAATCAATTTGAAATAAAACAAGTAAATCAATTACTCAGAGATTCAAAGGGTATTAGTGTTGTTGATGATATACAAAATAATAATTATCCATTAGCAACAGCTGCAGAGGGTAAAGATGAAGTGTATGTTGGGAGAATAAGAAGAGATGAAAGTGTTGAAAGCGGACTTAATTTATGGGTAGTTGCTGATAATATAAGAAAAGGTGCTGCTACAAATGCAGTACAGATATTAGAATTGATGTTGAATAAATAAAAAGGAGCGAGAATTATGAGTTTGTTCACGGGTGCTGGAGTTGCTATTGTTACTCCATTTGACGAAAATGATGACATAAACTTTGGTGTTTTAGAGGAGCTTATTGAGTTTCAAATAGAAAATAAAATTGATGCGATTATCGCTTGTGGTACAACTGGTGAATCTGTTACTATGAGCGAGAAAGAGCATATTAGTGTAGTTAAATTTACAGTAGATAAGGTAAGTGGGCGTATACCTGTTATTGCTGGGACTGGTAGTAATAATACAAAACATGCGATAGAACTTAGTCGAGAATCTGAAAAGGTTGGTGCAAACGGATTATTGGTAGTTACGCCATACTATAATAAGACTTCACAAAAAGGACTTATTGAGCATTATACAGCTATTGCAAATAGTGTGAGTATTCCTATAATAATGTATAACGTACCGTCAAGGACGAGTCTTAATATGCTTCCGAAAACAATATATGAACTTTCAAAAGTAAATAATATTATAGGGCTTAAAGAGTGCTGTGGTAATATGGGACAAATAGCTGAAATTATTGACTTGTGCGGTGAAAACTTTGATGTATATTCTGGAAACGATGACGAAATTTTACCTATTTTATCTCTTGGAGGAAAAGGTGTTATTTCAACAATAGCAAACATAATACCAAATGAAATTCATGATATTGTTGAATCTTATATGGATGGAAATATTAAAAAAAGTAGGGAACTACAACTAAAATATTTAAAGTTAATAAAAGCAATATTTTTGGAGGTGAATCCGATACCTATAAAAGCAGCATTAAATATGATTGGCTATAATGTTGGTAAAGGTAGATTGCCACTTACCACTATGACAGAAGAAAATTTAAAATTATTGCAGGCTGAGGTAACTAAGATATAATAATGAAAGGAATGAATTTATTATGCAAAAGATAATGATCCACGGATATAGTGGAAAGATGGGACAGATGGTTGAACAAGTAATAAAAAATGATGGAACATTTGAAGTGGTTGCAGGTATTGGGAATAAAAATGATCTATCGGTTCATTATGATACTTATTTTGATATAAACTCGTGTGAAAAAGTAGTAGATGTAGTAATTGATTTTTCGAATGCAGATGCCATGGACGGTTTGATTGACTATGTTAATAAAAGAAGAATGCCATTGGTGATTTGTACAACAGGGCATACAGATGAAATGATAGCAAAGATTAAGGAATGCTCAAAAAATACGCCTATACTTATGTCATCTAATATGTCGTTAGGTATAAACACTATAAATGTTCTATTAAAGCAAATTTCAAATTCTTTATATAACCAAAACTTTGATATAGAAATCTTAGAAAAACATCATAGGGGGAAAGTTGATGCTCCAAGTGGAACAGCGTTATTACTGGCAAATACAATAAAATCAGCACTTGAAGATAAAGTAGAGTATACGTTTGATAGAACAAAAAGTATGAATAAAAGAGAAAAGAAGGAACTTGGTATTAGTGTCATAAGAGGTGGAACTATACCAGGTGAGCATTCTGTTATATTTGCAGGTAATGATGAAATAATAGAAATAAAGCATACAGCACTCTCAAGAAAAATTTTTGCTGACGGAGCGTTAGAAGCAGTGAAATTTATTTTGACAAAGCAAAATGGACTGTATAGTATGGAAGATGTTATTGCAAACAAAGCTGGTTTTAATTAGTTAAGGGAAGTTGGGATATAAAAAAGTTTGTAAATCACTTTACAAACTTTTTTTATATGGTATAATTGGTAAAAATAATAATAAATAAAGCTTGAAATGGAGGTATTACTAATGATACTAAGTTGGAGAGAAATTCTGAGAGAATATGAATTAGAGAGTGGCATTTACAAAGGTTTGATAGAAATTGCAAGTAAAAAAGCAGAAATAACGAAATCTATGAATAGGCAAGAAACAGATAACTCACAGAACTCATTAAAAACACTAGGACATTGTGACTTATTATTAGCAGGTGTTGATGAATGTACTGATAGCTTAAAAGAGATGCGTGAAATTTTATTGGATCCAGACGTTACTCCAGGTATATCAGAGCTATTTGCTGGTGCTATTTCAAGAACTGCTGATACGGCAAATGAATATTTCAAAATAATTAATAGCTATGATGAAGATGGGATAAAATTATAAAATAGAGGGAGGTAGTTTTATGTTGGAGTCAATGAAAAATATGTTAGAGAAAGCTAAAGAAGGGAAATATGCGGTTGGGCAGTTTAATATAATTACACTAGAGCTTACGCAGGCTGCGCTACTTGCAGCACAAGAGGAAAGCTCACCTATAATATTAGGCGTTACTGAAGGTGGAGCAAAACATATGGGAGGATTTAAAGTTGTTGTTGCCATGGTAAAAGCGTTTATAGAAGAGCTTAAAATAACAGTTCCAGTTGCGATTCATTTGGATCATGGTTCGAGTTTTGAGGCTTGTGTGAAGGCTATTCATGCAGGTTTTACATCTGTTATGATAGATGGGTCTCACTACCCACTTGAAGAAAACATAGCAATATCTAAAAAGGTTACCGACGTTGCGCATGCAGTTGGAGTTTCTGTGGAGGCGGAGCTTGGACGTGTTGGCGGACAAGAAGATGATTTATCAGTAGAGGATTTCGAAGCAACGTACGCTGTACCATCTGAGTGTGATATATTTGTAAAAGAAACAGGGGTTGATTTCTTAGCGCCTGCATTAGGTTCAGTACATGGACCATATAAAGGGGAACCACATCTAGGCTTTGAAAAAATGGAAGAAATTAAAAACTTGGCCAATATACCTCTTGTACTTCATGGAGGAACAGGAATACCGGATGCAGATTTAAAAAGAGCAATATCTTGCGGGACAGCAAAGATTAATGTAGATACAGAAAATAGAATGGCATTGGTAAACAAAATAAAAGAAGTTCTAGCAGAAAAACCAGGAGAATACGATCCAAGAAAATACCTAGGGCCTGCTCGTGATGCGGTAAAAGATGGAATTAAAGCGAAAATGAAAGTGTTTGGATGTAGTGGGAAAGCTTAAAACAGTTTATATTTGAAAGGAATAAAATATGAATAATGATGATTTGAAAGAAAAAAAGCTAGACGAGCTACGCCAGATGGCTCGAAAGTTAAATATAGAAAATGTAAGTAAGCTAAAGAAACAAGACTTGGTTGATGAGATAGCGAGAGCAAGCCTTGTTTCTTGCGTGGCAGAACCTGAAGAAAATAATGTGGGTAAAGAAAATAGAGAAGGCATTCTTGAGGTATTGCCTGATGGATTTGGATTTTTAAGAGGTAAAAATTTTATGTCAGGGCATACTGATGTGTATATATCGCCTACGCAAATAAGAAGATTTAACCTTAAAACTGGTGATTGGGTTTCTGGGATTGCGAGAAATCCTCGAACAGATGAAAAATTTAAGGCACTTATATATGTGAATACGGTCAATGGTGATGGGTTAGAAGTTGTCCTAAAAAGAAGGAACTTCGAGGATCTAAGGCCTATATACCCAAAAGAAAGATTGATACTTGAAAACAAAGAAAATATTATATCTTCAAGAGCTATAGATCTGTTTTCACCTATAGGAAAAGGACAAAGAGGCTTGATTGTCTCTCCTCCTAAGGTAGGTAAAACCACTTTAATTAAGCAAATAGCAAATGCAATTACTCAAAATTACGAAGATATTTATGTTATAATACTTTTGATTGATGAAAGACCAGAAGAAGTTACTGATATGCAAGACAGCATAAAGGGTAAAAATACAGAAATAATATATTCTACATTTGACGACCAACCAGAGCAACATAGAAAAGTAACGGAAATAGTATTAGAACGTGCAAAAAGGCTTGTAGAACACAAAAAAGATGTAGTAATCCTACTCGATAGTATTACGAGACTCGCACGAGCATACAATACATTAGTGCCTCAGAGTGGTAGAACATTATCTGGAGGGCTTGACCCAACAGCACTTTATATGCCTAAGAAATTTTTTGGAGCAGCGAGAAACATACAAGACGGAGGTAGTTTGACTATACTTGGTACAACTCTTATAGATACTGGAAGTAAGATGGATGATGTCATATTTGAAGAATTCAAAGGTACAGGAAATATGGAACTAGTACTTGAAAGAAAACTAGCAGAGAAGCGAATATATCCAGCAATAAACATACTAAAATCAGGTACACGTAAAGAAGAACAACTGTTAGACGAAAATGAACTCGATTTTGTATATTCAGTAAGACGCGAACTTTCAAATAGCAGTATAGAGTCAGTAGAGAAAGTATTTGAGCTTATCAAAAGAACGCCAAATAATAAAAGTATACTAAAAAATAAAATATTCTCAAAATAATGTAAACTATACTTGCAAAAACTTACAATATATGCTATAATGCAGAGGTATGTTTATAAAAATTAATCTGAACAAGATTATATAAAGGTCCCTAGCCACTTTGCAAGTGTAATGTGTACTGGAACTAGTCGAGGAGGTGCAAATATGAAAAAAGAAATACATCCAGAGTTAAATAGTATAGAGGTAATATGTAACACATGTGGTACAAAGTTTACTACTGAGTCAACGAAAACTGGTTTTAAAAGTGTAGAGGTTTGTTCTAAATGTCATCCGTTTTACACTGGAAAACAGAAGAACATAAGTAAGGGTGGACGTATAGATAAGTTTAATGCAAAATATAATTCAACTGCTCAAGAAGCTAAAGAAACTAAAACAGAAGAAAACTAGATAAAAACACAGGATAAAACTATAGCATATAGTTTATTCTGTGTTTTTTTATAACTTGTTTGTTTAAATTATTGCAAGATAATTGAATGAACAAGTTATTTTTGTAAGTAGGGAAAGGGCTGATTTTATGCAAGAAATCATACAAATTCTAAAACAAGGTAAAGACAAACTAAAAGAAGGTGGTATTAATACCTTTTCATTAGATGCTGAATTAATAATGTCACATGTTATTCATGAGTCAAGAGAGCGAATACTCGCAAGACTTGTGTGTGATATATCAGATACAGATATAGAGAAATATTTAAATTTAATAGATAAAAGGGTATGTGGTTGTCCACTCCAATATATAACAAATCATCAGGAATTTATGTCTCTTGATTTTTATGTTGACGCACGAGTTTTAATCCCAAGACCCGACACAGAAATTTTGGTCGAAAATGTAATAAATCATTGCAAAAATAAGAAAAATGTAGTATTATTAGATATGTGTACAGGGAGTGGATGTATAGCGGTTACGCTAGCATATTACATAGAAAATATCCGTATTATAGCTGTAGATATTTCAAAAGAAGCACTTGATGTTGCAAAACACAATGCCAAATGTAATAACGTTACAGATAAAATAACTTTTATACAAAGTGATTTGTTTGAAAACTTAGATAAAAAGGATATAAAGAGTTTTGATATTATAGTTTCTAATCCACCATATATTGAAAGTGGTGAAATACCTATACTTTCAAAAGAAGTAAAAGACTTTGAACCTAAGATTGCCTTAGATGGTGGTGATCTAGGACTTGATTTTTACAGATTAATATCTAAACAAAGTATAGAATATTTAAAGGATAACGGAAAATTATTTTATGAAATAGGATATAATCAAGGAAATAATGTGAAAAATATATTATTAGATAATGGTTTTGATAATATAAATATAATAAGAGACTTAGCAGGGAAAGATAGAGTTGTTGTATCGGTATATAATTAAATGAAGAAGGGGTGATAAAGTTGTTTGATAAATTAGATGAAGTTATAATTAGATATGAAGAAGTTTCGAATCTTATTGCTGATCCAGATACTATAAATAATCAGGCTGAGTGGAGAAAACTTATGAAAGAACATAGTGACATGTCACTGGTAGTTGCAAAGTATAAAGAATATAAGAATGCTTTGGCTGGTTTTAAAGAGGCTGAAGAAATGTTAAATGAGAAGATAGACGATGAATTTAAAGAACTAGTAAAAGAAGACTTTGTAAATAACAAGGAATTAATGGCTAAAACTGAGGAAGAATTAAAGATATTACTTTTACCTCGGGATATTAATGATGATAAAAATGTTATAGTAGAAATAAGAGCGGGTGCAGGTGGAGATGAGGCATCAATATTTGCAGGAGATTTATTTAGGCTATATTCTAGATATGCTGAGAGACATGGATGGAACATTGAATTAATGAATATGAATGATAGTGGGGCAGCTGGATGTAAGGAAGTAATATTTACGATACGTGGAAATGGTGCATACTCGAGGCTTAAATATGAAAGTGGAGTTCACAGAGTACAGAGAGTTCCTGCAACTGAATCAGCTGGTAGAATCCATACTTCGACTGCAACTGTTGCAGTACTAGCAGAAGTAGAAGATGTAGAAGTAGAAATTGGACCAAATGATGTACGTATTGATGTTTTTAGGGCAGGCGGGAATGGAGGACAATGTGTAAACACAACAGATTCGGCAGTTAGGATAACTCATATACCTACAGGGCTCGCGGTATCTTGTCAAGATGAAAAATCTCAACTTAAAAATAAAGATAAAGCTATGAAAGTTCTTAGAGCAAGGTTATACAATCTTGAACAAGAGAAGCAGAACTCAAAAGTAGCAGCAGAAAGAAAAAGTCAAGTAGGGACTGGAGACAGAAGTGAAAAAATAAGAACATATAATTATCCTCAAACTAGAATAACAGATCATAGATTACCTATTACTATATACAAATTAGATTATGCTATGGATGGTGACATAGATGACCTTATAGATGCAATAATAACATTTTATCAGGCGGAAAAGTTAAAGAATCTAGGATGACAGAGTGTAAAGAACAAAGAATAAATAAAAGATGACAGATAACATTGAACGCGGAGTAGAGAAAAAGTATAAGAATTAATTAACTTTGTACTCTGTTCTTTGAACTTTGTACTTTAAACACGGGGGTGATTAAGGTGAGTAAAAAAACAAAAGTTTTTATAGTGCTTATATCAATAATGCTAGTGGGTATTATAGGACTCGTTTTTTTTCAACTTAATGATATTTTATCAGTTGTAAACTCTAATAAAATATATACTGGTATAACAATAAATAATATCGAGATTGGGGGTTTAACAAAAAAAGAAGCGTTTGAAAAACTCCTAGAGAAAGATAAAAAGATTTTTGGTACCCCTATTTTAAATCTTTACTATAAAAATGTGAATAAAGACTTATACTATAATGATATTATGGCTAATAACAATCTTGAAGAATTAATTGCAAAAGCTTTTGATATTGGAAGAGAAGGAACAATAATTGATAGATACATTGGTGTGAAGAGCTTGGTAAAAAATCCTCGAAACCTCGATATTTCATATACCCCTGATAAAGAAAAAGTAGCAAAGGTACTAGAAGATTTGAAAAAAGAAATAGAGGTAAATCCAATAAACGCTAGCATGCTAAAATCTAAAGACACTTCTTTTGTTATTAAGGCGGGGAAAGAAGGGAAAAAGATTAATTTGGATAAAACCTTTGATGAAATAAATGTGGCATTAAATGAAAAGGAAACCAAAGTAAAAGTATATGTAGATGTTGTAAAACCTGAATTTACCTCAAAAGATTTAGAAAAAATACAAACGCAAATTTCTACATATAGTACCAAATTTAATAAGAATGATATATCAAGAAGTACCAATTTGCAAGTTGCTACAAGCTTGATAAATGGTAGTATAGTTAAGCCAGGAGAAATATTTTCCGTAAATAATACTATTAAAGCACGAACAGAGGCAAATGGATATAAGACAGCTCATGTAATAGTAAATGGAGAATATGTAGATGGTATAGGCGGAGGTATATGTCAAGTTGCTACAACTTTATATAATGCAGTCTTGTATGCAGAATTTCAGGTAGTAGAGAGACGTAATCATTCCTTGACATCGGCTTATGTAAAGCCAGGTAGAGATGCAACCGTTTCTGGAAGTACTTTGGATTTTAAATTTAAGAACACAACAAACAAGCCAATTTATTTGCAAGGATATATTGATGGAGGAACTATAAATTATACAATTTACGGTGGAGAAGAGTATGTGCCTAAAAATAAAATTGATTTTGAATATGTTGTTATAAAAAGAATACCACCACCTCCAGAAAAAATAGTAGAAGACCCCACCATGGAATTGGGTAAACGTAAGGTAAAAGAAAAATCTAAAGAAGGAATGGTTGTAAAATTATATAAGCTTACGTATGATGCAAATAATGTACTGTTAAAAAAAGAATATGTAAGCCAAAGCACGTATAAAGCTATGCGAGCTGAGGTCGCTGTTGGAACAAAGCAACCAAAAGCGGTACCCACCACTACTACACTACAAGATAGTATCATAGGTTCTGATATAGTTCAACCGGTTAATGAACAACCTGAAAATAATTAAAAGGTATTGCAAAGTTTATTTTAATGTGTTAAAATATTTTTAACATAAAAAAATATAATTCAAGGGGGAAATAGTATGTCAGTTAATGTAAAATATATTAATCCATTTATAGAGGCATCTCAAAGCGTTTTACAAGATATGTGTAAACAAGATTTAAAGATCGGTAAAGTATATCTAAAGGTTTCACCTTATGCAAGTTCAGAGGTTGTAATTGTTATAGGTATTACTGGCGATATAAAAGGACAAGTAATATTTAGCATATCAAAAGACGTAGCATGTTCTATAGCATCGAAGATGATGGGCGGTATGGAAGTAAAAGAATTAGATGAATTATCAAAAAGTGCTGTACAAGAATTATCAAATATGATTTTAGGAACTACTGCGACTATTTTTTACAATAGGGGTATTTCTATAGATATTACACCACCATCATTGCTAATTGGTCAAGAGATACGAATATCATCAAATGACATGAAAACTATATCTATTCCTTTGGAATTTGTTGGCACAGGGGAAAGCTTTGAAATAGATGTAGCTATGAGAGAATAATATATGAATATAGTATTGTTTGAACCCGAGATTCCTCAAAATACAGGTAATATAGCTAGAACTTGTGCTGCTACTAATACAAGACTTCATCTTATTAAACCATTTGGATTTTTAATAGATGATAAATACTTAAAAAGGGCAGGACTAGATTACTGGGATAAACTAAATGTAGCAGTATATGAAAACTTTGAGGAGTTTTTGGTTAAAAATATAGATGCTAGTATATATATGGCAACTACCAAAGCTCTTAATACATACGTCGAGGTTAAATATTCTATGAACGATTATATAATGTTTGGCAAAGAAAGTGCTGGTATACCAGAAGAGATTTTGGTTGAATATCCGAAAAACTCTATTAGGATACCAATGCTAGAGGATATAAGGTCACTAAATCTTGCAAGTTCAGTTGGTATTGTACTTTATGAAGCATTAAGACAAAATAATTTTGAAGGACTTGAAAATAGAGGAAATCTACATAGACTTAGTTGGTAAAACCACGTATGTGGTTTTATTTTATTTATATATTGACAAACTTGTAAAAATATTGTATACTAATGTAAAGTAAAAAAACTTTACAGGGTGATGATATGGAAAACATATTAGAAAATTCGTTGTTGTTTGATTTCTACGGGGAGTTACTCACAGAGAAACAGAAAAAAATTTTTTCTCTTTATATAGAAGAGGATTTTTCTTTGAGCGAGATTGCTGTAAAGTTTGATGTTACTAGACAATCCGTTTATGATACAATAAAGACAGCTCAAAACTTACTAGAGGAATATGAACAAAAACTAGGGTTAGTTAAGAAATATACAGAACATAAAAAAGGGCTAAAAGAAGTACTTGAAATGTTGGATAAAGAACAGGATTTAGAAATAGTAAAAGAAAATATTATTAGATTGATAGAAGAATAGAGGTGAAGTTCAAGTGGCTTTTGAGAGTTTAACTGAGAAATTTCAAAATGTTTTTAAGAACCTTAGAAGTAAGGGTAAGTTAAGTGAGAATGACATAAAAGAAGCTTTACGTGAAGTTAAACTTGCTTTGCTTGAAGCTGATGTTAATTATAAAGTGGTAAAGGATCTAATAGATAACATAAAAGAAAAAGCGATGGGTCAGGAAGTACTACAAAGTCTTACACCAGGACAACAAGTCATAAAAATAGTAAATGATGAGTTAACAAATCTTATGGGAAGTTCTCAAAGTAAATTAACTTTTGCAACAAGCAAAGTCACTGTTTATATGATGGTTGGTTTGCAAGGTGCTGGTAAGACAACTACCACAGCTAAACTTGCAATGAAGCTAAAATCGCAAGGTAAAAAACCTCTTCTTGTTGCTTGTGATATATATAGACCAGCAGCAATAAAGCAATTACAGGTTGTTGGTGAAAAAGTGAATGTTCCTGTTTTTAGTATGGGAGATCAACATAATCCTGCAAGTATTGCAAAGGCAGGTATTAATCATGCAATATCAAATGGAAATGATATTGTATTTATAGATACAGCCGGAAGACTTCATATAGATGATGAACTTATGGAAGAACTCGAAAACATTAAAAAAGAAGTAAAACCACAAGAAATTTTACTCGTTTTAGATGCAATGACTGGGCAAGATGCTGTTAATATAGCTCAAACATTCGATGAGAAGCTAGGTATTGATGGATTTATTATGACAAAGCTAGATGGAGACACTCGTGGTGGGGCTGCCCTTTCGGTTAGTCATATCACAAATAAACCGATTAAATTTGTAGGTATGGGTGAAAAACTCGATGAGCTGCAAGAATTTTATCCTGACAGAATGGCTTCAAGAATACTTGGGATGGGTGACATACTGACACTAATAGAAAAAGCTGGGCAAGCAATTGATCAAGAAAAGGCAGCAGAGCTTGAACAAAAAATGAGAAAAATGGAATTTGACTTAGATGATTTTTTAGATCAAATGCAACAAATCAAGAAGATGGGGCCACTTGGACAGATTATGAATATGATACCAGGACTAAATAGCCAATTAGCAGGTGCTAATATTGATGAAGACCAAATAGGACATGGATTAAAACAAACAGAAGCTATAATACGTTCTATGACTAAAAATGAAAGAAAAAATCCTACTATATTAAATGGTTCAAGAAAACAAAGAATAGCAAAAGGTAGTGGAACAAATATACAAGAGGTAAATAAACTTATTAAACAATTTGATATGATGAAGAATATGATGAAACAATTCATAGGTAACAAGGGGAAAATGGGAAAGATGCCATTTAAAATGCCATTTTAAACAAGTTAAAAGGTGAAAGTTGAAAATTGTACTTTAAAGGAGGTGAATACATATGGTGAAAATAAGACTAAAAAGAATGGGAGCAAAGAAATCACCTTTCTACAGAATAGTTGTTGCAGACGAAAGAGTTCAAAGGGATGGAAAAACAATAGCTGAAATAGGTTACTACAATCCAAACATGGATCCAGCTGAACTTAAAATTGATATTGATGCTGCAAAAACTTGGTTGAAAAATGGGGCTCAACCAACGGATACAGTAAAAGCTTTACTAAAAAAATCTGGAGCAATAAACTAAATAATATTGACTTACAATATAACTTGAAAGGGGAATTACCGTGAAAAACTTATTGGAAGTAATTGTAAAATCATTAGTTGATAATCCAGATAAAGTGTCTATAAATGAGATATCAGGGGAAAATTCAACAATATATGAAGTAAAAGTTGCAGAAGAGGATATGGGGAAAGTAATAGGTAAACAAGGGAAAGTTGCAAAGTCAATACGTACAGTAATCAAGGCAATTGCTGCAAGAGAGGGTAAAAGAGTAATCGTTGAGATAATGAACTAAATGTTTTTACATTTAGTTTTTTTGTTGCGTTTTTTAACAAAACATGGTATAGTAATGATATCAAATACAGTAGAGGAGGCGGGCTATATGAATAAATACTTTACGATAGGTAAAATTGTAAACACTCAAGGATTAAGGGGCGATTTAAGAGCAGTAACATATACTGATGATATAAGTCGTTTCGAGTTACTAGATTATGTTTTGCTCGAAGATGCAAATGATATGTCATTAACAAAATACCAGATAGAAAAAGTATGGTATAATAAAAGTTTTGTTGTTTTAAAATTCAAGGGTATAGATAGTATGACAGATGCAGAAAAACTAAAAAGTTTTGATATTAAAATTCCTGAGGAATTAGGCATTAAACTAGAGGAAGATGAGTATTATATTCGAGATTTATTTGATGTAGAAGTTTACGATGAGAATAATAACATTCTGGGGAAACTTACAGATGTTTTAAATACAGGTAGCAATGATGTATACGTGGTTTCTAGTAAAGAAAAAGGTGAGTTGTTACTTCCTGCTATAAAAGAATGTATAATAAAAATAGATATAGAGAATAAAAAAATGTTAGTTCACGTGATGGAAGGGCTAGAATGGCAGTAAGTGAGGGGACTGATAAAATGAAATTTTATGTTTTAACTCTTTTTCCTGAAATGATAGAAGGGGTTGTATCTCAAAGTATCATAGGAAGAGCAAAAGAAAATTGTATTATAGATGTTGAGTGTGTCAATATAAGAGATTTTACTGAAAACAAACATAAAAAAGTTGATGACTATCCATATGGAGGTGGGGCTGGTATGGTGATGCAAGCACCACCTATATATAAGGCGTACGAAAGCTTACGTAAAGATAAAAAAGTCAGAGTTGTATTTGTTACTCCAAGTGGTAAAACCTTTACTCAAAATATGGCAAAAGAATTTGCGAGTGAAGATGAGCTAATAATACTTTGTGGACATTATGAAGGCATTGATGAGAGAGTCATAGACGAAATAGTAACAGATGAAATATCAATAGGGGACTATGTTCTTACTGGTGGAGAGTTACCCGCATGTGTGCTTATTGATGCAGTGTCAAGGCTAGTACCAGGGGTTTTAAATAAAGAAGAGTCGTTCGAGAATGAATCATTTGAGAATAATTTACTCGAATATCCTCAGTACACGCGTCCACCTGTATTTATGGGAAGAGAAGTACCCGAAGTGCTACTTTCTGGACATCATAAAAACATAGCTAAGTGGAGACTTGAAAAATCAATAGATAAGACAAAAAAGGTGAGACCTGATCTATGCAAATAAAAAACAAGATATTTTAGAAGGAGTGAGCATTATGAGAGATAAATTTTTCTTAGGATTTGGTATTATAGCAGTCGGTGTTGTGTTTTTATTAGATGCTTTTAAAATAATTGATTCAGAATTTATAAGACAGTTCTTTTGGCCATTTGTTTTAACTTTATTTGTAGTTTCTGATATAACAAAGAATAGAAAAATAAACTTATTTAATATTGCACTACTTTTAGTAGCCATTAATATGGTACTAGATAATCTGGGGATTTATAAAGAGTTCAATATATGGGGAATATTCTGGCCGATTTTATTAATAGCTATTGGGGTTAATATTATGATAGAAAAAGACAAGAATAAGAACATTTTTTAAAATAAAGGAGATACTTATGGATAGAGAGTTTTTTATAAATAATAGAAAGAAGTTAATAGATGGTTTGCCTGATAATAGTATTTTAGTATTATTTTCAGGTTATGCAGAATATTGGAGTGCTGATGAAAAACATAAATTTTCTGTCAGTAAAAATTTTTATTATATTACAGGTTTAGAAGAAGAAAATTATATATATTTTTATCAAAAAGGTGATAATTCACAGGAAGTTCTTTTTATAGAAAAGGATAATGATGAAAAATTTATAAAGTTTTTCGGACATAGGAAAAGTAAAGAAGATGTGGCTCAAACTACTGGTATTGTGAACATAAATTATACAGATGAATTTGAAGAATTTATGAAAAACTTTAAATATACCTCAATAATTAATGTATATTTAGATATGGTAAATTCAAATTGTAATTTTAATACTAAATTACAAAGGATTATTGATGAATTACTTAATAAGATTAATTATTATGATGCTGACATGGATTTTAGTAAGCTAAGATCCATAAAACAAAAATATGAAATAGAAAACATTAAAAAAGCTATAGATATAATGAATAGAGCTATTAAACATATCTTAAAGAATGCAAAGATGTGTAAGTATGAAAATGAAATAGAAGCTTTGTACGATTATGAAGTAAGAATGAATGGAGTATATGAAAAAGCTTTTCATTCTATTGTAGCAAGCGGAGAGAATGCTGCCATTTTACATTATTCAAAAAATAATTCTAGAATATGTAAAAACGACTTGGTACTGCTTGACCTAGGAGTAAGATATGAAAATTATTGTTCTGATATTTCGAGAACATTTCCTATAAATGGGCGTTTTAGTGATAGACAAAAACTTTTATACAATATTGTATTAAATACCCAAATAGAAACTATGGACTGTATAAAAATAGGTATGACATTTAAAGAATTAAATGTTGTTACTAAAAATTCATTAATACGACAGCTAAAAGAAATAAATTTAATTGATAAAGATGAAGAAGTTGAAAAATATTATTATCATTCGGTATCTCATAAACTTGGACTAGATACACATGATTGTGGAAAGTATACTGGAAATATTGAAGAAGGTATGGTCATAACTGTAGAGCCAGGGCTGTATATCGAAGAAGAAGGAATAGGTATAAGGATAGAGGATGATATTTTAGTGACCAAAGATGGATTTATAAATTTGTCTGAGAACATACCTAAAGAGATAGAGGATATCGAAAAAATAATGGGAAATTCATAAAAATGCTTGCCAATGTTGTAAAAATATGCTATAATACTCAAAGTGATTACGGATGGTCCGCTGTACGAAAGTGATACATGAACATCTATGAAGAGAGGAGGAATACAAATGAATGAAGTTATTAGAGCAATTGAAAAAGAAGGCTTGAAGGAAACTGTAGATGCTTTTAATGTTGGAGATACTGTAAAAGTATATGCTAAGATTAAAGAGGGAGTAAAAGAAAGAATACAAGTTTTTGAAGGTGTTGTTTTAAAAAGACAAAATGCTGGTATTAGAGAAACTTTCACTGTTAGAAAAATTTCTGATGGCGTTGGAGTAGAAAGAACATGGGCTTTACACTCACCTAATGTTGACCATATAGAAGTAAAAAGAGCTGGTCAAGTAAGAAGAGCTAAACTATACTATCTACGCGATAGAGTTGGTAAGTCAGCCAAAGTAAAAGAAAAAAAAGTGAGCACAAATAAATAAAAATAAATAGGGACTCTTTGGTCCCTGTTTTTGCGATTATAGAAAAAAATTTTAATTTTATACAATATTATACATACATTGTGGTGAAAGTATGATATGATAAATATAAAAAATTTTAAAAATGAATTACACTCGCAATGACAGAACTAGGGTGATGAAAGGGGGAAAGATTATGATAAATAATGTATTTAAAATTCAAAATCCAATTTTAAGAGAAATATTTGAATGGATAGAAATTATTGTTATGGCTTTTTTGATAACGTTAGTTTTAAAAAATTACGTAGTAGAATTTACCCAAGTATCAGGGCCTTCAATGCAGCCAACACTACAAGATGGTAATAGGCTTATAATTAACAGATTTATTTACGACTTTGCTGAACCAAAACATGGAGATATTGTAGTTTTTGATTTTGATGAAGAAAAAAGTTTTATAAAAAGGATTATAGGGCTACCTGGAGATGTAATTGATATAAAAGATGGAGATGTTTACATTAATGATGTAAAACAAGAAGAAGGTTATATACAAGAAAAAGTATTAAGATATGGTGATGTTAGCTTTCCAATTACAGTTACGAAAGATCATTATTTTGTAATGGGAGATAATAGAAACAATAGTACTGATAGTAGACAAAAAATGGTAGGAGATAATGGCTTGGTTACTAAAAAAGCTATAAGAGGTCCAGTTGTACTTAGAATATGGCCATTTGACAAATTTGGTACTATTAAATATGAATAAATGTTGGTGATAATATGTTGATACAATGGTTTCCAGGTCATATGAAAAAGACTAAGGACTTAATAGTAGAGAATTTAAAACTTGTTGATATAGTAATAGAAATAATTGATGCAAGGCTACCTATAAGCAGTAAGAATCCTGTTATAGATAGTCTTGCTTTGGATAAACCTAAGGTTATCCTAATGAATAAAATAGATTTGGCAAATGAGTCTATGACCCAAAAATGGGCAAAGTATTTTGAAAGAGAAAATGTAACTGTTGTATATGTAAACTCTATAACAGGTGTAGGAATAAAAAGTGTAATAGGAAAATGCAAAGAAATTCTTAAATACAAGCTTGAAAAAGACAAAGTCCGCGGTAGGATTAATCGTACTATTAGAGCTATGGTAGTAGGAATACCCAATGTAGGTAAGTCAACATTTATAAATAAATTTTTAGGTAAGGCCTCTACTAAAACAGGTGATAAACCAGGTGTTACAAGGGGAAAGCAGTGGATTAAAGTAGGGATTGATTTCGAATTACTAGACATGCCAGGAATATTATGGCCAAAGTTTGATGATGAACAAGTAGGAATAAAATTAGCATCGATAGGATCGATAAAAGAAGAGATTTTAGATACTAATGAACTCGCAATAAACTTAATAAGACTGCTTAGAAATGTAAATATAACAGCAGTAAGTGAGCGTTATAAAATTATTGATATAGATAAATTATCTGATAGGGAAGTGTTAAGCAAAATAGCAGAAAACAGAAAATTCTGTATTACTGGTGGAGAATTAGATTTGAAAAGAGCATCGAGAACGTTATTAGATGAATTCCAAGGTGGAAAACTTGGAAGAATAACCTTGGATATTTGCAAGTAAGAGGATTGGTGATTTTATGGATTTATTTGCTCAAATAGAAGCGCTAAAAGACGAATTAAAGGATACTAATTTAAAGAAAGCGAAAGTAGAAAAGTTAGAAAAAAAGCTAATAAAACTAAATGCAGAATTAGCCCGACTAGAGAATATGAATGTGTACGAAAATAGATATTATAGAAAGGGTTGTAAAATAATAGCAGGCATTGACGAAGTAGGCAGAGGACCTCTGGCTGGTCCGGTGGTGTCTGCTTGTGTTATTTTACCCCAAAACTGCATGATAGAAGGAATTAATGATTCAAAAAAGCTGTCTTCAAAAAGAAGAACCGAGATATACGATATAATACGTAGCAAAGCATTATATATAGGTATATGTCTTGTAAAGCATGATATAGTAGATAAGTATAATATCTTAAAGGCAAGTTTGTTTTCAATGAAAAAAGCCATAGAAAAGATAGAAGACGATGTAAAAATAGATGTGGTGCTTGTAGATGGAAACCACAAGATACCTGAGCTTATATATGAACAAGAAACAATTATAAGTGGAGACGCGAAAAGTATATCAATAGCTGCTGCGAGCATAATAGCAAAAGTAACACGAGACAGATTGATGGAAGAGAAATATCATGATATGTATCCTGAATATAATTTTAAATCAAATAAAGGTTATGGCACTAGTGAGCATGTAGCAGCACTCAGAAAATGTGGCCCATGCGAGATACATAGGAGAAGCTTTATAAAGAATTTCGTTAATTAGCTAGTATAGGGGTGATTAAAATGCACAAAATAGAAAATTGCGAAGGTGAGGAAATATCTAGCAAAGAAGTAAAACCTAGTAAAGATGGGTTCTATTATATAAATAAATCTTATAGAATGCCATATTTAGACGGACTTAGAGGACTAGCAGCTATTATGGTTTTTTTTGTTCACTTTTTTGCATTTTATGATATTCCTAAGTTCATTACGGCAGACACCAATATATGGGTTGCCAGGATAATTAGATTTCTTCATTCTGGTCAAATCGGTGTAGATTTGTTTTTCGTTTTGAGTGGTTTTTTTATTGCCCGGAATCTAATAATAAAAAGAACTACTTTTTTGAAATTTATATTTCAAAGGCTCTTACGACTTTTGCCAGTAAATTTTTTTGTTATATTGTACTTTGTTATTTTTGGGAGTGTTTCTTTTTATTTGGTTGAAATTTTAGCTAATATATTTTTTGTAGAAGGATTTTTCAATGGATTACGTAGGATTAATAGCGTCTCATGGTCACTAAATTATGAACTAATTTTCTATATTGGACTTATAGCTTTTGCAGTAGTAGCAAGAAAGTATAAGGCACTCCAATCGGTAAAAGTTTTCTTAGTGAGTTCATTTATTATTTGGACAAGCCAGTGGTGGGGAGAATCGGTAGTTAATAAAATTTCGAATGGAAATCTGATTTATCCAGGTATGTTTAGATTTGTAGCATTTTTATGGGGAGTTGGTTTGGCAAAACTTAGTTTGTCTCTAATATGGTGGAATCGATTTAAAAAATTTTTCTCATATGCTATTTATATTGCTGTACCTTTATTATTTGTTCTACAATGGTACTGGGAATGGGGAAGGGCGCATAAACCCTTTTATTTCATAATTGTAGATATTGTTTTTTTCATAATGATTGGTAATGTGCTTGTTAACGATAACTTATTTAGGAAAATCTTTTCATGGAAGCCACTCACAATCCTTGGAATTATAAGCTATTCATTTTATCTTGCACATGCTACTTGTATCGGAATTACAAATTCTTTAATAAACTCATATTCAGGATATTCGAGACTTGGATTACATTTAATATTTTCATTTATACTGACATTTATTGTAGCTTCATTGTTATATTACTTTTTAGAAAGACCATATTTTACACACAAAATTCCTTTATTTGAGGGATTTAATATATATAAAAAAATTAATAAAGGTAGATGAGTGTAATGCGGATTAATGACCTTTCATTGTATAATAATAAAAACCATAAACTTGTAAATATCTCTGATTTAAAAGATGGGGATGTTTTTCGTGCGGAAGTTATGGATATAAAACAAAATGAAATGGTGTTAAAACTTATGGGGGCTGACTCTATTATAAGTGCAAAGACACTCAAAATACTAGGGCTTAAAATAGGAGAGTTTGTAAATTTTAAAGTTACCTCAAATAATAATAATCAGCTAATGCTTGAGCCTATGATAACTTCTTTTCAAAATGCAGAATCAGAGGTAATACAGAATACTATAAAAAATTTTAAACTTCCAGATAATAATATTTCAGAAGATTTAATAAAGAAAATGTTTGATAACTCGCTGTTACTTGGGAAAGAAAGTCTAATAAATTTTTATAATTTATTAAAAGAAAATCCTGATCTCGATACAAAAAAGTTATTCATTTTATTAAAAAACAACATTTCTGTAACAGAAGAAAGCATAAATAATTTAAATAGTTTTATAAATCAGAATACGCACTTGAATAACCAAGCAGATGAACTGATAAAATCTCTCGGTTCTATGAATAATTTAGATATAACTGACACGTTGGCTGATTTTATACTCGGGAAAGGACTAAAAAACAATATAAAAATTAATGAACTTGTAGCAAATAATAAGGAAATATTTAAGTCGAGCAATGTAGATGAGTTTGGAATCAACATAGAAAAGTTAGTTACTAGTATCAGCAAAAGCACAAATGTTTCTCAAAATGATTTTATGATAGATTTATTAAATTATATTGGTAAGGCAGATGAAAACTTTGACAAGAGTTTAATAAAAGAATATATAAAAAGAAACGCCTCAGAAATTTTAGCCTCGCTAAGTAATAAACTAAAAGTTGATTTGAAAAATAATAATTTAGACAATATAACAGATTCATATAAAAATATTTATAAACTAACCACTAGCTTGATGGATAGTAGGAGTGGTTTAAAGGAAACTAGTGAAAACCTTTTTAATAATGTGAGTGAGATAAGACAGAAAATAGAGTTTATGAATCAAATATTACAGTATGATACTTATCTGCAAATACCGCTAAAATTAAACCAAAATGAGTATATGCCTGAGCTATATGTTTTGAAAAATAAAAAGCATAAGCAAAATGCATCAAATATAACAGCACTATTATGTTTAGACCTCTCAAAGCTAGGATATACAGAAGTATTAATAAATAAGAATCTAAATAATATAAGCTGCAAATTTAGACTTGAAGATTTTGATTCAAAAGAAACATTTGTAACATATATGAATGATCTGAAACTAAAATTATCATCTTTAGGATATAATTTAATAAGCGTTTCATATGAAAATTTAGATACGAAAACGAATATAATAAATAAGAGTAACCTATTACCAGATGAAGGAAAAGAAGATGGTAAGATACATTCATTTGATATAAGGGTGTAAGATGTGGTAAGTGGCACGTGCGAAACGTAGGGGCTATGCCTATGTGCTAGCCCGCACTCACTTCAATAAACAATAAACATACGTTGAAAATATCATAATTAGATAATCACTTGTAAGAGCTACAAGCACAAACGGGCTGGCACATAGGCACGGTCCCTACGATGATTAATTGACGACAATGAGGTGGTTTGTATATGAAAAAGGCTGCAGCAATATCATATAATAAAAACGAGATAGCTCCTAAGGTAGTAGCAAAGGGGCAAGGTTTTGTTGCAGAAAATATCCTGAAAAAATCCATACAAAATGATATACCTATAGTTAAGGATGAAAAGATGATGAAAATGCTAGACAACATGGATATTGGAGACTATATACCTGAGGAGCTGTATGAGGTAGTAGCAGAGGTGTTGGCGTTTGTGGTAAAATTGGATGAAAGATGAAAAACAACAATTTATAGGAGATGATCAGTTTGAACAAGCGTAAGATTGGTGGGGAAGCGGAAGAAGTGGCGGCAAAGTATCTAGAGAGTAAAGGGTATAAGATAGTTGAGAAAAATTATAATTGTTCGTTTGGGGAGATAGATATAATAGCACGCAAAGACGGTTTTTTCATATTTATAGAAGTGAAGTACAGAAGAGATTTGTCATATGGTTATCCTGTGGAGGCAGTGACATATTCAAAGCAAAAGGTTATTCGCAAAGTTGCAACGTTATACATTAAGCATAAAAACCTCATTTTTGAAAAAAACTTTAGATTTGATGTGGTTGGAATACTAGGAGAATTAGAGTTTCCTACAATATCTTTAATAGAAAATGCATTTTGACTTGAAATATATATAAATTTGTGATAAAATGATTATTAAATATATATATTAGAAAGAAGGTAAGTATCTTGGAAAATAATAATGATAGTATATTAAGTGTACATACCGATGGAGATACTGAGTATTACTCCGTTACGGCCCTAGAAGAATTGGGCGAGATTGAACACTACATATTACCAAAAACTCCTGATGATAAAGAAGAGGATGACGCTGATTTTTTTAGATTATGCACTTTATTTGATTTTAATTTTAATAAGATTTTAACTATAAGAAATTTTAATTGTGAAAGTACGGAAATAATTTCATGTAAAGATACAGAACTTAAGACTTTTACTGAAGCAAATAGTAATGTGTGTGCTATAACAACAAATGTAAGAAAATCACCCCTTGTTATAAGAAGTAAGAACATAGTAAATGTTATAATATATGACCAAGGAAAAAAGGTAGTTTCTCTGGCTGCAATAAATATGCATCAAACGCTGGATAAAGCATTAAAGACCCTTATTTTAGAGTTGAATATTAAATATAATAGTAATCCATTAGATTTAAAGGTAGTTATGATTTCATTTGGACATAGTAAAGTCGATGTAGATGACAGTACAATTAATATTTTTAAGAGTAACTTTCATAATATAACTCATTGTATTTCACAAACAGATGAAGGTTTAAATAAAGTGGATATATGCAAGATAAATATTGCTACTTTACTCGAGGTTGGAGTAAAGTATGAAAATATTATTGATATAAAAAATAAAGAGCTACCAGGAATCTTAGCAAATGATGAAACGGTATATACGATAATAAATATAAAATAGAAGGCTTTCGCCTTCTATTTTATATTACCACCATTTTCTGAATTAGTTCTTGGCCTGAGTATCTTAGTTTTTCGTTATGATTTATAAGATTATAAACATCAGTGCATATAAGTTCGTTATGTAACCATATATCCGATTTTGAGTTTTTTGTTACATTATTTATATTAGTTATAACAGGTATTTTTGATTTTTCTTCTAGTAAGCTAAGTAGATGATTACTTTCCTTTCTAAAACCTAAAACTCTAGCATAAAGTCCGCTTTTTAAAACATTTTCTATAGTGTCTTTTTTTATGTCCAAAACAGTATGAAGAATTAGCCGCTGTAGAGCAGTATAAGTATATCTTTTTGTTTTTAGTTCGGAAATTAAATTATTTATATAATAATTATTATTTGCACATTTAAGTAATCTGTTTTCGATACCCTCATTCATTCCAAAGATTTCTGTTAGCTTTGATGTATTTGTTGTTTTTAATTTATATTGCAAAATATCAGAGAAATCATTTAGCTCTCTTATCCCATTGTTTTTTGCTACTTCTTCCATAAAAACTTGGTATGCTGAATGTGGCATAACCTTTTTTAATGTTTCATAATTTTTTTCCTTAGTAATTTTGCGGATGTTAGTTGCAGAAGTAATATTTTCAACTATTGTTTCTGAATCATAATTCACGAGAACCCTTTGCGTTAAGTGTGGTTTTATACTGCTATGAAGTTTTTTTAGAGATTTTAGATATTCTATACCTAAAATATTATTAGAAGAATTAATTATTTTATTAAAATTATCTGCAGATATATGATTGACAAACTGCTTTGTAAGTGCTATATTTCTTGATTTAGGATATGAGTTACCTTCACTTAATGCATTCTTTATATTTGTTTTAAAATCGTCTGATTCATTTATAAGTGTATCGGCTATTTCTGATAATAGATCAAGATTGTTAGTTTCAGCACCAAAACACAGATCAGTAATTATATTTATACTGTCTAGTATTTTTACCGTACTATATGAAAAAAACTCAGCACTACTAGAAGAAAAGGGAGTAGGTAGCTCTAATACAAGATCAACACCGCAAGATAAAGCCATCTTTGTTCGAGCAAATTTGTCTATACATGCAGGTTCACCACGTTGGGTGTAGTCCCCACTCATTATGGCTACGACATGATCGGCCCCTGTGATTTGCTTTGATTGTTGCAGATGGTATAAGTGTCCATTATGAAAAGGATTATACTCAACAATTATTCCAAGTACTTTCATTATTTTTTCTCCTTTTTTTATCTGAAAAATTTTACTTTACTTTTTGCCAAAATAATTATATAATATATATTAGTATATTATATAAAAAAATTCAAGGTTTTTACATAAAAAATAATTATAAACTGCTAACTAATATGAAAGGGGTTTTTTTGTATGTTTAACATGTGGGGTATTGACATTGGAATTGATTTAGGGACAGCGACTGTTTTAGTTTATGTAAAAGGGCAAGGTATAGTTTTACGTGAGCCATCTGTTGTTGCAAAAAACAAAGATACGGGGGAAGTTTTAGCAGTTGGTGAGGATGCAAGACAAATGATAGGTAGAACCCCTGGAAATATAGTAGCTATAAGACCTCTAAGAGAAGGAGTAATATCTGATTATGATTCAACAGAAAAGATGTTGAAGAGTTTTATTTTGAAGGTTATAGGAAAAAGAATGTTTATTAAACCTAGAATTGCAGTATGTATTCCTAGTGGAGTTACCGAAGTGGAAAAGAGAGCAGTAAAAGATGCTGCAAAACAAGCAGGTGCTAGAAAAGTTACTACTATAGAAGAACCAATAGCAGCAGCTATAGGTGCAGGTATTGACATAACAAAAGCGTGTGGAAGTATGGTAGTTGATATAGGTGGAGGTACTACGGATATTGCTGTCATTTCTCTAGGTGGTAACGTTGTTAGTTCATCTTTAAAGGTAGCTGGAGATAATTTTGATGAAGCAATAATAAAATACATGCGTAAAAAGTATAATCTTCTAATTGGTGAAAGAACTGCAGAAGAGCTGAAAATGAGCATAGGATGTGCTTATAAGAGGGACATAGAACAAGAAGTAACTCTGAGAGGTAGAAATCTTATTACAGGCTTGCCAAAAAGCATGTCAGTGACTTCTACAGAAATGTTAGAAGCATTACGTGAACCTGTTATTAGCATAGTAGAAGCAGTGCATGCAGTGTTAGAAAAAACTCCACCAGAGCTTGCCTCAGATATTTCAAATAGAGGAATAGTAATGACTGGTGGTGGAAGCTTGCTCTATGGATTAGATAAAATGATTGAGTTTAAAACAGGCATTTCTACAGTAATAGCAGATGATCCAACATCTTGTGTTGCTATAGGTACTGGAAAATATGTAGAAGTATGTGACTGGGACAGAGTTTGTTAAGTTGAAAATTGAAAGTGTAAAATTGAAAGTGTAGAAAACTTCTTCGCTATGAAGAAGTTTTTTCTTATCTAAACTAAAGTTTTAATTTATTATACCGATAAACTTTATAGAGTTATTAATAGTATAATATAAAAGTTTTTATAATTTTCAACTTTCAACTTTCAACTTTCAATTTTCAATTATACTTAGGGAGATGTTGTTAATGATACGTGGACTATATACTTCTGCAACAGGAATGGTTACTCAGTCAAAGTTGCTAGATACAATATCAAATAACTTAGCAAATGCGGATACAACTGCATTTAAAAAAGATACCTTGGTAGTAAGTTCTTTTAAAGATGAGCTTACAAAAAGGATTGGAAATAATGATAATAAAACTATAGGTGGCATGAAAATGGGAGTTTATGGTGATCAAACATATACAAACTTCATGCAAGGTTCTTTACGACAAACAGCCAATAAACTTGATTTTGCAATAAAGGGTGATGGATTTTTTACAGTAGAAAAGAAAGACGTAAATGGAAATAAATCTGAGTATTTAACAAGAAATGGCTCTTTTATGTTAAATGAAAATAAACAGTTAGTTTCTTCCGACGGAGATGCAGTTATAGATGATAATGGTGGATACATTTTTATACCAGATAGAGAGATTTATATTCTAGATAATGATGGAAAATTATTTTTTAATAATGAGAGAATAGCTAAACTTAAAGTAGTAAATATTGAAAATCCAGAAACATTAAGAAAATCAGGAAACTCTATGTTTGTAACTACAGAAGATACCAAGCTTAATGATTTTAATGGAGAAGTAATGCAAGGTTATACAGAAACATCAAATGTAAATATTATTAAGGAAATGGTCGATATGATTAATATAACAAGAAACTTTGAGACGAATCAAAAATTAGTTCAAATACATGACCAATTGTTATCAAAATCAGTAAACGAAATAGGGAAAGTGTAAAGGAGTGATGGAGTATGATGCGTTCATTATGGACAGCGGCTAGTGGTATGAAGGCTCAGCAGTTAAATATAGATGTTATTTCAAATAACTTGGCGAATGTAACAACAACAGGATATAAGAAATCACGTATGGAGTTTAAAGACTTATTTTATGAAACTCTCGAAAAGTCAAGAGGATCAGAAGAAAGTCAAAATCCAAGGCCAACTAGTTTACAGATAGGACATGGAGTTAGGGCGGCTGCTACTGTCAAAGATTTTACGATAGGGAACATAGAACAAACTGGTGATGTTTTCAACTTTGCTTTAGAAGGAGACGGATTCTTTGCAGTAAAATCATTTGGAGCAACTAGTAATGATGATGATGTTAACTCATACGTGTATACTAAAGATGGATCATTTAAAGTATCTGCAGATGCAGAGGGACTAAAGTATTTGACTACAGCTCAAGGGTATGTAATTATGAATGAAAATAATGAGCCTATATTACTTTCAGGAGAAAATGGCGAAATAGACACTAGTAAAATAACGGTAGATCAAAATGGTGCATTTTCATATATAGATTCTACAAGTCAAAAAGTAGAATTAAATCAAAGGTTAAAAGTAGTACAGTTTTATAATCCAAATGGGCTTGAAAGTATAGGAGACAACTTATATAAGAGAACTGCTGCATCAGGAAAAGAAGTTTCTGAAGAAGAAGTTCCATCTTATAAAAAGAGTAAAGTACTTCAAGGATATCTGGAACGTTCTAATGTACAAATAGTTGAAGAAATGGTAAATATGATAGTTGCTCAAAGAGCATATGAAATAAATTCAAAATCAATACAAGCATCTGATGAAATGATGCAACAAGCAAATCAGCTTAGAAGGTAGAAACGTGGTTGGTGGATAGTGGCTAGTGATTAGTAAAAAATTCAAGTTTATGCTTGAATTTTTTGAGTTTATGGAGTAAAATGTGAGATAGAGGTGGTGTTTTTATGGAATATTTAGTTATTGGCGTATTTATCGGTTTTTTACTTGGGATGCTACTCATGTATGTTTTAGTTTATAATAAAAAGTACAGGTTAGAAAAAGAGTTAGTAAAAATTCAATTTGAGTTACAAATTGCAGAAGACAAACAATCTAAAATAGATCAAATAGAAAAGAATTTTGGTGAAGCATTTAAAAATCTTGCAAATGATATTTTAGATACAAAAATGACACAAATGTACAAAATAAATGAAAGTGAATTAATAAATGTTATAAAACCACTAGAAAAAGATTTGAAGGATTTTAAAGATAAAGTTGACATAACTCACAAAGATAGTATTGAGAAAAATGCATCTTTAATAGAAAAAATATTAAATTTAGAGAAAGTGGGATTAAACATTTCAGAAGAGGCGAATAAACTAACAAAAGCTTTAAAATCAGAAAGTAAAACTCAAGGCACATGGGGAGAACTTATATTAGAAAAGATATTAGAACAATCAGGGCTTAGAAGAGGTATAGAATATCTAGCACAAGGGGTAGGAATAGACATAAGAGATGAAGAAAATTATAAGCTTAAGCCAGATTTTATAATATTATTACCTGAGGATAAGCATATAATAATCGACTCAAAGGTTTCGATAAAATACTATGAGGAATATACAAATGCAGAAACCAAAGAAATACAAAATCAAATGTTAAAGGGTCTACTCACATCAATAAAAAATCATATAACCAATCTAGAATCAAAGCATTACGATAGAAGAGAGGGAATAAACTCACCAGACTTTGTTTTTATGTTCCTTCCTATTGATAATATTCTTAGTATAATTTCGAATGAAGAAAGTGATATATTAAAGTATTCTTGGAATAAAAAGATAGGCATAGTAACACCAATGACTCTTATGTATACATTGTGGCTTATAAGCTATATATGGAAACAAGATAATCAATCAAAAAACGTAATGGATATAGCAAAAAAAAGTGGTGAAATGTATGATAAATTTGCTATGTTTTTAGATACTTTATTTGACATGGGAAGACAAATTGAAAAAGCAAAAGAGTCATATGATAAAGCTGTTAACCAACTTTCAAACGGAAAAGGTAATTTGATGAAAAGAGCAGAAGAAATAAAAAACCTAGGTGCTAACAGCAAAAAAAATATAGAAGGTTAATGTGGTAGTAGACATTCTTCAAAGACTATTATAATGGATAACTGAAAGGATTGATAAAATGTATAAATTATTAAAAGAAGATGGACTCGCTAAATCAAGTGAGTTTGAAACGATACATGGAGTTATAAAAACACCAGTGTTTATGAATGTAGGTACGCAAGCTGCAATAAAAGGAGCAGTATCGACAGAAGATTTAAAAGCTATAAAATGTCAAGTAGAGTTATCAAATACATATCATTTACATGTTAGACCGGGTGATGATTTGATTAATGAGTTAGGAGGTTTACATAAGTTTATGGTATGGGACAGACCTATACTCACTGATTCAGGTGGATTTCAGGTATTCTCTCTTGCTGGACTTAGAAAGATAAAAGAAGAAGGTGTATACTTTTCTTCACATATAGATGGTAAGAAAATATTTATGGGACCAGAGGAAAGTATGCAAATTCAATCTAATCTTGCATCTACAATTGCCATGGCATTTGACGAGTGTCCACCTAGCAAAGAAGATACAGCTTATATAAAAGACTCGGTTGATAGGACTACACGTTGGTTACAAAGGTGTAAAGTAAAAATGAAAAAACTAAACAGTCATGATAATACAATTAATAAAAAACAAATGCTGTTTGGTATAAATCAAGGAGGAATATTAAACGATATTCGAATAGAGCATGCAAAGGTGATATCGGAACTTGATTTAGATGGTTATGCTGTTGGAGGACTTGCTGTTGGTGAATCACACGAGGAAATGTATAGTGTACTTGATGCTGTTGTACCACACTTGCCTAGAAATAAACCAACATATCTAATGGGGGTAGGAACACCAGAGAATATACTAGAAGCAGTTGATAGAGGTGTAGATTTCTTTGACTGCGTACTCCCTGCTAGAAACGGAAGACATGGGAATGTGTATACTACTTATGGGAAATTAAATATGTTTAACGAAAAATTTAAACTAGATAGTAAACCAATTGACGAAAGTTGTGATTGTCCTACATGTAATACTTATAGTAAAGCTTATATACGACATTTACTAAAAGCAAAAGAAATGTTGGGTATGAGATTATGTGTAATTCATAATCTGTATTTTTACAATACCCTTATGGAAGGTATACGTCAGGCAATCTTGACTGGTGAATATAAAAAATTTAAAAAAGAAATGTTAGAGAAAATGATGGGATGTAGACACTAAAGGTCTAAATATACGCTCGCTAATTTCCATATAAAGGTTGTATTAGTTAATATAGGATATAAAAACTTTAAGGGTGAAATACAAAAATTTTACGCTTGAAGTTTTTGTATTTTTATTAGAAAAACAGTTGAAAAAACTTAGTTAAATTGGTATAATAAATTATTAAATATAAAAGTTAATACCATTCTTTTAAATATTATTAATATAATAATTAGGATGGATTTTGAAAGTACAAAATATAATATTGGAGGTGAAACAAATAAAAATAAGGAGATGTTTACATACGTAGTTATTACTATATGTGATGAGTCACATAAATAATGATATACGAATGAGTGATTACTAAACTTTTCATAGGTGTGAATTTTCAATAAAAAAGCATATTAAATGGATATACATTAGTATGATTATATTTTAAGGAGGGTTTTAAATGATAGGAAATAAAGCAAAGAAAATAATTAAAATGTTAGTGTATATAGGAATAGCGTGTATTGCTATAAATTTTGAAACTGTTGGTATAGCAAAAGCAGAGGCATTCAATATAGTAATACCAGCAAAAAATACAGTAGTACCATTACCACAGGTAACAAATATATGGGGAGATAGTGGTAATCTTGATTCGGCACGAGGGTATGTAGTATTACATTGGACACCAGTAAGCGAAGCCACTGGATATAAAGTACATGTGTATGATGGTTACCAATATAGAGGTTTTGATGTAGGAAACGTAACAAAATGGGATAGTAGAGTTGCCAAAATATATCCACCAGAGAGTACGCTAACCTCAAAAGGCAGTGATAGTGCTACGGAAGACTTGTTTTTACATGGAAAAGTAGGATTAGACCTTATGAATTCACCAGCAAATCTTTATAAGGCTACTCAAGGTTTAGAATATAACTCGAAAACAAACTATATGTTTAGAGTGACAAGCTATAGAAAAAGTGAGGAATCAGCTATAGATTTTAACGCAGGGTATATAGCACAGTTGATAAAGACACCTAATGATACAACAGAAGTAGTAACACCAACACCAACAACTAATGAAGCTGAGAAGCTTACAGCAGAAATTGTATCTACCTTGGCAGCAGATTTAGGCAGTGTAACGATAAAATGTTCAGGTATTGGAGGAAAAGGTGAAGTAACAGAAATAAGAAAACCAGACGGAACAATATGGAAAGGGAACAACCTGGAATACACAGTATATGATAATGGGGAATATTACTTCACTATAGTAGATAATATAGGACGTGAGACAATTGCAATAGCAAAGGTAGCAGGAATACAAGTAAAACCATTAATAGTAGCATTAAATATAAATAACAAGACAACAGCAAACCTGAATTTTTCTAGGAACGATGCGATAGCAAGGTACACGAACTTTGGATATAATTGGGATATAGAACCTACAGTAATGAGTGAACAAGTAAAAGATGGGAAAGCAAATATATTGGTAACATTTGTGGGTACAAAGAAGCTACACATTAAATTCAAAAATGCAGAAGGGAAAATAAAGTATGAAATTTTTGAAATAACAATAACTGAGGGCACAAATGGACAAACAAGTGTATCAACTAAACGATTATAAAATATACTTAAAAGGGAGAGTGAATGTAAAGTGAATAAAAAATATATAATAGCTATAATTATAATAGTACTAACAATAATATCAAATAATACATATATAAAGGTTGTAATGGCAGAAGAAAGTATGGATATAGAAACTTTAAAGGTAGAGGCGAAGAAAAAGTTTTCAGATGTAAAGGAAGACTCATGGTTTTTAAAGAATGTAGCAGTATTGATAGGCAAAAAGATAGTAAATGGATATGATGACGGAACATTTAAGCCAAATGCACAAGTAACAAAATCACAATTTATAAAAATGGTAGTAACATCGTTAGGAAATGTAGATTTAATGCCAGCGGAAGACTACTGGGCTAGAACATACATACAAAAGGCTCAAGACTTAGAGCTATTAAACGAAGCAGATGAAAAAACAAAAGAAAACTATGAATCATTTATGTCAAGAGAAGATATGGCAGTAATAATCTCAAAAGCAATACAAAATGAGGGCTCTGATGTAAATTCACAAACATATGAAAGTAGTATAAAAGACTATGAAAGTCTAGATGAACAACATAGGGAATACATACTTGAAGCATACTCAAAAGGGATTCTAACAGGATATAGCGATGGAGAGTTCAAACCAAAGAATGGTCTAACTAGGGCGGAAGCAGCCACAGTAATATTGAGAATGATAGACAAAAACGAGAGAGTAGCAGTAAAAAAGTAAAAAACTGAACAACGAGGTGAAAAAATGAGAAATTTATTTAGTAGAATAATAGCTTCTTTATTGATAATATTAATGTTAATAAACGTGATGCTACCAGTATCTGCATATGTAGTAGACCCTGGAACTAGTGGAACACCAACAAATCCGGTAATTGTAAATGGTGGTATAACAAAAACAGTACTGGAGCTTTGGTTTATGCCAAATAGTAATACGGAAGAAAGATATAAGCTACAGGAAGAGGAATTTATATCTGGAAATAATAGGTTTCAAGCTTATATGAATACTGATTTAAGTGATGCTTACTGGCAGTTTCCTACAAGTCAAAGTGTTAAAGATAGAATTCAACAAAGATATGGTGTAGATATTAAAATAACAAAAGATTATTTATGGTATACAAGATCCCTTATTACCTATAACTTTGGTAATAAGACATTAGATATATATAGACTAGGAAAGGCGGAGAACCTAAAAAGTGCAGATTATAGATGGTTGGAAAACAATTATCTAGTGACCAAAAACCCACCTGGACCTAGTGATTATATATTAGGACCTAGTTATATACCTGAAATTACAAGTGTAAATTACTGGAACGCTTCAACTCAGTACTGCACAAATGGAAAGTCACAAGCAAGTCAAGGTGATACACCACTTGAGATAGAAGATAATGCTATGGATGCATTTCTTAAAATAATAGCAGAAGGAAAGATGGTTGAACCTAATGTGCCAATTACATTAAGTATACCGGTGACTCTTGAGGCATCAGCTACTGCAACTATAGGAGGTACAGCCGCCGCAATTACTAATTATAGTTTTACTGGAGGTGTATCTGGAAATGCGCCAGCACCTACCTATGCACCGGCGACTAGTGGAGTTGTAGCGGCTCCAGCAAATGGCTCACCAAAAACATTTTCGAGTACAATTACAATTACAATTCCCGCTATGGCTCCTGGAGAAACGAGATGTTATACTATTTCAGGATCAGTAATAGCAAACTCGGCAGCGTTAAATGCTATTGAGTCTGGTTTAGGGACTGTAACAGCTACGGCTTCAAAGATAATAGAAATAACAGCAAAAACATATCCACCGCAAAATGGAATTGAGTTTATACCAGCAAACTCATTTTTGGTAGCACTTCCTGGTCACGAAGGATGGACAAACCTAGATGATGTATTGGTTCAATATAAATCGGATGCAGATGTTAGGGAACCAGATGTAGGAAATAATACAGGTAACTCATCTTTAACATATAAATGGGACTGGACAGAAGTAATAAAAGAATGGACTTATGGGGACGATTATCAAAACCCAAATAGAGGTTATTCTTCTGGAGCTGCTGCTAAAGCAGAAGAATCAGCAGGGACCTATCCAACACTAACACTTGCTGAATATCCAACATATCCAGGGGTAGACGCGACAGCGGAACAATGGGCAGCATATTATGATGCATGTGATAATGTAACTGAAATCAATGAAGATAGAACAACTGCTTACAACAATGCAGTTGATGCATGGAACACTAGATATGATAATTATTATGCTACATATAGTGCTCAGAAGACTAATAGATCATATGCTGAAACAGATTCAGATTCAATAAGTGGAACATTTAGTGGATATTGGGATCTGATAAAGATAAATGTGGCAGGTGCAGTAATTGAGGCAATAGATTCTGGGGAAAGTGTTGATTTGCCAGATGGTAAAGCGTTAGCACTGACTGCAACATCAGGAGCCTGGGATGAACATAAGTGGTGGAACGCATCACAACCACCAGTACCTACAACAGATCCTTGGCCAACTCCACCGGGGGTAGCCACTGTAGGAGTTTTACAAAGTGTAACAGGAAAAAGTGAGGGTTGGGTAGATAGAGTTATAACAGAATTAGTACCAAGTATTGTAAAGGGTGCTTTCAGTGGATGGGCTAGCATTTATAACATAGACACAGTGGTGCCAATACCTACAATAGGTTCTACAAAAACACAAAACAAATGGTATGGTGGTCCAACTAATAGAACGATACCTGTAACAGTAACAGCAAGAGATGATAGGTCAGGTATTTTTGAGGGTATTGTAAATGATACCGTAGGGGGGAATACACCGGGAAATCCATCGTATTTTACCAAAGCATTAGAGGATACAAGTGTGCAAACGCTAGAGATAATATTAACAGCAACAGGAATACACGATATAACAAATAGATTGCAAGATTTTGCAACTAATACAGCTAGTGCAACTGCAAGATATGGACTTGATAACGATAAACCACAAATGACAGTAACACCTGAATCAAAAGAATGGACTGATGATGCCTACGATATATCGATGTTATTTACTGATAACCATTCGGGGTTGAGCACATGGGGATATACTCTAGTCAATACCGCACTTGGGCTTGTAAACTGTACATATCCAGCAGCTCCAGGATTAACTTATAATGGTAATTCAGGTAAAACTGGACAAGGAACAGTAACAATAGGAAGTGAAACAAAAACCAATTCACGAACAATAACTATAAATCGTGATGGAATCTATACTTTAACAGAAGATAATATGGTAGATGTAGTAGGAAACGTACAAATAGGAGGATTATTTGGTTTTTATAAATATGATAATACAAATCCAACTGCAGATGTAATAGGAGGACCAACAATTCCTAGCCCTACTGGGGGTCCATTCTTACCAAATTTTTGGTATGGTGGAATAATTAATCCTACTATGACCATAATAGGACAAGCAAGTGATAACCTGTCGGGAATATCTACAGGAACATTTAGAAATACATTAAGTATAAATGGAGGAGCAACATTTAATGCAGAGCAGCAAGCAGCAGACTTTGATCCATATTATGAAGATCACACAACTGTTCAGGAAAGATCCTTAATATTTGAAACTACAGGGCAACGAAAGGGAATTGTAAATCTGACAGACTTTGCAACAAATACTGCAACAAGGACAGTAGGAAACTTTGGATTAGACGTTACTAAACCAGTATTGGGAGTATCACCAGCACCAGTACCTGCTGTTGCACCCCAAATGGGTTGGACTAATATTCCTTACTCATTATTACTAACATGCACTGATGCAGATTCTGGATTGGACACATGGGGATATAATCTAGTCAATACTGCGGTCTGGCTTGGCGAAGATCGTTTTTCTAGAACCGCATCATATGATCTTGATAGAAATACTGTTGCTAAAAATAATGGACAAGGAACACAACCTATAAATAATGGTGAAAGGAGAAATGGGTCGGAAACTTTAGTTATAAATGAAGACGGAATTTATAACATAACACAAAATGATACAACAGATGTAGTAGGTAATCAACAACCTGGAAATATATATGGGCTTTACAAATATGACGAAACAAGTCCAGTAGCAGATATAATAGGAGGACCAACAAATCCTAGCCCTCATAGCCCGTTTATACCAGGGTTTTGGTATGGAGGAACAACTAACCCTGAGATGACTGTAATAGGACAAGCAAGCGATATGTTGTCAGGGGTATTCAGTGGAACATTCAATAATACAGTAAGTACAAATGGAGGGATATCATTTAGCGCAGAGCAATCATTACCATTTGATCAATTGTTTGAAGACCATACAACTGTGCAAGAAAAAATCCTTACATTTGTGACTACGGGAATACGAAATACATATATTAGTAACTTAAGGGATTTTGCAACTAATCAGACAACATTTGGACCAGAAAAATATGCACTAGACGTTACTAAACCAATAATAGGGGTGTCACCACTACCAGCACCAGATGCTGGGCCAACTAGAGGTTGGACTAATTTGCCTATCCCAATACACTTAACATTTATTGACAATGATTCTGGACTGGACATATGGGGATACGCTTTAGACAATACTGCCACTTGGCTTCAAGATTACTTTTCAGGAAGTTTTCGTTTAGGAGATCATGGTAAAGGTGGTATTGCACATAATAATGGACAAGGAACAGAAGCAATAGGCGATGAAATAAAAGATGAATCAGAAACAATAAATATAGTGAATGACGGAATGTATATTTTAACACAAAATAATACAATAGATGTAGTAGGTAACGAACAGCCAGGAAACACATATCAGCTTTATAAACATGATCATACAAGTCCAGTGGCAGATATAGTAGGAGGACCAACAAATCCTAGCCCTAATGGAGGTCCGTTCTTACCAGGGTTTTGGTATGGAGGAACAATTAATCCTACTATGACTATAATAGGACAAGCAAGCGATATGTTGTCAGGGGTATTTGGTGGAACGTTCTCGAATACAGTAAGTATAAATGGAGGAATAACATTTAATGCAGATCAATCCATACCATTTGATAGCTTATTTGAAGACCATACAACTGTGCAGGAAAAACCTTTAACATTTACAACTACAGGAATACGAAATACGGTTATTAATAATTTAAGTGATTTTGCAACTAATCAGATAGCATTTGGACCAGAGCAATATGCATTAGATGTTACTTTACCAATAATAGGAGTATCACCACTACCGGCACCAGATGCTGGACCAACTAGAGGTTGGACTAATCTGCCTATTCCGATAAACCTAACAGTAATTGACAATGATTCAGGACTGGATATATGGGGATACACTCTAGATAATACTGCTACCTGGCTTCAAGATTACTATTCAGGAAGCTTCCGTTTAGGAGATCATGGTAGAGGTGGTATTGCAAAAAATAATGGTCAAGGAACAGAAGCTATAGGTGATGAAATTAAAGATGAATCAGAAACAATAACTATAGTGAACGACGGAATGTATATTTTAACACAGAATGATACAATAGATGTAGTAGGACTGGAACAACCAGGAAACACATATCAACTTTACAAACATGATCATACAAAACCAGTGGCAAACATAATAGGAGGACCATCAAATCCTAGTAACGAGCCATTTATACCAGGATTTTGGTATGGAGGAGTAGTAAATCCTACGATGACCATAATAGGACAAGCAAGTGATGAATTGTCTGGAGTACATCATGGAACATTTTATGATAGAATGAGCACAGATGGAGGAACAACATTTAATACAGATCAAACAATAGACTTTCTTTCATTATTTGAAGACCATCTAACTGTGCAAAATCGGACTCTATTATTTGATACTACAGCAATACGAAGAGGGTTTATAGACCTAGCAGATTTTGCAACCAATACTACTACATTAATATTAGGAGACTTTGGATTGGACGTTGATAAGCCAATTATAACAATTACACCAGATCCAAATCCCGAAGCGCCAGACCCATTAGCTGGACCATCGAATGGTTGGATGCACAATGTGACATTAACAATAGACTTAACTGATAAAGACTCTGGATTATATGAAACGAAGTATGATTTGAGAAATGTATCAAATGTATATTTTGGAATGGATGAAAGAACTTATCAAAAAACACACGAGACCTTAACAGGACAAGGAGTAGTAGCAATAGGAAGTGAAACAAAAACAGATATACAAACCTTACCTATGGTAAATGACGGAATATTTACATTGGATAGTAGTGCACTTGATAATGTAGGAAATGAAGACAATAAATCAAAAGGAAGGTATAAAATTGATAATACGCACCCAGCAATGAAATTGACATTTAATAATGCATTATTTAAAAATAACAGAATAGAATACATGTGCGATTTTCAAGATGGTGAGCTTCCAAACACTGCTACATTACAATTAAGTGATAATATATCAGGAGTAATGTCGTTTGAATATGCTGTGACAAACTCAACTGCAGCACCGACACTTGCAGATTGGGTAAATATAGGAACAACAACAACAGAAGATGTGGTACCACAACAAGTAGTAGAACGTACTATAGACTTACAGAAAGGAGTTACAAACTGGAAAGACTTAGTAGATGGAAAAATGTATCTTCATGTTAGGCTATTAGACAGAGCTGGGAATGAAATATCATTAGCTGGAAATACAGCTCCAACACCCGCAGGACTAATAGATGCATCAGGAACGAATCCAATTATAGATTTAACAGCTGAAGAAAAAGGAATAATTAATAGGTTATATAGTTGTGTACCAATATTTATTAATAAAGTAGGGAATAACGATCCATCAAGTGTATCTGGTTTGAAAATAGTAAAAATACTAGATCCAACGTGGAAAAACGTAGTAGGTGAAAACAAATTATTATATACTGATGCTATGGCTGTATATAACAGTAATATACCTAGTAAAATAAAACAAGGATATGCAGTAAATTTTGAACTAGACACAACAGGGTTTGGAACAAACATATCTGATTATGTAGACGTAAAAGTACATCAATTCGTAAAGGTACCTATATCAGCGACGTATCCATCAGGATATGGGGAAGTAGACATATATGTGCCACAAAACAAATACGGTAGTCAATATGTAAAAATATTAGATACAGATAAGCTGAAGGACATATCACTGATAAAAACAGGAGTGGTAAAAACAGATTCAGATTTCTTAAAGGTAAGGGATATAGATAATGAAAGGTACACATGGATGTACTCATACTATATAAGACCAGATGCAAAATTTATATTAAAACCAGCAGTTGGAAATAACCCAGCAATATTAGACTCAGCAATAGCAAGTCAAGCAAGTAAATTCATAAACCCAATAATAAACTCAGAATTGCTAATTGTTATGGATATACTGGCTGAAAAACAATATGGTGTTACATTACCATATACAGAAAAAGAAGACCAATGGGGAACAGGTCCTAATACAACAAGTTATGGTAATAAAAAATCAACTGGAACAAACTTGATAGTAGATTTTAATAGCGATGGAGTAGTTACTCCAACCGAAGGTGATCCAAACCATGGAGAAGTATTCTGGTATGACATCTTAAATACAGCATTAGATGATATTCAAGGACAAACAGAGTGGAGTGGAAACTGATACTATTAAAAAGTAAGGTAGCTAGGCATTTGCCTAGTTATTTTACTTTTTGTTCATAAAAGATATTTGACTTTTTTAGTACTTAATGGTATTATAATGTCAAATAGATTTAACTAAAGGAGCAGTTATATATTTATGATAAAAGAATATAATACAATCAAAAATGAAATAAGTGCTCGGATAGAGGAAAAAAAGTCTGTATTTATAGCAAATATCAAGGGTGTTTCGTGTGAAGAAGAAGCTAAAGAATTTATAAGTGAGATTTCCAAAAAACATAATGATGCTCGTCATAATGTTCCCGTCTATAGAGTATTGCATGAACATAAGATAGTAGAAAGCTTTAGTGATAATGGCGAGCCAAAAGGAAGTGCAGGTATGCCTATACTCGATATACTTAGGGGTAGAAATATTGTAAATATATGTGTAGTAGTTACTAGATATTTTGGTGGTACCTTACTCGGCACTGGGGGACTGCTAAGAGCATACAGTGATGTCACTCGTGAGGTTATTACACAATGCGAGCTGATAAATAAGAAGGTATATGATAAATATCAACTAAGTTGTGAGTACAGTGATTTAGAAAAAATCAAGTATAAATTTTCACAAAGCAATATAAAATACGAAAACATAGTTTATACTGATAAAATAAATATGGATGTTTTTTTAGGTACAAATGATTCTGCACAAAACATATCAAAAATACTTAATGAAGAAATTAATAATAATTTTGAGCTTAATATAAGTGATAAAAAAATATATAAATAGGAGGCGTGTAAGATATGTCAGGACATTCAAAATGGGCAAACACAAAACATAGAAAGGCTGGACAAGATGCACTGAGGGGTAAAATATTTACAAAATTAGGTAAGGAAATAGCTGTAGCCGTAAAAGAAGGTGGAGCGGACTCTAATACAAATAGAAAGCTAAAAGATATTATTGTAAAAGCAAGAGCCAACAATATGCCTAATGATGGGATAGATAGGGCCATAAAAAAGGCAGCAGGAGATAAAGATGCAGTAAATTATGAAACTATAATATACGAAGGCTACGGCCCAAATGGAATAGCTGTTATGGTAGAAACATTAACAGATAATAAAAACCGTACCGCAGCAAATGTACGAAGTGCATTTACAAAAGGAAAAGGCAACATGGGAACTACAGGATGCGTATCTTTTATGTTCGATGAAAAAGGTCAGATTCTTATTGAAAAAGATGATGAAATGAACGATGACGACGTTATGATGCTCGCACTTGAGGCTGGGGCAGAAGATTTTTATGCAGATGAAGAAGGCTACGAAATAATAACAAGCACAGATGATTTCTCAGATGTATGTACAAAACTAGAAGAACATAAGTTTACATTTGCCTCAGCCGAAGTGAAAATGATACCACAGACAACTAATAAGCTAGATGAAGAAAATGCAAAATGGATGCAAAAGATGATAGATTTACTTGATGATGATGATGACGTACAGAATGTATGGCATAACTGGGATGAGGAGTAGGAATAGCATTTGAACGATATCAAGGATGGCTGTATCTAAGCATAGGGGGTAGAAGGAGGAGTGAAAGAAAATTGGTATGATCAAAAAGAATTTGTAGAGCAAAGAGAAATGATCGAAAGAGAACGCAAAAGTCTACAAAGCAATGTTAATCCATGGCGAATTAGTATAGCACTTTTGTTAGCGATATCCTTCTTGATGATAGAGTTGCTTTGGGGGACAGGAGGCATTGGTTGTATTCAGTCGGCGGCTGTATATGTGACGGTAGTTTTGCTATCACATGTATGGAAGGCAATTGCGATTTTTTTAAAAACGCGTGATACTTTCCTCGTATCATCCATCGTTTCAACATCGGCTTTTGTCCTTGTTGTTTATCCAAAGATAGGTTTCATTGAGACAAGAGTAAGCATCTTTTCAATAGCACTTTTTCTGTCTGCTGCTCTTGGATTACCGATTGTGAGTCACTTGTATCAATGGCTTAGGAAGAGTTACCAAGAAAAATATCAGAAATGCAATCAAACCTATCAAGAAAATGTTCTGCGTCCATACTACGAAGCGTGGTTGCAAAAAGTAGATAAGACATTGAAATTAAGGTACTTAGGAAAAATTAATTTTTCACCGCTAAAAC
>DMOI01000013.1 GCA_003452395.1 Clostridiales bacterium
CTTCTCTCTTACACTATTTAGTTGATTGATTCTTATAAAATAAGAACATTAATTCCTACAGAAATTTGCTAGTCAAGTTTCTATTTTTTTAAACTCAAAACCCTTGACTAATTGACAAAAATATAGTATTATATTACTACTTTGTTGTTAGGAGATGGGTAGAATGAATTTAGAATTAGATGACATAGACCAAAGACCAGAGATGTTAGAATTTGAAGAGCATGATATAGCAAATGCAAACTTTAGGCTAACAGATGATTTAGGTCAAGATAATTTAAGTATTTCGAAACTCACAGAGACAGTACTTAGAATTGCAGGTAGATTTGCAGGTAAAGAACTTACGATGGAAGATGTATATGCATATAGAGAGTCTAAACTCTCACAAATGGTTATTCAGAGAGAAATTGGAGATGAATAATATTTTAACTGCGAATTGTGAATTGTGAATTATGTAGAGTGAATTGATTATAGGGATATAGTTCAGTTAGTATAAGCAGAGAACCAAATTTGGTATTTTCAAATTTGAGAGAATCGCTCAGTTAGGCAAACGTTAATAGCCACTAATTTTGAAGTGAAGGATAGTATGAATATTATAGGGATATAGTTCAGTTGGTATAAGCAGAGAACCAAATTTGGTATTTTCAAATTTGAGAGAATCGCTTAGTTAGGCAAATATTAATAGCCACTAATTTTGAAGTGAAGAATAGTATGAATATTATAGGGATATAGTTCAGTTGGTATAAGCAGAGAACCAAATTTGGTATTTTCAAATTTGAGAGAATCGCTTAGTTAGGCAAATATTAATAGCCACTAATTTTGAAGTGAGGAATAGTATGAATTTTAAAGGGATATAGTTCAGTTGGTAGAACGCAGGTCTCCAAAACCTGATGTCGTAGGTTCGAGTCCTACTATCCCTGTTTAATAAATTGAAAGTGTAAAGTTGAAAATTGAAAGTGAAAATACAAAAAAGTAAATAACTCTCAACCCCCAACTTTCAACTTTCAACTTAGGAAGGGCGCATAGCTCAGCTGGGAGAGCACCTGCCTTACAAGCAGGGGGTCACAGGTTCGATCCCTGTTGTGCCCATTTTTAACAAGTTGAAAGTATAAAATTGAAAATTGAAGGTTAAAGAATAAAAAGACTTAGAGCTTTTATCACTTAACTTTCCACTTTCAATTCTCAACTTTCAACTGTATTTATTCGGCGGAATGGCTCAGTTGGCTAGAGCATGCGGTTCATACCCGCAGGGTCGGGGGTTCAAATCCCTCTTCCGCTACTATATTTAAGTTTGTCAGAAAACGATTGCATAATATGCAGTCGTTTTTATTAATTTTAATACATTGAAGTAAAGGGTTTAGGTTCTCCCCCTGCGAAGGGGGAGTTAGAGAGGGTCATAGAGTTGATATTAAACTAATGTGACCCCACCTAACTTCCCTTTCGTAGGGGAAACAGAAATACAATGGGGGTATAAGTATGAACGACATATTTACCAGTAATGAAGAACTAATTAAATTAATAGAGGAATACGGTAGTCCTTTATATGTATATGATGAAAACATATTAAGACAACGTTGTAAAGAAATGAGAAATTTGTTGCCAAATAAAAATTTTAGGATTAGCTACTCCTCGAAAGCAAATAGTAATATAGAGTTGCTTAAAATTATAATGAGCGAAGATATTGATGTAGATGCTATGTCGCCAGGAGAGATTTTTATACAGCAAAAGGCAGGGTTCACAAGTGAGAGAATATTCTATATAGGAAACAATGTTTCAGCTAATGAAATGATGTATGCAGTAGATAAGGATATACTTGTTAGCGTTGATTCACTATCTCAGTTAAAACTTTTTGGTGAAATTAATAGAGGGGGACAAGTTGCAATTAGATTTAATCCTGGCGTTGGAGCAGGTCACCATGAAAAAGTTGTAACGGCAGGAAAGAAGACTAAATTTGGAATACAAAAAGATTACATTAATCAGGTTAAAGAACTAATCAAGAAATATGATTTGAAACTTGTGGGAATTAATCAGCATTTAGGTTCATTGTTTTTAGATGAGGATCAATATATTGAGGGTGTGAAAAAACTCCTAGATATTGCCAGAGAATTCCAAGGGCTAAAATTTATTGATATGGGTGGCGGTTTTGGAGTTCCATATAAAAAAGATGAAAAAAGGCTTGATTTATCAAAGTTATCGAAAAAACTAGAAGAGACATTAAACGAGTTTTTAGAAAAATATGACAATAAAGAAGTGATCTTTAAGGCAGAACCAGGTCGGTATATAGTTGCAGAGAGTGGGATACTCTTTGGAACAGTTTACTCTATTAAGGATAATTATGGAGTTACATATGTAGGTACAGATTTAGGCTTTAACGTTCTTGTTAGACCTGTTATGTACGACTCGCACCATGAGATTAGAGTAATAAAAAAGTGTCAAGTAGATAATGAAAAAGAAAAGGTAACAATAGTTGGTAATGTATGTGAGTCTGGTGATGTTATAGCAAAAGATAGAGAATTACCAAAAATAGATGAGGGTGATATTATAGGAGTTATGAATGCCGGTGCATATGGTTTTTCAATGTCATCGAACTATAATTGTAGATTAAGACCGGCTGAGGTTTTACGATGTTTAAACGGAGAATTTAGGTTAATACGTAGGGCAGATATATATGAAGATCTTGTTAGAAATTTTTAATAGCTATAGATTATAATTACTTTTTATTTTATTGGATAAAATAGCCTTGACAGCAAAAAATTAATATGATAAAGTTTATTAAGATAAATAGAGAATTTAGATATACTCTTTTTGAGAGGTCATGAGAATGAATGATATAATAGGTATGGGTGCTAAAGAAAAAAAGAAATATTTTAAATATATGCTACAATATTCACCGACGCAAACCTTAGTTTTAGGGTTTTTAGCGATAATCTTTTTAGGAGCTTCGCTTTTAAGTTTACCAATTGCTGCGAGTAGCGGAATTGGAACTAAGTTTTTGGATGCTTTATTCACATCTACTTCTGCAGTGTGCGTTACAGGGCTAGTCGTTGTAAATACACTAGAGCATTGGAGTATATTTGGGCAGCTGGTTATATTGGTCCTGATACAAATAGGTGCATTAGGGTTTATGACTTTTTTAGCATTAATATTTATTTTAATAGGAAGGAAAACAACGCTTAGAGAAAGGCTTGTTATGAAAGAAGCATTAAATCAAAATGATATGCAAGGGATTGCTAGCATGATAAAAAACATAGTAAAATTAACCTTCATAGTAGAATTAATAGGAGCTTTAATTTTGTGCTTTGTAATGATTCCAGAGTTCGGTTTAATAAATGGCATATATAAAGCTGTTTTTCATTCAATATCAGCATTTTGTAATGCAGGATTCGATATTATTGGTAATAGTAGTCTTATTCCTTATAATAGTAGTATAGTTGTTAATATAACAATTATGATATTAATAGTATTAGGCGGGTTAGGATTTACAGTATGGACTGATTTAATAACTAGTATAAAATCAAAAGTAGTAGAGAAATATTCAGTTAGAATAATTTTGAAAAGATTAAGTTTACATACAAAATTAGTTCTTATTATGACAGGAGTATTAATTGTGTTTGGAACTTTATTTATATATATGTATGAATATGATAATGTTCAGACAATGAAGAATTTATCTGAGCAGGATAAAGTTATTAGTGCGTTCTTTCAATCAATAACTGCGAGAACAGCGGGATTTAATACAATACCATTAGATACAATGAATACTGCTACACAAATTATTATGATTATTCTTATGTTTATAGGGGGATCACCTTCAGGAACAGCCGGAGGTATAAAAACGGTTACACTAGGAGTATTGATTTTGGCAATAATGTCAGAGATAAAAGGAAAAGAAAAAGTAGAAGTGTTTAATAAGACTATATCTAATGGAGCAATAAAGAGAGCGCTCACCGTAGTTGTAATAGGTCTAGCTATAGTAATGACAGCTACTTTGATGCTTACTATAACAGAAAAGTTTAGTTTTATGGAAGTATTGTTTGAGTCAGTATCTGCTTTTGCGACGGTAGGACTTACGTTAGGTATTACACCAGGTCTAACGGCCATAGGTAAAATAATATTAATAACCGAAATGTTTGTAGGGAGATTAGGACCTATGACAATAGCGATTGCATTGTTACTTAGAAATAAAAATGAAAAAAATAATTCGATTAATTATCCAGAGGAAAAAATAATAGTAGGATAGAAGAGAGGATGAGAAAAATGGCTGAGAAAGCAAGACAATTTGTTGTATTAGGACTCGGGAAATTCGGCACAAGTGTAGCTAAAACTCTAGTAAGTGGAGGCCACGAAGTGCTGGCTATTGATAAAGATGAAGAAATTGTAAGATACTTTTCTGAAAATGCCACTTATGCTGTACAAGCTGACATTACTAATAAAGAGTCATTAAGAGAACTAGGTGTAAGTAATTTTGATGTAGGAATAGTCGCTGTTGGGGATAATATCGAGTCTAGCATACTAGCGACAGTTATGCTAAAAGAGCTAGGTGTAGGGTATATCGTTGCTAAAGCACATAATGATATACATAAAAAGATATTAGAAAAAATCGGTGCCGATAAAGTTGTATTTCCTGAGCAGGAAATGGGGGTAAGAATAGCAACGAATCTAATCAATAAAAACATCATAGATGTAATGGCATTTTCAGAAGAATATAGAATAGTAGAAGTTGCTGTAAAACAAGATTGGGTAGGAAAAGACATGCGTTTCCTTGATTTAAGAAAAAAACATGATATGAATGTTATAGCAGTAAAAAATAGCGTGGACCAAAGGGTAATTTCACCTACGGCAGATTATATTATGAGAGAAGAGGACGTATTAGTGGCAATAGTACATAGCAGTACCAAGGAAGAGACGTTCTAATGCTTGTATAATGGGGGAAAAGGATTGACAATGAATATAGAAATACAAAAAGGACTTTATTGCTATTTTAAGACGAGTAGAATGTTTAATGGAAAAGTCTTGAATATAATAGAAAAAGAGTTTGCTAACAATTTATATACTTAGATGACAATAATTCCATAGTTGCTACAAATTATATTTTATTTGATGAAGAAATGACAAACTCAATTTTAGCTCCTTGGTATAAAAATAAATGTAGTGAATTACAGTTGGGACATTATATGTATTTAAAGATTATAGAATATTTTTTTAAAACAAAAACAGATTACATATGCATAGGATCACTAGATAAAGAACATAAAAGCAGATGGGTAAATAAAAAGACAGATACATTTTGTGTTTGTAAATAATTACAATTAATTTTAGAAAATAATTACAATATATATTGACTAATATAAAAAAATATGGTATGATATGTAAAAATAATAAAAGTGCTTTTAAAGCTCTTTTTTTCTTGCTTGATTTTGCTGCGAGAAAACAATACAAAAAATAAATTAAAAGTAAACAATTCAATTATGAATTGTGCATCGTATTTATGAAGGGAGCGTCAAAAATGAGAGAACAAATTACACTTGAATGTACAGATTGCAAAAACAGGAATTATACTACATCAAAAAACAAAAAGAAACATCAAGAAAGAATAGAAACTAAAAAATATTGTAAATTTTGCAAAGTCCATACTTCTCATAAAGAAACAAAATAAGACAAGAGAGTTTCAGATTTAAAATAAAAGGATGTGGGTGCTGTGGCACAAGTAAATAAGGTTGAAAAAAAAGGAAACTTTATAAAGAACCTAGGAACGGAATTTAATAAAATAGTATGGCCATCAAAAGACCAAGTTATTAAAAAAACAATAGTTGTTTTAATAATATCACTAGTATTAACAGTATTAGTGTTCGGGCTTGATACTATATATAATTTTGTGATAACACAAATAAACTATAAAAGGTGATTATATGTCAATAGAAGCAAGATGGTATGTTGTTCATACGTACTCAGGATATGAAAATAAAGTTAAAGCTAATCTAGAAAACATCATAGAAAACCGAAACATACAGGAACTTATTCCTGAAGTTAAAGTTCCGATGCAAGATGTTACTGAGATTAAAAATGGTGTAAAAAAAGTCGTTCCTAGAAAAGTTTTTCCAGGGTACGTTCTTGTGAAGATGGTAATGAATGATGATACTTGGTATATAGTTAGAAATATTAGAGGTGTTACAGGATTTGTTGGACCTGGTTCGAAACCAGTAGCTTTAACAGAAGAAGAAATAAAAAACATGGGAATAGAAAATTTTGAATCAATAGATATAGGAATTAGTGCAAATGAACTTATTAAAGTTACTTCAGGACCATTCAAAGATTCGACTGGAGTTGTACGTGAAGTTAATAAAGCGAAAAAAATGATAGTTGTTATGCTATCTATTTTCGGAAGAGATACTCCCGTAGAACTAGATGTAAATCAAGTAACAAAAATGTAAATTAGTGTAGAATAAAGGCTATTACGCAATGAAATATATATTTAGTAGTTTTGCTTCAAAAACTACTATAAGGTAGGGCAAGAGTTTGTGCACTGAGTTGTTTAACTTTCAACTCTCAACTTTCAACTTAACAAAGGGGTGAATAAAATGGCTAAGAAGATAACAGGATTTGTAAAACTACAAATAGAAGCTGGCAAAGCTAATCCAGCACCTCCAGTTGGTCCAGCACTTGGGCAACGTGGAGTAAATATAATGGAATTTTGCAAGCAATTTAACGAGAGAACTAAAGATCAAATGGGACTTATAATACCAGTTGTTATAACTGTATATGCAGACAGATCGTTTGATTTTATATTAAAAACTCCGCCAGCTGCTGTATTACTTAAAAAAGCATGCAAAATAAATAGCGGATCAAAAGTTCCAAACAAAGATAAAGTTGCAAAAGTTACAAAAGCTCAATTAAAAGAGATAGCAGAACTAAAAATGCCTGATCTAAATGCGGCAAGTGTAGAAGCTGGAATGAGCATGATAGCTGGAACAGCAAGAAGCATGGGAATAACAGTAGAAGAGTAATTATAATAGTTGAAAATTAAAAGTGGAAAGTTAAAAACGAAATAAAAACTCTCAACTTTAAACTTTCAACTTAATAAATTGTGGGAGATAGTTACAGGAGTAACGTCGTTTGTACCACTAGGAGGTAACAAATATGAAAAGAGGAAAGAAGTATCAAGAAGCAGCAAAATTAGTTGAAACTACAAAATTATATGATAAAGCAGAAGGAATGAGTTTGGTAAAACAAACATCAGTAACTAAGTTTGATGCAACTGTAGAATTACATGTAAAGCTTGGAGTAGATAGTAGGCATGCAGATCAACAAGTAAGAGGAGCTGTAGTACTACCACATGGTACAGGTAAGACAGTAAGAGTACTTGTTATATGTAAAGAAGAAAAGATAAAAGAAGCACAACAAGCAGGAGCAGACTTTGCTGGTGGAGAAGACATGATAAGCAAAATACAATCTGAAAATTGGTTTGGTTTTGATGTTATGGTAGCTACTCCAGATATGATGGCAGCTATAGGTAAGATAGGACGTATACTTGGACCTAAAGGTCTAATGCCTAATCCAAAAGCTGGAACAGTTACAGCTGATGTAACAAAAGCAATAAAGGAAATTAAAGCTGGTAAAGTTGAGTATAGACTAGATAAAACAAATATAATTCATTTACCAATTGGAAAGATATCATTTGATGTTGAAAAACTAGTCGAAAATTTTGATACATTGATTGGTGCAATAATAAAAGCTAAACCATCAGCTGCAAAAGGGCAATACTTGAAAAGTGTTTCTATAACTTCTACAATGGGCCCTGGAATAAAGTTAAATCCAACAAAAATAAGTTAGAATAAACCGTAGAAAGTAGGTGCGAAAGCTTAAAGTGGCCTACCGAGGTGAAAAATCATAATAATTTAGGTTATTATAAGGTTTACACTTCGCATGCGGTAGTGTAAACCTTATTTATTTTAGTTTAAGGAGGTGTAATGATGGGTAAAAACTTAGAAAACAAAAAAGTTGTTGTATCTGAAATTGAAGAAAAGTTAGGCAAATCGGCATCTATAGTTATAGTTGATTATAGAGGATTAAATGCCGAACAAGATACAGAATTAAGAAAGCATCTTAGAGAAGGTGGAGTAGAGTATAAAATATATAAAAATTCTTTACTTAAACTTGCAATGAAAGATGAGAAATATAATGAAATCAAAAACATATTAGAAGGACCAACAGCTATAGCTTTTTCATATAGCGATCCAACAATAGCCGCAAGAAAAGTTAATGATATTTCTAAAAAATATGAATCTTTAGAGTTTAAAGCAGGTATTGTAGAAAACATGTACTACGATGCAGAAAAAATAAAAGTAATAGCAGAGATACCAAGCCGAGAGGTATTGTTATCGAGGTTACTTGGCAGCATGAAGTCACCAATTACAAACTTCGCTAGAGTGTTAAAACAAGTAGCAGAAAAAAATGCATAGAATATGCGAAACATAAAACATAGAAAACTAAAATTTGAAAGGGGATATTAAAATGTCAGAAAAATTAGCAAAAATATTAGAAGAAATAAAAGGACTTACAGTTCTTGAATTGAACGATTTAGTAAAAGCATGTGAGGAAGAGTTTGGAGTATCAGCAGCAGCAGGAGTTATGGTAGCAGGACCAGCTGCAGCAGCAGTTGAAGAAAAAACAGAATTTGATGTTGAATTAACAGCAGCAGGGTCAGAAAAAATCAAAGCAATAAAGGTTGTTAGAGAATTAACAGGTTTAGGATTAAAAGAAGCTAAGGACGCAGTTGAAGGAGCACCTACAATATTAAAAGCAGGAGCAACTAAAGAAGAAGCAGACAAAATGAAAGCTGACTTAGAAGCAGTTGGAGCAACAGTAACACTTAAATAATCAAAACATAGACGAATGTAAAAAGCCATGCATCATGCATGGCTTTTTACATTCGTAGTAATATTAAACTTACATCGTCGGACTCTTGTTTTTTATGATCTGTTGCATTGCAAAATTGATTTAGCAGTATATTTGTTATTCTACTTAGTGATTCAGGTTTAATATCTAGCAATATATCTTTAAGTATATTTATAAACTCATGGTTATTATCTTTATAGATACTATCAGATAGTCCGTCTGTATATAGCAATAATAAATCACCCTTATTATAATCAACTATTTTATAGGAATAATTAGGCGTAGGTATGATTCCTAAAGGAAAACTATCGATTGCAAGCTCTTCGGCATTGTCACCTTTAATAAGCATGGGAGGACAGTGACCAGCATTTGAGTATGTGATAATGTTGTTTTTTGTATCTATTATTCCATAGAATGCGGTTGCATATATATTTGGAATGCTATTATTGAATATACTTAGAAATTCATGATTCATTCGAGATAGTATCTCATTTGGAAGTCTATTTCTAACCACATGGTTTTTAAATAGTAGTTTTAGCATAGATGTAAGTAGAGCAGCAGATATACCGTGACCAGAAACATCAGCTATAAATACACCGAGGCAGTTTTCATCTAGAACTGTTACATCATATACATCTCCGCCTATGTATAAGGCAGGCATGTATTTGCTATATAATTTCATATCATTGAATTCAAGGTTAAATTCTTTTACTAGTGCTTGCTGAATTTTTTGTGCCATTTTCAGCTGGTAGTTTATAAGTACATTTTTTTCTTCTATTTCTGAATATTTATTTTTCAGTTCGTCACTTAGCTTTTTAACTCGTACAAGAGATTTAACTTTTGATATCAGTGTATTTTTATCAAACGTTCTTGATATAAAATCATCTGCACCAACCTCTAAAGCCCTTATTTTTATATCTTCTGCATCAAGGGCAGTGACAATTAAAATAGGTATATATTTTGTAAAGTTATCTTCTTTTAAAATTTTACAAATATCGTATCCGCTAATATTTGGCATAACTATATCTAATATTATTAAATCTGGATTTAATACTTTTGTTTTTTGCACCGCGGTGGTTATATTATTTGCGAAGAAGGTTGTGTATCCTGCGCTTGTTAGATATTTGCTTATTAGTACTATTGATTCGCTAAAATTATCTATTATAAGTATCTTATACATTTGGAGGCCCCACTGTTTTATAAATGTTTATTTCTCTACCATTTTGTAAAAACTCTACATTATCACTCAGAGAATTTATAAGAAGAAAGCCGCGTCCATCTTCTTTATATAAATCTAAAAACCTAACATTTTGAACAATATTTTTATAGTTAAAGCCAGAACCCTCATTTTCCACCTTAAACAAAATGGTGTTTTTATTAACAACCTCAGTTTTAATAAAAACAGATTTAGCTATATCTTTATTATTTCCATGAATCATTGCATTAGATATTGCTTCGGACAAGATGAGTCTTAGATCTAGTATGTCTTCTTTTGATATATTAGGTATAAAATTAGGCAATAGCGATAAATTTTCCTTTACAACAGGGTCTATATTTTTTATTTCGCTATTTATTGTAGCTAAAAAAACAACATCATTCACTAAAAATCACCCCCCTTAATCAAAGTACAAATTATAATTCATGGTTATGTGGTATATATGTTTTATCCTTTTAATTTCATTAGATGGATATTTGTAACATTATTTAACTTATCCTTGTCCACTTTAAATTCGTTCATGCAGCCTTTTATCATAATAAGGGACATGTTATCTTGAGATTCGAGAAAATCGGAACAAGCTGTAGGAATGAGTATGTCTACAAATAGCTTTTCAGCTTCCATCTTAAAAGTAACATCGAAGCTGCTACAGTGTTGGGGATTACATGAATTAATTATATATGTCGCCGTTTCAGAAATAGCAGTTTTTATATCTTCAACTTCTGAAACATTAAAATTCATACGTTCTGATATTGAAGAAGAAGTTAAGCGAATAGTTGAAACATATGCCGGATTTAAAGGCAGAGATAATTTTATGGTGTTATTACTCATTTGATGCACCTTCTTCAATTACAAATATTTTATCAAGGCTAGTCATCTTAAATAGCTTATATACATTCGGATTTAAGTTTTTAAGTGTTATACAGCCATTATATTCCTTAACTTTTTTTTGAACAGAAACGAGTGCTCCCAAACCAGTACTGTCTATATATTCGAGGTTCCTGAAATTCATATGAATATTATTTTTTGATTTTTCGACTAGACTTATTAAGTGCTCTCTGAGTTCATTTGAGTTATAAATATCAATTTCTCCAGAAATGTGAACATCCCATATTTTTGAGTTATTATCAAAGTTATAATTAAAATTAAAATTCATATAAAAACCTCCATTGAATTATTGTCAAATATTAATTAGTATATACGAATTATTTTTACGCTAATTGCCAATAACTATGTACTAATTACTATGTTATTTTAACATATATTATGAAAAATATAAATAGTTATAATAAAAAAATATAAATATTATGGAAAAAATAACAAAAGTGTGCTAAAATAGATAGCAAGTAAACAAGATTTACTTATTATAGGACATCTGGTTAATAACAGAGTATGTTACTAATAAAACTTGAGAGGGAAATTATGAGTAGGAAACTGATTGATGTAGAGTATGAAGTTAGAAAAACTTTTTTGATATATATATTTATAGTATATGGAATATTTTTATCTTTAAATATATTTCAGGATTTTAATTTATTCAATTATTACGTAAGTTTCGTAGAAAATAATTTTAGTGAATTAAATAGGGAACTAAACTTAGAGTACAAGGATAACTTGAATAAACTTAACGAACTTAAAGTAACAAAGGATGAAATTACGGAAAGGTATTACACTGTAAAAGGTTATTTAGACGAAAACCAACGTGTTTTGATATACTTTTTCCCAGCTATATTTATTATTGCCATATTAGTACTTACGTTTGTTCATGTTGAAATCATGAATAGATACATTAATAAGAAAAAGAATATCACAGTAAAGATAATAAAGCTGAGTAAAACATTCGTAATTGTAACATTAATGGTTGTGCTTCTCGAATTATTTTTGAAGCCAGAGGGAAATCACTTTTTAATGAAGGTATTCAGTAATATTAATCTGATTATGGAATTCATACTAATTATCTTTGGGATTGTAGTAGCTAGTAATATGATAAATACTTTAGGGGTAAAGCTTAAAAACATGCTTAGGATATTTAATATAATTCTGATACTCATATTTCCGCATTTTTTTTGGATAATAGGTGTATGGGGAAGTTTAGCTAATGTGAAAATTATAAAAAAGGTAGGGAAAAGACAATATGAATTATAAAAATGTGGAAGCATTTGTAAATAAGTATATGAAAGCAATATATATTTTCTTTTTATTATTAATTTTAATAAACATGATCTGGCTTATATATCAACCACAAATGGCGATTGTTTCTATATGCATTATAGGAGTGTTTTATAGTTATTATTTGTTTGTTGTAGGAAAATTCAAAAAGAATATATATAAATTGATGTCAAAATACGAAGATCAAATTACAGAGTATAAAAAAGATGCAAATTTAAATGCACCAATACCGTACATGGTTATTGATATACATGGAGAGGTTAAGTGGGTAAACAATAAATGTAGAACTATATTAAATAATAAAAAGATGCATGAAGAAAACATATCTACGATATTTCCAGATATTAATGTAGAGGATATCATAGAAAGCCAAGAGATAACTAAAGAAATTTTGCTGAATAATAAAAGGTACCGCATGGAAAAACAGATACTCAAGGTAGAAGAAGAGGGAGATGAGGTTGAAAATCTCATAGCCCTGTATTTGCTAGATATTACAGAGTATAACAGGATTAAGAGTATGTATGAAAATGATAAGATAATTGTGGGATACTTGTTTATTGATAATTTTCAGGAGATTATTGATAGCATAGAAGATGTAAAAAGCCCCATGCTTATAGGTATTATTGAAAGAAAGATAGGAAGACTTGGGCAGAACATGGATGCTATAATAAAAAAGATAGAAAGAGATAAATTTATGATTATTTTTCATAAAATTAAATTAGAGTATTTGTTAGAAAATAAGTTTGATATTCTTGATGATATAAGGAAAGTAAGTATAGGTAACGAGCTTCCAGTTACTTTAAGTATAGGTATAGGTGTGGGTGCAAATAATCTAATAGGAACGTCAGAATATGCTAAGGAGGCCTTGGATCTAGCAATTGGACGAGGTGGAGACCAAGCAATAATAAAAGAAAATGAAAAGTATGAGTTTTTTGGAGGAAAAAATAAGAAGGAAGTGGAAGTAGCTACCGGAGGCAAGGCAAGAGCAAGGATAAAGGCGTATGCCTTTAGGGAGCTCGTAAATACAGTTGATAGGGTTATTATTATGGGTCATAAAAATCCAGATCTTGATTCACTTGGTGCAGCACTTGGAATGTATAGGGCTGTAGAATTATTAGGAAAGAAAGCTCATATTGTTTTAAATGAGGTCACAGCTGCTATAGAATCTTTGTTTGAACGAATAGAAACTTGCGGAGAGTATGAAAGAGATACTTTTATAAAAACTGCAGAGGCACTACAAAAGTTTGATGATGATACACTGCTTGTAATAGTTGATGTTAATCATCCTAATTATGTTGATGCTCCAAAACTTTTAGAAGTAGCGAAAAAAATAGTGGTTATTGATCATCACATAAAAAGTGGTGTTACTATAGAAAATCCTACATTGGCATATCAGGAAGCGTATGCATCGTCAGCATCTGAACTTGTAACTCAACTTATACAATATGTTTCCGATAAAGTCGAATTAAAAGAAGTTGAGGTAGACGCATTGATTGCAGGGATGATAGTGGATACAAAAAACTTTACATTCAAGACGGGGGTAAAGACGTTCGAAGCAGCGGCATTCTTGAGAAGAAATGGGGCAGACAGTACAAGAGTAAAAGTTCTATTTCAAAACGATCTTAATTCTTATAAAGCTAGAGCAGAGGCAATTTCGACAACAGAAATATATAAAGAACATTTCGCAATTGCAGTACTCGAAGCAAGGGGAACAAATGATTATATGGTCATATCTCAACTTGCAGATGAACTCCTAAATATAACGGGTGTAAAAGCATCGTTTGTATTGTGTCATGAGGGAAATAAAATACTGCTTAGTTCAAGATCGTTAGGAGAAATGAATGTAGAACTCATTGCAGAAAAACTCGGTGGGGGTGGTCATTTTACTGCTGCTGGAGCACAAATTAAAGGTGTTACGCTAGAGGAAACTAGAAAAAAACTAAAGAAAAGTATAGACGAATATTATAAGGAGGACTGAAAAATATGAAATTAATACTTAAAAAAGATGTAATAAAGCTAGGTAAAGTGGGAGACATAATTGAGGCAAGTGATGGATATGCAAGAAATTACCTTCTACCAAAAGGGCTTGCAAGTGAAGCAACAAAAGCAAATTTGTGTGAACTAGATCAAAAGAAAAATGCAGAGAAAAAAAGGGAAAAACAAGAATTAGATGAAGCGAAGAACAAAGGTGAGATATTAAAAAGCAAAGTTTTTAAAATATTAGTTAAAACAGGTGAAAATGGTAGAGTATTTGGATCGGTAACAACAAAAGAAATAGCAGAAGTTATAAAAGAACAAACTGGTATAGATATTGATAAAAGGAAAATAGACTTGGTAGATAATATAAAAAATATAGGAATATATAACGTAAGTGTAAAGTTGCATCATGATGTGATAGCAAGTGTTAAGGTAGAAGTCAACGGGAAGTAAGACAGTCAGCTGGTGAGCTGAAGAGTTCTCCCCCTGCGAAGGGGGAGTTAGAGGGGGTAAGGGATTCAAAGCGAGGAAATGTAAAAAATGACCCCACATAACCTCCCCTCCGCAAGGGAGGAATAAAAAACATCAGTAACTTGTTACACTATAGAAATAAGACAGGAGGTTTTTCCATGAATGAAGTTTTAGACGATATAAAAAACAACACGATAAAAAACATATACTTTTTTTATGGAAAAGAAAAGTACCTAGGAAATTTTTATATAAAAAGGCTTTTTGAATCTATATTAAATAAAAACACAAAGGATTTAAATTATGATATGTTTGATGATAAAACAGCAAACATAGAGCGTATATCCGAGAGCATGGAAACACTACCAGTGTTTGCCGATAAACGTGTTGTATACCTAAAAAACATCGGATTGTTTGAAAAGAAGATGAAGCTATTTACAGAAAAGTTAACAGAAATGATGAAAAAAATCTCTAATACTACATGCCTTATAATAGAGGAAGAAAACTTGGAAAAAGGGCAGAGAGAGTTTAATGATTGTTTGAAAAACTTAGACTTGTGTAGGATTGTGAATTGTGAAATCCAAAAAGAGAGTATATTAGTAAAATGGATACAGAAGAAATTTACTGAAAAGGGAAAAAGCATTGACCTAAAAACTGCGACATATTTGCTTAGGAAAATTGGCACTGATATGAATAATATAATGAGTGAGATAGAGAAACTCAGTAGTTTTAAAATAAGTGAGAAAGGAATTTATTTAAAAGATATAGATGAGGTATGCATAGAATCTATAGATTCAAAAATATTTGATTTGCTTGATCAAATTGGACGAAAAAATGTAGCAAAGGCAATGGAAATATATACAAATCTTATACATATGCAAGAACCAGTTCAAAGAATTTTATATATGATTACAAAACAGTTTATGCTTATATCGGATACGAAGATGTTGGTAGAAGATGGTCAGAGTGCTGATGAAATAAGTAAGCTGACAGCAAGCCACAAATTTGTTATAGTAGAATGTAAGAAACAAGCAGATATGTTTACAAGTAAAGATTTGAAAGGCATACTAAATAGATGTCTTGAAATAGATTTATTTATTAAAAAAGGGATAGTAGACTCAAAACTTGCTGTGGAGATTCTTATACTTGAAACAGCAAGGAAGTGAGGGAAACTCCACTGCACCTAACCATTCCTAATTTAGGGGTGGAACAAAAGAAATATAATTTTCTGACACTAGTAATTAAATACGAAAGGATTGAGATTATGAATGATATTGATGAAATATTAATGGATGCGAAACAAAGAGGGGCATCTGATGTACATATTGCAGCGGGATATCCATTAGCATTAAGAATTAATGGGGATTTAGTTTATCTATCGACAGAGGTGCTTTCACCAGAAGAAGCGGAAGAGTTAATTATGCCTGTTTTGAAATCAAGTATTATTACGAGGGAGAAGTTTCAAAATAATGGCGAAGTCGATATGGCATATACTATAGAAAAAAACAGATATAGGGTGAATGTATATAAACAGAGAGGTACAATGGCAGCAGCAATGAGACTCATACCAGAAAGCATACCCAATATAGTTGATCTAGGTTTGCCTGCCTCTGTACTTCAGCTTGTAGAAAAGACAAAAGGACTAGTTCTAGTAACAGGACCTACGGGTTCAGGTAAGTCTACTACTCTTGCATCCATGATTGATTATATAAGCAAAAATAGAAAAACACATATAATAACGCTTGAGGACCCGATAGAATATGTGCATAAATTTAATAAGAGTATAATAAATCAGAGAGAAGTTGAAAAAGATACGGATAGTTTTGCAAGTGGTCTAAAATCATCATTGCGTGAAGATCCTGATGTAGTAATGGTAGGAGAGATGAGAGATGTAGAAACTATTGCTACGGCTATAACAGCAGCAGAAACAGGACATTTAGTGCTTTCTACACTACATACAATGAGTGCACCTCAAACTATTGAACGTATAGTGGATGTGTTTCCATCAACTCAACAAGCCCAAGTTCGCTTTCAACTATCAATGATACTTAATGGAATAATTTCACAACAATTAATAGAAAGGAAAGACAAAAAAGGAAGGGTACTAGCTTCCGAGATATTAGTATCAAACTCTGCTGTAAATAACCTTATAAGGGAAGGTAACATACATCAGATAAAAAGTGTAATACAAACAAGATCACAAGAAGGTATGCAAACTATGGATGATTCCTTGGTTAATTTATATTCAAAAGGTATGATAGGAAAAGAAGATATATTAAAATATTCACAAGACACGACTTATGTAAAAAACCGATTAGGAATTTAACAAAGTCCTCCCCCTGCGAAGGGGGAAGTTAGAGGGTGTCATAGAGTTGTATTAAATCAATGTGACGTCACCTAATCTCTCCATACTCTAGGGAGGAACAAAAACATAGGAGGAATTAACATGGCAATAGCAATATTAATAGGAGTAATATTAGTGGGTCTTGCAATAGGAAGTTTTCTTAATGTTTGTATATATAGAATACCAAGACAAGAATCAATTGTTTCTGGTTCTTCACACTGTACAAGTTGCAACGAAAAAATTAGATGGTACGATATGATACCTGTTTTAAGCTATATCTTATTAAAAGGCAAGTGCAGAAAATGTGGTGCAAGAATAAGTATAAAATACCCAATAGTTGAGATATTAAATGCAGTACTGTACGTATGTTTATTTTATAAATACCAGATATCAAATGACTTTTATATATTTGCAATAACAACATCTATATTTATAGTTATAGCAATGATAGATTATGAACATCAAATAATACCTAATAGGTTGATAGTTTTATTTTTATTGATGGCTATTTTATATAGAATGAATTGGTTTATAAAATTAGATAATAATTACTTAGTTTTAAGTGATGGAATAATAGCCGCATTTGCAGCTTTCGTTGTTTTCTTTCTTCTAATGACATTCAGTGGTGGAGGAATGGGTGGAGGAGATGTAAAACTTATTTTTCCAGTGGGATTGATGTTTGGAGTAGAGCAAATAGCTTATGTAGTACTTGTAAGTAGTGTTTTAGCTAGCATTTTTGCTATAATACTTATTATAGCAAAAAAGGCAAATAGAAAAACACCTATACCATTTGGTACATTCTTGGCCATGGGCGTATATATAATGATATTGGTGGGAATGTAAATAACAAATAACAAAGAAACCGGAGGTTTAATATATGGATATAAAAAATTGTAAAAGATGTGGGAAAGTATTTGGGTATACTGGTAATTTGCTTTGTCCTGAATGTGTTCAAAAAGAAGAAGAAGAGTTTATATTAGTAAAAGATTATATATACGACCATCCAAAATGTTCTGCATACGAGGTATCAGAAGTAACTGGTGTATCCGTAAGAAGTATTATAAGCTTTTTAAAACAAGATAGACTTGAGTCAGTAGAGGGTCTTTCGGGTCTTTTGATATGTGAAAAATGTGGTGTACCCGTAAAAAGTGGTAGATACTGTCCGAAATGTATAGCGGAGTTAAAAAAAGAAACTAAAAGGCTCCTAAATACTTCAGGTGAGAATGTTGCACGTGCAGAAGAGATGGGGAATGCAGGAAAGAATGCAAGAATATATGTAAACGAAGGCAAATATAACAATAATAATAACAATAATAATACTAAGTAGTAGGATGTGTGGGTTTATGTTCGATATAAAAAAAGAAGTAGCCGCTTTGCCACATAGACCGGGCGTATATATAATGAAAAATTCAAGTGATGAAATAATTTATGTAGGTAAAGCAAAAGATTTAAAAAAAAGAGTAAGTCAATACTTTATAAATATAGAAAGTAAGGATATAAAGACAAGAAAAATGGTGCCGAATATTTCTGAGTTTGAGTATATTATGACTGACTCAGAAGCTGAGGCACTTATTTTGGAATGTAATCTTATAAAAACGAACAAGCCAAAGTATAATATACTACTTAAGGATGACAAAAGCTATCCGTATATTAAGATAACCTTAAACGAAAAGTTTCCAAGAGTATATTACACAAGAAATTATATAAAAGATAAATCAAAGTATTTTGGTCCATATACAGATGTCGATTATATGAAAAAACTACTAGAAGTAATATATAAAATATGGAAAGTAAGAACATGTAAGATTAAACTAGATGGTACACTCAAAAAAAATAGACCTTGCCTTAATTATCACATAGGGATTTGTGATGCTCCTTGTTCTGGAAAGACATCAGAAGAGGATTATAATAATATAATAAAGGAAGTAATTAGTTTTTTAGATGGTAAGACAAAAGGTGTACTTGAAATACTTGAGGAAAACATGAAGGATGCATCTAAAAATTTCAACTTTGAAGAGGCTACTAAATACAGGGATTACATAAGTGAAATAAAAAACATAACATCTAAACAAAAAATGCAAGATGAAGGTAGTAATAATCAAGATATAATTGCATTTTTTAATGTAGGAGATGAATGGATATCACAAGTATTCTATATGCGAGAAGGTAAATTAGTTGGACGGGAGCACTATTTTATAAAGAATGCGGAACTAGATGAAGAAAGTGAAATAGAAAATTCGTTTTTAAAACAATATTATGTAGAAACTAATCTAATACCAAATGAAATAATTATAGATAAAGAGATAGTGGATAAAACTGAGCTTGAAGAATTCTTAACACAAAAGGCAGGTTATAAGGTCAGTATAATAGTTCCACAGAAAGGAAGGAAACATAAACTATTGCAACTGGCAAAGAAAAACGCACAGATAACATTAGAGCAATTTGGTGAGAAATTTAAAAAAGAGAAAGATAAAAGTGAAATAGCATTAAAAGAGCTAAGCGAGCTTCTAAGTATAGATGATAAATTAGATAGGATAGAGGCCTATGATATATCCAATATACAAGGTGTATACAATGTAGCATCAATGGTAGTATATGATAATGGGCTTAAAAAGCCAAGTGACTATAGAAAGTTTAAAATCAAATCAGTTTTTGGACCTGATGATTATGCATGCATGAGGGAAGTAATACAAAGACGATTTGTAAACTATTTTAAGGAAATGAAAGACGATAAGAAAGAGTACAAATTTAATAAACTTCCTAAGTTAATACTTGTGGATGGAGGCAGGGGTCAGCTAAATATAGCGGAGCGAGTGTTAAAGGATTTTGAACTTGATATACCAGCTTGTGGAGTAGTAAAAGATGATAATCATAATACACGCGGGTTATATTATAAAAATAAGGAATTATTGATAGAGAAAGAGAGCGAAATATTTAAATTGCTCATAAGGATACAAGATGAGGTGCATAGGTTTACTATCGAGTACTTTAGGCAAGCGTATACAAAAACAGAACTGACATCAGAACTAGATAAAGTAGAAGGAATAGGTAAAATTAGACGAATAAGATTAATAAAACACTTTGGAACACTAGATAAAATAAAACAAGCAACAAGTGAAGAGCTTGAAAAGGTAGACGGCATGAGCAGAAAAGCTGCCGAAAGTGTATTTAAATATTTTAATAGGTAAAAGAATTGTAACGTTAATTTCTTACTGTTCAGAGGATTGTTTTTCCTAACCGTAGGGTGCGGTACTAGCGCAGCGTATGTCCGCCCGTTTTTTTTATAACTAAACACTTAATGATAGCCAGTATTTATATACATAACACTTCAAAAATATAAATTTCTACCAAACATCGGGCGGACATACGCTACGCTAATCCGCACCCTACAATAGAGAAAACTACAGTCCCACCACTGAACAGTAACGTTAAATTTTCGACAAATAACAAACATCACGGATGCGTATTGACAAAATATTACATCCGTGATATAATATAAAAAATATATTTGTGAGAATAAAATGACAGAGATGTTAACTGTCATTTTATTATTGGAACAAATTATGATAGATTAAATATAATTGGAGGAGAAACAAATGGAAAAGATAGTTAATATAGCAGTTATAGCACACGTAGATGCTGGGAAATCGACATTAGTAGATGCATTTTTGAGCCAAAGCGGGGTATTTAGAGAAAACGAACAAGTTAAAGAATGTATAATGGATAGTAATGATTTAGAAAGAGAAAGAGGTATCACAATATATTCTAAAAATTGTGCGGTAAAATATAAGGATTACAAGATAAATATAGTGGATACTCCTGGGCATGCTGACTTTTCGTCAGAGGTTGAGCGTATTATGAAAACGGTTGATACCGTTATACTTTTGGTTGATTCTAGTGAGGGGCCGATGCCACAAACTAGATTTGTATTACAAAAATCACTTGAACTGGGGCTTAAACCTATATTACTTATAAACAAAGTTGATAAAAAAGACCAGAGAGCAGAAAAAGTTGTAGATATGACTTTTGACCTTTTTGTGGAGCTAGGAGCTACAGACGAACAGCTTGATTTTCCTATACTTTATGGTATAGCAAGAGAAGGTATTGTAAAGAGAAGCATGGATGATGACTCAACGAACATAGAACCATTATTTGAAACAATTATACATCATGTAAAGCCATATCCAAATACATCTCATCAAAATTTACAGCTTCAAATTTGTTCGTTAGCATATGATGAGTATATAGGCAGGTTAGGTATAGGTAGAGTGACAAGAGGAAGTATAAAAGAAGCACAAATAGTTTCTGTATCAAGAAGAGATGGTACAGTTGGGAAAGTAAAAATAACAAAAGTATTCATATATCAAGGAATCAAAAGAATGGAAGTAAAAGAAGCCCAAAGCGGGGAAATAGTAGTTGTAGCTGGTATAAGCGATATATCTATAGGAGAAACAATATGTAATGAAAATATGCCAGATCCTATGGAAATGATTCATATAGAAGAGCCAACGCTTACTATGAACTTTTTTGTAAATGACTCACCTTTTGCAGGTCGAGTTGGTAAATTTGTAACAACTAGGCATTTAAAGGAAAGACTTGAAAAAGAGCTAGAAGTAAATGTAGGACTTAAAGTAGAACCGCTTGATAGAACAGATGGTTTTAAAGTGTCAGGTAGAGGAGAACTTCATTTAGCTATACTACTTGAAAACATGAGAAGAGAAGGCTACGAGATGGGAGTTTCAAAGCCAGAAGTTATTATGCATCAGGAAGATGGACAGTTACTAGAGCCAATAGAAAAAGTAATCGTAAGTATGCCAGAAGAGTTTTCGGGAAGCATAATATCAGCACTTAACATGCGAAAAGGGCTTATGGAGCACATGGAAACAGAAGGTGGATATATAAAAGTTGAGTATATGGTTCCGACTAGAGGACTTATAGGATTTAGGTCAGAATTTATAAATTTGACAAGAGGCGAAGGCGTATTAGTTAGAAGGTTTGAAAGATTTGAGCCACACAAAGGAGAAATAACACAGAGAAAGAATGGTGTACTTATGGCCCAAGAACCAGGAACAACTATGGCATTTGCACTATTTAATCTAAGTGACAGAGGAGTTATGTTCTTAGATCCAGGAGCAGAGGTATATGAAGGCATGATAATAGGAATGAATAACAGAAGAGAAGACATGACAGTAAATCCATGCAAAAATAAAAAGCTCACAAACATGAGAGCATCAGGCTCAGACGATTCTGTAAAGCTATCGCCACCTGTAAAATACACGCTTGAAGAGGCACTTGAATTTATTAATGATGATGAATTAGTAGAAATAACACCATTAGAGATAAGAATGAGAAAGAAAATACTAAACGAAACTGAGAGAGTAAGAGCGTCAAGGAAGGCTAATATAGAATAATGATACTTAGCTTAAATAAAAAAGATTCAACAATACATTTTAATGTACTGTTGAATCTTTTTTATTTAAGATTGTTTCTAAATATGCTCTTTCCATTTTTTCACCAAACTTTTCTGCTGAGAATTCATTGGCGTTTAGCATTGCGTTTTCAGAGAGTTGTTTTCTTTTTTCATCATTTGATAATATATCAAAAAGTATAGTAGGAAACTCATCATCTTGTGTGAAAAATTTCCCGTTCACATTATCAATTATAACACCATCAAGGTATGAATCATATTTGGCTACTACGGTAGTCCCAGAAGCCATTGCCTCTATAAATGTAATGCCCTGGGTCTCGCTAGTGGATGCATTAACAAAAACATCTGCAGTATGATAAAAAAGACCGACTTTTTCCCAGGGTTGTTTACCTGCAAATATTACGTAATTACTTATGCCTAAATCTTCTGTAAGGGTTTCGAGACTAGATTTTGCAGGACCATCTCCAACAATAATAAATTTAAAGTTACTCATATGAGTAAGTAAACTAGGGAGTTGTTTTATGATGACGTCTATACTTTTTTCAAAAGCAACCCTTCCGAGAAAAAGAATAACTTTATAATTTTCAGGGATGTTGAATTGTTTTTTTACATTTAATATATCTTCCGAGGTATATTTAGAGTTTGCAAATGCACTAAAATCAATACCATTAGGTATCACTTCTATTGGTTTAGTTACTCCATAACTAATAAGAGCCTGTTTTGTTTTGTTAGAAGGTGCAATAACTGTATCAAATTTATTGCAAAAAGTTTTGCTGAACATGCGGATAGCTTTTGGAGTTATTGTATCAATTTTTACTTTGATTAAATAATGTGTATAGTTTTCCCACATGGTGTGATATGTATGAACCACCGGTATATTAAGTTTCTTGGAAATAGATTTTGCAAAAAAACCTAGTGAAAATTCAGTTTGATTATGTATAATATCTAATTTATTTTCTTTAATTATCTTAGAAAATTTGCGTGAATATAAAGCCCCAAACCTATGTTGAGGGGAAAAAAGGAGTGGCATACTTGGCAATCTAAAAACATCCGATGTGTCTTTTTTAAAACAATGGTCGGTTGTTGTAAACACATAAACATTGTGACCACGCAACTCTAGTTGCTTTTTCAAAGTCTTTATTGAAATAACTACTCCATTAATCTGTGGATCGTATGTATCTGTAAAAATCCCTATGTTCATTGTAATCCTCCTGAATTTGAAATATTAAGTTATAAGCAAATTTCAAATACATATTAAATATGATGATAAACCTTGATTATATTATACTACAATTTTTCAGTTTTTCAATATGAAAAATGGAAAAAAAAAAGTTTGATTTATTTTCAATAATAATGTATAATATTATTTAGAAAAAGGGGGTATTAATGTGAAGAAAATGCAAATTTTAATAGTAATGCTATTGGCGTTAAATGTACAAGTAAGTATTTGTAATGCAAACAATTTATATTTAAGTAGTGTAATAGGTAAAGGTGAGTACGGAGAAAAAATAGGAAAGGTATCCGAGGCGACGTTTAGAAATCCATATGGGATAGCCTTTGATAAAAATAATAATTTGTACATAGTTGATTCGAAAAACAATATGATAAAAAAAGTTGTAAATTCTGTTGTAAGTACTGTAACTGGCAGTGTGAAGCTTTACGACACAAAAGGGTTACCTATGGGTGGATTTAAAGAAGGAGTACTTAAATCCGCAGAATTTAATGAGCCTAGAAACATAACAATAAATGCAAAAGGTGAATTTATTGTATCAGACACAAACAATAATTTAATTAGACTTGTGTCGAGCTCCAAGGTTACAACACTATCAGGAACAGGAGAAGCAGGATACCTAGACGGAAAAAACACAGTTAGTAAATTTAACAAACCTACGGGTGTAGCAATGGATGCTGATGGAAATATATTTATAGCAGACACAGGAAATAATGTTATAAGAAAAATATCTACAAAGCTTGAGGTTACAACATTTGCTGGTAAATATTCAGAAAATGGAGCATACGCCGATGGTGATGCACAAACTGCACTGTTTAATGAGCCATCATACATATATGTAAGCGGAAGTACTATTTATGTGGTTGATTCAGGTAATCACGCTATTAGAAAAATAGAAGATGGAAAGGTCACAACTGTTGCAGGTCATATTTTTTATAATGATATAGACAATGTTTATGCAATGAGTGGTGATGTAAATCTTGACGCAAAGCATTCAAAATTTAATTACCCAAAAGCAATGACCGTTCTTGACGATGGAACAATAATTATTGCAGATACATGGAATAAAAAAATAAAATACATAAGTAAATTAGGCAAGATAGAAGAATTCAAATTATTGAAAAAAATGCAAGATGGATCAATAGAAAATGTAAATATTAGTGGCCCGATAGATGTAGTAGAGAATGCAGGAAAGCTTTACGTTTCTGATGTATGGGATAATTGCATATATGTGTTTGACATAGAAAATGAAGAAGGTAGTAGCCAAATATTAGATATTAAAGACAAAATAGTATATAAAGGAATAGTAACAGATATACCAGTCGTGTCAGATAATGTAAACGTATTGGTTCCAATAAGAAAATTCTTTGAAAATTCACAAGCAACAGTGGATTGGGTTGCTGAAACATCTGAAGCCATAGTAAAGATAGAAGACAGGGAATATAAATTTAAAATTGATAATGTTAATGTAAAATTGATGAACTCAAGCATGATGGTAGGGCTTAAACATTTAAAAAACGAATATAAAGTAGATATATTATATGATAATGCAAGTAATACCATATTTGCGTACTAGGAGGTGCAAGGAATGATAAAAAGAAGTTTGATGTTAACGATTATTTGTTTATTCTGCATGAGTTTGATATTTTACAATACTGCATCTGCGGCTGTTACGCTGACAAAGGCAAAAGTTGTAGATTTATATGGTAACGTGCAAATTAAAAAAGGTGGAGGAGAAAAAACATTCTCCGCATTTAAAGGTATGTATTTAACACAAGGTGATACGATAAAGACAGGTATAAACTCATGGGTTGAAGTATCTGTAGCAAGTGATAGTGATATAAAGGTTGGAGAAAATGCGCAAGTTTTAGTTAGTCAATTGAATAAAACAGGTGACAATAAAAAGAGTCAATTTACTATTTGGTCCGGTGGGATATGGGCAAATGTTAAACAAAAGTTAAATACAGGTTCAAAGTTTGAAATAAAAACTCCAACAGCGATTATGGGGGTAAGAGGTACAAAGTTATATGTAACATGTAAAGATGGCAAGTCTAAATTTTCTATTTTATCAGGTAAAGCAACAGTTAGACCGAGCGAGGTAGCAACGCAAGATAAAAGTGAACAAGGTGGAGAAATTGACAGTACGAATGAAATAATTATAGAGAAAAATAATGAAGTAATAATAGAAAATGCTAAACCGGTTTTTAGACAAGAGGATGCGAGGCCTATAGACACAAAAACTATGGATACATTTCTTTTGGATACTATAAAAAAAGTAATAGAAGAAGAGGTATCACTGCCACCTGAAAGTGAGACACCTGAACAATTAGAATTAATAGAAAAGGAACAAATAGATATTATAGATATAATAAAAATAGAACAATTAATTCAGGAAAAAGCACAAGAAAGAAAAGATGAGATTGCGGAAATGGAAAACAAACAACAAGTTTTGGAAAAAAGTATAGAGACTACGAAAGCGGAGATGGTTGAAACGGTGGAATATCAAGGCTCAACGCCAGCAAAACCAGTAACGCCTAGCAAATCTAGTGGATCAAGTTCTAATGCACAAAGTGCACCAGCAGCGCCAACAACAACATTTAGTTTTGACGGTGCAAATTCAAATAAGCTGATCGGATCGGACAGTACGATGGAATATAGCTTAAATGGAGGTACAAGTTGGACCGTATGTACAGCTAACACAGACCTTACATCAGTGTTAGAAAGTATTAACGCGACAAATAATATAAAGGTAAGAGTGAAAGAAAATGCACCAACATCAGCTGGAGCAGTACAAATAATAGATATTGGAGAAAGACCAGTAACATCAAACTACACAGTAAACTATATTGAAGAAACAACAACAGAAATAATACCATTGACAATAGAATACTCAACAACAGTAACAATGAGCAATAAAGTAGATGGAACGGGAGAGGTAGTAGGACTAACACCGGGAACAGACCTATACTTTAGAGTAAAAGCAACTGGATTAATACCATCAGGAGAAATACAAAGGCTAATAGTTGCAAACAGACCAACACTACCTGCATACACAATAAATTACGAAGCAGAAACAACAACACAAGCAATGCAGGCAACGGTAGAATATGCAAACAACGCAGATATGAATGGTGCAATAAGTGGGACAGGCGTGCCTATAGCAGTAACACCAGGAGAAAATGTATATTTTAGAACAAAAGCAACAGACGGAGCATTCAAATCAGAAGTGCAAATACTGCTAGTGTCGGCAAAATCAGAAATACCGACAGCAACATATAATACAGCAACAGGAGATTTAACGAACGTAACAGCATTAATGGAATATAGCGTAAATGGGGGGAGTGAATGGAGCCCATGTACAGGAAGTACGCAAGCAGTGTCGATTGCAAATATTAATTCAACAAATGATATAAAAATAAGGAAAGTAACCACAGAATCAGCATTTGCATCAAATATACAAACAATAGATATACTAGAAGGACCAGAAGCACCATTGGCATCATATAGTACAGAAACAGGAAACCTGACATCTGTTACATCCGAAATGGAATACAGTAAAAATGGTGGAACAACATGGTATGCATGTGGAGGAGCAACGCAATCAGTACCAGTCACACATATAAGTGCAGCAAATGACCTAAAAGTAAGAGTAAAAGCAACAGGCTTGACTTTACCAGGAACTGTGAAAACATTTGATATTCTAGCATCGCCATCAGCACCAACATACGCAATCAATTATACAAATGAAACAACAACACAAGTAGTAGCAGTATCAGATGAATACTCAACGACAGTAGAAATGAGTAGCCCAACAAGTGGACCGGGGACAGTATTGAATCTAACACCAGGCACGAGCTTATATATTAGAGTAAAAGCGACAGGTTTAACGCTACCTGGGACAATACAAACATTAACAGTACCATCAAGGCAAGTAACAACAGCATATACAATCAACTATGAAGCAGAAACAACAACACAAGAAATACCTACAACAGTAGAATATGCAGACAATGCAGGTATGACTGGAGCAATAAGCGGAACAGGTGAGCCTATAGCAGTAATACCAGGAGAAAATGTATATTTTAGAACAAAAGCAACAGCTGGAGCATTTAAATCAGCAGTACAAACACTAGTGGTAGTAGAAAGACCAGTAGCACCAACATTTGATACTGCAGACTCATCTTTAGATAAACTAACTGGATTACCAGTCAATGATGTTAATTTAGAAGGAAGGATAAATGGTGGTACGTGGACTCATCTATCGGTAAGTGGAATAGGCGAGAGTACAACACTAGGAGCATTTAATGCCGGAGATGATATATATATTAGGGTAAAAGCGACAGCGACACACCCGTATGGAGCAATAGCGGCAAAGGTGGCAGCTAATTCTGCTGGACCAGTTGTTACAATAACAACAGATACACCTGATGATAATATAAATAGCATTATATATACATTTGAATTCAGTGAAAACGTAATAGGATTTGAGGCAACCGATGTAAATGTAATAAATGGAACAAAGGGAAATTTTGATACATTAGATGGGAATACATACACATTGGTAGTAACATATGATGGACCAGGTACTCAAATTGTTGAAGTGCCTGTAGGTGTGTGTATGGCAGAAACACGAAATAACCAATTAGCAAGTAAAACGACAATAATCCCATCATATAATGGAACCTTTAACATGCCAAAGCTAGCAGAAGGAATGACACCATTAAAATTTAACGAAGTGGGAGATTTCATTGAGGCAAGTTATACAGATATAACAAACAGATATTGGTATAACTACAGAACAGACATAGATCAAAATGCTGCAGACAGGGTAACAAATGAGAAATGGGCAAATGTAAGACTAAATGACGGAAGTATGTTTGTATGGATACCAAGATATACATATAAGATTACAGGACAAGATACGATAGCAGATTATATAGACGATAAAATACAAATAAAATACAGTGATGGAATAATAGACGATACATTAGATGGATATAAAGTACATCCAGCATTTAACTTTGGTGGAACACAGCTAACAGGAATTTGGGTAGCCAAATTTGAAGCAAGTCAAAATGGCGGGCTAGTACAAGTAAAACCTGGGATAGCAAGCTGGAGAAATATAACTGTAGATGATATATTTGCAGCATGTAGGGCAATGCAAAATACAGGCAACCCATATGGAATAAGTACAGACGAAAGTATAGTAGATACACATATGATGAAAAATAGTGAATGGGGAGCAGTAGCATACTTAACAGAGGCGATAAGAGATGGAAACGAAATAGAAATGAATAATAACGCAAGTTATTATTCAGGTGGAAGTAACACGGTAGAAACAACATATGCTGTAAACAAAGGGCAAAGTACAACTGGAAATGCATATGGTATATATGACCTAAGTGGTGGAGCATGGGAATATGTAGCTAGTTACACAGGAGTAGGGAATTCATCGTATGCAGGAAGCTTACTTGCTGCAGATGGAAAATACAAAGATGTACTAGCACAGGCAACGTCAGCAGATGGATTAATAAATTATGAATCTGCTGAAGCATACACAGATGGATGGGCCTTAAACGAAGTAACAACATCAGTAGCTGGAGGCGGTTCATTTCAAGGATATTATGATTCTCATATTTTTCCACAGGTAACTAATTCTATATTTACACGTGGTGGTGATCATGCTATTGGTAATTATGCAGGTATATATGCATATATGGGATATCAAGGGGCTGTTAGTCCAAACGTTTCATTTCGTCCAGTTATAGTAGGGTTAGAATAGTTAGGGTTAGAAAAGTATTAATATAATGCTAAAGGACAGGTTTTAAATAATCTGTCCTTTGATTATAATAGGAGGGGAATTCTGTGAATATTAAGCAACTAAAATATTTATTATCTAGACCCGAGGGTATAAAACTTGATTTTAAGCAATCTATATCACTAGAGTATGACTCGGATAAAAAGGAGTTTGCAAAAGATATTTGCGCAATAGCAAACTCTAAGGGTGGCAGAGGATACATAATTTATGGAATAAAGGATAAAACTAAAGAAGTCGTAGGAGTAGAGCTTGAATCTTTTGGAGAAGAGAAGCTACAACAACTAGTATCAAATAGGATAGATCCGCCAGTACCTATAAGAATTGAAGTTGTCGAGTATCAGGGAAAGAAGATAGTTGTCGTTACTATTTTTAATAGTGATGATAAACCTCATCAACTAATATATAATGGCTCTTTTTATATAAGACGAGGATCTACAACTGGGGTAGCAAAGAGACATGAGATAGCAAATATGATGCAGGAGCATGGTATTGTTTACCTTGAAACTACAATAATGAAGCATCTGACACTAGAATCCTTAGATAGTGAAAAATTAAAAAAGTATATACTGAGTTGTCAAGCAATAATAGGTGAGGAAGAAAAAGGACTACTGCAGGGATTAGGTATAATTAAACAAGATGTAAGTAGTGGTATTTATCATCCAACGGTTGGAGGCATGTTGCTTTTTGGTAAAGCACCTCAAATGTTTTTACCACACACAGGGATAAAGATATTTAATAAGGGGACGATATACTATATAAAGGGAACTATATTTGAGATGATAGATAAAGCAAATGAAATAATAAATAATATATTTAAGGATGTAACTTACCCTGTATGGGCTATTAAACAAGGTATAGCAAATGCTCTAGTTCATAGAGATTATTGGGATATCACTCGTATGGTGGAAATAAATATTTCAGTAGAAAGAATAGAAATAGTGAATCCTGGTTCTATGATGAAGATAGATATGCCCTCAGAGACAAATCTAGTAAGAAGAAATCCTTGGTTATATGAAAAACTAGTTACATTAGATGAAAAGAAAGTATTTTTCTCATATGGAAAAGGAATAGAAGATATAAAAAAGGTATTTAATTACTCAGATGAAGTAAAGTTTATCAATATATATAGATACAATTTATTTAAATTGATATTACCAGGAGCTTTCAAAAGTTGAAAGATGAAAGTTGAAAGTTGAAAAATTAAAAAAAGAGAGTTAAAGGCGTAAAATTTACAAAATATCCCATAGTTATTACGGAAATGTTAACAGAAATGCAAAAATATTAATTATTTTTTAAATAATACTTTACAAATTTTAAATATTATGATATCATTTGTAACATACTAGAAACAGTAACGTAAAAGAATTGTTTTTAATAATATAATAATATAATAATATAATAATATAATAATATTTAAAAAGGAAGTGGAGTATTTAATTATGGATATTTATCATTTGAAGAATAAATACATTATTAAATTAAGTTTGGTATTAGTATTTATATTTTCATTACAATGTGTAGCATCAAGTATGACTATAGCAGAAAATAGAACTTGGTTATTACAAGGTGAAGTAGAGAAAAATAAGACAGTGATTATAAAAACAGAAAGAGCAGCGCTAATAAGCAAGGAAGCAGTTATAAAAAGCGAAATAAGAGAAATAGATGTACAAACATTAAAAGAAATAGAAGCAACGTTAGAAACAATACCAGAAACAGAAGAGTTGATACCACAAGGCGTTCCAGTAGAAGTTTTAGCACCTCCAGTGCAGATAATAGAGCAAATGCCTACAGTGGACAATTTGTCAGATGAGATGAGAAAAACTTGGGGAGTAAAGGTAACAGGAACGGACCAATGGAATACACTAATTGAAAGAGTTTCAAAAGAAGAAGGAATAGATCCTATATTTATAAAATGCGTTATGGCAATAGAATCAGGTGGATACCAACAAGCTCATAATACAAAAAATTCTAACGGTACACAGGATTATGGGTTAATGCAAGTCAATACAAGCTGGGGAAGTTATTTTGACTATAACAAAATGTTGTATGATCCGGAATATGCAATAAGAAGTGGAATACAAGTTGTAAAATGTAAGATAGCTTCAGCAGAGAAGAGTGGCGAAGAACCGACAGCCTTTGAAATACTATGGAGATATAATGGAAAATCGGCAAAAGGTAAGAGGTATGCAGAGAGAGTAATAAAATTATATGAGAACTTATCAGGAAAAACTGAAAATGAAATGGTGTTAACACAGAAACCAAAGAATGCATAAATAATATTGCATTTTTTGGTTTTTATGTTATAATAAAACTATAAAGTTAGTAGTTACTATAAAAAGATTGAATAAAAATTCCATGCATAAGTATAATAATAGTAGCAGAGGTAGTGCTCATTATTATATTATTGGAGGGATTTTCATGCTGATTGGAAAAAAGATAGTACCTAGTAGTAAGGAAAATATTATGATTATGGAGTCGGTTAATAAAGCAAGGAAAGAACTTGACATGGCATACAAAAACTTTGACAATGTATCTGATACAGATTTGGTTGACTGTTATATCTATGAGGTGCAGTCGATACAAAAAAAATATGAATATTTACTAAAGCAAGCTAAAAAGCTAAACTTTATATAATACAAAGGAGGATTTATTATGCAAAAGATGATAATTGCTGTAAGATTAATTAATAGAAGAGAGAACTCGGTGAATTTTCAAGATGTTGTAGCAAAGTATGGAGATATTATAAAGCTTAGGATCGGTATGAGTGATGAACCAAATCATGGACTAATTATGCTTTATACAGAAGCAGAAAAATCGGATACCGAAGAATTAATCAGAGAACTTAAAACAGTAGAAGGAATGTCAATGAACATAATGGAAGCACCTAGATAATCAAAAAAAATCAAGTCTAAAAGGCTTGATTTTTTTTGATTATGTGGTAAAATTATAATAATAGGTTGGAGGTGGTATATGTGCGTTACGATGAAAAGTATAAATCAAAGGTGTTTTTAAGGTTAATACTAACTCTTATACCAATACTTGCTGTAGTATATTTTATTGATTTGATTGCGAGTACATATTACAATTCAAGTTTAGAGCGGATTCTGACGGAATTTCTAAAAAGTATAGGTGTAGCGTGAGGTGTTGAGTATGTTAAATAATGTTAAAACTAGTATAAAAATATTACTTGATATAGTTAAGAAGAAAGCAATAATGTTAAATGAAATTTACAATATAACAATAAATCAAAACACCGTGATTACATCAGATAATGTTGATATGAGTATGTTTAGGGAAATGATAAAAGAAAAAAAGATAAAAATAGATGAAATAAACAATATGGATCAGGAATTTCAAAATATATACGACAGCATAAAAAAGGACATATTAAAGTTTAAAGATAACTATAAAGATAATATAGTAGAACTAAAACAATATATTAGAGACGATATAAATATGAAAATGAAGATAGAATTACAAGAAGAAAAAAACAAACAGATTTTAGAGAAAATCTAAAATTTAAAATTGGTTACAGCTCAGGTGTAGGACTGTAGGTTTCTCTAGTGTAGGGTGCGGATTAGCGTAGCGTATGTCCGCCCGATGTTTGGTAGAAATTTATATTTTTGAAGTGTTATGTATATAAATACTGGCTATCATTAAGTGTTTAGTTATAAAAATAAACGGGCGGACATACGCTTGCGCTAGTACCGCACCCTACGGTTAGGAAAAACAGTCCCCTGAACCAATGTCATTTAGTTAACGTAA